>JAQGNE010000054.1 GCA_028291985.1 Polaromonas sp. | reverse complement strand
ACGGACGCGAAGGAGGATAGCAGGTCCACCATCGTGTTGATGGATACCTTGAGCTGGAGGATCTCGCCCTTCACCTCCACCGTGATCTTGCGGCCCAGGTCGCCCCGCGCGATGGCGGTGGCCACGTCGGCGATGTTGCGGACCTGGCCGGTCAGGTTGTTGGCCATGGAGTTGACGTTGTCGGTCAGGTCCTTCCAGGTCCCCGCGACACCCGGCACCTGGGCCTGGCCGCCCAGCTTGCCCTCGGTGCCCACTTCCCGCGCCACCCGCGACACTTCGGCCGCGAACGCGTTCAGCTGGTCCACCATGGTGTTGATGGTTTCCTTCAGCTCCAGGATTTCACCGCGCACGTCCACGGTGATCTTCTTGGACAGGTCGCCGTTGGCCACGGCGTTGGTCACCTCCGCGATGTTGCGGACCTGGCCTGTCAGGTTGGAGGCCATGGAGTTGACGTTGTCCGTCAAGTCCTTCCAGGTGCCGGCCACGCCTTCCACGGCGGCCTGGCCACCGAGCTTGCCGTCGGTGCCCACCTCGCGTGCGACCCGGCTCACCTCGCCGGCGAAGGCGTTGAGCTGGTCGACCATGGTGTTCATGGTCTGCTTGAGCTGCAGGATCTCGCCCTTGACCTCCACTGTGATCTTGGATGACAGGTCACCCTTGGCAATGGCGGTTGCTACGTCTGCAATATTGCGCACCTGGCCGGTCAGGTTGGACGCCATGAAATTGACGTTGTCGGTCAGGTCTTTCCAGGTGCCGGCCACACCGTGCACTTCAGCCTGCCCACCCAGTTTGCCTTCAGTGCCCACTTCGCGGGCCACGCGCGTCACTTCAGACGCAAAGCCGTTGAGCTGGTCGACCATGGTGTTGATCGTGTTTTTCAGTTCCAGGATTTCACCCTTCACCTCCACCGTGATCTTGCGCGACAGGTCGCCGCGAGCGACCGCGGTGGTCACGTCAGCAATGTTTCGCACCTGACCGGTCAGGTTGTTGGCCATCGAGTTGACGTTGTCGGTCAAGTCTTTCCAGGTGCCGGCAACGCCACGCACCTGCGCCTGACCACCCAGCTTTCCGTCGGTGCCTACTTCACGGGCAACGCGGGTCACCTCGCCAGCGAAACCGTTCAACTGGTCCACCATCGTGTTGATGGTGTTTTTCAATTCCAGAATCTCGCCCTTCACGTCCACCGTAATCTTTTTGGACAGGTCACCGTTCGCGACCGCCGTTGCCACGTCTGCAATGTTTCGCACCTGCGCGGTGAGGTTCGACGCCATCGAGTTGACGTTGTCGGTCAGATCTTTCCAGGTGCCGCCCACGCCAAGCACCTGCGCCTGTCCGCCAAGAGCGCCTTCTGTTCCCACTTCCCGTGCCACGCGGCTGACCTCACCTGCAAATCCATTGAGCTGATCGACCATGGTGTTGATCGTGTTTTTCAGCTCCAAAATCTCACCGCGCACGTCAGCGGTGATTTTTTTAGACAGGTCGCCCCGTGCCACCGCAGTGGTTACTTCGGCAATGTTGCGAACCTGCCCCGTCAGGTTGGACGCCATGAAGTTGACGCTGTCGGTCAGGTCTTTCCAGGTGCCGGCAACGCCCGGCACAGCGGCCTGGCCGCCCAATTTGCCTTCGGTGCCCACTTCGCGCGCAACCCGCGTCACCTCCGATGCAAAACCATTGAGCTGGTCAACCATGGTGTTGATCGTGTTTTTCAGCTCCAGGATCTCACCCTTCACGTCAACGGTGATCGTCTTTGACAGATCGCCGTTGGCAACAGCGGTGGTGACCTCGGCAATGTTTCGCACCTGGCCCGTCAGGTTGAAAGCCATGAAGTTCACGTTGTCGGTCAAGTCTTTCCACGTGCCGGCAACGCCGGGTACCTGGGCCTGCCCGCCCAGCTTGCCTTCAGTGCCCACCTCACGGGCTACCCGCGTCACCTCGGAGGCGAATCCATTCAACTGGTCAACCATGGTGTTGATGGTTTCCTTCAGCGCAAGAATTTCGCCCTTCACTTCAACCGTGATTTTTGAGGACAGATCTCCCTTGGCGATCGCGGTGGCCACGCCGGCGATGTTGCGCACCTGGCCGGTCAGGTTGGACGCCATCGAGTTGACGGAATCGGTCAGGTCCTTCCAGGTACCGGCAATGCCTGGCACCTGCGCCTGGCCGCCCAGCTTGCCCTCGGTTCCCACCTCTCGTGCGACACGCGTCACCTCGGATGAAAACCCGTTCAGCTGGTCGACCATCGTGTTGATGGTTTCCTTCAACTCGAGAATCTCGCCCTTGACGTCAACCGTGATCTTGCGGCTCAAGTCACCGCGCGCAACAGCCGTGGTTACGGTTGCAATATTTCGCACCTGCGAAGTCAGGTTGTTGGCCATCGAATTCACGGAATCGGTCAGGTCTTTCCAGGTGCCGGCAACGCCGGGAACCACGGCCTGGCCGCCCAGGCGGCCATCGGTACCGACTTCTCGCGCGACGCGGGTAACCTCCGAGGCAAACGAGCGGAGCTGGTCCACCATGGTGTTGGTGGCCTCCTTCAACTGCAGGATTTCTCCGCGCACGTCCACCGTGATCTTCTTGGACAAATCGCCGTTGGCCACGGCAATCGTCACATCGGCAATGTTGCGAACCTGCGCCGTCAGGTTGCCCGCCATCTGGTTCACCGAGTCGGTCAGGTCCTTCCACACACCCGACACGCCCTTGACCTTTGCCTGCCCGCCCAGCTTGCCTTCGGTGCCGACCTCACGCGCCACCCGCGTTACCTCGGACGTAAACACAGACAGCTGCTCGATCATGCTGTTGACCAGCCGGGCAGATCGCAAAAATTCGCCCTTCAATCCACGCCCGTCAACCTGAAGTTCCATAGACTGGCCCAGGTCACCTTTGGCCACAGCACCGATGGTGCGGGCGATGTCGGTTGTCGGTCGCACCAGGTCGTCAACCAGCGTGTTGAGCGAATCAACCTGGTCCGCCCAGCCCCCGGCAGCACCGGGCACGAACATGCGCTGGGAGAGTCGGCCTTCCTTGCCCACGGTCTCACTTAGCCGGGAGGCCTCGCGGGTGATGCGCTCCGCATGGGCAATGCTCTGGTTGAAGGCTTCTGCAATGCGCCCGTCGGTACCGGCCCAGTTGGCGGGCAGGCGCACGCTGAAATCACCGTCCCTGAACGACATCATCGTGGCCAGAATCCGGCGCGAGCGTGCATCGGCGGAATCATCCGCATGATCAGAACTGGAAGTGGCGATTTTGGTTCTGGGTGACCGCTTGGGAGGGAGGGGTTGAATATCGACAGCGGCTGATAGCTTGCGTGACTTGGCTTTTTCCGTCTCTTGCATAGGGTCCGCTGCCTTGTGGAATTTCAGTTGGATGATTAGAAACTTATGAAAATTATGAGCGAAAAACGCTCTACTTTATGTAGGACAAACGCGGTGACTAGAGGATGGCTGGCCCGTTCCGGTCGCGCAATGAGTGGGTGATGAAAGCGCGTTGAACGTTAGTTGATGGGGTCGACATGTAGGGTTAGAGCCTCAACCTGCCACGCCTCGTGCATCGCCAGGATCAACCATGCGGTTGGTGGCATCAGCGTCGCGCAGCGGTCATTTCGCGCACTTCGCGTCGGGTGAACCGTCAATCGATCCACCCATGAAAATTTATAAAATATATGCCCATAGCCCAATATACGTCAGGACTTGCAGCTATTAATATTATAGCAACTTGTGATTGCCTTTATGGTTGGCTGGAGTCTCCGGGACGCTGGCAGCCTGCACCCTGGCACCATCTTCATGGCTGCAGCACCCGCTCCCGACCCAAGCCAAGGTCGGACAGTTGTACGAGCCGCAGGGTTTTCCGTATGTGCTGGCATGGATCAAACACTGGACTTCCTGTCCTTAAAGAAAAACTTGGCAAACCCCAAACCGCCACGCGCACTTGGCGCCGCTTGCCGGGGCAAACCCGGACTGCGGTTGACCGTTTTGCCCTGACCTCTAACGACACCACCTATGCAGCGTCTGGCGATGCCATGAACTATTGGCGTTTCTTCCCGGTTGCGCATGATGACGGTTCCGCCGCTGCGGCCTGGGGCCGCATACCGGTCTGTGGCTTCGGCACGGTAAACGAATCACGTCAGGGCGATCTTTCGGTAGGCGAGCGTATTTATGGCTACTTTCCGATGAGCACGCATGTCGACCTGGCACCGTCGCGGGTGTCGCTGTCGTCATTTATCGATGCAGCGCCGCATCGCACCGAACTGCACATGATCTACAACCAGCCCATACGTTGCCATGCCGACCCTTTCTACACACCGCAAACCGAGGACATCAGGCGCTGCTGCGTCCGCTCTTCATCCCCTCCTGGCAGATCGACGATTTATTTGCCGACAACGCTTACTTCGGGGCTCCCGGTCATTCCGTGGTGGTCGGCCTGACGTCAGCCCGCGATGTGGATTTCTGTGAAAGTCTGGGCTGCTATGAACGCGTGCTGACCTATGCGCAGTTGCAGAACTGAGCCCAGCCTGAACTGTATGTACATCGACTTTGCCGGTAACGCTGTTTTCACCAATCGCTGCGCGCGCATTGCACCGGCTTGTTGTACAGCAGCTCCATCGGCGGCACGCATGTTGGCAAACTTGGCAGCGGACGCAATTTGCGCGGCCCCAGACCTAGCCTGTTCTTTGCCCGGGGCAAATCGGGAAGCGGATTGTGGACTGGGCACGAGGTGCTGGGTCAGCGCCTTGAGAAATCAAGGCGAGCGCTCGTCGCGACAGTGAGCGATGCGCACAAGCGTTGGCTGCAGGTCGAAAAGGCATCGGGGTCAGCAGCGTGTGGAATCTGTTTATCAACATTTTCTGGCTGGCCAAGGCAATCCGCGTACGGGTCAGCTGCTGTCGTTGCAGGATGGCGCAGATGTCGGAAAGGGGCGCAGGCGGTAGCCAGTCCTGATTTCGCCGCTATCTACAAGAGGTGGCTTCGTGGACAGCCTGGCTGACGTCCGGCGACTGACAGACTGGTCGGATGCAAAGGCGACGGTCTGTCGGCCGCTCACGACAAAAGCGCACACCTTGGAGCGTCTCGTGGTATCGACAACACCGATTGCGAAGATTGCATGGGGTGACCTAGGTCGTTTGACACATGCCGCCTGCGCTTGCCGCATCACGGGTATCAAAAAGCGCACACACAGGTGGCGTGCCCATATCTCATGTCGCAACCAACATCCGCGCAAGCGCAAATTACCGCGAGAATGCAGAAAATCGCACTTTTACCCAGATCGGCCCAAGGTGGCGCATAATCGCGGGAGTGCAGGCCAAATCCTGCACAGATAGGTGATCGGTCAGTTTCGCGCGCTACGGCGGTACTTTTCGGGTTTGTTGTGCTTTCGGGACCCCATCGCTTTTGTTTTTATGTTTTTTTTAGGAGTCCTTCATGGGCAACAAACTTTACGTCGGCAACCTTCCTTACACGGTGCGTGACGAAGATCTGCAGCAATCTTTTGGCGAATTCGGCTCTATTACTAGCGCCAAAGTAATGATGGAACGCGACACCGGTCGCTCCAAGGGTTTCGGCTTTGTCGAAATGGGCAGCGATGCCGAGGCGCAAGCCGCCATTGCTGGCATGAACGGCCAGTCCCTCGGTGGCCGTAGCATCACGGTTAACGAAGCACGTCCAATGGAGGCTCGTCCTCCACGTACCGGTGGCTTTGGTGGCGGTGGTGGCGGTTACGGTGGTGGCGGCGGTGGCGGTGATCGCTCGGGCGGCGGTGGCTACGGTGGCGGCGGCGGCGGTCGCTCCGGTGGCGGCGGCTACGGCGGTGGCGGCGGTGGTGGTCGCGGCGGTTATTAAGCCCTCGTAAGTTCTGACGGCAGAAATGCCGTTATAAAAGATTGTTCAGCTTCTAGCTGAACAGGACATCAAAAGGTCTCCAACCTCGGTTGCGAGACCTTTTGGCTTTCTGGGAGCACGATTCGATGGATCGCAGCTGGAAATAGTCTGGACGTCGTAAGGCATGTTCTTGCTACTTACCTATGGTTCACGCCATTGTGACGGCGAAGAGATTTCCGGCCCCCTACGTCGTCTCGCACAGCAAACCCCTTACCGATGCACACGTCAAGACTAAGCGCGCTGTTAGAAGCGCCAACGCCAACTTTTCGACGAACGTGCTTTTCTCGCTCGAAAAATTAGTAGTTTTGGCTGTTTACAAGCCCACGCGCCGTAGGCTGTCGAAATCCGGTGAAGTTCGACTTGAGTTTTCCATCGAATATGCACTCACAGTCTTTATCAGCACAAGGTGCTCTGGATGGGCACAAGTCCTAGGTTTTTTGCTAGGCTAAGCCTGTGTGGATCCGCCTTTGAGTACCGCTGCTAGAGCGCGATCTCGTTGCCTCAAATCCCGGCAGGTGGTGAGCTTCTGGGCATAGGGATCAAGCTTGCTGGGAGCCGACCCGCCGCGTGCAGTTGGGCTGGGTCTCCGCCGATCGCGGGTGCTACCTACTTGTTGTGAGCCACGCCTACCCGTTGAAAACCTGCGGGTGGACATCCGATCTCCATCCCCCATCTGATGACATTCGATGTCGCGACGTCTATCACCTTTAATTTTCTTCCGCTTTTAAAAGAACCAGAATAGTGCTTACGCGCGTCAGTTTTGGCCGGAAATTGTTAGGTTGAATGGGGCAGAATTTTCTGAGGCTCAATGAGGCTCAACAACCATATTCAAAAACTTCGACGAACTCGATCAATTTGCGATGTCATGCGTTATCGACACGATTAGCCCTGTGCTGTGCGCATAGGGCCATATCCAGATCTTTTCAAGCTTGTTGGGTCCAGCCTGGCCAGCTAAAGGCCTGTGGGCAGGTTACAAAGAAAAACGCCCACTTGTTAGTGGGCGTTTTGCTACCAGCCGAGATGGCATGGATGTTGGTTGCGCGGGCAAGATTTGAACTTACGACCTTTGGGTTATGAGCCCAACGAGCTACCAGGCTGCTCCACCGCGCGATATGGCTTAAGTATACCTCATTACGCCTTGTTCGGTGCTTCTTCAGAGACATTTAACACATCTGGCCTGTCAACTAATTCAACCAGTGCCATGGGTGCGTTGTCGCCGACACGAAAACCCATTTTCAATATACGGGTATAACCCCCAGGACGAGCTTGGTAACGCGGACCCAGTTCAGCAAAAAGCTTGACAACCATGTCGCGATCACGAAGGCGGTCAAAGGCGAGTCGCTTATTTGCCAACGTGGGTACTTTAGCCAAGGTAATCATTGGCTCTACCACACGACGCAGTTCCTTGGCTTTAGGCAGGGTGGTCTTGATGGCCTCATGTTGCAGCAATGAGTTCATCATGTTCCTCAACATTGCAAGACGGTGTTCGCTTGTACGGTTGAGTTTTCGAAGTCCGTGTCCGTGACGCATATTATTTCCTTTAAGTATTCAAATAGCCGTGCAAGGTACTACTTGTGCGCCATCCCTTGGGGATGGTTTAAATAATCATCAATATCAGTGTTTGTCCAAGCCAGCAGGTGGCCAACTCTCGAGACGCATGCCCAAAGTCAAGCCACGAGAAGCAAGAACTTCTTTGATTTCATTCAAAGACTTTCGTCCAAGATTTGGAGTCTTGAGCAACTCATTTTCGGTGCGCTGAATCAGATCACCGATGTAATATATATTTTCGGCTTTGAGGCAGTTTGCAGAACGGACGGTCAGTTCCAACTCATCAACTGGTCGCAGCAAGATCGGGTCGAACTGTTGCGAACTGCGCTGAACCGGAGCGTCGAACGCCGCCAACTCATTTCCCTCAAGCTGAGCAAAAACCGCGAGCTGTTCTACCAGGATTTTGGCCGACGCGCGGACCGCATCCTCTGCAGTCACCGCACCATTCGTCTCTATTTCAAGGACCAGTTTGTCCAGATCAGTGCGTTGCTCGACCCTCGCACTTTCAACTGTGTAACTCACCCGTTTGACGGGCGAGAACGAAGCGTCAAGCACTATACGGCCGATAGACTTGGTAGATTCGTCACCATAGCGACGCATGGTTCCGGGGACGTATCCCCTGCCGTTTTCCACTTTGATCTGCATATCAATCTTGCCGCCATGAGACAAATTGACAATTACATGCTCAGGATTGATGATCTCAACGTCATGAGGTGTCTGGATATCGGCGGCGGTAACAGGACCTTCTCCATCCTTACGGAGGCTGAGCGTCACCTCATCGCGATTGTGCAGCTTGAAGACAACGCCCTTGAGGTTCAGCAGAATATTGACGACGTCCTCTTGAACTCCGTCAATAGAAGAATACTCGTGTAGAACACCCGCTATCGTGACTTCGGTCGCAGCATGACCAACCATTGACGAAAGCAAAACGCGCCGCAAGGCATTGCCCAGCGTATGACCGTACCCGCGCTCGAAAGGCTCCAACGTTACCTTGGCGCGATTGGTACCAAGCTGCTCAACATTGATGGTTTTTGGTTTCAATAAATTCGTTTGCATGCAATCTTCCTCTCAATACCCTCGGCTCGTTACACCGATAAGGCCGGCGAAGCGAAATCGGCAGATGCGCTGTTCGCATCTGCCTTAACTAAATCAGCGTGAATACAACTCAACGATCAATGACTCGTTGACGTCGGCAGCAAACTCGTCTCTATCAGGCACTTTCTTAAAGGTTCCCTCACCCTTGTCCGAGCTGACATCGACCCATGCCGGCATGCCGACTTGCTGAGCAAGCTGCAAGGCTTCAGCAACGCGGGTCTGCTTCTTGGACTTCTCGCGCACTGCGATAACGTCACCCGCCTTGACCATATAAGAGGGAATGTTTACCGATCCGCCGTTGACCGTTATCGCTTTATGCGAAACCAGCTGACGTGCCTCTGCACGTGTGGAACCAAAACCCATACGGTAGACGACGTTGTCAAGCCGGCACTCCAGAATGAACAACAGATTTGCGCCCGTGTTTCCCTTCCTGCGGTCTGCCTCTTCAAAGTAGCGGCGAAACTGCTTCTCAAGAACGCCATACATCCGTTTGACTTTTTGCTTCTCGCGCAGTTGGAGGCCAAAGTCGGAAGTGCGGGTGCCAGAGGTGCGACCATGCTGACCCGGCTTGGAGTCGAATTTTGCCTTGTCGCCGATTGCGCGACGAGCACTTTTCAAAAATAGGTCTGTACCTTCACGGCGGGACAGCTTGGCCTTAGGGCCTAGATAACGTGCCACTTGATTTTCCTTATGTCATCTTCCGCATTGCTGCAGGAGCCTTCAGCGCGTAGCGAAAGGCGGTGGGCTTCAGTAAGCTCGTAGCCAACAGACCGCAATCACGCGATCGTCTGGCAACGAGAAGAATTAAATACGGCGACGCTTTTGAGGACGGCAACCGTTGTGGGGAACAGGCGTCACGTCGGCAATGGAATTGATTCGAATTCCAAGTGCGCCCAAAGCTCGAACGGATGATTCCCGCCCGGGGCCAGGACCTTTGATTTCGACGTCAAGGTTTTTAATACCTTGTTCAATAGCCGCTCGTCCTGCAACTTCGGATGCCACCTGAGCCGCGAACGGCGTCGATTTACGCGAGCCTTTGAAACCCTGTCCACCGGAAGACGCCCACGAAAGAGCATTTCCCTGACGATCGGTAATCGTGATGATGGTGTTATTGAACGATGCGTGAACGTGGGCAATACCATCCGCAATATTTTTGCGGACTTTTTTGCGAACGCGTTGAGCTGCGTTACTGCTTGGTGACTTAGCCATAAAAACCTCTTACTTGCTTATTTCTTCAACGAGGCCGCAGCCTTACGTGGACCCTTGCGCGTACGGGCGTTTGTACGCGTACGCTGTCCGCGCATTGGAAGACCTCGGCGGTGACGAAAGCCGCGATAGCAACCGATGTCCATCAGCCGCTTGATGTTCATCGTCGTTTCGCGGCGAAGGTCGCCCTCGATCGTGAACAAAGCGATGCGATCACGGATTTTCTCCAGATCCCCGTCCGTGAGATCCTTGATCTTTTTGGAATAAGCGATGTCACATGCTTCGCATATTTTGCGAGCGCGTGTACGACCTATACCAAATATTGCAGTCAAACCGATCTCAGCGTGCTGCTGCGGCGGAATATTAATACCAGCGATACGAGCCATTTTGGTCCTCTAAAACTCTTGGAATCAGCCTTGACGCTGCTTATGACGCGGGTCTGTGCAAATTACGCGGACAACACCCTTGCGACGGATGACTTTACAGTTGCGGCAAATTTTCTTGACCGAAGCTGAAACTCTCATTTCTATCTCCTAAATTCTCTGATGTGCGCAAAAAGCACGAAATTAAAGGCAATTCCCACTGTCACACAGACTTATTGGCCATTCCTGGCGAAGCGAGTATGACTTATCCAACTTGAGCCTAACCGATCGACATCCGTCCGTAATCTTGTCTGGGCCTGCGACCCAACCAGTCTTACACTTCAATTGCCGAGAGATGTCTTAAAATTGGCCTTCTTCAACAGGGACTCATACTGTTGCGACATCATGTAGTTTTGAACCTGCGCCATGAAATCCATGGTAACGACGACAATGATCATCAGAGACGTTCCACCAAAATAGAAAGGAACGTTGTATTTGAGTATCAAAAATTCAGGCAACAGACATACAAAAGTGATGTATACCGCACCTGCCAGTGTCAAACGCACCAAGATCTTATCGATGTACTTCGCCGTTTGATCGCCTGGACGTATGCCTGGAATGAACGCGCCGCTTTTCTTCAGGTTGTCTGCAGTTTCCCGACTGTTAAAAACAAGTGCCGTGTAGAAAAAGCAGAAAAATACGATAGCTCCCGCATACAGCATCACATAAATTGGCTGCCCCGGCGTCAGCGTTCCAGCAATATCTCGCAACCAGCGCATGCTGTCGCCAGTGCTGAACCAACCAACCACAGTCGCAGGCAGCAAAATAATCGACGACGCAAATATCGGTGGAATGACGCCTGCCATGTTCAGCTTCAGGGGCAAGTGGGAAGACTGGCCCCCGTACACCTTGTTGCCGACCTGGCGCCGTGCGTAGTTGACCAAAATCTTGCGTTGGCCCCGCTCGACAAATACGACGAAGTACGTAACCAACACCACCACGACCACAATAACAATGGCGATCAGGATACTCATTGCTCCGGTACGAACCAACTCCAAAAGCCCGCCCATTGCGCTTGGAAGTCCGGCAGCAATACCAGCGAAGATCAGGATCGATATTCCGTTACCCAGACCGCGCTCTGTGATCTGCTCCCCTAGCCACATCAAAAACATCGTCCCTGCAGTGAGACTTACAACCGCCGTCATCCGGAAACCGAATCCGGGAGCCAAAACCAGACCAGGTGAACTTTCCAGTGCGACAGCTATTCCCATTGACTGGAACAGCGCCAAACCCAAGGTTCCATACCGGGTGTACTGGGTAATTTTTCGCCGCCCAGCTTCGCCTTCTTTTTTCAGTTGCTCAAATGTGGGAACCACATAGGTCAGCAGCTGCATGATGATCGATGCTGAGATGTACGGCATGATCCCAAGCGCAAACACCGTAAAACGGGACAGGGCGCCGCCCGAAAACATATTGAACAGGTTCAGTATGCCGCCTTGCTGACCTTTGAACAGTTCTTTCAGCTGTCCAGGGTCGATACCGGGTACAGGTATGTGTGCGCCGATCCTGTAAACGACCAGCGCCAGTAGCAAAAACACGAGTCTGCTACGCAAGTCACCGAACTTGCCGGTTTTTGCAATTTGAGTCGAGTTGGTTGCCACTGGTCCGGATCCTGTCAATCTGTCAATCAGGCAACAGTTCCGCCAGCAGCCTCAATAGAGGCTTTAGCGGCTGCGGTAGCAGAGACGCCATTCAGCTTGACCACTTTGGTCAACTCACCAGTTTTGATGATCTTCACATTTCTCGCGTGCTGGCCGACAAGGCCAGCAGACTTGAGCGCCAACAGGTCCACATCCACCAATCCCAGCTGCTCAAGCGATGTCAAGGTAACCTCGGCATTGAATCTGAGGTTTTGCGATTTGAAGCCACGCTTTGGAAGGCGACGCTGCATAGGCATCTGACCGCCCTCGAAGCCGACTTTGTGATAGCCACCCGCACGGGATTTTTGACCTTTATGGCCTCGTCCGGCTGTTTTACCAATACCAGAGCCTATGCCGCGTCCAACGCGGCGCTTGGCATGCTTGGCGCCCT
Source organism: Polaromonas sp. (assembly GCA_028291985.1). GTDB lineage: Bacteria > Pseudomonadota > Gammaproteobacteria > Burkholderiales > Burkholderiaceae_C > Polaromonas. Next base: position 57,480 of record JAQGNE010000054.1, on the reverse strand, counting down.
GGCCGGGCTTAATTGCATTCAATTCCATGATGAGTCTCCGCTCAGACGATCTTGACCAGATAGGCGATCTTGTTGATCATGCCGCGCACTGCGGGCGTGTCCTCAAGCTCGCTCACGCTATTGATACCGCGAAGGCCCAGGCCGCGCACGGTTGCGCGATGGGACTCTTTGGTACCAATCGGGCTCTTGATGAGCTGGACTTTCAATTTGTTTGCTGTGGTCATTTCAAATGCTCCCGGCGATACGCCTTATCTTGGGCCTTAGCCGAAGATCTCTTCGACCGATTTACCACGCTTGGCTGCAATATCAGAAGCCGTGGTGGAGTTGTTCAATGCGTCCATGGTGGCGCGCACCATGTTGTAGGGGTTGCTCGAACCGTGGCTCTTGGCCACGATATCGGTGATGCCCATGACTTCGAAAACGGCGCGCATTGGACCGCCGGCAATAATGCCGGTACCTTTGGCAGCTGGCATCATCATGACGCTGGCTGCGCCCCAGTGTCCAAACACGTTATGGTGAATCGTGCCATTTTTCAATGACACCTTGGTCATGTTGCGACGCGCTTCTTCCATAGCCTTCTGCACAGCTGCAGGCACTTCTTTCGACTTGCCCTTTCCCATGCCGACACGCCCGTCACCATCACCGACCACTGTGAGTGCAGCGAAACCGAGAATCCGGCCACCCTTCACCACTTTGGTCACGCGGTTAACCGCGATCATTTTTTCCTTCAGACCATCGTCTGGAGCGTCGTTGTTTGATTTAGCTTGAAACTTGGCCATATCTTGTATCCAGTCTGCTTAAAACTGCAAGCCGGCTTCGCGGGCTGCATCAGCCAGCGCTTTTACGCGGCCATGGTACGCAAAGCCAGCGCGGTCAAACGCTACCTTTTCAACACCTGCTGCTTTAGCCTTTTCAGCAATTCGCTTGCCTATAGCCTGTGCTGCAGCCACGTTCCCGCCCTTGCCGGAAGCGCCAAGATCCTTGCGGATTTCAACTTCTGCAGTTGAAGCCGCCGCCAACACCTTGGTACCGTCGCCGGAAATGACGCTGGCATAAATGTGCAGATTGGTGCGGTTGACGGTCAACCGGGCAACGCCTTGTGTGGCAATGCGAATGCGGGTCTGGCGTGAACGACGAAGGCGCTGCTCTTTTTTGGTCAACATGTTGCAGCTCCTTATTTCTTCTTGGTTTCTTTGATCGTGATCTTCTCATCCGCATAGCGGATGCCCTTGCCTTTGTAAGGCTCGGGTGGACGAACAGCACGAACTTCAGCAGCGATCTGGCCGACGCGCTGTCGGTCGAATCCCTTGATAACGACTTCCGTAGGGGTCGGAGTTGCCGCCGTGATGCCAGCAGGCATGTCCATAATCACCGGGTGCGAATAACCAACCGTCAGGTTTAGTTTGGCGCCCTGTGCCTGGGCTTTATAGCCCACACCAATCAGACTGAGCTTCTTCTCGAAGCCCTTCGTGACGCCGGTCACCATATTGTTAACCAGCTGACGCATGGTGCCGCTCATGGCGTTTGCTTCGCGGGATTCATTGGCTGGCACAAACGTCAGCTTGCCGGCATCGTTTTTGATGGTGACAAGTGGGTTTTGAGCCAGCGCCAGGGCGCCAAGGGCGCCCTTCACGTTGATCTGGTCATCTTTGAAAGCCACATCCACACCCGCCGGGAGGGACACTGGCATTTTTCCTACACGAGACATTTTCTACTCCTGATGCCCGTTAGGCCACGTAGCAAAGCACTTCGCCGCCGATACCGGTAGCGCGCGCCTTGCGATCAGTCATGACACCCTGAGGTGTGGTGACAATTGCCACGCCAAGGCCGTTCATGACCTGGGGGATGGCGCCATGGCCTTTGTAAACCCGAAGGCCTGGGCGGCTGACGCGCTCTATGCGCTCAATCACGGGCTTGCCTGCGTAATACTTAAGGGCAATTTCTAGCTGGGACTTGCCTTCGTCACTCTTGACGGAGAAGCCATCGATATAGCCCTCATCCTTCAAGACCTGCGCGATGGCAATCTTGACTTTTGACGACGGCACCAGCACCACGGCCTTCTCGACCATTTGTGCATTCCGAATGCGTGTCAGCATGTCGGCAATAGGATCACTCATACTCATTTTGCGGTTCTCCTATTACCAGCTGGCTTTGGTGATGCCCGGGATATCGCCCGCGAAAGCCAATTCGCGAATCTTGTGGCGTGCCAATCCGAACTGGCTGAATGTGCCACGAGGACGTCCCGTGATCGCGCAGCGGTTGCGCTGGCGTGTTGGGTTTGCATTACGCGGCAGCTTTTGCAACTCCAGGCGAGCCAGCGCTCGCTCGCTGTCGGTACGCTTGAAGTCGTTAGCAGTTTTTTTCAGGTCTGCGTGTTTTTTTGCGAACTTTGCGACCAGTTTGTCGCGCTTCAATTCACGTTGCAGCAATGCTTGTTTTGCCATCTTGCGCCTTCAGTTCTTGAACGGAAAACGGAAGGCGGTGAGAAGTGCCTTGCACTCTTCATCGGTCTTGGCCGTCGTGGTGATGCTGATGTTGAGCCCACGCAAGGCGTCAACCTTGTCGTACTCGATCTCAGGAAAAATAATCTGCTCTTTAACGCCGATGTTGTAATTTCCGCGACCGTCAAACGCGCGACCGGAAATTCCGCGAAAGTCACGTACACGCGGCAAGGCCACCGTCACGAAGCGATCCAGGAATTCGTACATCTTGAGGCCGCGCAAGGTCACCATGCAGCCGATGGGCAGGTCTTCGCGAATCTTGAAACCGGCGATAGCCTTCTTGGCCTTCGTAACTACCGGGCGCTGTCCTGCAATCTTGGTCATGTCGCCAACGGCGTTATCCATGACTTTTTTGTCAGCCACAGCCTCGCTGACACCCATGTTCAGCGTAATCTTGGTGATACGCGGAACCTGCATGGGCGTGGTGTAACCGAATTTCTCAATCAGCGCCGGAGCGATTTTTTCGCGATATTGATCTTGTAAGCGTGCCATGTTACGCAGCCTTAATTTCGTCGCCACTGGACTTGAAGACGCGCACTTTCTTGCCGTCTGCCAGAAGCTTGATTCCCACACGATCCGCTTTGCCGGTCGCCGCATTAAAAATAGCGACGTTCGACTGATGGATCGGCATGCTTTTTTGCACAATGCCGCCGGTGGCTCCCTTAAGAGGATTCGGCTTGGTGTGCTTCTTTACCAGATTGATGCCGTCGACCAGCACATAGCTGTCGTCGATGCGCTGCGTGATCGTGCCACGCTTGCCTTTGTCCCGGCCTGCGATGACGATGATCTCGTCACCTTTACGAATTTTGTTCATGACGCGCCTTACAAAACTTCTGGAGCCAGGGACACGATCTTCATGAACTTCTCGGTGCGCAGTTCGCGCGTTACCGGTCCAAAGATGCGGGTGCCGATCGGCTCCAGCTTGGCATTGAGCAACACTGCTGCGTTGCCATCGAATTTAACGAGCGAACCATCGCCGCGGCGGATGCCTTTGGCAGTGCGAACGACCACTGCGCTGTAAACCTCGCCTTTTTTGACGCGGCCACGTGGCGCTGCTTCCTTGATGCTGACTTTGATGACATCACCCACGCTGGCGTACCGGCGCTTGGATCCACCCAGCACCTTGATGCACATCACGGACTTGGCACCCGTGTTGTCAGCAACATCGAGTTTGGATTGCGTTTGAATCATTTAATGTGTTCCCAACTTGCACCGATAGAAGCCGGTTAAGGCTTCTATCAATCAGTCTTGGGCCTGTTGTCCACACTGCAAACCACTTGCAGTGCTTCCGTTAGGCAGAATTCTTCGCTGTATGTAGCGAAGCCCACGAGTATCTACAAAATCGGCGCTTGTGTCAACAGGTATTTGGCAATACTTCGAAATACCTGGCGAAAACGTGACCGCGGCGCCCGTTAACCATGAATATCATAGCAACAAGCCCTTGTAGGTATTGGGCCAGGGTTAGATTTGGCCGCCAATCCTGCAAGCAGTCCGTCAAGGAGGTATGTGCAGGTATTGGTCGCAAAGTGTCAAAAATGCGGTCAGCCCGGGGTCTGCGATCTTCTCATCCTGGAGGATATCAGCCACAACTGCTGCCGTCTGCCTTGCTTGGGCTGCATCCAGAAAGAGCAGCCTTGAACGCCGCGCGAGAACATCCTCAACCGTTCTTGCGTATTCGAAGCGGACGGCAAATCGCACCATGGCTTCGGTCAGCCCACCCCCCAGTTGTCGGTCTGCTCCCGGCAGCGCCAGTACCGTGTCTGCATCGCTGCCGTACAGGTGGATTCCAGGCTCGTCACTGATTTTCTTGGTTGACACACGTGAACCTACCAGCGGCAGTCTGACAGTCGCTCCCGCCGGTTTCGCCGCCAGAAGCGATGCCTGGAAGCAATGGTTGAGCACGTCCTCAGCCATGGCCCGGTAGGTGGTCCACTTGCCGCCGGTGACGGTGACCAGACCGGTCTTGCTGACTAGAACCGTGTGCTCCCGCGAGATACCCTGTGTATGGTCGCCACCGTTGTCGGCCGGTTTTACCAGGGGCCGCAAGCCGACCCAGATGCTCTTGATATCAGCGCGCGTCGGCGATCGGGTGAGGTAATTTGCGCATTCACCCAGTATGAAGTCGACCTCTTCCCTGAACGCTTCCGGTTCCCGCGCGAGATCGCCGCGCGGCGTGTCGGTGGTTCCCAGGACGGTCTTGCCCAGCCAAGGGACTGCAAACAACACACGGCCGTCACCGGTTTTTGGCACCAGCAGCGCATGATGGCCCGGCAGAAATTCGCGGTCGACAACGATGTGCACACCCTGGCTCGGGGCAACCATCGCCTGGACGGCCTTGCCCATTGACCGTGCGTCTTCCATGCGGAACTGGTCGACCCACACACCAGTGGCGTTGACCACGCATTTGGCCTTGATGTCGTAGGACTTACCGGTTTCCTGGTCCTCAACCTCAACGCCGATGATCTTGCCGTTCTGGTGCAGCAGGCGGGTTGCCGAGCAGTAATTAACCAGCAGCCCGCCGTGAACCGCGGCCGTTCTTGCCAGGGCAAGCGCAAGGCGGGCGTCGTCGAACTGCCCGTCCCAGTATTTCACGCCACCCTGCAGACGCCCCCCTGGGCGCTGCTGGCGCGTATTCGGCAAGAGCGCTAGCGTTTCATCGCGACTGAGGAACTCGGTGGCGCCCAGACCTGCTTTCCCGGCCAGGGCGTCATACATTTTGAGCCCTACGCCATAGAACGGCGCTTCCCAGAATCGGTACGACGGCATGACAAAAGGCAGGGGCTGGGCGAGGTGCGGCGCGTTTGCCAAGAGCGTCGTACGCTCATGCAAGGCCTCACGAACCAAAGAAATGTTGCCCTGCGCCAGATAACGCACCCCGCCGTGTACCAGCTTGGTTGCACGCGATGACGTGCCCTTTGCAAAGTCATGCGAGTCGAACAGGATCACGGAAAAGCCACGCACGGCGGCATCCAGGGCCACGCCCAGTCCGGTTGCACCGCCGCCGATGATGGCGATATCGTATGTGCGCGGCTCGTCAAGCCGACTTGTCAGCTCATCACGCTGCGTGGCAAAAGCCGCTGCATTACCTGTCATGGTCTGGTACTCCTGTAAGCATCAAATCCGTTCCTTCGCTTGCGGTTGCCGCTGTGGCAACTATCAGCAGATGGCGTGACGGCCGCGGGCGCTGGCAGTACCCGAAGCCTGCCTGCATTGACGTTACTTGCCGTCTTTCCAGGCCTGGAGCATCTTGTCGTAATTGATGGTCTCGCCCTTCGGCTTCTCGTTGGCCAGTTTCTTCCATAGCCCCCGAGCAGCAGTGCCTCGCCCGGCTCGGGGGTCGCATAGATGACGGTCGAGTCGCCTGCCGCAAAGAGTTGCGTCAGCTCGTCGCGCAGCTCTTCCCTCAGCTTGTAGTCGAGATTCACCAGCGGCTCGTCCAGCAGCATCAGGGGTGCGCCCTTTGCCAGCGCGCGCGCCAGTGCCACACGCTGCCGCTGGCCGCCCGACAGCACTGCGGGATAGCGGTCCAAAAACATCTTGATATGCAGGCGTTCGGCGAGACTGCGCACCTTGGCGCCGAGGTTTTTCTCGCCGCGCAGCTTGCGCGGCGGCGCGATGTTGTCCGCCACCTGGAGCGACGGGTAGTTGATGAACTGCTGGTAGACCATCGCAACGTTGCGCTCACACAGGGGCACACCGGTGACGTCGACCCCGTCAACATGCACACGCCCATCGGTGGGCACGTCAAGGCCCGCCATGATGCGCATCAAACTGGTTTTGCCCGCCCGGGTGGCGCCGAGCAACACCGTGACCTCCCCGGGGCGGGACGCAAGCGTGAGGTCGTAGAGCCATTGCTCCGCGCCAACGCGTTTGCCGAGATGGTCAAGCGCAAGCTGCTTTTTTGGCCTCCGCGGTTCGAATTCCGAGTGACAGCGGACCGGGTTACACAACAGATAGTTCCACACCGTGACTTCTCCCACACTTATTTCGGGTACTGATTCGGTTTCGTTCTAGTTTTGTTGTTTTGAGCGCGTTTGTTCTAGTTATTTTCCCTTATCAGTTTCCTTTTGTTTCGATATAAAGTCGTTAGCCCCGTTAAGGATTTTGTCAGCGTGAACGCAAACCCCCGTCAACTCAAACTCATGGATGTGGTGCGGGCGCAGGGCTCCGCTTCAGTCGAGAACCTGGCAGACACACTGCAAGTCACGCTGCAGACCGTGCGCCGTGATGTACAGCGCCTGGCAGAGGCCGGGCTGCTGACCCGGTTTCATGGCGGCGTGCGGGTGCCCACCTCCACTATTGAAAACATTGCCCATCAGCAGCGCGAAAATCTTCATGCCGAAGGCAAGGCGCGCATTGCGCAGGCGATTGCCGAACGTATCCCCAACGGCTGCTCGCTAATTCTCAACATCGGCACCACCACGGAAGCCGTTGCCCGCTCGCTGTTGCAGCACAAGGGCCTGCGGGTGATCACCAACAACCTGAATGTCGCAGCGATTTTGTGCGGCAATGGTGATTGCGAGGTCATCGTGGCAGGCGGCGTGGTGCGCCCGCGAGACCGCGGCATCGTGGGCGAGGCTGCGGTGGACTTCATACGCCAGTTCCGGGTGGACATTGCCGTCATCGGCATTTCCGGCATCGAGCTCGACGGCTCATTGCGTGACTTCGACTACCGCGAAGTCAAGGTGGCGCAAACCATCATCGAGCACGCCAGGGAGGTATGGCTGGCCGCAGACAACAGCAAGTTCAACCGGCCTGCGATGGTCGAGCTGGCACGCCTCGACCAGATTGACCGCCTGTTCACCGATGCCGCCCCGCCAGAACCTTTTACCGGCCTGCTGGAGGACGCCGATGTGTCCTGCCATATCGCCCTGCCCTGAGCCAACATCTCCTTTTCGACCAAAGGCAACCATGACGTATCTGCTTGCGCTTGACCAGGGAACGTCGAGTTCCCGCAGCATCGTGTTTGACGAGCATGGGCATGTCATCGCCCAGGCGCAACAGGAGCTGCCGCAGATTTACCCGCGTCCGGGCTGGGTCGAGCATGACCCGATGGTGATCTGGCAAACCCAGCTCGCTACCGCGCGTGAATGCCTGGCGCTCGCCGCCTTGAAGGGCATCAAGGCCAGCGACATCAAGGCCCTTGGCATCACCAACCAGCGCGAGACCACAGTGGTCTGGAGCCGCACCACCGGGCAGCCGATTCACCCTGCCATCGTGTGGCAGGACAGGCGTGCCGAAGCCACCTGCGCCGAGCTGCGCGAGCGCGGCAAGGCAGCGCTGATCCAGTCGAAAACCGGCTTGCTGATCGATGCCTATTTCTCGGGCACCAAGCTCAAATGGCTGCTCGACAACGTACCCGGCGCGCGCGCGCAGGCGGAGCGCGGCGAACTGGCGTTTGGCACCATTGACAGCTGGCTGATGTGGCAATTGACCGGCGGTGGCCTGCATGCCACTGATGTGACCAACGCGTCCCGCACCATGCTGTTCAATGTGCATACCAATGCATGGGACGACGAGTTGCTGGGTCTGCTGGGCATCGACGCCTCACTGATGCCGCAGGTGCTGCCGTCGAGTGCGCATTACGGCACGGTCAGGCCTGAGCTGCTCGGCCATCCGATGGTGATCGGCGGCGTGGCGGGTGACCAGCAAAGCGCCCTCTTCGGCCAGGCCTGCTTCAAGGCGGGCATGGCCAAGAACACCTACGGCACCGGCTGCTTTCTGCTGATGCATACCGGCGGCCAATTCCAGACTTCGCACAACGGGCTGCTGACCACCAGCGCTGCCCAGACCAGCGCACAAACCGCATTTGCCATGGAAGGCAGCGTCTTTGTCGGCGGCGCCGTGGTGCAGTGGCTGCGCGACGGGCTGAACGCCATCAAGGGCAGCGCCGAAGTGCAGTCGTTGGCGCAAAGCGTTCCCGACTCGGGCGGTGTGATCATGGTGCCAGCCTTTACCGGCCTTGGCGCACCCTACTGGAAGCCTGACGCGCGCGGCACCATCACAGGCCTCACACGCGGCACCACCGTCGCCCACATTGCGCGTGCGGCGCTTGAGAGCATCGCCTATCAAAGCGCAGCGCTGCTGCAGGCCATGAGCCGCGACGCGGTCAGCAATGGCGCTGCCCCGGTGGCAGAGCTGCGTGTGGATGGCGGCGCCTGTGTCAATGATTTGCTGATGCAGTTTCAGGCGGACCTGCTGGGCATTCCGGTGGTGCGGCCGGCGGTGGTGGAAACCACAGCGCTGGGGGCGGCTTATCTTGCCGGCCTGTCCAGCGGCGTCTACACCAGCATCGACGAGCTGTCGGCGATGTGGCGCGCCGAGCGCACCTTCCGGCCCACGCTGGGCGCCGACCGCGCTGCCGCGCTGATGGACCGGTGGGAGCACGCGGTGCGCCAGACCGTGCTGGACTAGCACCTGCCCACACAAGCCATGCAAGCGGCTCTGCCGCGAAGCCGGCCAGCATCCCTCAGCGACAATGTGCCGGCCCTTTCCCCAGCCATTGACACCCAGGAACCCGCCCATGCCAACGCCACTTTCCAGCAGCACCCACGCCGAAAAAATAGCCTTCATCGGCGGCGGCAACATGGCGATGGCCATCATTGGCGGGCTGCTCAAGCGCGGCATGGCACCCGGGCAGTTCGAGGTGGTCGAGCCCTTTGATGCGCAACGCGCCAAACTGATGGACCTGCTGGGCGTCAAGGCCCAGGCGCAGGCCGGCCCAGGTCTGGCAACCGCCAGCCTGGTGGTGTGGGCCGTCAAGCCCCAGACCTTTCGGGAAGCCGCAAGCCAGGCCGCTGACCACATCCGGCAGGCACTGCACCTGAGCGTTGCCGCTGGCGTGCGTTCCAGCAGCATTACCGACTGGCTGGGCACCGGCCGGGTGGTGCGGGCCATGCCCAACACGCCGGCATTGATCGGCAAGGGCATGACCGGCCTGTTTGCACGCGACGCAGTCACCGCTGCCGATCGCCAGACCGTCGAGCAGGTTGCACATACCATGGGCAGCAGCCTGTGGCTGGAAGACGAGGCGCAGCTCGATGCGGTGACCGCCCTATCGGGCTCCGGCCCGGCCTATGTTTTTTACTTCATGGAGGCCATGATCGAGGCCGGCATGCAGATGGGCCTGAGTCGCGATCAGGCGCACCGCTTATCAGTGGCCACCTTCACCGGCTCGTCCGAGCTGGCCGCCGCGTCAACGGACGCGCCCGAAACCCTGCGCGCCCAGGTCACCTCCAAGGGCGGCACCACCTTTGCGGCACTTATGTCAATGGAGCAGTCAGACGTCAAGCCCCGCTTCATCGAGGCGATGCGCGCCGCCCAAAATCGGGCACGCGAAATGGGCGACGAGTTTGGCGCAGCCTGAGCTGCAGGAAATCAGCCGATGCCCGTCATCCCGCCAGCAGATACGACAGTGCAATACCCGCAAACACGGTAAAGCCCAGCCAGTGGTTCAAGCGAAAAGCCTTGAAGCAGCCTTCCCGGTCACGCTTGCGAATCAGCCAGCCGTGCCACAGCGCCTGTAGCAACGCCAAACCATTTGCTATTAAATAAATAGCTGATAGCCCTTGATTCATAAGGGCTAGAGTCCATATTGACACATAAATCAGGTAGCAGGCCATGATGACCGGCACATCCAGCCGCCCCAGCGTGATGGCCGACGTCTTGATGCCTATCGCCAGGTCATCATCGCGGTCGACCATGGCGTATTCGGTGTCGTAGGCAATCACCCAGAACAGGTTGCCCAGCAGCAGTACCCAGGCCAGCAGCGGCACCCGCGACTGCGTGGCGGCAAAAGCCATGGGAATGCCAAAACTGAAAGCCACGCCCAGCACGGCTTGCGGCATCGATACAAAGCGCTTGGCAAACGGATAGATCAACGTGATGGCCAGCGCGGCAAAAGACCAGATGATGGTGGTGATGTTGGTGGTCAGCACCAGCGCGAACGCCAGCAATGCCAGCACGGCGCCAAAGGCCAGCGCCTGGCGGCTGCCGAGCTTGCCGCTGGTCACTGGCCGCTGCGCGGTGCGCTTGACATGGCGGTCAAAGTCGCGGTCGGCAACATCGTTGATGCAGCAGCCCGCGCTGCGCATCAGAAAAGTACCCAGCGTGAACACCGTGACCAGATGCCAACCGGGAAACCCATGCGCCGCTACCCACAGCGCGGAGAGCGTTGGCCACAGCAACAGCAGCCAACCCGCCGGGCGATCCCAGCGGATGAGCTGAAGGTATAGCGCGCACACGCTGTTCTCGTCGCGTGATGCGCTGCCCCCTGAGCGGGCGCCGCGTCCAGAGGCAGTCGTCCCGGCGCCAGGCGACCTGGTCACGTGCTTGCCCAACTATTCTTCGAGCATGGAGCGCAGCATCCACGCGGTTTGCTCATGCACCGACAGGCGCTGGGTCAGCAAATCGGCGGTGGGCTCATCGCTGGCCTTTTCAGCCACCGGGAACAGTTCGCGCGCGGTTCGTGCAACGGCCTCATGGCCCTGCACCAGGATGCGCACCATCTCCAGCGCCTTGGGTGGCGCTTCAGGGACATCCGGAATCGACGCCAGCTTGCTGAACTGGGCGTAAGAGCCGGGAGCCGGATGACCGAGCGAGCGTATGCGCTCGGCCACCGGGTCCACTGCAGCCCACAGCTCGGTGTACTGCGTCATGAACATCTGGTGCAGGGTGTTGAACATCGGCCCCGTCACGTTCCAGTGGAAATTGTGTGTGGTGAGGTACAGGGTGTAGGTGTCGGCCAGCAGCCGGCTCAGGCCGGCAGCAATGTCCGCGCGGTCGGTCTCGCTGATGCCGATGTTGATGGCCGGCGCGGCCTGGCTGGAGGTCTCAGAAGATGATTTCGCCATGGATGGATTCCTTCACAAAAGGGGTTGACAGGACAAGGCACTTTACAAAGGCCGCAAGCCTGCTGCAACAGCGTCTCGCTATAAGGCCCATAGCAGGTATGGCAAGGCGCCGGCAGTGCTCAGGACAGCCGCCTGACGCCGGGCAGCTCACAGGCATAAATCGCGTTGCGCAATGCAGCGATGGCTTCATAGCGCGTGAAGCTGCGGCGCCAGGCCAGCACCACGCGGCGACTCGGCACATAACCTTCGAAGGGCACATAGGTTACCAGTGAGGACAAACCGACGGCCGTGCCAGCCCCGCTTTTGCCGCCGTCCACTGCAGTGTCTGCGTCTGCCTGCCGTGCGCGGGCGGCCGCCTGCGCCAGCAGCGCCTCACGCGGAACGCCCAGGCGCGGCACCAGCGTGATGCCCATGCCGGCTGCAACCATGTGCTGGATAGTTTCCAGCGACGAGCCCTCGAAGCTCTTGCGTATGCCGTCCGAGTTGCTGGAAAACCGCGCGAACTCGGGGCACACCTCCAGTACATGGTCCCGAAAACAATGGCCGGTGCCCAGCAGCAGCATGGTTTCCTGCTTGATCTCTTCGGCGCTTACGTTCTCGCGCAGCGCCAGCGGGTGCGAACTGGGCACCGCAGCCATGAAGGGCTCGTCATACAGCGGCGCAATCGCCAGATTGGTGTCTGGAAAAGGTTCGGCCAAAATTGCGCAGTCGATCTCGCCATTGCGCAGCTCTTCCAGCAGCCGGACGGTGAAGTTTTCCTGCAGCATCAGGGGCATCTGCGGCGTGTGTGCAATGGCCTGGCGCACCAGGTCCGGCAACAGATAGGGACCTATCGTGTAGATCACGCCCAGGCGCAACGCCCCGGCCAAGGGGTCCTTGCCGCGCCGCGCGATCTCCCGGATGTTGTCGGCCTGCTCCAGCACGCTTTGCGCCTGCCGAATGATTTCTTCCCCCAGCGGGGTTACCGTGATCTCGTTGGCGTTGCGCTCGAACAGTTTTACCTGCAGCTCTTCTTCAAGTTTTTTGATCGCCACGCTCAGCGTCGGCTGCGACACGTGGCACGCATCGGCGCCCTTGCCGAAATGCTTTTCGCGGGCGACGGCAACGATGTATTTGAGTTCGGTCAGGGTCATGGGGCTATTGTGCGGCGGCCAGGCTCCGCTCGTCGGCCCAAGTCCGGCGGAGCGAAGCAGCGCAGGTCAGGCTCATTCGAGCTTTCTATCTTCGCTTTTGGCGTCTGCCATGGCTTCGGGTTCGAGCTCTTCAGCAGCCCGGTTCAACCAGATGAATGCGCCCCAACCGGCCAGCAGCAATGCTACTGCGCCCAGCAAGGAGGCCGCGTATGGCAAATGCGTCATGTCGTCGTGCAGCGCCTTGAACGTGGCCACCAGCCCTTCGACGGCCAGCGCCACCACGATCACCACCAAAAAGCGTGACAAGTAGCGCCTTACCCGCGTTGGCGCGCTGATCTGTGCTTCACGAATGACTTCTTCCTCGACGATGGTCTGCGCCATCAGCAGTGCCACTACGGCAATGGCCATCAAGCCGATGGCTTCGATGATGCCTTGCGCGGCTCTAACGTCCAGGCCCGAGGTCAAGGCTTCCCAGCCGACTCGCGCGGCGATGATGATCAACATCAAAGATGCACATATGAACAGCATCGCAATCACGGCGTGCATGCTGGCAAAAAAACGGATGAGTATCTTCATCAGGGGATCGTAGCAGCGGCAGCTTGCATCAAGCCTTCAAAAACTCGGCCTTCCCGCCCAGCCAGCGCAGGATATGGCGCTCGGCCAGTTCACGATGGCGATCCAGCATCAGCGGCGCCACTTCCCTCGCCCAGGCCAGCCAGTCGGCATCGGTCTCCAGATCAGCAAAGCGCAGCAGCGGCGCACCCGATTGCCGCGCGCCCAAAAACTCGCCGGGCCCGCGAATCTCCAGGTCCCTGCGGGCGATTTCAAAACCGTCGTTCGTCTCAACCATGGCTTTGAGGCGCGCTCGCGCGGTTTCGCCCAAACGAGGCGCATCGCCGGTTGAATACAGCAGCACGCAGGCCGATGCAGCAGCGCCGCGCCCAACCCGGCCGCGCAGCTGGTGCAGCTGGCTCAGGCCAAAGCGCTCGGCATGCTCGATCACCATCAGCGAGGCGTTGGGCACATCAACGCCCACCTCAATTACGGTGGTGCTGACCAGCACCGCCATCACGCCTTCATTGAAGAGGCTCATCATGGCCTTCTTCTCAGCGGGCGGCATGCGCGAATGCAGCAGGCCGATCGGAACTCCCGGCAGCGCGGCGCTCAGTGCCTCGTGGGTTTGCGTCGCGTTGACCAGGTCAATCGACTCGCTTTCTTCAATCAGCGGGCAAACCCAGTACACCTGACGACCCTCGGCAATTTGCGCCTGGATGCGGGCGATGACTTCGTCACGCCTGGCCTCACTGACGACCTTGGTGGTAACCGGTGTGCGGCCGGGCGGCAACTCGTCAATCGTCGAGACATCCAGGTCGGCGTAATAACTCATGGCCAACGTACGGGGAATGGGTGTGGCGGTCATCATCAAAAGATGAGGTTCCTGCCCGCCGTCACCGCTCATCTTGCTGCGCAGGGCCAGCCGCTGCGCCACGCCAAAGCGGTGCTGCTCGTCAATGATGGCCAGCGCCAGGTTGTTGAACTTGACCTTGTCCTGAATGACCGCATGCGTGCCCACCACCAGACCGGCCTCGCCGCTTTCGATCAGCCGCAGGGCTTCACGCCGCTCTTTTATTTTCTGGCTGCCGGTCAGCCAGGCGGTGGTGATGTTCAGCGGCTCCAGCCAGCTGATCAGCTTGCGAAAATGCTGCTCGGCCAGTATCTCGGTGGGCGCCATCAAGGCGCATTGCCAGCCGGCGTCCATGCAGCGGGCCGCCGCCAGCGCAGCAACCACGGTTTTGCCGGAACCTACGTCACCCTGCAGCAGCCGGTGCATCGGTACATTCTTTTGCAGATCGGCCGCTATCTCGGCGCACACCCGCTGTTGGGCCAGGGTGAGGCGAAACGGCAGGCGCTCCAGCAACTGGTCATGCAGGGTGCAGTGCGGTCCCTGAAATGCGGGGCCTTCAATAGCCGGGGCACGCATTGCAGCCCGGATGCGCCGCGCCCTGAGTTGCGACAGCTGCTGCGCCAGCAGCTCCTCAGCCTTTAGCCGCTGCCAGGCCGGGTGGCTGCGATCTTCGAGTGTGGCCAGTGCAGCATCCGGCCGGGGATGGTGCAAAAAGTGTAGCGCTTCACCCAAGTCCCACAAGGGCTGTGGCAGGTTTTTGCTTAAGAAATCGGCCGGAATGGTTTCCCGAAGATCGGCGCGTGCCAGCCCGCCGAGCACCGCTTTTAGCAAATACGCCTGCGGCAATCCGGCCACCGTAGGGTAAACCGGCGTCAGCCCGGCTGGCAGCTCGCCACGGGCCAGGCGAAAGCTCGGATGCACCATTTCGCGCCCGATGAAGCCGCCACGCATCTCGCCGCGCACCCTTACCCGCGCGCCCACGCTCAGCGTTTTTTGATGCGAAGGGTAAAAGTTCAGAAAACGTAGCGTGCAGGTGTCGCTGCCGTCGTCCAGCGTGACACGCAATTGCCGGCGCGGCCGAAAAGTGACGTCGCTGCGGGTGATCTCGCCCTCAATCTGCACCCGGTCGCCATCGCGCGCGTCCGAGAGCCGCACGATGCGGGTTTCGTCCTCGTAGCGCAGCGGCAGGTGCAGGGCCAGATCAATGTCGCGGCGCAGGCCCAGCTTTTCGAGTGCTTTTTGCGCGGGCGACTTGGGCGTGCTGGCGGGGGTCCTGGTCGGTCGTTCTGCCGATGGATTGGCCGCCTGATCTGCCGGTCTGCCGATGGCCTTGCCAGCGGCCTTGCCGCCGCTGCCCTCGCCCGGTTTGACGGGCTTGCGCGGATCTGGAGCAGGGGCACCGGTGGGCAGCATGGGACAATTGTGCCCCCATGAAGACCCGTTTCAGCCTCAGTGATTTTGATTTCAACCTGCCGCCCGAACTCATCGCGCAACACCCCGCGCAAGAGCGCAGCGCCTCGCGGCTTCTCGACGGCCGCGGTGCGGCGGTCCATGACCGGCAATTTGCCCAGCTGCCCGACTTGTTGCAGCCCGGCGACCTGCTGGTTTTCAATGACACCCAGGTTGTGAAAGCCCGGCTGTTCGGCCAAAAAGCCAGTGGCGGCAGGCTCGAACTGTTGATTGAACGGGTACTGGCAAGCGCCGATACGGCACCGACGCATGAGGTCGCAGCCCATATGAAGGTCAGCAAAAAGCCGCTGCCCGGCGCCGTGCTGGCGATGGATGGCGGCTTTACCGCCACGCTGCTCGGACGATGGCCTGGCGAAGATGGTCCGCTTTACCGGTTCAGGCTGAGCAGCGACCCCTATGCGTTGATGGCCAGGCATGGGCATGTACCGCTCCCACCCTATATCACCCACACCGATTCAGCAGATGATGAGCAGCGCTACCAGACGGTTTTTGCCAAAAACCCGGGCGCTGTGGCTGCACCGACGGCGGCACTCCATTTTGATGAAGCCGTGCTGACCCGGCTGCAGATGCGCGGCGTCGGCACTGCGAGTGTGACGCTGCATGTGGGCGCCGGCACGTTTCAGCCGGTCAAGACGGAAAACATCGACGAGCACACCATGCATTTCGAGCGTTTTGAGGTGCCTGCGGCCACATCACAAGCCATAGCCGCCTGCAAGGCGCGTGGCGGGCGGGTGGTGGCGGTGGGGACGACGACGGTGCGGGCACTGGAGTCGCGGGCAATATTTGGTGCGGCCTGCGACGACACCAACATCTTCATCACGCCAGGCTTTGACTTTGCCGTGGTGGACCTGATGCTGACCAATTTTCATCTGCCCAAAAGCACGCTGATGATGCTGGTCAGCGCCTTTGCCGGCTACGAGCACATCATGGCGCTGTACCGGCATGCGATCGAGCAGCGGTATCGCTTTTTCAGCTATGGGGACTCGATGCTGCTGGCGCGCAGAACAGGCGTCTCCGGCTGAATTTAGCATCGAATAGGGTTGTAGCCCAATGAATATGCGCACTATTAGCTATATAAATAATAGCAAAAAGACACCGCTCAGGTTTTGAGTTGCTCAGGCCTTGCAAAGTAGCGAACGCTGTCCAGCCCGTCATAGTCGACGTCCTGGGTCCAGAAGGTAGCGCCAAACTCCTGCGCCATGCTGTACATCGCGGCATCGGCCAGCGCCAGGCGATGCTGGCTTGATACTTTTGATGCCGCTACTGCGCGCCTGTCGGTCAAATCCAGCACCTTGCCCAGGCGCATCACGTCCAGGCAGCGCTCGACCAGGTCGGCGGGCAGCTTGCGGCTCAGAACCTTGTGCACCTCAAAGAGGGCGATCGTCGGCACCAGCAACTGGTCACGCTGCTCGATAACCGGCTTGAAGAGCGGCCCGTTCACGCCAGCCTGGAAGAACTCGATCCAGCCGGAAGAGTCAACCACATTCATTCGAATGTCCGGTCGGCTTCTTTCTCAGGCTCGATGTCGCCCAGGTCATAGCCCTTGAGCATGCCGTAATAGGCGCTCATAGGCAGTTCGGGTTTAATCACCAATTCATTGCCACGCACCTCGAACTGAATGTGCGAGCCCGGCACGATGCCGAGTTTGGCGCGCATGGCAACCGGCAGAGTCACCTGCCCTTTACTTGACACTACTGCACCGGCTTGCATGGTTTGGTTTCCGAGTAAAGCAAATTATTCGCTTGGATTTCTAAAAGTAAAGCATACCGCAATACCAAGCAACGTACAATCCCGCGCAACTGATATCCAGACATGCTGACTTTCCAAGTACTCGCAAAAGACCCTAATAGCCACGCCCGGCGCGGTAACTTGACCCTGAACCATGGCACGGTGCAGACGCCGATATTCATGCCGGTAGGCACCTATGGCACGGTCAAGGGCGTGATGCCGCAGTCGCTGATCGAGATGGGCGCGCAGATTATCCTGGGCAATACCTTTCACCTGTGGATGCGGCCGGGACTCGATGTGATGACGCAATTCGGCGGCCTGCACCAGTTTGAATCCTGGTCCAAGCCGATACTGACCGACAGCGGCGGTTTCCAGGTCTGGTCGCTGGGTGAGATGCGCAAGATCAGCGAGGAAGGCGTCAAATTCGCCTCCCCCGTCAACGGCGACAAGCTCTTTCTGACGCCCGAGATCTCGATGCAGATCCAGACGATTCTGAACAGTGACATCGTGATGCAGTTTGATGAATGCACGCCGTATGACACCAAAGGACACATCACCACCGAGGCCGAGGCACGCACATCCATGGCACTCAGCCTGCGCTGGGCAGCGCGCTGCGTGACGGAGTTCGACAAGCTCCAGAACCCGAATGCGCTGTTCGGCATCGTGCAGGGCGGCATGTTCGAGAACCTGCGCCAGGAATCACTGGAAGCGCTGGTCGAGCTTGACCTGCCCGGCTACGCGATTGGCGGCGTCAGCGTGGGCGAGCCCAAGGAAGAAATGCAGCGGATCATGGCGCACACGCCGCACCGCCTGCCGGCGCACAAGCCTCGCTACCTGATGGGCGTGGGTACGCCGGAAGACCTGGTTGAAGGTGTGGGCGCCGGCGTTGACATGTTCGACTGCGTGATGCCCACCCGCAACGCGCGCAACGGCCACATGTTCACCCGCTTTGGCGACCTGAAAATCCGCAATGCCCGCTACAAGACAGAGAACGCGCCGGTTGACATGACGTGTAGCTGCTACACCTGCAAGAACTTTTCTCGCGCCTACATGCACCACCTGGACCGCTGCGGCGAGATGCTGGGCCCGATGCTGTCCAGCATCCATAACCTGCATTACTACCTGAACCTGATGCAGGAAGTGCGTGATGCACTGGACGCCGGCACATTCGGTGAATTCGAGGCCCGGTTCAAGGTCGACAGGGCGCGCGGGGTCTGACGTGAACATCAACCTGCAACGCTGGGTCGACCGCTGGGTCGGCATACCGCTGTGCGCGGCGGTATCGGTTGTCGATGCGGTTGCAAGGCGGGTCAGCAAACAGCCTTCCCGCGCTGACGATACACCCAAGGCCATCGTCATTATCCTGCTGTCGGAAATGGGCAGCCTGGTGCTGGCGCATGACATGTTCACCCGGCTGAAAACCCGCTACCCGCATGCCGAGGTGCATGCGCTGCTGTTTAGCAAGAACCGCGAAATCCTGGATTTGATGCAGGTGATTGACCCGGCATATGTGCACACGGTGGACGACAAATCGCTGGGCGGACTGATCAGTAGCTTGTGGAAGGCCATCGGCGAGCTGCGGCGCGCTGGCGTTGACGTGGCCATCGATTGCGAACTGTTTTCACGCATCAGCAGCCTGCTCTCATATGCCAGCGGGGCTGCCGTACGGGTGGGTTTTCACCGCCACACGCAGGAAGGCCTGTACCGCGGTTCGCATATCAACCGCCCAGTGCCTTACAACCCTTACCGCCACATCAGTGCGCAGTTTTTGACGCTAGCCCGGGCAATCGATTCGACCACGACGCCGAAGTCGAAACTGCCGGTGATGCTGTCCAGCAAGCCGCCACCGCATGTCCAGCTGAACGCGTCCTTCAAACCGGCCATCGAGGCACGGCTGGCGCTGGACTTTCCGGCCATTGCTGGCAAACCGTTGGTGCTGGTCTATCCGGGCGGCGGCATCCTGCCGATTCGCGCCTGGCCGCTGGCCTCGTATGCAGAATTGTGCCGAGGACTGGTTGCTGATGGCTGTGCAGTTGCAGTGATTGGACTCAGGGACGATCAGCTGCTGGCGCAGGAACTGGTGGCCCAAGTTAGCGCCGGCAGTCCGTTTGGAGCTGTGCTTGACTTGACGGGCTATACGCGCTCCATTGCAGAACTGCTGGCGCTGTTTCAGGTTGCGCGGCTGCTGGTCACCAATGATGGCGGTCCCGGCCAGTTTGCCGCGCTGACGCCAATCTGGACCCTGATGCTGTTCGGGCCGGAGACGCCCAGCCTGTACGCGCCGCTCGCGCCCAACTGCTACTCTTTTTACAGCAATTGGCCCTGCTCACCCTGCCTCACCGCCTACAACCACCGCTCGTCATACTGCGATGGTGACAACCAGTGCCTGAAAGTGATCGAGCCGGCTGCGGTACTGGCAAAAGCGCGCGACTGTCTGGCCACACCTACCCTGGCGGCGGCGCCAGCCTGAACCGCATGGACGCTTCGACAACACCCCACCTGCTGACTACCGCTGCATCGCTGGAAGCGATTTACGGCCCGGCAAGTGACCGCTCGCTGTGGAAGGAAATCGCTTTCCTCAACGCTGACTACCAGGCTTTTGTTCAGGCCTCGCCCTTCATCGTGCTGGGGTCGGTCGGCCCGCAAGGCACCGACTGCTCGCCCAAGGGCGACGCGCCGGGTTTCGTTCGGGTGCTGGACGACAGGACGGTTGCGATACCGGACCGCCCGGGCAACAACCGCATCGACAACCTGCGCAACATCGTGGCGGACGGCCGCGTATCGGTCCTTTTCATGGTGCCCGGCGTCGGTGAGTCGCTGCGCATCAATGGCCGCGCCGACATCTCCGTCGAGCCCGCACTGCTGGCCAGCTTTACTGTCAACGGCAAGCTGCCCCGCAGCGTGATCGTGGTCCATATCGAGTCTGCGTATTTTCATTGCTCCAAAGCCCTGGTACGTTCGAACCTCTGGGATGCAACACGACACGTCGAGCGCAGCCAGCTGGCGACGGCTGGCCAGATGCTGCAGGGGCTGACGACAGCCGATTTCGATGGCCGCGCCTATGACCTTGAATTGCCGGCGCGGCTGAAAACAAGCCTTTACTGATGCTCAGTATGGTGTTGCGCGCTGTCAGGCACATAAAACCGCGTCTTTCCAGCCATGACTGCGTTGCAAGTCCTCACCATAGTGGAACTATGGTTCCGGTGTGCGCCTTGCCCTGACCAAAAATCCATCGGTTTTATCCGTACTTTTAAGCATGCAACACCACACTGACCTGAATGCCATCGCGAAGCAGCTGATCGCCCTGCTGCCAGAGCGGCTTCAGCCGATGGCGCGGTGGCGCTTCATCCGCTTTGGCCTGGTGGGTGCCAGCGGAACCGTCATCAATGTGGTGGTGCTGTATGCCGCGCAGGAGTTCCTGTTCAGGCGAATCGCGGACTTCCATGACCGCCTGAATTATTCCATCGCGCTGGCTATCACCTGCGCCACCATCAGCAACTTCTACTGGAACCGCCGCCTGACCTGGCGCGACCGCAAGGCGGCGGCGGAGCATTCGGCGCTCTACCTGTTCATCAAGTACGTGATGGCCGCCGCACTGGCCATTGCGGTGCAGTCGCTGCTGACGAAGTGGCTGGCGCTCTACCTGCATTACATCGTTGCCAACCTGGTCGGCATCGCGGTGGCCAGCCTGTGCAGCTATGTTGCCAACGACCGCATGACCTTCCGGCGCCACAAGGCCGAAGCTTCTGCCACTAACGCTGCTACTCCAACTGCCGCTGGCAGCAGGCCCAAAAATCCATGACCGAGCACAGCCCTGTTTTGCCCTCTACCGCCCGCGGTGCGAGCCGCCCGTATCTGTGGCTGCTTGCCTGCGCTCTGGTGGCCCTGGGCTACCTGCTCGGGCTGGGCGGCGACCATATTCCACGCAACGGGGACGAGCTCGTCTACGCCAATATTGCGCGGCTGACGGCCGAGAGCGGCAACTGGCTGCCTCTGGTCAGCGCATGGGACTTCATGCGCAACACCAAGCCGCCGGTGCTGTTCTGGCAGGCGATGATCGCTGGCGACTGGGGCCGGAACTGGGAGCTGCTCAACCTGCGCATACCGAGCCTGTTCTACACCTGGGCAACGGCTGGCATGGTGGGGCTGCTCACCTGGAAGATTACTCGCAACACGGTCAGCACGCCAGATGCACAGCGCGGCAGCCAGACCAGCGCGGTAGCGATAGGCGCCATTGCAACGCTGGTCTACCTCTCGTTTTTCACCACTTACCGCTACGGCCGCCCTTACCTCACCAGCGCGCCCGAAACCTTCTGGCTGTTTGGTGTCTTTTTCGTCATGGCTTGGTCGCCGGTGAAGGTAATGGCCTCGCGCTGGAGATTTGCCACAGTAGCCGGCGTGGCGATTGGCATTGGCTGCCTCTACAAATCGTTTGCGATGGTGGTGCCGGTCGGCTTTGGCCTGGCGCTGTGCTACCAGACCCTGCTGGCCCGAAAAGCGCCGTGGCAGATCTTCCGGCGCGGCATGGTTGCCGACGGCCTGACCGTTGCCGCGACCTGCGTGCTGGCACTGGCGGTTTTTGGCCTGTGGTTTGCCGTCGATCCGCAACCGGGTGAGGTTTGGCGCGAGTTCGTGGTGGGCGAAAACGCTGGCAAGTTCAAGTCGTCACCGGGCTATTGGGCAGTCGCGCTGGGCAGTCACGGTTTCATCACCATCCTGACCGGGTACTTCACCAACGCCGCTTTCCTGTTGCCGATGGCCGTGGGCTGCATGGTGGCTGCCTGGAAGAGCTATCGGCAACGGCTTGTGGTCAGCGACAGCGAGAAGGTGATGTGGCTCTGGCTGCTCGCCCTGATGCTGGTTTTTATGCTGCCCAACCAGCGGTCGACCCGCTACCTGATCCCGGCCATGCCGGCGCTGGCCGTGCTGATAGCGCTTTACTGGAGCCGCATCGGCCGCATCTGGTTCAGCTTGACCCTGGTGTTCTGCCTGCTGGGCGTACTGGCGATGGGATGGATTGGCTATGGCGCCGTGCGGGCGACGGGCAGCAGCGGCATTTACTCGCCCTTCTTCTGGGCCTATGTCGCGCTTGCGGTGTCGGCCTGCCTGGCGGGCATCGTCAAGCCCGCATGGACACGGCGGGTATCGGCAGTTGCCGGTTTTTCAGTGTTTTTTGCATTGGCCTGGGCAACAGTGCCTTTCAACGGCGATCTGGGCAGCTTCAAGCCCTCAACCCTTGCCCTGCTCAAGGGTCAACGCCTGGCGGTGCCCAGCAACTTCAATGGCCACTTCGAGCGCTACACCTTCATCACACCCGGGGCACAAATCGAGGCTTATTTTGCGGCCCAACCGGTTGACTTTGCCGGCGTCGATGAGCTGCTGGCAAAGACGCCCTACGCGCTGGTACAGCGACGGGTCGGCGACAAGCCCTGCGACAACTGCCGCATCATTGACGAGCGCTGGGACTTGCGCTCCCGCCAGAGCGAGAACGAAGGCACGCTGGGCGCCTTCAAGGCGCCGCAGACCTACTGGTTTGCCAAAGAGTACCTGGTGACAAAAGCGCCGCGTTGAGACGCACACACACACATTTGATTTTCGGAAGCCTCTCTATGCACTACCGTCGCCTTGGCCGCAGCAATCTGAAGGTTTCCGTCTTATGCCTGGGCACCATGATGTTCGGCCGCCAGACCGCGTTTGACGAGGCAGCCCGCATCGTGGGGTCTGCGCGCGACAACGGCATCAACTTCATCGACACCGCCGATGTCTACAACCAGGGCCAGTCCGAGATGGATGTGGGCAAGCTGCTGAAGGGCACGCGCCAGCGTTGGGTGCTGGCCAGCAAGCTGGGCAACCCGGTTGCGCCGGGCGATGCCGCGTCCATCAACGAGGGCCATTATTCGCGGCGCTGGATCATGCAGCAGACCGATGCCATCCTGCGGCGTCTGGACACCGACTACCTGGACATCCTGTACCTGCACCGCGACTATGACGACGCCAATCTTGAAGAAACGGTGCGCGCGCTGGGTGACCTGATGCAGGCCGGCAAAATCCGCAGCTTTGGGTTGTCCAACTTTCGCGGATGGCGCATTGCCGAAATCGTGCGGCTTTGCGAAAAACTCAATGTGCCGCCGCCAGCGGTCTGCCAGCCGTACTACAACCTGCTCAATCGCCAGCCCGAGGTCGAAATCCTTCCGGCCTGCAGCCACTACGGCCTGGGTGTTGTGCCCTACAGCCCGCTGGCGCGCGGCGTCCTGACCGGCAAGTACCCGCCAGGCCAGCCGCCCGCCGAAGGTACCCGCGCCGGCAGCGGTGACAAACGCATTCTGGAAACCGAGTTCCGCGAAGCGTCGCTGGTAATTGCGCAAAAAATCAAGGCGCACTGTGAAGCCAAAGGCTGGGTCGCCGGGCAGTTTGCCGCGGCCTGGGTGCTGGCCAATCCCATCGTCAGCTCGGTCATCGCGGGGCCACGCACGCTGGCACATCTGGAAGACGTTTACGGTGCAACCAGCCTGCAGCTCGGCGCGGATGATGAAGCTTTGGTCAACTCGCTGGTGGTGCCTGGCCATGCGTCCAGCGCTGGGTATAACGATCCGGCGTACCCGTTTTTCGGTCGGCCAGTTTAGTTTTGCTATATATTTTATAGCTACAACCCAAAGTCTTACATGGTTCAGACTATGTTTTTATCAAAAAAGCGATATGAAACCACATAGGCATAGGGCGCGCTTGCCCTACATGCTGCGGGCCGGTCTCCTTCATCACTGAGACGCATGGACTACCGTTTCTGGTTCGCCGGTATGGGCTTTGCCTCGGTGCTTGTCGTGTGGGTATTTCACCAGAGAAGCCAAAAATCAACCTAAGAATATCGAATGTTGATACTTGATACGGTCATCACACCCTCATCAGTGCCGTGACTTTCGCTTCCAGCGCCTCGGGGCTGGTCTGTGCAGCGGTCAGCACACCTCCTACGTTGAGGCCGACCCGACTGAAAATGCCGCGCCGGAAAGGCCGCACCATCGCACTGCCCTTTTCAATGCGGCTGAAGAACGAGCCCCAGAGATTGGTCAGTGCCATCGGCACCACCGGCACCGTCAAGCCATCACGCTCGGCGTTTTCAAGAATCTTCATGACGCCGCCCTTGAAGGGCTGCAGTTCGCCGTTTCTGGTGATGCCGCCCTCCGGGAAGATCGCCAGCAGCTCACCGTCACGCAGCACCCTGGCAGCGGCTTCGAAGGCGGCCTCGTACAGCGCCGGGTCTTCCGATCGCGGCGCAATCGGTATGGCTTTGAGCAGGCGGAAAAACCAGCCCAGCACCGGCAGTTTGAAGATGCGGTGGTCCATCACAAAGTAGATGGGCCGGGGGCTTGCGGCCATCAACAGCACCGGGTCTATGAAGCTGACATGGTTGCAGGTCAAAAGTGCTGCACCCTGGGTGGGAATGTGATCGTCGCCGGTGATCTTGAAGCGGTAAATGCAGCGCGACAAGACGAAAGCGACAAAGCGCAGCAGGTATTCAGGCACCAGCAGGAAAATGTAAAACCCGACGACCATGTTCGCCAGCCCGACCAGCAAAAAGATCTGCGGAATGGTGAACTGCGCGCCCAGCAATGCGCCGGCCAGCACCGAGCTGACGATCATGAACAGCGCGTTCAGGATGTTGTTGGCGGCAATGATGCGGGCGCGGTGCGTGGGCTGACTGCGCAGCTGTATCAAGGCATACATGGGCACGCTGTACAAGCCCGTAAACAGGCTGAGCATGGCCAGGTCCAGCATCACACGCCAATGCGCGGGCTGTGCCATGAAGGCAGACAGCGACATCACAGGTGATGCAGGCAGGCCGCGCGACGCAAAGTACAGGTCAATCGCAAACACGCTCATGCCAATCGCGCCCAGTGGCACCAGCCCTATTTCGACATGGCGCTTGCTCAACACCTCGCACAGCAGGGAGCCGCTGGCTATGCCGATGGAAAACACCCCCAGCAGCAGTGAGGCCACCTGCTCGTTGCCATGCATCACCTCTTTGGCAAAACTGGGAAACTGGCTCAGGAACACCGCGCCAAAAAACCACATCCAGCTGATGCCCAGCATGGAGCGAAACACCACGATGTTGCTGCTGGCGAGCTTCAGGTTGCGCCAGGTTTCGGTGATCGGATTCCAGTTGATATCCAGATCGGGATCAGTGGCCGGCGCCAGCGGTATGAGCTGCGCCATGGCGCGGCCCAGCACGGCCAGCAGTACGCATGCAGCAGCTACATAGGCAGGGCCCACGCTAGGGACAGCCACGATCAGCCCGCCAACAATGTTGCCCAGCAGGATGGCGACGAAGGTGCCCATCTCGACCATGCCGTTGCCGCCGGTCAGCTCGCGCTCAGCCAGGGCCTGCGGAAGGTAGGCAAACTTCACCGGCCCGAACAGCGTGGAATGCAGCCCCATCAGGAATGTGCAGCCCAAAAGCACCGTCACCTGAAAATTGACATGGCCGCTGACAAACCCGGCAGTGGCCAGCAGCATGATCGCCACCTCAAGGTTTTTGACGAAGCGGATGATGCGGGTCTTCTCGTACTTGTCGGTCAGCTGGCCGCTGGTGGCCGAGAACAGCAAAAACGGCAGGATGAACAGCGCCCCGATCACCAGACCCGCCATGGCAGGTGGCAACCACAGCACATTGAGCTGATAAGTAACCATCACGGTAAAGGCAAACTTGAACAGATTGTCATTCGCCGCGCCCGAAAACAGCGTCCAGAAAAAAGGCGCAAAGCGGCGCTGGCCGAGCAGTGCAAACTGGTTCGGATGCGCCGCTGGCGCCACAGCGTCGACTGGCATGGGGGTACGGGTGTCGACACGCATGCCGTTTCCTTTTGATGGCGTTGGAGATGCTTGCGAAACCCCACGGGGTCGCTTTTGCAAGCTCATCGGGATTCTCCCCGGATTTCAGTATCGAGCTCAAGCCTATGAGTCGCTGCCGGCTGAAGCTGGCCAAGACCTTTCGCTGGCGGCCGCATGGCGCGGTGATGGTTTACTTCGCGACAACGCACTGCTCGATTATTTCTCGGGCGGCTTTGATGGCGCCGGAGAAGGCCTGCTGCTACACGGTTCGATCAGCCGCAATCTTGCATCGTCGTTTCTTGAGCGCATGCAGCGTGGTGCGCAGGACTTTGCCCAGCAGCATCAGGCCGACCAGAAACTGGCAGGCAAAGAGCGCGAAGGCTACACCCTGCTGCTGGCCATGCGCAGATGGGAGTTCGAGGCCTTCCCTGTTCGGCGCCGCTGACGCCCGAGGCGCCTAACGGTTGACCGGTGTCTGGCTACTGCGCGGCGATGGCGGCCAATAACCGCCGCAACCGGGCAACCATCGCTGTGCTTGAGAAGAAGCCGCACCTAGAATCGGCACCTGCAGGAGAGCGGGCTGCCAGCACACTGGCCAGCCCCACTGAAGGCGCAAACTCCCATGAACGCTCAGGTATCCCGACCAGGTGATGCATTGCACTTATTGAAGAGGCCGTCCGGAGAGCCATTGACGACAAGGCAAGGCATTCGTGCCAAGCCCCCCAGGACTTACACGTAGCGCAGCTCTACTTGCGCTTTTGCCCTTCAAGCAGGGGTCGCGGAACCGGCTTAGCCGGGCCACAGGCGCAGCGGCCCCCGGGGGCAGAGAGCTACACGTAGTGAGCAATCGTGGGGGCTGGTAAGTGCGCCGAAGGAGCAAACCGCGATGCAGGTGCATAGCGGCGAATCTCTCAGGTATCAAGGACAGGGGGAGCGGCAGCCCAAGGGACAGCGCCGGCTATTGCTATTGAATAAGTAGCACATAGCCCTCTCATCTACTGGGCTAGAGCACTAAAAGGCTTGAAAATGCACGTTCTTATCCTTGGCAGCGGCCTGCTTGGCGTCAACTCGGCCTGGTACCTTTCCCAACTCGGCCATGAGGTCACTGTCGTTGACCGGCAGGCCGCTGTGGCCGCCGAAACCAGCCACGCCAACGGCGGGCAGAGATCGGTCGGCCATGCCGAATCCTGGGCCGATCCGTCGGCACCTTTCAAGATGCTGAAATGGCTGGCACGGAAAGACGCGCCGCTGCTGTTTCGCCTGCGGGCTGACCCGCACCAATGGGCCTGGGGCCTGAAGTTCCTGCGTGAATGCACGCCCGCGCGCGATGCGGCGCTGGAGCCGACGCGCCAGATGCGGGAGCTGGAGCCGACATGCCAGATGCGGGAGTTGGGCTGTGACCGCCAGCTGGTGTCGGCAAAAGAAGCTGTGAGGATCGAGCCGGCGCTGCGCACCGTGCAGAACCGGCTGGCAGGGGCGGCATTCACCGCAGAAGACGAGTCGGGCGATGCGCGCAAATTCACGCTGGAGCTGGCCAGACGCTGTGAAGCGCGCGGTGGGAAATTTTTGATGAGCCACCACATCGCCCGCATCGTGAAAGACGGCGAGCGTGTCAGCCATGTCGAGGTTACTGACCCGGAAGGCCGCTACCTGCGGCTGAACGCCGAGAGCTATGTGTGCTGGCGTCCGGCAGCTTCAGCGCCCTGCTGGCGCGGCCTTTGGGCATCAACTTGCCCCTTTATCCTGCCAAGGGCTATTCGGTCACGCTGCCGGTGACCGACAGGCAAGCGGCCTATGAGACATCGCTGACCGATGACGAGTTCAAGCTGGTGTTCAGCCGCTACACCGCGGCCGGTGCCGATGGCCAGGTTGAAAACCGGCTGCGCATTGCCGGCACCGCTGAACCGGCGGGCTATGACCGTCAGCTCAATCCGGCCCGCTGCCAGGCCATCGTGCGGCGGGTGCAGCAACTTTTTCCGGGGGCTACCGACGTGAGCCGGGCGCAATACTGGGCGGGCCTGCGCCCGGCCACGCCATCCAATCTGCCGCTTATTGGCCGCTCCAGCATTCGCAACCTGTACCTCAACACCGGCCAGGGCACGCTGGGCTGGACGCGTGCGTGCGGCTCGGGCAAGGCGCTGGCAGATATCGTGACGGGTCTTGAACAAGCGGTCGACTTTGCCTTCATGGGTGCGTCAAGCCCACGCAAGGCCGGTTGACAGCTGTTGCACGGCCGCAGGTCAGACCGGTCGCCTGACGCGGGACGGTGTGCGACGGCGCCCAGGCGCCTAACCCGCTGCGGTAAACACCGTCAGCACGCCGGTATAGCCGTACAGGTGATGGCGCGCGATTTCGCCGCCCGCAAAAAAACCGACCAGGGGCACATCGCCCAGCGCCCGTCGCACGATCTGCAGTTCGGCGCTGGGCGCGCCGAAGTGCGGCCCGCCCCGGCCCGAGCAGCTGACGTAAATGGCGCCGGCAATGCCGCGGGCAATATGGGGCGCTGACTCTGCCTCCGGAAGGCTCAGCGCGTTGGCCACTTCCAGCGTTTGCTCTTCAGGCTCAAGCTCTTCACGAATTTCCGCGCAGGCGCGGATCAGGTCAGCGCGCGCGGCCTCACGGTTGCGCGCACAAAAGGCCAGCGTCATGCCGGTCTCTGGCGCATCCGTGATGGCGATGCCCTTGCGGTTAGGGTCAAGCCCGATGATGTGGCGCACCACTACCTCTCCGCCGAACTGGCCGTTGCGGCGCGTCGCTGCATCGTTCAATGCGTCTTCCGGACGGCTCAGGCCGACCAGCGTATGGCGTACCTTGTCAAGCGCCTCGCGCGGCTGATCCATGGTGATGTCCAGGTCGGCCAGCATCACATCCAGGGCCGGCTGGCCGTCCAGGCCGGTCACCACATTGCCGTCACAGGCGGTGATGGTGTGGTCGCCGGCAACCGGCTTGCAACCCTGCGTCACCCGCGACATCAGCGCTGCGCCTCTAGCAAAGGCAACGCCGCTCAAGCCGCCGCTGAACACGCCGCTGGCAGCCCCCTGACCCTTGAGGTTGCCGTAGCCGCTGAGTGCAAACTGCACCGTGCTGCTTCGGCTGGACGCCAGGCCGCCAAACACATAGCCACTGTCGGTACGCGCGGCCATCTCACTGATGAGCTCGGCGACGTCCGGCGTTGTCGCGTCGGCGTGGACCAGCGCAGTGTGCGCCTTGAAGCGCCCGCTGCTCGCTGGCGGCAGCGGCGACACCCCGGAGAACACGCGGTACTGGTCATGGGGCAGCTCGCACAGCATGACGGCCAGCGCAGGCTCGTCGAAATACTCGACATTGTTGGAGGCGATGCCCACGCCCACCGTGCCGCTCCAGTCGGTCACTTCAGGCAGTTCGGCGCTCAGGTGGTCGAGAATGTCCTGGGCCTGGCTGGCGTAGTGATCAGTGATGTACAGCAGGCCCAGCGTCGGCGCGTCGGCATACGCTGGCAGGCTCATGTGGGCACGCAATTGCGCCAGCACCAGACCGGCAGCCATCTGCCAATGGGGATGGGTCGCGTGACCGTAGGGAAAGAGTTTCATGGTTAAGGCAGACCTTTGTTCCTGTAGCGCGGCAACAGTCAAGGGAACAGGTAAAAGTCAATAATAAGCTCAAGCCAGGCAGTGTCCAATGATGCGAAAGGCCGGGGGTGCAACATCGCCAACCCAGGTCTTGGCCTTCGAGCCGGTGCTGCCCATCACCCGCCCTTGAAAGGCCCGGTCAGTTCGGGCGCGATCCATCCGCCATAAAACCGCCGGCTTGCGGCTCCACCCGCGCACCATCGACACGGCATCCCAGCACCGTAGCATGAAAAGCCACGCAGTCGGCCAGCGGCTCTGCGCCTGCCATGGGCTCCGGGTAGCTCCATGCCATGCCAGGCAGGCGCCTGTCCCCGCCAAGCAGCGTCCAGTAGCTGGCCAGGCCTTTCCATTGCAAAACGATCCGCCACCAGCAGGCTCGAAAAACCGCTGCTGTACATCAGCCCAGGGCAGGTGAAAAACTGGGCGGGTGCGCCGTCTCTAGCACCCTGAACGCTTTTGTCGTACGGGCCAGTTCCACATCACCCCAGCAAACTACCACCTGGCGTGTATCGGCCTGCACCTGTGGCGGACGCGGAAAGTCCCATACCGAGACCTGGCCAGGCGCAGGCGTTACGGCAAATGCCGGCCTGACCTGGCCGCGCCAGGTCCAGTGATCAGGCGCCGCTTGCAGCCAGGAAGGAGGTGTTGCCATCGCGGCAGCGTAGGCCTGCTGCCGCACCGGGCAGGTCAGGAAATGCAGCCCGGTGCACTTGTCCCCGCCAACTGTGCACAAGCTTGTTGATGAGAGCTTGGCAAATCAGCCGAAGCTATACGCCGTGGGGCTTTGCGGGCGGTGCCTTGTATTTGGGCAGTCGGGCTTTTTGACGCCTGCGGGGGCTTTTAGACGGGTTTTCAGGTGTCTGAAGCGGGATGCCGGGCACCAAAACCGGCTGATGCCGGCTGTTTTTGCACTGACATGGACTTATCCCTCATCCGTGTGGACAAGCTTGTTGATGGCGGTGGGGCAACATCGGCAAAGCCTTGCGCCATGCGGGTTTGCAGCGCGGTGCCGCATTAGCAGGCAGGCCGCGCCGCGCGCCGGTCAAAAGCAGGTCAGAGACAGATCATCAAAGGCGTGGCTTGTTGATGGGCGCAGCATCGGCCCGCCTGCCAACACGCCCGGCCGACACCGCTGACGCAGGGCTGCGCCCCAGCACATGGCGCTGGTTGTTGCACAGTTCGTGGCTGATGGCCAGGTTTTCGGCGTGGCTGTTGCCGCCCTCACTGAGCGGCTTGATATGTTCAAGCGTTGCAGCCTCGGGCAGCACATGCTCACCGCATACCCAGCAAGGCACTGTGCCGTGCAACTGGCGTGCCACGGTGTTGTAGATCTTGTTGCGGGTGTGAAAAAGCCTGCTCATGGCAAGCGATCGTATCGCAGCCAAACGGGCTGCCGGCCATCATCCCGACCTGGAAAGCCTGCCACCGTACTGCCTCAGCAACTGCGTGATCTCGTCCGGATCGACCGGTTTGGTGAAGTGATGGTCGAACCC
The DNA here is from genome assembly GCA_028291985.1 of Polaromonas sp. GTDB lineage: Bacteria > Pseudomonadota > Gammaproteobacteria > Burkholderiales > Burkholderiaceae_C > Polaromonas. Next base: position 26,467 of record JAQGNE010000054.1, on the reverse strand, counting down.
CGCCGCCCTGGCCTGACGCTTGTCCGATTCCTGACCCCAGCCGGTCACCGCCACCAGCAGCATGACCCGGCCCCAGGGCTGCAGCCGTATGCGCCGCGCCAGTTCATAGCCGTTCATGCCGGGCATGCCGATGTCAAGAATCGCAACGTCCACGCAGCTGCCAGCCGCGACGCTCAGGGCGTCCGCGCCATCATGCGCGGTCAGCACCTGGTAGCCGTCCAGGCGCAGCATCATGGCAAAGGTCCCCGCCGCGTCAACATTGTCATCCACCACCATCACCGACAGCGCGTGTTCGGGCTTTGGCAAGACCTCGCTGCGGCCCGGGTCCGTGCCGACAGCATCGGGGCCTGCGGGCTGCAGCAGGTCGAGTGGCAGATGGACGGTAACCTCGCTGCCGCGCCCGGGTCCTTCGCTGTGCGCGTAAATCGTGCCGCCATGCAGCCTGACCAGACCGCGCGCCAGCGACAGCCCGATGCCCAGGCCACCCTCGGAACGGTCAATGACCGACTTGACCTGCGAGAACATGGTGAAGATGTGAGGAAGCGATTGCGGATCAATGCCAATGCCATTGTCCTTCACGGCTATGCTGATGCCCGCATCATCACGCACCAGCGTCAGCGACAGCTGGCCGCCCTGGTCGGTGTATTTGGCTGCATTGGTCAGCAGGTTGGTCAGCACCTGCGACAGCCGCAGCGCATCCGCATGCACGACCAGCGCCTCCTGCGGCGTGACCACCATGAAACGGTGATGCTTGGCATCGATCAGCGGGCGCGCTGCCTCGATGGCAGTCTCGACTACCGTTTTGAGCTCCACCGATGCACGGCGCAGTTCAAACCGGCCGTTGCTGATGCGCGATACATCCAGCAGGTCATCCAGCAGCAGCGTCATGATGCTGGCCTGCCGTGAAATGATGTCGTGCAGATGGGTGCGCTGTGCGTCGGTCAGCTGCCGGTCGCTGTCCAGCACATGTGCCGCGGTGCGTATCGGTGCCAGCGGGTTGCGCAGCTCATGCGCGAGCGTGGCCAGAAATTCATCCTTGCGCCGGTCGGTTTCCTTCAGCGCTTCCTCAGCCTGCCGCGCGTCGGTGATGTCGATATGCACGCCGACCCATTCGGTGATGGTTCCGTTGTCCTGCAGGATCGGGACCGCCCGTATGGAAAACAGCCGCCAGCCGCGACGCACGGTTCGCAGCCGATGCTCGAAGCTGAAAATGCTTCGCTGGCGCACCGCCGTGCGCCAGGCTTCGACAGTTGCCTCGGCATCTTCCGGATGCACCATGCGGGACCAGCCAAATCCGCTGTAGTCTGCCTCGCTCTGCCCGGTCACTGCCGTCCAGCCGGGCTGCGGTCCCTGCATTTCGCCGGCTGCGTTGTTGGTCCACATGATGCCGATGGCCGACACCGCGGCGCGAAAGCGCGCTTCGCTCTGACGCAGTGCAGACTGCGCCTGGTAGGCCTCGGTGATGTCGTGAGCCTGCGCAAAAATGCCAGTCACCTGGCCGTCTCGCCCGATCCGCGGCTGATACACCAGGTCCACATAAATCGTGTGCGCCGGCTCGCCCGGGTCCGGCTGCAGGCGAATCGCTATGCCGCTGGCCACATAAGGCTTTCCGGTTGCCAGCACCTGGTCAAGCACACCCTCAAGGCCTTGCTCCACCACATCCGACAACGCCTGCGAAACCGGCTTTCCGACCATGTCCCACCGGCCGACCATGCGGCAGAAAGCCTCGTTGACAAACTCGAACACATGCGCCTTGCCCACCACCAGCGCAACGGCAGTTGGCGACAGTTCAAACAGCTCGCGCAGCCGGCCGGCTTCCGCGTTGATCTGTGCCTTCAGTTCGTTTTCAACCTGCGCGCGCTCCAGCGCGGCCCAGGTATGCTGGGCGGTGTCCTCCGCTATCGAAATATCTGCACGGGTCCATTCATAGGGCGCGATGTGGTGGACGCTGAGCGCCGCCACCAGCCGGCCTCCCTTGACCAGCGGCACATTCAACAGCGCATGCAATCCGATGTCGGCATGGGCCTGGGCCGTATCTCGGGTGCGCACATCGGTTGCGGTGTTGCTGATGGCGCTGGTCCTGCCCGCTCTGGCCTCGGCAATCAGGCGAGGGCCGAAATCGTCAAGCCGCCCCACATGCGCTGTCATGCTGGAAAGCCGCCCGTCTGTCCAGTCGTGCTGCACGCAGAAGGTGCCGGCTTCTGCGTCCACGCTGGCATAAAAAACGCGCGATCCGCCCAGGTGTTGGGCCAGTAGCGCCGACGCTGCCGCCGTAATCGCCTTGGGCTCGCTCAGGTTGCCCAATTGCTCCAGCAACTCCAGTCGGAAGCCCTGCCGGTTCTTGAGCACCACGCTGCCGGTGGTTTCGGTCACGATGCACAGGATGCCGCCAACCTGGCGTTCTGCGGTATGCACTGGCGAATACGAAAAAGTGAACCATCCGGCGTCAGCCTGCCCGCTGCGCTGCAAAGGCAACTTGATATCCTCAAGACAGCTCGAGGTACCGCCCAGGGCCTGTGCAATGGCGGGGCTGATGGCGGACCAGATGCCTGGCCAGCTCTGCTGCATCGGCTGGCCGATCGCTGCCGGATGGCGGCTTCCCAGCAACAGCGAATAAGCCTCGTTATAGACCATCAGCAGGTGCGGGCCCCAGGCCACACACATCGGAAAACCGCAGTTGAGGACGGTATCGACAGTGGTCTTGAGCGGTGCGGGCCAGTCTTCCGGCCCGCCCAGCGGATGGTCTGCCCAGTCGATCTGGTTGAGCCCTGACGCGAACCCGGTACCGTGAAAAAAACAGGCGTTGCCAGTGGGCGTCGGGTTCATGGCAGCTGTTGGAAAGTGGATGACGTCAAACCTGACCTAAAACTGCAGAGCTTGTGCCCATGGGTAACAGGCACAACAGCGAGGCACAACAGCGGCAATCCGGCTCTGGCAATATTCCTTACCGGACCAATAATGCTTATAGACCTTCAGCAGGAGGCGGTCAATGCGCCGATGCGCGCATCAGGCGGTCACGCACACCGTCCCAGGCCGGCATGTCGGGCGGCGTCTCTACCCAGATCAGACCGACGCGATGCGCATCAAACTCGCGCAGCACGCCAAAGAGCTGCTGCGCCGCGGCCAAGGCGTCGTCGGGCATGCGCCTGTACTTAACTTTTCCAGACCGGATGCGCAAGGTGGCGCGCGCGTAAACCGCAATATGGGCGGCATCGGCGCCGAGCACGTCCAGTGCCGTCTGGAGGGCCGCCGCATCCATTAGACGCAGCTTGGCATCCGGCGCATAGTGCGATTCCAGGGTTCCTGATGCCCGGGGCGCTGCGCCGGCATCGCCTTCATCAGGCGTGGCCAGGGCCTGGCCGGCGTCCAGCACCGGCTGGCCGCAGGCGGCCTCCAGCTGCGCGCGGGTCAGCACCCCCGGGCGCAGCAGCACCGGCCAGGCGCGTGTGCAGTCCACGATGCTCGACTCGATACCCACCTGGCAGGGACCGCCGTCCAGCACACGCAGCGCGTCGCCGAATTCGTCGCGCACATGCTGGGCCGTGGTCGGGCTGACCTTGCCAAACCGGTTGGCGCTGGGGCCGGCGATGCCGGTGTTGCAGGCCCTGATGAAAGCCAGCGCCAGCGGATGCGCCGGGCAGCGCAGACCGATCGAGTCCTGCCCACCTGCCGCCGCAGCAGCCACGCCGGGCCTGCGCGGCAGGATCACCGTCAGCGGGCCGGGCCAAAAAGCCTGCATCAGCCGCGTGGCAAAGTCCGGCATGCTGGCGGCATAGCTGCTGGCCTGCGCCGCATCGGCCACGTGCACGATCAGCGGATGGTCGGCTGGCCGGCCCTTGGCCGCAAATATTCTGGCCACTGCCTCGTCGCTCGAGGCGTCAGCGCCCAGGCCGTACACGGTTTCGGTCGGAAACGCGACCAGCCCGCCCGCCTGTATGCAGCGGGCCGCATCGGCAAGCTGGCGGCATTGGTCGGCGGTCATTTCAGGCATTCAGCCCCGGCAATCCCAGAAGGGTTGCCACCTGGTGAGCAACTGATGTGACCTTGTCCAGATCAGCGCCGGTCACGGTCAAATGGCCCATCTTGCGGCCACGCCTGGCCTCATGCTTGCCGTACAGATGCAGGTGCACACCGGGCAGGGCCAGCGCGCTTTGCCAGTCCGGCGCGCGTTCGGTACCCGCAGCATCAAACCAGATGTCGCCCAGCAGGTTGAGCATGATGGCTGGCGAATGCTGGCGCGGCTGCGGCAGCGGCAACCCGGCCATGGCGTGTACCTGCAGGTCGAATTGCGAAAAATCGCAGGCGTCCATCGTGTAGTGGCCGCTGTTGTGCGGCCGTGGCGCCATCTCGTTGACGACGAGCAGGCCGTCCGCACTGCCATCGTCAACGATGAAGAATTCGACGCACAGCACACCCACATACCCGATGTGATTTGCTATGGATTGTGTAGCTGCCTGCGCTTGCACCGCCTGGGTTGACGGCATGTTTGATGCATAAACGTGCGTTACCGCCAGGATACCGTCGACATGCACATTGCGCTGCACCGGGAAGCAGACCACCTGGCCGTCCCAGCCCCGCGCCACGATCACCGAGCATTCGGCCCGAAGCGGCATGAGCTTTTCCAGCACGCAGGGCACTTTCTTGAAGTCGGCCCACGCGGCGGCGAGCTCCGCCGCATGGCGTACCCGCGCCTGGCCTTTGCCGTCATAGCCCATGCGGGCCGTTTTCAAAATGCCCGGGAGCAGATGCGCTGGCACCGCGTCGATGTCTGCCTGTTGCACGATCACGGCATAGGGCGCGCAGCTGACGCCCGAGATACCGGCACAGGCGGTGAAATGCGATTTTTCCTGCACCCGATCCTGCGCAATGGCAACCGCCTCGGCGCCAGGCGCTACGGGCCGCGCCTCGGCCAGCACAGCAAGTGCGGCGGCAGGCACGTTCTCGAACTCGGTGGTGACGGCATCGCTCAGCGCCGCCAGTTGCGCCAGCCCCCGGGGGTCTTCATAAGCCGTCTGGATATGGTGGTGGCTGACACAGCCGGCCGGGCTTTGCGGGTCGGCGTCCAGCACCGCCGTGATGTAACCCAGCCGCTGCGCGGCATGCACGAACATGCGGCCAAGCTGGCCGCCCCCCATCACGCCGAGCGTGGCAAGCCGGCCTGAGGCCGCAATACTGCCTGGAAGGATGGGCGTCATGCGGGTGGCAGCGTCATGGCGCAGGCAGCAGCGGTTTGCGCCTCACGAAAAGCGTTCAGCCTGGCCTGCAGCTGCGGGTCATGCAGTGCCAGCATGGCAACAGCAAACAGCGCCGCATTGGCCGCCCCGGCGTTGCCGATGGCAAAGGTAGCCACCGGAATGCCCTTGGGCATCTGCACGATGCTGTGCAGCGAATCCACACCCTGCAAATGCTTGCTGGCTACCGGCACGCCCAGCACCGGCACAGCAGTCTTGGCAGCCAGCATGCCGGGCAGATGGGCAGCGCCGCCGGCACCGGCAATGATGGCCTGCAGGCCGCGCGCCCGGGCCTGCTCGGCATAGGCAAACAGCTGGTCGGGCATGCGGTGGGCCGAAACCACGCGCGCCTCATGCGCCACACCAAATTCGTTCAGGATCTGCACCGCATGCAGCATCGTGTCCCAGTCGCTGCTGGAGCCCATCACCACGCCGACAAGGACGGGCCCTGGGCTGGCGTGTGTTTGTGTAGTTGTCATCAATGAGCCTTTGCGGTCGTGGCGTTAGGTGCCCGTGGCAGCGCGCCTGGCCCGGCGATTTTAGCGGTGGGATGATAGTGGCCCGGGCCATGCCGCCGCGCTGCACCGTGCTACCCTCGCCCCGGTTGAAAACCGCCCCGCCAACCCCACTTCAAGAACACCATGATTGACGTCACCATTGCCAACTTTGAGGAGGAAGTCGTTGCGGCTTCCATGACCACGCCGGTTCTGATCGACTTCTGGGCGCCCTGGTGCGGTCCCTGCAAGTCGCTGGGGCCCATCCTGGAAAAGGTCGAGCTGGCCTACGCCGGACGTTTCCGCCTCGTCAAGATCGACTCCGACCAGGAGCAGCAGCTGGCGTCGGCTTTTGGCATCCGCAGTATTCCCACCTGCATCCTGATGATGGGTGGCAAGCCGGTGGACGGCTTTGCAGGCGCGCTCCCGGAAGGCAAGATCAAGGAGTTTCTGGACAAGCACCTGCCTCCCGCCGAAGAGCTGCCAGCAGAAGAAGAGCAACCCGCGCTGGACCCCGACGCACCACCGGAAGCCCTGATTGAAAAACTGCAGCAGGATGTGGCGGCTGACCCGGCCAACGAGAACGCGCGGTTTGAACTGGTCAAGCAGCTCCTGCTGAATGGCGCGGAAGATGACGCCAAGGTGGCGTTTGCACCGGTGATCGCCCAGACCAGCACGAACCGGCGCTTTGACTCGCTGCAGCGCTGGATGGACGCTATTGATTTCGCAGCGACCAGCCCTGAGTCTGTTGGGGCGGAAGCCGGATTTGATGCCAGGATCGCTACCAACAAGCGTGATTTTGAAACCCGCTTCAACAAGGCCCGCTGGTTGATGGCCGCGCAACGCTGGACCGATGCGCTGGATGAGTTGCTCGAGATTTTGATGCGCGACAAGTCCTGGAACGAGGACGCTGCCCGCAAGACCTATATCGCCGTGCTGGACATCATGGAGCCTGCCAAACCCAAGGTGGCTGACGGGCAGATCGCGCCGGATGATCCGACGGTGGCGACTTACCGCCGGCGGTTTAGCAGTGTGATCTTGAGCTGAATGGCTGGTAGGGCTTTGCGGTTTGTTGGTGTTTTTAGCCTTTTCTAGCTTCTTTAGCCTTTTAGGGCTGTGGCCAAACATCTTCTTGGGTATTCGCTATTGAAATCGTAGCCTTTTTCGTTGTTCCTGGGTCGTGGGTCGTGGGTTGTGGGTTGTGGGTTGTGGGTTGTGGGTTGTTTGTAGGCTGCTGGCCGGGAAACCCCCGGCCAGCAGCTTCAATACACCGCGCAAAACGACATATCACCAGAGAGCTCAAAAAGCCGAGCCCCGAACAGCAACTGGCAAAACGCTACGAAATCAATAGCTAACAGCCAAGGTAAAACCTGGGCTATAGCATTAAAAGACTTAAAAAAAGCCTCTCAACCCTTCAGGCGGCTCAAAGCCTCCTGATACTTGGCAGCCGTCTTCTCAATGACCTCAGGCGGCAACGGCGGCGCCGGCGGGGTTTTGTCCCAGGGCTTGCCGTTGATGCGCACCGCCTCCAGCCAGTCGCGCACAAACTGCTTGTCGTAGCTCGGCGGATTGGCACCTTGCGCATACGCGGCTTCGTAGCCTTCGATCGGCCAGTAGCGTGACGAGTCGGGCGTCAGCACTTCGTCCATCAATGTCAATGTACCGTCTTCATCAAGCCCGAACTCGAACTTGGTGTCGGCAATGATGATGCCCTTGGTCAGCGCAAACGCAGCGGCCTCCTGGTAGATCTGGATGCTGATTTTTTTGATTTGCGCTGCCAGCTCGGAGCCCACCACCTTGACGACCTGCTCATAGCTGATGTTTTCATCATGCTCGCCCACCTCGGCCTTGGCAGCCGGGGTAAATATCGGCTCGGGCAGCTTGCCGGCGTTTTTCAGGCCCGGCGGCAGTGCCACGCCGCACACGGCCTGTGTAGCCTGGTATTCAGACCAGCCGCTGCCGGCCAGATAACCGCGCACCACGGCCTCAACCGGTATCGGCTTGAGGCGCTTCACCAGCATCGAGCGGCTGGCCACCTGCGGCACCTCATCAGCCGTAACAGCGCTTTCAGGCGCCTCGCCCGTGAGATGGTTGGGGCAGATGTGGCCCAGCCTGGCAAACCAGAACAGCGCCATCTGCGTCAGCAGCACACCCTTGCCAGGAATGGGCTCGCCCAATATGACGTCAAAGGCGCTCAGGCGGTCGCTGGCCACCATCAGCAGGCGGTCCTTGCCGACGGCATAGTTGTCGCGCACCTTGCCGCGGGCAAGCAGGCTCAAGGATGTCAGGGCAGAGGTGTGCAGTACTGGGGTCATGTCGGGGTGTAAAAGTGAAAAGCCCGCATGACCGGGGCAGTCATCGGGCTGTGAATTATCGCGAATCGGCGGCGAGCTTCAGCGAAGACGCAGCCTCAGTGGACCACCTGCTCCAGCTCGCCCTTGGCGTAGCGGGCCGCCACAACCTGCAGGCTCTGGCCCTTGATCTTGCTGCCCTGGCCTTCGCAGCCGAATTCGATATAGCGCTGCTTGCAGATCTGCTTGGCCGCCTCGCGTGCAGGCTTGAGCCATTCACGCGCGTCGAACTTCTCGGGGTTCTCGGCCATGAACTTGCGTACCGCGGCTGTCATGGCGAGGCGAATGTCGGTGTCAATGTTGATCTTGCGCACGCCGTGCTTGATGGCCTCCTGAATTTCTTCCACCGGCACGCCGTAGGTTTCCTTCATGTTGCCGCCGTACTGGCGAATGATGGCCAGCAGATCCTGCGGCACCGATGACGAGCCGTGCATCACCAAGTGCGTACCGGGAATGCGGCGATGGATTTCCTTGATGCGGTCAATCGCCAGGATGTCGCCAGTGGGCTTGCGGGTGAACTTGTAGGCGCCGTGGCTGGTGCCGATGGCAATCGCCAGCGCATCGATCTGGGTTTGCCGCACAAAGTCTGCCGCCTGCTCGGGGTCGGTCAGCAGCTGCTCGCGCGTCATGGTGGCGTCGGTGCCGTGGCCGTCTTCCTTGTCGCCCTTCATGGTTTCCAGCGAGCCAAGGCAGCCCAGCTCACCCTCAACGGTGACGCCTACCTTGTGCGCCAGCTGGGCCACTTTTCTGGTCACGTCCACGTTGTACTCATAGCTGGCAATGGTCTTGCCGTCGCCCTCGAGCGAGCCGTCCATCATCACGGACGAGAATCCCAGGTCGATAGCGCCCTGGCACACATCCGGGTTTTGCCCGTGGTCCTGGTGCATGACGAGTGGAATCTGCGGGTACATCTCGATGGCCGCCTGGATCAGGTGCTTGATGAAAGCCTCGCCTGCGTACTTGCGGGCGCCAGCGCTGGCCTGCAGGATCACGGGCGCGCCGGTTTCTTTAGCGGCTTCCATCACGGCCTGAACCTGCTCAAGGTTATTGACGTTAAAAGCCGGAATGCCGTAGCCATTGATGGCGGCATGGTCCAGCAGTTCGCGCATCGAAACGAGTGCCATGGAGGATCCTAGTAGTTGAAAAAAAGCGGTCTAAAAGAGACGATGTCGGGCGGCTCGCAGCCCCTGGCGCTGGTACGCAAGGCGGTAACCGTCATGTAACCAGCGCGCCAATTCTAGCGTTTACCCCCCTTGCAGCGCTGTAGGACAGCGCCAGTCGACGGGTACGGCCGCGCTGCCTTCAGCGTGCCGAGGAAGCCACAAAAGCGCTGATGCGGTCCAGGACCGGTGCGCGTCCGCGCAGCACTGCCGCGAGCGAGGCTACCAGCGTGACATGGCTGACATCCTCCAATAAGGCCGACTCCAGGCGCACGCAATTTTGAATCGGTCAGCAGCATAGGTAGCAAGGATACGCAACTGCAGGAGAGGCAGATTCAGCTGTTGCTTCTGCCCGATGACGTCTCAACCGTTTGCGCTGATCCTCCGGACAGGCTCAGGACAGGGCAGGCAAAGCCTATCGAAGCGTTCCCCCGCGGCGCTGGTGTTTCGACAGGTTTGCGTGCCCTCTCCTGATGTATCAAAGGATCAGGGCGAACGGTGCGAAGTTAACACTTCTTGGGCCCGGTCAATAACGAAGGCATCTTCCGTGGAACGGCAACGCCGGGGGATTTCCCCGCCAGTCCGATTATTCCAACATGGGCCAGGGTCCGGCTCTGCCGGCCCAAGGCGCATGTCCCCTCCAAGGAGAAAAGGGGCTACACGCAGTGGGCCCCGATAGGGGTGTTCACGCCACCCGGCAAATCTTCAGCATGTTGGTGCCGCCCGGCGCGCCCATCGGCTCGCCGCAGGTGATGGCATAGACGTCGCCGCTTTGCACGATATGCCGGCGCAGCAGATGCCCTTCGGCCTGCTCCAGCGCCATGTCGCGGTCGATGCTGTGGTCCATCAGGAGCGGCCTGACATTACGAAACAGCGTCATCTTGCGTTGCGTGGCCAGCCGCGGCGTCAACGCATAAATCGGCGCACGGATGTCGTGCCGGCTCATCCACAGCGGGGTCGAACCACTGTCGGTGAGCGCCACGATGGCCTTGGCGCCCAGGTGACTGGCAGTGAACAGCGCGCCCATCGCAATCGACTGGTCGATGCGGGCAAACGTCTTGCCCTTGAAGTCGGAGTCGAGTTCGCGGTACTCGGCCTTTTCAGCTTCCAGGCAGATGTTGGCCATTTCGCGCACGGTTTCCAGCGGAAAGCGGCCTGCGGCCGTTTCGGCGCTGAGCATCACTGCATCGGTGCCGTCCAGCACCGCATTGGCCACGTCGCTGACCTCGGCGCGTGTCGGCACCGGGTTCAAAATCATGCTTTCCATCATCTGCGTGGCGGTGATCACCACCTTGTCTTGCGCCCGCGCCATCTTGATCATGCGTTTTTGCAAGGCCGGCACCGCGGCGTTGCCGACTTCAACCGCCAGGTCGCCCCTAGCCACCATGATGCCGTCGCTCACACGCAGGATTTCTTCCAGGTTCGGAATCGCTTCTGCCCGCTCGATCTTGGCAATCAAACCCGGCTTGTGCTTGAACTGCGCAGCCGCCACGTTGCACAGCTGGCGCGCCATTTCCATGTCGGTCGCGTTTTTCGGAAAGCTCACCGCCACATAGTCGGCCTGGAAGCTCATCGCCGTCTTGATGTCGTCCATGTCCTTGGCGGTCAGCGCCGGCGCGGTCAGTCCGCCGCCCTGCTTGTTGATGCCCTTGTTGTTGGACAGCTCGCCGCCCTGCTTGACGGTGGTGATGACCTCTTCACCCAGCACCGAATCCACCGTCAGCACGATCAGCCCGTCGTTCAGCAGGAGTACGTCGCCCGCGCGCACATCGCGTGGCAGCTCCTTGTAGTCGAGACCGACGCCCTTCAAGTCGCCGGGCTCCGTGCGCGAGGCGTCCAGCACAAATTTGGCGCCCGCCACCAGCTGAACCCTGCCTTCGGCAAACTTGCCGACGCGAATTTTGGGGCCTTGCAGATCGGCCATGATGCCGACCTCGCGGCCGGCGCGCTGCGAGGCGTCGCGCACCACACCGGCCAGCTTGATATGGTCTTCGGCCTTGCCGTGGCTGAAGTTCAGCCGCACCACGTTGACGCCGGCGCGGATCATGGCCTCCAGCAAAGCCGGATCGCTGGAAGCGGGGCCCAGGGTGGCAACGATTTTGGTGGCGCGGCGTGGTGTCAAAGCTTGCTCCTGTAATTTAGTTTCTTATTTTGCACGAAAACAGGGACTGACAGGTTACAGACTTACCAGCAAGGAAACCCTTGGACACCTTGATTAATTACACGTAAAAAGTGCTTCTAGCCCGGCATATACAAGGGCTATTCGCTATCAATGCAAGAGCGCCGCACAGCACAGCGGGTTACCACGTGGTTACCAACATCTGGGCTGCCGCGGCCTCAACCCTGGCGCTGGCTTGACCCGCGTTTTTGCAAAATCTCGAAAGCGGGCAGCGTTTTGCCTTCCAGCACTTCCAGGAATGCGCCGCCACCGGTCGAGATGTAGTCCACCTGTTGCTCGATCCCGTATTTGGCGATGGCTGCCAGGGTGTCGCCCCCACCCGCGATGGAAAACCCGCTGCTGGACGCAATGGCGCGGGCAATACCTTCGGTGCCGCGCGAGAACGCATCGAACTCGAACACGCCCACCGGTCCATTCCAGACAATGGTGCCAGCGGCCATCAGCTGGTCGGCCAGCATGGCGGTGGTTTGCGGGCCAATGTCCAGAATCAGGTCGTCATCCGCCACATCAGCCGCAGCCTTGACGGTAGCAGGCGCGTCGGCTGCAAACGACTTGGCGGTGACCACATCCACCGGAATCGGCACTGCCGCCCCGCGCGCCTTCATGGCCTCGATCACAGCCTTGGCTTCTGCCAGCAGATCGGGTTCTGCCAGGCTTTTGCCAATGTTCAGGCCCCCGGCCAGCATGAAGGTATTGGCAATGCCGCCGCCCACGATCAACTGGTCAACATTGTCAGCCAGCGATTTCAAGATGGTCAGTTTGGTCGACACCTTGCTGCCTGCCACGATCGCCACCAGCGGCCGGCGTGGGGCCGTGAGGGCCTTGGCAATCGCGTCCATTTCTGCGGCCAGCAGCGGGCCTGCGCTGGCAACCCTGGCGTACTGCGCAATGCCGTAGGTTGAGGCCTCGGCGCGGTGCGCGGTGCCAAATGCGTCGTGCACAAAGATGTCGCACAGCGCTGCCATCTGGCGGCTGAGGGCTTCGCTGTTTTTCTTCTCACCCGGGTTCAGCCGGCAGTTTTCGAGCAGCACGACATCACCGGGCTTGACGTCAACGCCGCCCAGCCAGTCGCTGACCAGCGGCACATCGCGCTTCATCATCTCGCCCAAGCGACGCGCCACTGGCGCGAGCGAATCAGCAGGCTTGAACTGCCCCTCGACAGGGCGACCCAGATGCGACGTCACCATGACAGCGGCGCCTGCATCCAGGGCCATCTGGATGCAGGGAATCGATGCGCGGATGCGCGTGTCTTCGGTGATGTTGCCTTCTGCGTCCTGCGGCACATTCAGGTCAGCACGGATGAAAACGCGCTGGCCAGTGACCTGGCCGCTGGCGCACAAATCGGAAAAACGGATGAAGTTCATAGACTTTGACCTGGTCACGACAGCAACAGTGCGTGACGGTTGCAATAAAGAAGAATGAGAGGAATGCCGGCGTGACGAGTCGGCAGCGACGCAGCGCGCAGGGCTGGCTGCGCGCTTTGGCATGGATTGTAAATTCGCAGGCCCGTCGCACTGGCCCCTGCGGCATGAGCCATTCGGACTAATGCGCCTGGCCGGCGCGCCGTATTACCAATTAAGGCCGATATGCAGCGGCAGATAAACGGACATGCCGGCCGCGATGGTCAGCAGCACATCGCGCCGCCAGAAAAACATCAGCGCGCCGGCCGCCGCGCCATACAGTCTTGCATCGGCCCAGCTGGCCAGCAGATGGCCCTGGGACATCACCACCTCGGGCAGCACCACCGCCGACAGCGCGGCAATCGGCGCGTACTGCAGACCGCGCTGGGCCCAGTCCGGCAGGCTCCAGGTCTTGTTGGTCAAAAAGAAGAAGCAGCGTGTCAGCACCGACACCAGCGCCAGCCCGACGATGATGCCGACAGTGCGCAGGTCGGTCAGGCCGTCCAGCGGCGTCATGCCGCGCGCTCAGTGGCCAGCGGGCGCAGCTTTTCGGCAGCCAGGCAGAGCAGCACTGCAGCCGCAATCGCCACCACGATGTTCAGCTTGTAGGGCAGCGCGTAGGCCACCACTGCCGCCGTGGCCGCCACAGCAGCGGACAGCAGCCGCAAACGCGTGGAAGCCAGCGAGCACATGATGCCGATCAGGCACAGGATGCCGGCAAAGCCCAGGCCCCAGGCCACCGGGATGAGGCTAGCCATCACCACGCCGACGATGCTGGCCGACATCCAGCTGCACCAGGTCACGCAGCAATTGCCAGCCAGCCAGGCCTGCTGTCCGATGCGCGCGGCGTCCTCGCTCGCCGGTTGCGCAAAGCGCCGGGTGAACAGGACATAGGTCATGTCGGTGATCAGGTAGCCGTGGGTGATGCGTTCCAGCCAGGGCAGGTGCATCAGGTAAGACCGCAGGTGCAGGCTGAAGACCACAAAGCGCAGGTTGACGCAGAAGGCCGTGGTCAGCACCACCCAGGCCGGCGCGCCGGCGATCAGCAAAGGCAGTGCGGCCAGCTGCGAACTGCCGGCAAACACGATCAGGGTCATCAGCACCGACTCGAACATGCTCAGGCCGGCGTTGGCCATCGCAACCCCTGTCATCAAGCCCCAGGCGGCGATGCCCGGAACCTGCGGCCCGCTTTCCCTGGCGCCGATCCGAAACTCGGGATGACTGACATTTTCGAGCTTCCAGAACATCAGCTGGCCGCTCCCAGCACCATGCCGGGCTGCAGGGCGCAGCCGCGCAGAAAGTCTGAAACCGGCAGGCGCTTGCCGCCCGGTCGCTGGACTTCCGTGATGTTTACTATTGAATTCATAGCTACTACCCCAATAAATTCGGTGGTCAGAGCATGAATAGATCCTGAAACCGAACCCGGCGGCGGCAGTTCGGCAGAAACCTGGGCCGCCCACACCTTGATGGTCTCGCCCAGGAGCAGGGCGCTGGCGCCTGGCGCCGGGTTGAAGGCATGGATGCGGCGAACAATGGTCTGTGCGCTCTGCAGCCAGTCGATGGCGGCTTCGCGCTTGTCGATCTTGCCGGCATAGGTGATGCCTTCTGCCGGTTGCGCTACACGGGGCAGCGTGCCCAGTTGCGCCAGCGCCTGCACCACCAGTTGCCCACCGATTGCTGAGAGCTTGTCGTGCAGGCTGCCGGTGGTGTCGTTCGGGTCTATGCCGATTGCCTGTTTGAGCAGCATCTCACCGGTATCCAGCCCCGCATCCATTTGCATGATGGTGATGCCGGTCTCACGGTCGCCCGCCTCGATGGCGCGGTGGATCGGTGCCGCACCGCGCCAGCGTGGCAGCAGCGATGCATGGATGTTGAGGCAGCCGAGCCTGGGCGCATCAAGCACCCACTGCGGCAATATCAGCCCGTAAGCGGCAACCACCATGACATCCGCCTGGGCGTCCGCAATGGCCTGCTGCGCCGTTTCAGCATCTTCGGGGTATTTGCCATCGAGACGCAAACTGCGTGGCTGGCAAACCGCAATGCCATGCTGCAGGGCCTCTTGCTTGACCGGCGACGCCTGCAGCTTGAGGCCGCGTCCCGCGGGCCGGTCAGGCTGGGTGAGCACCAGCGCGATGTCATGGCCGGCCGCCAGCAGCGCCTGCAGGGCAGCGCGGGCAAATTGGGGGGTTCCCGCAAAAATGACTTTCAAATCGGGCCGGCTTTCGAATGCTGGGGAACAAACCTCTGGTGCGCTTTGCTACTATTTTAATAGCTGCATGCGCTTATGTCTACTGGGCTAGCGGCCTGAAACGCTAAAAAAAGCGGCCAAGCGGCCCCCATCGATGTCAGGCGACCTTTTCGGCCCGCTCGGCTTTTTCGGCCTTCTGCATCTTGGTCTTGATGCGGTTGCGCTTGAGTGGCGACAGGTATTCAACAAATACCTTGCCCATCAGATGGTCCATCTCATGCTGGATGCACACCGCCAGCAGGCCACCGGCCTCATGGGTTTGCGGCACGCCCTTCAGATCAAGGGCCGTGACCTTGACGGAGGTTGCGCGCTCGACCCCGTCATAAATGCCAGGCACCGACAGGCAGCCTTCGTCATTGATCTTGGTCTCCAGGCTGGCCCAGACGATTTCGGGGTTGATCAGCACCAGCGGCTTGTCGCGCTCTTCGCTGACATCGATGACGATCACGCGTTCATGCACATTGACCTGGGTGGCGGCAAGCCCGATGCCTTCGGCGGCATACATGGTGTCCAGCATGTCCTGCGTCAGCTTTTTGATGCGGTCATCCACCTGGGCCACCGGTTTGGCAACCGTGTGCAGGCGGGGATCGGGATAGCGAAGAATGTTCAATTGGGGCATAGGTACAAACAATCAGATGTCGCTATTTTCGCTAATTTTCTTGGTTTTCCCCTGAGTGGGGGCTTGGCAAAACGGCTTTTCGTTGCCTAAACAAGAGCTTAGGTACAAAATCGATTGTGATCTATCAAGACAAAAAAGGCTGCGGCTCCTGCTGACCAGCCACGCCAGGCCGAGGAGCCTTTCAAATGCACAAAAATTCCGCAGGTATTTCGCGTCAACCCTTGTCCCATGCAGGCCGTATCGCAGCAGCGCTGGCCCTGGCTGGCGCGACCTGCGGCCTGCAGGCACAGAATTTCCCGATCACTGCGGACCAGAAGGCTACCGCCACGCAGGTCGCGCAAAGCGGCGTTGCATTGGCAGAACTTGCGCCCAACGCGCCTGACAGCTACACCGTCAAAAGCGGCGACACGCTCTGGGCCATCTCCGGCATTTTTCTGCGCGGACCCTGGCGCTGGCCAGAACTGTGGGGCATGAATCTGCAGGACATCCGCAACCCGCACCTGATCTACCCTGGCCAGCAGCTGTATCTGGACAAATCCAGCGGCCGCGCCATCCTGCGCACCCGCATGGCCGGCGCTGGCGGCAACACGCCGACAGACACGGTGCGGGTGTCGCCACGCACCCGATACGAGTCGCTGGCCGACGCGTCAATACCGACGCTTGCTGCCAACGTGATCGAGCCGTTTCTGGCCGAACCCCTGATTGTTGACGGACCTGCATTTGCCAACGCGCCACGCATCGTGGCCACGCAGGAAGGCCGGGTTCTGCTGAGCCGTGGCGACCGGGCTTATGGGCGCGGCCAGTACGAAGGCAACAGCGGCAAGGCCCTGAGCAACGCCAAGGGTGAAGTGATCGACTACCGCGTGTTTCGCAATGCCACACCACTGAAAGACCCGGGCACCGGCGCGATTCTGGGTTACGAGGCGCAGTATGTCGGCAAGGCGGAAATCATCCGCGGCGAGTCTGTCCGTTCGAGAACCGATGCCGATGGCAAGGTGCAGACCGAGATCATTCCGGCCACCATCGACATCGTGGCCGCCAAGGAAGAAATGCGGGTAGGCGACCGCCTGATACCCGAGCCGGCGCGCGAGATGGTGAGCTATGTGCCGCATGCGCCAACCAAGCCGATGGAAGGCCGCATTGTGTCGATCTATGGCAGCGCCGTGACATACGCCTCAGCCAACCAGGTGGTGGTGGTCAACCGCGGCACGCGTGATGGATTGGAGCGCGGGCATGTACTGGCGATTCGCAAGGACGGCGAACGCCTGGCCGACAAGACCGACAGCGCACGTCCGCAGATCAAGCTGCCCAACGAACGCAACGGCTTGCTGATGGTGTTTCGCACCTTTGAGCAACTCTCGTATGCGCTGATCCTGCAGGTAACCGACGGCGTCGAGGTCGGTGACCGGTTCGACAACCCGAACTGAGGATCAACCCCTGCGGGTACTGGAAAGCGCACGGCCTGCTGCGATGCGCGCCATCTCAGGCCCGCGGGCAAAAAGCCAGGCGTCTTGCCCAGCTTGACGCCTATCCGCTTGACGCCCTAACCAAATCAGCGACGTGGACCACACCGAACTCAACGCATGGCTGCGCCTGATGCTGTCACCTGGCATCGGTAACCATGCCGCGCGACAGCTGCTGGCCGAGTTTGGCTCGGCGCCAGCGGTTTTTGAGCAGAGCCCGGCCCGTCTGCGCGAGCTTGGTACCGAAAAGCTCGTAAGTGCGCTGCTTCATGAGCCGCCACATCTCAGGGCGCAGGTTCAGGCCACACACGACTGGCTGGGCGCGGCAGACGACCGGCGCGTGGTGACGCTGGGCGACCCCAATTATCCCGCCAGCCTGCTGGACATCGAAGATCCTCCCTTGATGCTTTATATGCTGGGATCCCAGGGAGGTCCAGGATATGCCGCTATTCATAACGTAGCACACTGCATCGCCATGGTCGGCAGCCGAAACCCGACGCCGCAAGGGGAAACGAATGCCCGCGAGTTCGCCAGAGCCCTGGCAGGTTCGGGCCTGTGCGTGGTTTCAGGACTGGCGCTGGGTATTGATGCAGCGGCGCATGACGGCGCCTTGCTCGCCGGCGCCTGCACCGTTGCCGTTGTCGGAACCGGCCTTGACCGGGTCTACCCCAAGGGCAACCTGGCCCTGGCGCACCGCATTGCACAGCAGGGCCTGATCGTCAGCGAATTCCCGTTGGGAACGCCACCCTTGACGGCGAATTTCCCCAGGCGCAACCGCATCATCTCGGGCCTGTCAAAAGGCGTTCTGGTGGTGGAAGCAGCGCTGAAATCCGGATCGCTGATCACGGCCAGACTGGCAGCCGAACAAGGCAAGGATGTGTTTGCGATTCCGGGCTCGATCCATTCACCCCAGTCACGCGGCTGCCATGCGCTCATCAAGCAAGGTGCCAAACTGGTCGAAACCGTTGAGGATGTGCTCGACGAAATGAAGCCGCCAGCCTCGCGGCACGATGACAATGCCGCGCCAGACCGCAGTTCGCCAACTCCAGGCGGTCAAACCGGCCCGACAACTCCGGCGCTCCAGCCTGATGCGCTGCTGGTGGCACTGGGCTTTGATGTGACCACGCTGGATGCGCTTCAGGCCAGAACCGGACTGCCCACCGCAGAGCTGCAGGCCCGGCTTCTGGAACTGGAACTGGACGGGCACCTCAGTCGACTGCCGGGCGGGAAGTTCCAGCGTCTGGCCTCTGCCTGATCTGATCGCCGACCACGCTGCAGGGGAAGCATTCAGCTCATCAGAAGTGGCCATCCGCACCATGACGCAAGCGCTGGCGCCTGGGTTATATTGAAAGCATGTTTGAAGTGCTGGTCTATGTCTACGAAAATTACTGGGAAGGCGAGGCCTGCCCCAAGCTCGAACAGCTGAGCCGCAAGCTGACGGCAGCCGGTTTTGAAGCCAGTGAAATCGAAGACGCACTGGTATGGCTTGACGGCCTGAATATCGCCGCTCAAAGCACCCAGATATGCCTTAGTGAATCCCCTGTTCCCACCAGCGTTGACGAGCGTCAGGACCACAGTAAGCCGGAAAAATGCATGCGGACCCAGGCTCTGGACAGCATGCGGGTGTACTCGGTGCTGGAGCAGGAACACCTTGGCGCAGAGGCGCTGGGATTTGTCAGCTTTCTGGAAACCTCGGGCGTGTTGCCGTCGCACATGCGCGAAATCGTCATTGACCGGGCCATGGCAGCGCCGGGCAATCCGGTCACGCTGGATGACCTCAAGATCATCGTGCTGATGGTGTACTGGAGCTTCGGCGAAGAGCCCGATGCGCTGGTGCTCGACGAGCTGTGTGACGACACCGAAGGCCGCATCGCGCATTGAGCAGGCCGCGCAGTGGCTTGCCTCAGCGGGCCTCGAACGACTTTGCTGCCGTTTGCTTCAAGGAGGGGCGGCGGATCTGGCTTCGCCAGCCTGCAGGCGCATCCTTCGATACCACAGGACAAAAGGATGCCCCTTGGGGCACAGAGCTACCCGAAGCAAGCGACCGTGGGGGCCACGTTCCTACTCCAGCAGGCGTTCAGGATTGGCATCGAGCTTTGCCAGCGCCTCCCGGGTGGCGCGCACGGTCAGGGCTTCTTCTTCGGTGGGCACCAAAAGCCCGGCTTGCAGATAGGCGGCCAGTCGGCGCACCTGGATCAGGAAGCTGCGCCCGTCGGCCGACGCAAAAAGATGCAGTTGTTTGCGGTCGCTGCACCAGGCAAACTGGACGTGGCTGATGATCCCGTTGTGGTCCAGGCTGAACCATGAGCCCACCTGCAACTCATGCGCCCAGGCGCGCATGGCCTCGGTCGGCTGGCTGCCGCCATCGGTGATGACTTCCAGGTCAGCAGCCGTGGCGTCGATGCCGATCATCATGACCAGGTTTTCGGCATCCAGCGGAAGGTCGCCCACATCATCATCGGACAGGTAGTCCTCCAGATTGGCGAGGCGTTTTGCCATGATGTCGATGCGCTCGATCGAAATCGCATCTGTCTTGGACATAAAGGCGTCCGCCAGTGTGTCGCTGATGGTCTTGATATGGGCGTCCTGATTCTTGACGCTGATGCTCAACATCGTCATGCCCATCCGCAGCAGCTGCAACAGCTTCGGAAGATCGGCAATGACCTTGGCACGGTCATTACGGTTGGGCTTGGCGCTGGCCGCCCACACCAGGTCGGCCGCTGCGCGCTTCAGGTTGATGGTTTCGGCATGCTGCGGCCCATTTTTAACAGCGGCAATCGCCAGCACTTCGGCCCATATCTTGAACAGAAACTCACGCACCTCTTCCCGCACCGGCATGTCGTTGAGCAGGCGCCGCATTTCGATCGTGTACTGGATCGCCATGGTTTCCTTGAGTTCGACCTGCTGGGCAACACTTACTACGCGTGCGGCACTGCCCTGCTCTGACAAGAAACGGGACAGAAATTTTTCGAACTCGTCGTACACCAGCTGAAACACACGGCGGCCTGTTTCAGGATACTGCTCGATCACCTGTACGACGCGCTTGATCTCGACTTCCATGGCACTGCCAGACACATCGACCTCGAAACCCAGCACGCAGGACCCCATACGGTCGATCAGTCGGCGCGCCGGGTGCTGAAGCGAACCGAAAAATTCCGGCTCGGAAATAGCAACCCGCAACACCGGCATCTGCAGCCGCGCAAACCACACGCGCACAGCAGCCGGAATACGGTCTTCGGCCAGAATGCTCTGGAACATCAGAGCCACGATTTCGATCGTGGCTTTTTCAGCTGAATTGCTTGTAGCCTTCTTGAGGACGCTGCTGCGCTGGCGCAGCACACCAGCTGCCTGCGCGACATGGGCCGCACCGTACACCTGGTTGTCGGGCAACTCATCGATCAGCTGTGTACGGTCGGTGGGGCTCTCGGCCGCCATGATGCCCGCAATGGCTTGTGCAAGCGGCGGGGATGCCTGGTTCGAGCGGGTGTCGTCAAAACCGCTCACCTGGTGGGCCAGCAGCCGCTTCAGGTGGCCCATGACGCCTTGCGCCCGCATCCGTGCCCGGGCGAGCGGCGTGGTGGCAGTCTGCATCCGGGTTTCATCCTGAACACCCTGATGCGCCGGCGACGCCGGGCGCGTGTCGGGTTGGCGTTTGCTTCGGCTGCTGCCTGACCGCTCCATCGCGCCCGCCGAAAACCCCTGATGATCATCAGCGCCCGAAGGCGGTTTGCCGGGCTGGAATCGCCCACTGCCCTGCGGATGGGGATGGTCAAGGCTTGCCTGCACCGTATTGCCAAGCTGGCCGCCTGCGGCTAACGGGCTTGCGCTTTGGCTGGGCGTAGCCTGCGAGGCAGAGCCCGTGCCCGATGATGCGTGACGCTCCGAAACTGCCGATGGCGTGCGCTTGACCAGAGACCGAAGATCGATCTCCACCATCACGCCGTTCTGCATCAGAAACTCGTTGGCAGCGTGATAGGCCTCCATCAGGTGATGGCCCATTCGACCCTGGATGGTGTTTTGCAACATCATCCAGAGCTCACGCGTCAGCTTGGCTGCTGTCCACTGCTCGATGAGATGCCTGGCGAGCACTTCAGGGCGAAAGATATCGTCCTTGTGCAGCTCGGGCACGCCTTCCAGATTCTGGATTCTGAGGCGCAAGTCATTAAGCTCCCAGCTGGCCAGGTCAAGCAGTCGCAAGGCCAGGCGCGAACCCAGTATCTTGTCTTCCATGACATCGTTGTCGACCAACTGAAACTTGGTGCCGTCCATCTGCACCCGCGTGGACGCGGTGACGCCAGACTGGCGTTGCGCCTTTCTCCAGGCCTCGAAGGTACCCTGGACCCAGGCCGCGCAACTGGGGCGAAAAGTCATCCAGGCGTCACGCCTCTCCTGCATTTCGCGCGCGCTACCGGGTTGGTCGACCAGTATCAGGAGCTCTTCGTTCAAAAGCTTGGCAATGTCGGGCAAGGCACGGCCAACCTGCTCCGCAAACAGCTCACGTGCTCGCGTTGCAAGAAGACTGTTCTTGTGATTGCTAGCTGCCAAAGCCCGGTCCGGTCATGATTTCGCAGCTTACACCGTGGCGCCCGCGTTCGGATCGTTCGGGTCTTCTTCCTTCTTGGGGCCGGACTTGACGAGGTCTTCCCGCCGTATGCCAAGCCACATCGCGATGGCGGCGGCTACAAAAACCGACGAGTAAATTCCGAACAGGATGCCGATGGTCAAGGCCAGTGCGAAGTAAAAGAGGGTAGGACCACCAAAAAGCAGCATGGAAAGCACCATGATCTGCGTCGAGCCATGGGTAATGATGGTCCGGCTGATGGTCGATGTGATCGCGTTGTCAATAATTTGCTCGGTGTTCATTTTCCGAAAGCGCCGGAAATTTTCCCGGATACGGTCAAAAATAACTACCGACTCATTCACCGAGTAGCCCAGAACCGCCAGCACGGCCGCCAGCACCGACAGCGAAAACTCCCACTGGAAAAAGGCAAAGAATCCCAGAATGATGATCACGTCATGCAAGTTGGCGATGATGGCCGCTACCGCGTATTTCCACTCAAAGCGGAAGGCAAGGTAGACCATGATGCCAATCACCACCATGGCCAGCGCCTTCAGCCCGTCGCGGGCGAGCTCTTCGCCCACTTGAGGCCCGACAAATTCAGTCCGGCGCAGCGTGACGCCGCTGTCAGCCGCCTTGAGAGCCCCGATCACCTTGTCGCTTTGCTGGGCTGTGCTGACGCCTTTCTGGGCTGGCAGGCGAATCATCACATCGCGGGCCGTGCCAAAGTTCTGCACTTGCACATCGGTGAATCCCAGGCCTGCGACAGTCGTGCGAATCTTCTCCACCTCGGCGGGCTGCGAATAGCTCACCTCCATCACGGTGCCACCGGTGAATTCCACCGACAGGTGCAGGCCGCGCGAGAACAGGAAGAACACCGCCAGCGCAAAGGTGACGAATGAAATGACGTTGAAAATAAAGGCATGCCGCATGAACGGAATGTCTTTGTGAATCTTGAAAAATTCCATATCAGCTTTCTGCTTCTGTACCGGGGTTCAATTCCAACTGGATCGCCAACACGCTAACAAAGCCTACGCAGGCTTCTTGCTGGTAGCAGCTTGCCCTGGCGCTCGCCAGACGGTTCCGATGGACACCGACTTCAGTTTTTTCTGCCGCCCGTACCACAGGTTCACCAGGCCACGCGAAAAGAAGACCGCTGAGAACATGCTGGTCAGGATGCCGATGCAGTGCACCACGGCAAATCCGCGAACCGGACCGGAGCCGAAGGCAAGCAGCGCCAGGCCCGCAATCAGGGTACTGATGTTTGAATCCAGAATGGTCGCCCAGGCACGCTCATAGCCAGCGTTGATGGCGGCCTGTGGCGAAGCACCGTTTCTGAGTTCTTCCCGCACGCGCTCGTTGATCAGCACGTTCGAATCGATCGCCATGCCCAGCGCGAGGGCCATGGCCGCCATGCCAGGCAGCGTCAGCGTTGCCTGCAGCATCGACAAGATGGCTACCAACAGCAGCAGGTTGACCGCCAGAGCAAGCCCCGAAAAGAGGCCAAACAGCATGTAGTACACCGCCATGAACGCCACAATCACCGCAAACCCCCAGGCCACGCTGTGAAAGCCCTTGGCGATGTTTTCAGCACCCAGCGTGGGGCCGATCGTCCGCTCTTCAATGATTTCCATCGGCGCGGCCAGGGAGCCGGCGCGCAGCAGCAGTGCCAGGTCATTGGCTTCGGTAACGGTCATGGAGCCCGAAATCTGGAATCGATTGCCGAGTTCACCCTGGATAACCGGCGCTGTCAGCACCTCGCCCTTGCCCTTTTCAAACAGCAGGATGGCCATGCGTTTTTTCAGGTTTTCGCGGCTGGTGTCGCGCATGATGCGGCCACCCTTGGCGTCCACTGTCAGGTCAACCTTGGGCTGCTGGCTCTGCGAGTCGAATCCTGGCTGGGCGTCGGTCAGGCTTTCGCCGGTGATGATGACCTGCTTCTTCACGATCACCGGACGGCCGTCACGCTCCAGGTAGCGCTCGGAGCCAAAAGGCACCGGCCCTGAGTTGTTCTCGGCGGCGCGGCCTTCGCTGCTGTCATCGACCAGGCGCATTTCCAGCGTCGCGGTGCGGCCCAGAATGTCTTTCGCTTTCGCCGTGTCCTGCACACCCGGCAACTGAACCACGATGCGGTCAATACCCTGCTGCTGAATCACCGGCTCGGCAACACCCAGCTCATTGATCCGGTTGTTCAGGGTGACGATGTTTTGCTTGAGTGCCTGGTCTTGTATCAGGCGCGCCGCTTCAGACTTGATGGTCGCGGTCAGCCGGTAATCCGTGCCGGACGTCGCCTCGGTCGTCTGCAAATCGGGAAACTGGTCCTGGATGACGTTTTTAGCCGCCGTCAGCGTCTGGCTGTCGCGAAACAGGATTTCGATGGCCTGCGCGTTGCGGCTGATGCCCGAATGGCGAATGTTCTTTTCCCGGAGCGTCAGTCGCAGATCGCCAGCGAGCGATTCTGCTTTTTTGGTCAGCGCCGCCTGCATGTCGACCTGCAGCATGAAATGCACGCCGCCACGCAGGTCAAGGCCCAGGTACATCGGGCCAGCATGCAGTGCGGTCAACCAGGCAGGCGATCGCGACAGCAGATTGAGCGCGACCACATAAGCCGGATCATTCGCGTCAGGTACCAGCGCTTTCTGGATCGCATCCTTAGCCCTGAGCTGAACATCGGTGCTGTCGAAGCGAACCTTGACAGAGTTGCCATCCAGCGCAACCGCTTCGGCCGTGATATTGGCATTGCTCAAGGCCTGCTCCACACGGGTCACCGTGGTGGCGTCAACCTTGACGGAGGACTTTCCGCTGGAAACCTGTACAGCAGGTGCCTCGCCAAAAAAGTTGGGCAGCGTGTACAGCACTGCCACTAACAAGGACACCACGATGATGGCGTACTTCCAGACCGGATAACGATTCATGAGCGTACTGTTCCTGTGAACTGATGGGCCAGGGCTGGCCTGGTCTGTAGCCCGGCTGATGAAGGGTCAGGCTGCGCCTGGCTCACCAATCCGGGTTTTGCCGGCTTTACCTGACCGTATTGATGGCGCCCTTGGGCAACACCTGCACGATGGCGCTGCGCTGCAGCTGCACCTCAACGCCAGGCGCGAGTTCGAGCGTCAGGTAAGACTCGCCCAGCTTGGTAACCTTGCCCAGCAGGCCGCCGGCGGTTGCGACCTCGTCGCCTTTTGCCAGAGCATCGATCATGGCGCGGTGTTCCTTCTGTTTTTTCATCTGCGGCCGGATCATGACGAAATACAGCACCACAAACATGAGCACCAGCGGCAGCATGCCCGTCAGCGAGGACATCATGTCGCTGCCACCGGCCGCTGCGGCGGGTGCGGTTTGGGCAAAAGCAGAAGAAATAAACACGGCAACTCCACAACTAGAAAATTAGGACACAGCAACAGGCGCCAAGCGTTTCGGCCTGGGCGCGGAGTCGACGATTGTATGCGGGAGGGGTTTCCCGACGCCTATAACTGCAGGGCTTTATGCCCTTTTCAAGCCGGGGGTTATCGGCATTTGCGTTTAGTTGTCGCCGAGTTGTGCGATTTTTGCCGGTAACACTTCAAAAATGCCATGCGGATGGTTGCGGGGCAGAACGCCTGCGCCCGCAAACCAGCAGGATCACGCAATGGCCTGAGCCTTTGACACCATCGGCGAATCTTCCGCTTCACGGTACGCGTGGCGCAAGGCGGCCCATTGCGGCCTTGCCTTGGCCAGATGCCGGTCCTTGACGTGGCCGTAACCCTTGATCTGCTCCGGTATCCGTGCCAGTTCGACAGCAGCCGCATGGTTTCGAGAACTCAGCGTGCGGATGACGTCTTCCAAATCAGCCCGGTACTCCTGAATCAACGCCCTTTCGGTTTTGCGCTCTTCGGTGCGGCCAAAGATATCCAGACCGGTTCCCCGCAAGCCCTTCATGCGTGCCAGCATCTTGAAACCGGTCAGCATCCACGGGCCAAATTTCTGCTTCTGCAACTCGCCCTTGTCGTTGGTTTTCGACAACATCGGCGGGGCCAGGTGGTAGTTGATCTTGAAGTCGCCCTCAAACATCGCATTGACCTTGTCTGCAAAGCCCGTGTCAGCATGCAGTCGGGCCACCTCGTACTCGTCCTTGTACGACATCAGTTTGAAAAGGTAGCGCGCCACGTTTTGCGTCAGCGTAGTCGTGCCGAGCGGCGCTTCTGCCTGCTCCACCTTGCGAACGAAGGATTCATATTCCCGTGCATACGCGGCGTTTTGGTAAGCCGTCAAAAATTCCACCCGCCTCGCAACCAGCACATTGACGCTTTCACGCGCCGCCGGCATGGCAATGATCTGGGCTGACGCATACAGTCGCTCCACCGAAGGCAGATCATGCGCAGCGCGGCGGCCCCAGGCGAAAGCCGTCTTGTTGTTTTCAACCGCCACCGCATTCAGTTCGATAGCGCGCAGCAACGATTCAAGCCCAAGCGGCACCCAGCCCTTTTGCCACGCGTAGCCCAACAGCATGGGGTTGGCATAAATGCTGTCGCCCATCAGTTTGGTTGCGGCCGCATCGGCATTGAAGGCACCCACGCCACCCGGGCCAACGGCCTTGGCAATCTCGGCCTGGCAGGCACTGCCAGGGTTTTGCCAGGCGCCGTTTTGCACAAAGGAGGCTGTTGGCGCGCTGTGGGCATTGAGCGCCACGTGGGTCTTGCCATGTCGCATCCGCAGCATGGTCTCCTTGTTGGCGGTAACGATCGGGTCGCAGCCAATGATCAGGTCGGCGCTGGCCGTGCCCAC
>JAQGNE010000047.1 GCA_028291985.1 Polaromonas sp. | reverse complement strand
AGGTGTTTTTCGTCCCGCGTGACGCGGTAGCTGGGGCACATGGTGCCGGCGTCGAACTTGCGGCAGTGCCCGTTGTTGTTGCACATCTCCACCGCTTTGGCAAAGCCCTGAGCGGCGTCGCCGCCTGTGCCGGGCGGGCTGGTCTCTTCGGTCACCGGGTTGTTCTGCACGTCCCACGCGCTCCAGTCCAGCGCGGTCTTGATGGGAATGACGCGGTAAGTCGGCGGAAAACGCATCAGCCGCGCATCGTCCATTTTTGGCGGGTCGATCATGCGCTTGGGGCTGAGCAGGTTCAGGGGGTCCAGGTGGTTTTTGATGGCGCCAAACGCGTCGGTGATACGGTCACCAAACTGCCAGTGAATCCATTCGCCGCGGCACAGGCCGTCACCATGCTCGCCGCTGTAGGCACCCTTGTAGTGGCGCACCAGGGCAGAGGCTTCATCAGCAATCGCACGCATCTTTGCGCCCCCATCGCGGCGCATGTCCAAAATCGGCCGCACATGCAGCGTGCCGACCGACGCGTGCGCGTACCAGGTTCCCTTGCTGCCGTGTTTGCGAAACACCTGCGTGAGGGCGTCGGTGTATTCAGCGAGATGCTCCAGCGGCACCGCGCAGTCTTCAATAAAACTGACCGGTTTGCCGTCGCCCTTCAGGCTCATCATGATGTTGAGGCCGGCCTTGCGCACTTCCCACAGGTTCTTCTGCGCCGTGTCGTCCACCATCTCAACCACTGAGCCGGGCAGGCCCAGGTCGCCCATCAGTTCGACCAGCTGGCGCATCTTGGGCGCCAGTTCGGCTTTTGATGCGCCTGCAAATTCCACCAGCAAGATGGCGTCGGGCTGGCCGATCAGCGCTGTGCGCACGGTGGGCGCGAACGCCGGGTTTTGCAGCGACAGCTCGATCATGGTGCGGTCAACCAGCTCGACGGCAGTCAGCGCCGGGCCCCCAGCGCCACCCTGCATCACAGTTCCGCCCAGCTTGACGATGTGCTGCGCCGAATCCATTGCCTTGTAAAAGGTCGGAAAGTTCACCACGCCCAGGACCTTGGTGCGCGGCAATTCAGACAGCCGCAACTTGAGCGAGCGGGTCAGGGCCAGCGTGCCCTCACTGCCCACCAGCAGATGGGCCAGATTGACAGAGCCGTCGGGCGTGTAGGGCCTTTCGTTCTGGTTATTGAAGATGTCCAGGTTGTAGCCGCCGACGCGTCGCAACACTTTTGGCCAATGCGCTTCAAGCTCGGGCTTGAGCGCATCGGCCAGCCCTTTGACGTAGTCGCCCAGGGCGCGCGCAGGGCCACTGGCGGTGTCGTAGCGGCCCAGCTCCAGCAGGCTGCCATCAGAGCGCCAGGCCGTGGCGCCGCTGACGTTGTGCACCATGTTGCCGTAGGCAATGCTGCGGCTGCCACATGAGTTGTTGCCCGCCATGCCGCCCAGCGTGGCCTGCGCGCTGGTCGATACATCCACCGGGTACCAGAGGCCGTGCTTTTTCAGGGCGGCATTGAGATGGTCCAGCACCAGGCCGGGTTCTACCTCGGCGCTGCGCTGTTCGACATCCACGTTCAATACCCGCCGGATGTGCTTGGAGTAATCGATGACCAGCCCGGCGCCGACGGTTTGCCCGCACTGGCTGGTGCCGCCGCCGCGCGCCACGATGGGCACTGCCATGTCGCGGCAGATCTGCAGCGCCGTCTGCACGTCTTGCGGTGTGTGCGGCACAAACACGCCGACCGGCATCTGCTGGTAGATCGACGCATCGGTCGCGTAGCGGCCACGGTCTGCCGACGAGAACAAAACCTCGCCCTGCGTTTGTGACGCCAGCCGTTCGGCCAGCCGGCCCGCTACCTCATTGCTGACCGACGAAACCGCGTCGTAGGCCAGGCATGCGTTCTCACGGGACAACTGAAGGGACACCTCGGGTGGCAAGGGTGCGTTCATGCTTTGATGTCCTGTGGTTCACGCGCTGCTTGCGCTGCAGCGCGCAGCTGGCTGATCACCACGTCGCGCTTGTTCTGGATGTGCCGGCTCAATACCGCGCGCAGGGCGGCGCCGTCGCGGGCGGTGAGGGCGCGAATCATTTCTTCGTGCTCGGCCACCGCGGCCTGCCATTTCTCTTCGTCCTGGTTGGAGCGGAACCGCAGCGCCTGCAGCCGCGCATTGACCTGCCCGTAAGTAGAGGCCAACACGGGGTTTTTGGCCGCCGTGTTGATGGCGCTGTGAATCGCCGCGTTCAAGCGGTAATAGGCAGGCAGGTCGCGCCGGGTGTAGGCGCCCAGCATCTCGAAGTGCATCGCGGTAATTTCGGTCAATTCTTCCGGCGTGATGCGCTCGGCGGCCAGCTCGCCCGAATGCCCCTCGAGGCCGGCGATGACTTCAAACGTATGCAGCACATCAGCTTCGCTCAGTTCCACCGCGATCGCGCCGCGGTTGGGCAGCAGCTCGACCAGGCCTTCGGCGGCCAGCATCTTGATGGCCTCGCGCAGCGGCGTGCGCGAAACCTTCAGCACCTCGCTCAGTTCGCGTTCATTGAGTTTTGCACCTGGCGCTATGCGGCTTTCCAGCAGCATTTGCCGCAGGCGGTGCGCCACCTGCTCATGCAGGGTCAGGCGCGGAATGGTGATGATTTCTGCAGTCATCCTGAAATTTTGTATGCAAAGTAAAAGCCTGTCAAATCGAGGCCTAAGCGGGAAAATAAACCGAAGAGGTTGACAAATTAATTTTGTATGCAAAAAATGGGGCTCATTTATCCTGGAGCACACCGTATGTTGACGCTTGACTTTCATCCCACAGGTCGGCACTTTCTGCAGATCCCGGGGCCTTCGCCGGTACCCGACCGCATTCTGCGGGCCATGAGCTACCCGACCATTGACCACCGCGGTCCCGAGTTCGCCGCGCTGGGTTTGAAGGTCCTGACCGATATACGGAAAATCTTCCAGACTCGCCAGCCCGTGATGATTTACCCGGCTTCCGGCACCGGCGCCTGGGAGGCTGCGCTCGTCAACACGCTGAGCCCGGGCGACCATGTACTGATGTACGAAACCGGCCATTTCGCAGCGCTGTGGCAAAAGCTCGCCACCCGCCTGGGCCTCAGGACCGAAGTCATGACCCATCCCGGCAATGAGGTGTGGCGCCACGGCGTGCAGGCCAGCCAGATCGAGGAGCGCCTGAAAGCCGACACCGGCCACAGCATCAAGGCTGTCTGCGTGGTGCACAACGAAACATCAACCGGTGTCACCAGCAATATTGCAGCCGTGCGCAAGGCCATCGACGCCGCCAAACACCCGGCGCTGCTGCTGGTTGACACGATTTCCGGTCTGGCGTCGGCTGACTACCGGCATGACGAATGGGGCGTTGATGTCAGCATCAGCGGCTCGCAAAAAGGTTTGATGCTGCCGCCCGGCATCAGCTTCAACGCGGTATCAGCCAAGGCCGTCGAGGCCAGCAAAAAGGCGACCCTGCCCAAGGCGTTCTGGGCCTGGGACGAGATCATCGAGATGAACAAAAGCGGCTACTGGCCTTCCACACCCAACACCAACTTGCTGTATGCGCTGAGCGAAGCCTGTGACATGCTGCTTGAGCATGGGCTGGAGACGGTGTTCGCCCGTCATCAGCGTTGGGCAGAAGGCGTGCGCAGCGCAGTCAATGCCTGGGGTCTGCAGATTCAGTGCGCTGACCCGGCGGTTTATTCGCCGATCCTGACGGGGGTGATGACGCCCGCCGGCATTGATGCCGATGCGGTTCGCAAGGTGATTTACGAGCGCTTTGACTGCTCGCTCGGCACCGGTCTGGGCAAGGTCAAGGGCCGCATGTTCCGTATCGGCCATCTGGGCGATTGCAACGATCTGACGTTGATTGCCGCGCTGGGTGGTTGCGAGATGGGGCTGAAGCTTTCCGGTGTCAAGCTGGCGGGCTCTGGCGTGCAGGCGGCGATGGATTATTTTTCGAGCCATGCGGCGGCAGTGCCGCAGCAAAAGGCGGCCTAGCTGGCTGTCGACTTGACGAATAACCGATAACCCTATGAGCTATTGATGCGGCCGCAGCAAGCGTCGATTTTGTACCGTTCGCGCTGACCCTTCGATACGCATCTGCGTACCCTGTCTTGAGGTGTCGAACGATCGGGGCGAACCGTCAAGACTTCATCGGTCCCGGAAATAAAGGTTGGTCAACCGCTAGTTGCTACAACAATAATAGCTATACCCCCTGACGTTACCTGGGTTAGTAGCACTTCTCGCTGGTATTTTTACTATTTCACCCACAGGAGACAAACCATGCATCGCAGAACCTTCATCGCTTCCACCGGCGCCGCAGCCGCCGCGCTGGCCGTGCCCCGGCTCTGGGCCCAGGCCTTGCCCACGGGACCGGTCCGCATCATCGTGGGTTTTGCGCCGGGCGGCGGCACGGACATCCTGTCCCGTGTCATCGGGCAAAAGCTGGGCGAGATGTGGAAGACGCAGGTGATCGTCGAGAATCGGGCCGGCGCATCCGGCACCATTGCCGCAGACTATGTTGCCAAGCAGCCGCCAGATGGCACAACACTCCTGATGGCGCATATCAACAGCCAGGCGATCACGCCCGGGCTGCAAAAAGTGAACTACGACCCGGCCAAGGATTTTCAGCCGATCGTGCTGGTGGGTGTCACGCCCAACCTGCTGATCTGCAACGAAAACCAGCCTGCAAAAACCGTCAAGGATCTGGTGGAGCTGTGCCGTGCCAAACCGGGCGAGATCAGCTTCGGCTCGGCCGGCACGGGCAGCGCGCAGCATCTGGCGCTCGAGATGTTCATGCTGGCGGCAAAGGTCAAGGCGATTCATGTGCCTTACAAGGGTTCGGGCCCGATGCTCACCGACCTGATTGGCGGCAACATCCAGTACAGCTTTGACACCATGACTGCCGCTACGCCTCACGTCAAGAGCGGCAAGGCGATTGCGCTTGCCCAGACGCGTCTGCAACGCGTGCCTGCCTACGCCAACGTCCCCACCATGGCTGAGTCGGGTTTCCCGGGTTTTGAAGCCACCACCTGGTACGGCCTGGCTGGCCCCGGCAAGATGCCAACGGCCATGGCCAAGCGCATGAACGAAGACATCAACAAGGTCATGCAAATGCCCGACGTGATGGAAAAGCTCGCGGCCTCCGGTGCGCAGGATGGTGGCGGCTCTACCGAGAAGTTTGGCGAGTTCATGCAGGCCGAGCAGGTCAAGTGGGCCAAGATCATCAAGGATGGCGGCGTCAAGGGCGAATCTTGAAGTTTGCCCTGAAGCGGCCTGCGGCCGCCCGGTGCCCCACCGGAGGCGGCGGCCCTACCAAGAAGCCGACCTGGACTGGCGGGCAGGCTGGGAGCCGCGGCTCCTCAGCCCCTCAGGGAGCGCCACCTGCGGCCCGGCCCTTCAACAGGCTCAGGACGGGCCAAGACCGGTTCCGCGATGACGCTTGCATGGAATCACATATACGGAATCACACATACGGAATCACGCATGACAAAACTACCCCTTGAGGGCGTACGCGTACTCGACATCAGCCAGGTGATGGCCGGCCCCTATGCCTGCATGCTGCTGGCGGACATGGGCGCAGACGTCATCAAGATCGAGCCGCCCGGCAGCGGCGACCAGACCCGCGGCGCCATGGGCTTCAAGATGAAAGGGCCTGACTCGCTGGGTTTTTTGAACATGAACCGCAACAAGCGCAGCGTTGCGCTCAACCTCAAGTCTGAAAGCGGCAAGGCGATGGTGTTGCGCATGGCCAAGGACGCCGACATTCTGCTGGAAAACTACCGACCCGGCGCCATGAAGCGCCTCGGCCTGGGCTATGAGGTGCTCAAAGCCGTCAACCCGCGCTTGGTCTACACCAGCATTTCGGGCTTCGGGCAAACTGGACCGTGGGCAGATAGGCCCGGCTTCGACCTGATGGCGCAGGCGATGTCCGGCGTGATGAGCGTTACCGGCTATCCCGGCGGCCCACCGGTCAAGGCGGGCGTGCCGGTGGCTGACATCGGCTGCGCCCTGTTTGCGGTGTATGCCACTTTGTCTGCCTTCATCGGTGCCAAAACCAGCGGCCTGGGCCAGCATGTGGACGCATCGCTTTTCGATTCTGCGCTGGCGTTTTCGGTGTGGGATGTATGCGACTACTGGGGCACCGGCAAGGCGCCCGAGCCGCTGGGCACCTCCAACAAGATGACTGCGCCTTACCAGGCCATGGCGTGTGCTGATGGTTACTTTGTGATGGGCGCGAACAACCAGAAGCTGTGGGTCAAGCTGTGCCAGCTGATGGCCCGCGAGGAGCTGCTGGCCGACGGACGCTTTTCCACCATCTCATTGCGCCTGGCCAACCGGCATGCGCTGGAGGTAGAGCTAGAGAAATCATTCAAGCTCAAAACCAAGGATCACTGGGTCAACACCTTTTTAGAAGCCGGTATACCCGCCGGGCCCATCCTGACCTATCCCGAGGCTTTTGACAGCGAGCACTCCAAGGCGCGCGGCATGCGCATGGACATTGACCATCCGGTGGAAGGCAAGGTGCCCAACATCGGCTTTGCGGTCAAGATGTCCGGCACACCGCAGCAGGTCAGGCGGCATCCGCCGCGGCTGGGCGAGCACACCGAGGAGGTGCTGGCCGAGCTGGGCGTTGGCCCGGACGAGCTGGCCCGCATGCGCGCCGACGGGGCTTTTGCGGCATGAGCGGCGGTACGGTTCGCCTCAAGCTCAAGGCCGGAGTTGCATCGGTTTTTTTTGACCGCCCCGAAGCCCGAAACGCCATGACCTGGACGATGTACGGCGAGCTGGCCGCCATCTGCAAGCGGCTGCAAACCGAGCCTGACGTGCGGGTAGCCACATTCCGTGGCGTGGGTGGCGTGGCTTTTGTCGCGGGCACCGACATCGAGCAGTTCAAGGGTTTCGGCAGCGGCGAGGCCGGCGGCAACGACGGGCTGGCCTACGAGCGCAACATCGACGAAGGCATCAGCCTGATCGAATCCTTGCCCATGCCGACAGTGGCGGTGGTTGAGGGCTGGGCCGTTGGCGGCGGCCTGGCCATCGCCTCAGCCTGTGACTTTCGCGTCGCAACGCCTGGCTCGCGCTTTGGTGTGCCGATTGCCAAAACGCTGGGCAATTGCCTGTCTGCCGCCAACCTGGCACGGCTCTGCGCGGTGTGGGGCGCACCGCGCGTCAAGCGCATGCTGCTGCTGGCAGACATTATTGCGGCAGATGAAGCGCTTGCAGCCGGCTACCTGCTGCAGCTAAGCCCCACAGAAGACATTGACGGTGTGGTGGCGGCCCTGTGCGAGCGGCTGACAGCGCTGGCACCGGTTACCCAGCGCGCCACCAAAGAGGGTATGCGCCGCCTGGTCACCCACCACCTGCCGGCTGATGATGACCTGATTCGCATGTGCTACGGCAGTGAGGATTTTCGTGCCGGCGTGCATGCTTTCGCCGACAAGACCAGCGCCGTCTGGAAGGGTCGTTGAGCCGGCCAGTTGCCAGGGCTGCGGCGCGGCGACTGTTCCGTGCCCGGTCACGGTACCGCGCGTGTTGGCGCGGCACAAAACCAGCCCCTGAAAAACCGGATGCCTGCAGGCAAGTGCAGGCATCGGGACGTGTTGAGCGCCGGGGCGCGGTCAACACAGGGCTGTAGGACGGCTGGCCAGCACACAAGTGATGGGCCGGCCGCCGGCCGCATCAGCAGATGTAGCGGGACCAGAAGTAGGTGCTGATCGTCGGGTTGTAGCCGGGGTTTGCAAACTTGGCGATGTAGGTTTTGTTGCCGTACTTCACCACGCGGCCTGCCGTATACGATGCGCCATCCACCCATGCTGTCGCATTCTTGCAGGACGTTGTCGGCACCGGTGTCGATGAGGGGGCCGGTGTCGATGAGGGGGCCGGTGTCGATGAGGGGATGGTTAGCGCAGGCGCTGCCGTCGTGACCGGTGCGGTCACCGTATAGGAGCCAGAGCAGTAGAAGGCAGACCAGTAATAGGTGCTGACGGTCGGGTCATAGCCAGGGTTGGCAAATTTGGCGATGTACAGCTTGCCGCCGTAGGACACGACATTGCCGGGGGAATATTGCTTGCCTTGTGCCCATGCCGAATAGTTGCAGACTGGTACCAGCACAGTGCCCGTGGCAGGTGCGGGAGCAGGCGTTGGCGCTGGGGCGGGTGCCGGAGCGGGTGCAGGAGCCGGCGCCGGCGCCACATACTCGGTAGCCGTCTTGAATATCTTGTAGTACGCGTAATCAGCCTGGGCGACGCCGCTGTAGGCACCCAGGTTGGTTGATCCACTGGTTGCCTGCGCCCGGTCACGCTGAAACGACCAGTACGCCAGCAGACCCACCCCGTTGAGCTTGGCAAAGTCGGCAATCTGTTTGGCTTCTGTCAGCGAGAAGACGGAGCCGTCATCATTCTTGCCGATCATGGGTGTCATGCCCATCATGGCGTTGATCTGGGCCGGGGTTTTGTTGGGATAGATGGACCCGACCTGGGTGGCTGCCGCACGAAAGGTCATGATCGATGCCTGGGCCACGGTTGAAGGGGCCACCATGGTGCGCAGGTTTTCCAGTCCAAAGGTCATGGTCATCACATTGACCATGCTGATACGCACACCCGCCGCAGCGGTCGAGCGGAGCAGGTTCATGGACTCGGTGCTGACGCCGCGCAACCAGCCCGGCAGGGTGAATGACACATAAAGGTCGGGGTACTTGGCCTGCAGACGCGACAACACGCGGGTGCGGCGGTTGGTACCCTCGACATTGAACAGCTGGTGGCCCTCAACGTCAAAGTCCAGCTTGCGTGTGCCCGAATCAATGATCAGTTTGTCGAGAATCGCGAAAAGCTGGTCGTCGCTTTTGCAGGCGATTTCGGCGTAAACGCCATGTTGCCCACCCAGCGACACACGAAGCTGGCCGCCGGCCGCCACAAACTGGCGCGCATCAGGCAGCTTGTTCAACAGATCAGGTTGAAACGCGCAGGCGCCGTTGGTGATGGCAAAAGCTAGAGTGGCGCTGTTCAGACCAACCGATTTTTGCGCCTGCGTCAAGCTTCCCTTGTCCCACGCATGAAAGTACGGGGCCAGTTCAACTGCGCCGGCTAGCTGGCTACAGCAGAGCAGGGCAGCAGCAGCGCTGACCGAAGCAGCGGTGGAAAACTTGAGCTTTGACATGTCGAGTCCAATCAAAATGTAAAAAAGATGTCGTGACACAGCGAACAAAAACCAGCTGAGCCCATGCGTTGTGGGAAGCGGTGATGTGAGGAAATCCGACACCGCGGCACTTGCCAGGCTCTTTCCAAAAACTTCAGCGGTCTTGTTGAGCCCCTGACGCTTTTGCAATGCTGTGAATCGTAGGCTGTGTCCTACAAGCTCTTCTTACATTTTCTTTGTTGCATGTCGTCAATCTACCTCTAGAGGTTGTAGGAAATTGATTACATACCGGCAGATGTACACCGGACCTTCAGGCCCAATTAATGCGACTTCAATGCCTGATTTGGCGGTCACCACAGAGGGGCGCTGCATTCGATGTTCTCGGGATTCCTTACAGCGGGTGCGGGCATTCGTCAGAGTGAACAGGCCAAGCTCAACAGTGTTTTTGTAAGCTTTTCCGGGACGGGGAGGCCGGTCTTGCCAGCCGTGTCAACCTCGATGTTTCAGCCCTATGAAAATCCGATTTTGCAAGGATATAAGTGCAAAAGTTAGTAACTGCTTGGTTCGGCAGCTTTTTAGACTTGTACAGAAAACAACGTCTTGTTACTATTTGAACTGAACGATGGGGGAAACCCTCCATACGTTTGGCACTGGCTGTCGCATTGCGTAATATTTTGTATCTGATCTTTTGGGTCTCGTAGGACACAAACTACCAAAAGTAGGCGCTGTCTTACAAATAACGGTTGTAACCCCGTTTTATCCACCGCTTACGGCAGGCTTGGCGATCAGCAATCAGGTCCGGCAGCTTGAGGTTGTGTTTGCGGATACCAAAGGTGCACATGATCGACCGCGATGCAATGCACAGGCCATAGTTGACCTTTGCCGTAGGTTCAGGGGGTGCAACAGCGGGGGTGCCTGCGGCTGCTACCGCTAGCGTGCTGCCAGGCACTCCGCCAGAAACGGCGCCGTTGCACTGGGGGCCGTCTTGGCAACTTGCTGGGGTGTGCCGGCGGCAACGATTTGCCCGCCTGCGGAGCCCGCACCTGGGCCAACGTCAATCACCCAGTCGCTTTGCGCCACCACCCGCATGTCGTGTTCGACCACGATCACCGTATTGCCGGCATCGACCAACCCGCCCAGCTGGGCCATCAGGCGGTCAACATCCGCGGGGTGCAGACCCGTGGTGGGCTCGTCCAGGACATACAGCGTGTGTCCGCGCTGGCTGCGCTGCAACTCGGTGGCCAGCTTGATGCGCTGGGCCTCACCGCCAGACAGCTCGGTGGCAGGCTGCCCCAGCCGCAGGTAGCCCAGGCCGATACCCTGCAACACCTGCAGTGGCCGCAGCACGGGTGCATCGTCGGCAAAGAGCCCGCAGGCCTGGCTCACCGTGGCGGCCAGTACATCTGCGATGGTGTGGCCGCGCCAGGCGACTTCCAGGGTTTCGGGGTTGTAGCGCGCGCCGTGGCAGGCCGGGCATGGCGCATAAACGCTGGGCATGAAGAGCAGCTCGACTGACACCGAGCCTTCGCCTTCGCAGGTGGCGCAGCGGCCCTTGGGCAGGTTGAACGAAAAACGGCCCGCATCGTAGTGCCGCTGCCTGGCCATGGGCGTGGCTGCAAAAAGCTTGCGGACGTTGTCAAACAAACCGGTGTAGGTGGCCAGGTTGGAGCGGGGCGTGCGCCCAATGGGTTTCTGGTCAACCTGCACCAGCCGGTCGATGGCATCAGCCCCTGCCGTGATGCGGCCCTGGGTAATGGCCATCGGTGCGTCGAGGGGGCTGGCGTCGGGATCGTCTGCGTCGGTCACGTTCTTGCCCAGATGGCCGGCCATCAGGTCCAGCAGGGCCTGGCTGACCAGACTGGATTTGCCGGAGCCCGACACCCCCGTCACGGCAGTGAAGCATCCCAGCGGAAAAGCGGCGTCCAGCCCGTGCAGGTTGTTGCGTGTCACGCCAGCCAGCTTCAGCCAGCCAGACGGCTTCCGGGGGGTCGAGGGTGGCAGCTGGGTGCCTCCAAACAAATAATGCCGGGTTTCTGAGGCCTCGACGCTTGCAAGCCCTTCCGGCGGGCCGCTGTAAAGCACTTTGCCGCCTTGCTCGCCGGCAGCAGGGCCGACATCCACCAGCCAGTCGGCCCGCCGCATCATGGCGACGTCATGCTCCACCACGAACAGGCTGTTGCCCGACGCCTTGAGCCGCTCCAGCGCGCCCACCAGGGCCTGGCCGTCGGCAGGATGCAGGCCGGCGGTGGGTTCGTCCAGTACATAGATGACGCCAAACAGGTGTGAACCCAGCTGGGTGGCCAGCCGCAAGCGCTGCAACTCACCCGGCGAGAGTGTCGGCGTGCTGCGGTCAAGCGACAAATAGCCGAGGCCAAGCTGCGTCAAGGTGGCAAGGCGGCCCAGCAGGTCTTGTGACAGGCGCTGTGCCGCCAGCACCTTTTCCTCAGACAGGTTGGCCGTGCGCCGCACGTCAGGGGCGGCTGCATGCGATGCACCGCCCCGCGCTACGCGTTCTGCCGTGGCCTGGCGTGATGCCTCGCGACTCAGCGGCTTGCCTTCCCCCGCTGTCATCGCCTGCCCGTGCGCGGCGGGGCGCAACAGGTCGGCCAGCTGCGTCAGGGGCAGTTGCGACAGCGCGCCAATGTCCAGGCCGGCAAACGTCACGCCCAGCGACTCGCGCTTGAGGCGTTTGCCATCGCACAGCGGGCACAGGCTGCCGGTCATGAAGGCAGATACGCGCTTTTTCATCAGCGGGCTTTGCGTGCTGGCAAAGGTGTTCAGCACATACTTCTGCGCGCCAATAAACGTGCCTTGGTAGCTGGGTTCTGCCTTGCGGCGCAGCGCGGCCTGGGTTTGCGCCGGGCTCAGGCCTGCGTAAACCGGCACGGTCGGCGTCTCGTCGGTGTACAAAATCCAGTCGCGGTCTTTTTGCGGCAGGTCGCGCCAGGGTGTGTCGACGTCGTAGCCCAGCGTCACCAGAATGTCGCGCAGGTTCTGGCCGTACCAGGCGGGTGGCCATGAGGCAATGGCGCGTTCGCGTATCGACAGCGAGTCG
Organism: Polaromonas sp.; assembly: GCA_028291985.1. Lineage (GTDB taxonomy): Bacteria > Pseudomonadota > Gammaproteobacteria > Burkholderiales > Burkholderiaceae_C > Polaromonas. Next base: position 584 of record JAQGNE010000047.1, on the reverse strand, counting down.
TCGGGAACCATCAGTTTTTCAGTCACCGCATAAACCCGGCCCAGGCCGTGGCAGCGCGGGCAGGCGCCCTGCGGCGTGTTGGGCGAAAAGTCTTCGGCATACAGCATGGGCTGCTCGGCCGGGTAATGGCCGGCGCGCGAATACAGCATGCGCAGCAGGCTGGAAATGGTCGTCACGCTGCCCACCGACGAGCGGGCGCTGGGCGTGCCGCGCTGCTGCTGCAAAGCCACCGCGGGCGGCAAGCCTTCGATGCTGTCAACGTCTGGCATGCCAGCCTGGTCGATCAAGCGGCGCGCATAGGGGGACACCGATTCCAGGTAGCGGCGCTGCGCCTCGGCGTACAGCGTGCCAAACGCCAGTGACGACTTGCCCGAGCCCGACACCCCGGTAAACACCACCAGCGCATCGCGCGGTACATCAACATCGACATTTTTAAGGTTGTGCTCGCGGGCGCCGCGCACCCGCACAAAACCGCTGCGAGCGTTTGCGTTGTCGGCCTGCTGCGAGTGGACGTGCGCAGCGGGCTGTGTAGCGGCTGCGGCGGACTGCGGTTTGGGTTTTGTCATCGGCCCACACTAGGCGCG
>JAQGNE010000046.1 GCA_028291985.1 Polaromonas sp. | reverse complement strand
ATTTGCTGGATTTCGGCTTCAGACAAGCCAGAGTTGGCCTTGATGGTGATCTTGTTTTCCTTGCCGGGGCCCTGGTCCTTTGCGCCGACGTGCAGGATGCCGTTCGCGTCGATGTCGAAGCTGACTTCGATCTGCGGCGTGCCGCGCGCGGCTGCCGGAATGCCTTCAAGGTTGAACTCGCCGAGCGACTTGTTACCGCTCGCCATTTCGCGCTCGCCTTGATAGACCTTGATGGTCACCGCGGGCTGATTGTCGTCGGCCGTGGAGAACACCTGCGCGAACTTGGTCGGGATGGTCGTGTTCTTCTTGATCATCTTGGTCATCACGCCGCCCATGGTCTCGATGCCCAGGGACAGGGGTGTCACGTCCAGCAGCAGCACGTCAGTACGGTCGCCGGACAGAACCTGGCCCTGGATCGCAGCGCCGACAGCGACAGCTTCGTCCGGGTTCACGTCCTTGCGGGGGTCCTTGCCGAAGAATTCCTTGACCTTTTCCTGCACCTTGGGCATGCGGGTCATGCCGCCCACCAGGATCACATCATGGATGTCACCGACGCTGACGCCTGCGTCCTTGATGGCCACGCGGCAAGGCGCAATCGTGCGCTCGATCAGCTCTTCAACCAGCTGCTCCAGCTTGGAGCGGGTCATCTTGATGTTCAGGTGTTTCGGGCCTGAGGCATCGGCGGTGATGTAGGGCAGGTTGATGTCGGTCTGCGCGCTGTTGGACAACTCGATCTTGGCTTTTTCAGCCGCTTCTTTCAGGCGCTGCAGGGCCAGCACGTCGTTCTTCAGGTTGACGCCAGAGTCTTTTTTGAACTCGTCAATGATGTAGTCGATGATGCGCTGGTCGAAGTCCTCACCGCCCAGGAAGGTGTCGCCATTGGTCGAGAGCACTTCAAACTGCTTTTCGCCGTCCACATCGGCAATCTCGATGATGGAGATGTCGAAGGTGCCGCCGCCCAGGTCATACACCGCAATCTTGCGGTCGCCTTTTTCCTGCTTGTCCAGGCCAAATGCCAGGGCTGCAGCGGTAGGCTCGTTGATAATGCGCTTGACTTCCAGGCCGGCAATACGGCCTGCATCCTTGGTTGCCTGGCGCTGCGCGTCATTGAAGTACGCGGGCACGGTGATCACCGCCTCGGTAACCGCTTCGCCCAAGTAGTCCTCGGCGGTTTTTTTCATCTTGCGCAAAATATCGGCGCTGACCTGCTGGGCCGACAGCTTCTTGCCGCGCACCTCAATCCATGCGTCGCCGTTATCGGCAGCCACGATAGAGTAGGGCATCAGGCCGATGTCCTTTTGGACTTCCTTTTCACTGAATTTCCGGCCAATCAGGCGCTTGACAGCGTACAGCGTGTTTCGTGGGTTGGTCACGGCCTGGCGCTTGGCGGATGCGCCGACCAGCACTTCACCGTCTTCCTGATACGCCACGATGGATGGCGTGGTGCGCGCGCCTTCGGAGTTTTCGATGACGCGGGGCACATTGCCCTCCATGACCGACACGCAGCTGTTGGTGGTGCCCAGGTCAATACCGATGATTCTTCCCATGATGAACTCCTGCTATTTGATTGATTTGTAAAGTGAAAATGTTCAAGCGGTGGCGCGGGAAGCGCTGCTGCTAGTGCGAATGACTTGCGGATAAGTTACGAAACTTCAAGAGTCCACATGGCAGCGTGCGGTTGCATGCGTCGTTCAAGGCGCCTGACCGCTATTGCGGCGCGGCCACCGTGACCAGCGCCGGGCGCAATACCCGTTCGGCAATCAGGTAGCCTTTTTGAAGCACGCTCACCACCGTGTTGGCTTCCTGCGTGCTGGGCACCATGCTGATAGCCTGGTGCTGGTGCGGATCGAACTTCACGCCAGCGGCCGGGTTGATCTCGACCACCTTGTTGCGTTCAAGCGCGCTTTTCAGCTGTTTCAACGTGGCAGCGGCGCCTTCCCTGATCTGGTCGGGCGTGGCGTCCTGGATGGCCAGGCCGGCTTCCAGGCTGTCGGCAACTGGCAGTAGGCTTTCGGCAAAACTTTCCAGCGCGAATTTGCGCGCCTTGCTGATCTCGTCTTCGGCGCGGCGCCGGGCGTTTTCAGTTTCCGCCTTGGCACGCAGGTAGCTGTCGGAGAGTTCGGTATTTTTGGCCTGCAGGGTGGCTAGTTCTGCCTGCGCTGCAGCCAGCTCGTTCTGGGCGTCAAACGCGTTGGCGGCCTGCGCCGCCTCCAGCTCTTCAGGCGTTGGGTCGCCGGTCAGCTCGTTCGACGAATGTTCGGGGCGGTCTGTGGGTTGGGACGGTGTGGTTTCTGACATGCTTGGCGAGGAAGGTTTGAGTCAAGAAGTTAGCTAGCTGGGGCTGCCAAAGCCCTTTTCAAGGGCAGGGAGATTGCCCGGATCAACAGAAATGTGCTCGGTTTGCGGCAGCCCGGGCTGAGGTGCTTGGGGCAAACGCAAAATTGTAATGGCCGATATAAGGCCAACCTGCAGCCGATGAGCATGGCTGGGTGGCCAGTAGGCCAGGCTTTTAAAACTTTCTCGCTGCCACTTTGCTATTAGATAAATAGCTGTCAACCCTTGCTTATGTTGGGCTAGAGGCCTAAAACGCCTAAATCAGGCGAGATTCCCTGTTTGCGCCAGCCCGCAAGCGCCACGCGGGAAAACCAGCACGATGCACACCGGCGCTCAGGCATGCGCGTCACGGCACCGCGAACGGCGTCTGCTGCGAATGCTGGGCTAGGCTTGCAAGGCCGGGCCAGCGCACCGATCACGATGTCAGGCACGCTGTATCCGCAGTGGGCGGTGGGTCTTGAAAAGCCTTTCGCCGAGCGTATGGGCTGCCGCTTCCGGAGCGACACCATTGTCGAGGTGACCGTCGGGTCGCCCGAGGCCGTCATTCTGCGGGACATGATGGGGGGTGGCCGCCTGATCGAGTTGGATTGCGGCTTCAATCCAAGGGCGTCCCGGCACACCGTCTACCCGGCTGGCTCCAGTGCCCTTGGGGCGCTGCATTTCGGCATCGACCTGGCTCAGCCCAGCGAATACAGCCTTCGACCCATGCCGCGGTGGGAAGAGCCGCCGGTGCATATGAATCTGGTGACGCTGAACAGCATGATCACGGCTGACGGACGACTGCTGGTAGAAGGCGGATCTTTTTTTGAGTGCCCTGAGCGATCCGGCGGTACGCGAGGCCGCTGCCAGGTTTGGCAATCCGGTCGAACTGCTGGAGACGGCACTTTGAGGCCACATGATCCGCTGCCGCGCCTAGCCACGCATGCAGGGCGGAAAGCTCAGCATTACCTTCATTGCAGCGGTAGTCTCAGGCAGCAACAAAAAAGCGACCCTGAGGTCGCTTTCTCTATGAGTGCACAGGTCTACTTTTTCTTGACCTGGCTGGCCGACCACTTGCCGGCAAAAGCCTGCAGGTCATTCAGCCGCTTGAGCAGGTCAGCGCCCAGCGTGGTGACGGTATAGCCGTCGGTGCCGTGCGTCAGCAGGCCGGCGGCACGAAGCTCCTTGATGCGCGTGTTCAGGGTGTTGGGCGTAATGCTGCCAACGCTGTCCTGCAGCAGGCGAAAAGTCTGGGGGTGGCCGTCCTTCAAGGCCCACAGGACGCGAAGTGCGTAACGGGACTCCAGCAATGCCAGCAGCTCGCCTACGGCTACGTTTTCCTTTGCACTCATCGACTTATCTCCTCAGATCGGATTTGTTCAGGGTGGGTCGCGGCCATCCGGCGCGAAGCTCGCTGGCAAATATAACGCAAAAAGAGCATCTGCTACCAGTTTTATAGCTACTACGGCGCGCCCGCCCTGCGCTACAGCCCTAAAACACTGAAGAAAAAGCGAAAACACAGATCAGTCAGCCGCAGCAGAACCGCCGCGGGTGCCAGCTGATGCGCTAGAGATGTACCGCCTGGCCGGTGTTTGACGATGTCACGATGGCTTCAATGACGCGCTGCACGCCCAGGGCCGAGCGGCCACTGACCGCGCAGGCACCGCCGCTTCGAATTGAGCGGACGAAGTCATGTATCAATGCCTGGTGGGGCGCGTGGTCAAAAGCCATCGGGTCGGCTCCGCCACCAGAGCCCGCAGAATCACCGCAGCTGAACGACTCGCCGCTGATAAAGGCGACCTCAAGCTTTCCGGCTTCCAGCGTGGCGCTTCCGCGCGTCAGATTGAGCTCTATGCGTTCGGGAAACCCAGGGTACGCTGCCGTGCTGGCCTGCAGCACCACACTGGCGCCAGCGGCAAATTGCAAAATCGCCGCCGCATGGTCCTCGCCCTCCATCGTGTGCATGGCGCTGGTGCCCATCACAGCCACCAGCCGCTGGGGCAGGCCGGTGTAACGGAGCAGCAGGTCCAGGGTATGGATTGCCTGTGTGATCAAAACGCCGCCACCGTCGCGGGCCAGCGTGCCACGACCAGGTTCGTCGTAATAGCTTTGCGGGCGCCACCAGCGAACCGATGCCGCGCCACTGACCAGCCGACCCAGATCGCCAGCGTGAAGCAGGCGCGCCAGTTCGTGTGGCGCTTTTCGCATGCGATGCTGCAGCATCACGGCCAGCATGACACGGCAACGCTCGCAGGCTTCAACCAGCGCGGTTGCACGCTCCAGCGAAATATCGAGGGGTTTTTCAACCAGCACGTGTTTGCCGGATTCGGCCAGGCTGCGCACGATCTCCAGATGCGTGTTCGGCGGTGTCAGCACCAGCGCGGCCGCAACGGAGGTGTCGCCCAGGATGTCCTGCAGCGACGCGGCCTTTCTGGCGCGCAAAAATCCGTAGCTGCTGGTGACGGTATTGGCCTGCCGGCCATATATCCAGGCAACTTCCACTTCAGCCCCAAGATCGCGCAGGCTAGCGAAATGTGGCGCCGAACCCAGGCCGGTGCCGATGACGGCGATCTTCAAGGGTTCGAGGGTCTGCGGTCGCGCAGAGGCCGGGTTATGAAGGGCAGGCACCGACGCTAGTCAAGCTTGACGTTGGCCGCCTTGATAACCTGTGCCCATTTGTCAACCTCGGCTTTCTGGAAGGCAGCCACCTGCTCTGTCGTCATGGATGACGGCTGCATGCCCAGGCTTTTGAGGCGTTCCTGCATGTCAGGCTGGTTCAGGATGGACATGATTTCGGTATGCAATTTGTCGATCAGGGGCTTGGGTGTGTTGGCCGGCACGAAGATGCCCTGCCATGACACCACTTCAAAGCCGGGAACGCCCGACTCAGCGACTGTCGGCACATCGGGCATTGACTCCAGCCGCTTGGCGGATGTCACCGCCAGCGCACGCACCTTGCCGCTTTGGATATGAGGGCCTGCGACAACCGTGGTGTCAAACATCATGTCAACCTGACCGCCGATGACGTCCTGAATGGCCGGGCCGCTTCCTTTGTACGGCACGTGAATGAACTGCGTGCCGGACCGAAAACCGAGCAACTCCAGCGCGAGATGCTGAGAGGTTCCGCTGCCGGCCGAGGCCGACGTCAGGGTCTTGGGCTTTGCCTTTGCAGCAGCCAGCACATCCTGCAGGGTTTTGTAGGGGCTGTTCTGGCCAACGATCAGTACCACCGGGTTCGAGCCAATCAGCACCACTGGCGAGAACGACTTGATCGGGTCATAGCCCAGCTTGGGATACAGGCTGACGTTGATGGCATGCGAGCTGATCGTGCCGCCCAGCAGCGTGTAGCCATCCGGTGCCGCGCGCGAAGCCAGCTCCGAGCCGATGCTGCCACCAGCGCCGCCCTTGTTGTCGATCACGATCGTCGTGCCCAGCGACGCGCCCAGCTTCTGCCCGATCAGGCGCGCCAGAATATCCGTCGTGCCCCCTGCGGGAAACGGTACGAGGTAGGTGATCGGCTTGGATGGGTATTTGTCTTGCGCCCAGACAGGCAACGCAAGAGCGGCCGCCGAAGCAAGGGCGGTATGGATCAGCACACGTCGTTTCATGGTTTGTCTCCTTGGGGTTATGGGAAAGCGTTAGGGGCAAGCTGCCACCCGTCATGGGCAACCGGGAGGCCACATCTTTTCCAAGCAGGGGCCGCGGGACTGGCTTTGCCAGACCGCAGGCGCAGCGGCCCCGCAGGGGGCAGGGCCCGACACGCAGTGCGCAACCGTGGGGCCATATCATCTGACCATGCAAGGCATCTTGGGGTTGAAGCGCCAGTTGGGAATCAGGAACTGCATGGCCTGCGCGTCATCGCGTGCGCCAAGGCCATGCTGCAGGTAAAGCTGGTGAGCGGCGTTGACAGCGTCCATGTCCAGCTCAACGCCAAGCCCGGATTTTTGCGGAACGGCAATCTTTCCGTCCACGATCCTGAGCGGGTTCTGGGTCAGGTGCTGACCGTCCTGCCAGATCCAGTGGGTGTCAATAGCGGTGACCTTGCCGGGCGCCGCGGCTGCCACATGGGTGAACATGGCCAGTGACACATCGAAGTGGTTGTTCGAATGCGATCCCCAGGTAAGGCCCCAGGTCTGACAAAGCTGCGCCACACGCACCGAGCCTTGCATCGTCCAGAAGTGAGGGTCAGCCAGAGGAATATCGACGGACTGCAGCTGGATCGAGTGCGCCATCTCGCGCCAGTCGGTCGCGACCATGTTGGTGGCGGTCATCAGGCCGGTTGCACGGCGGAATTCGGCCATGACTTCGCGGCCCGAAAATACGCCTTCGGCACCGCAAGGGTCTTCGGCATAGGCCAGCTCCCGGTGCCGATCACGGCACAAGCGCACCGCGTCCTTGAGCAACCAGCCGCCGTTCGGGTCTAGCGTGATGCCGGCATCGGGAAACCGTTCAGACAGTGCGATGATGGCCTCCATTTCTTCCTCGCCGCGCAGCACGCCGCCCTTGAGCTTGAAGTCCTTGAAGCCGTAGCGCGCGTGGGCGGCTTCCGCCAGCCGCACGATGCTTTTGGCATCCATGGCGGGCTCATGCCGAAGGCGCAGCCAGTCGTCGGCAGCGCCGCTGTCGCTTTCATAGGCCAGCCCGGTTGCAGCCTTGTCACCAACGTAAAACAGGTAGCCGAGAACCGCCACTGACTCGCGCTGCTGTCCATCGCCCAACAACGCAGCCACTGGCACATTCAAAAATTGCCCCAGCAGGTCGAGCAGGGCGCTTTCCACAGCGGTAACCGCATGAATAGCCACGCGCAGGTCAAATGTCTGGCTGCCCCGGCCGTCGCTGTCGCGGTCAGCGAAGGTGTGGCGCAGTGAGTTGAGCACCTGGTTCCACCGGCCCAGCGCTTTGCCCTCTATCAGCGGACGGGCGTCTTCGAGTGTTTTGCGTATCTTTTCACCGCCAGGCACCTCACCCACGCCGGTGCGACCCAGACTGTCGGTAAGGACTAGCAGGTTGCGGGTGAAGAACGGGCCATGAGCGCCGCTCAGGTTGAGCAGCATGCTGTCATGGCCTGCCACCGGAATGACCTGTACACGCGTCACATGGGGTGTCGAGCGATGAGCCTCTGCGCTGTCAGCGTTACCGGCTGCGGTGTTGAGGTTTGAGTGAGGAGGGGTTGTGGAAGCGCGCATGAAAGCTGTGTTGGTGTTCGATATGCGATTAAAGGTCAGTCATCGTACAACCGAGAGTGCTTTCAGGCAAGCGGGTTGGTGCCAGTCACGGCCAGATCGGCGGGATGGGTCAATGTGCTGGTTGAAGCAGACTGAGGCTGCATGGTGTGAACATTCTTGCCACGGCGAAGGCGCTCCCGGCTGTTGGACAAATGGGTGCGCATGGCAGCACGGGCGGCCTCTGCATCCTGATTGCGGATGGCGTTATAGATGCTCTCATGCTCGCTGTTGACCCGCTGGAGGTAATTGAGCCTGCCTTCCGGAGCGCTTTGCATGGTGTTGACCCGTGTACGGGGAATGATCATCGTTCCGAGGTAGGTCATCAGGTCGGAGAAGTGACGGTTACCGGTGGCGCGGGCCACTTCCATATGAAACTGAAAGTCGGGCGGGACGGCATCGGAGTCCAGGTGAATCGAATCATGAAAAGCCTGCAGTGCGGCGGCCAGGGCTGCCAGGTTTTCTCGCGTTCTCCTCTGGGCGGCCAGCCCCGCCGCTTCGGTTTCAAGGCTGATGCGAAGCTCAAGCACGGAGATGACGTCGTCCACGGTGGTGAAGTCTTCGGGTGTGATCTTGAAGTTGCCGGCATCATGCGGCTGCAAGACAAAAGTGCCGATGCCATGCCGTGTTTCTACGAGGCTGGATGCTTGCAAACGAGATAGCGCTTCGCGGACAACCGTGCGGCTGACATCGAATTGCGCCATGATTTCGGACTCGGTCGGCAGCTTGGCACCGGGCGGCAGCCGCCCCTCGCGAATGCTGTTACCCAGACTGTCAACGATCTCGCTGACCAGCCCACGGGGCCGTCGCGCCCGCTCGCTCGCGTTATCCGTATATGTCAGCACAGCAATAGAAGGCTGACTAGGGGTTTTCCTGGGTTCCATGAAAAATCGTTGACAAGTTTAAGACTGCGCCACAAAATCCGAGTCATCAGACAACCTATGACTCGGGGCAATAAATGAACTGTAGCAAGGTTCCAAAAATTGTCCAGCGATTATCGGAACCCTGCCACTACCGAGCGATAGGCGGCTGTAAGGCTGCTAACGACAACCTCAACCAGCAGACATCCGTCCTCAAAATATGACTATCAAGGTGCATCACCGTTTACTCCTCACTGGCGCAGCCGGCGGTCTGGGCACGGCGCTCCGGGAGCGCCTGAAAACCAATTGCGACATATTGCGTCTGTCTGACCGCCAGAATTTCGGCCCTGCGTCAGGTGGCGAGGAAATCATGCTGGCAGACCTGGCAGATGCCCAGGCAGTTGATGCCATGGTGTCAGGCTCGGACGCCATCGTGCATCTGGGCGGCGTGTCAGTCGAGGGTCCCTTCGGTCCCATTCTCCAGGCCAATATCCTGGGCCTGTACAACCTGTATGAAGCCGCCCGGCAGCACGGCGTCAAGCGCGTCGTATTTGCAAGCTCGAACCATGTCACCGGTTTTTACCGGCAGGACGAAACCATCACGGCCGATCATCCGGCGCGTCCCGACGGGCTGTACGGCCTGAGCAAGGCTTTTGGCGAAGACCTGTCACGCCTGTATTTCGACCGCTACGGAATCGAGACGGCCTGTGTCCGCATCGGGTCATCATTTCCCGAGCCGAAAGACAGGCGCATGCTGGCCACCTGGCTGAGTTTTGATGATTTGCATCGCCTGATTACGGCGTGTCTGACCACGCCGGTGCTGGGTCACAGCATTGTGTTTGGCATGTCCGATAACGCTGTGACCTGGTGGGACAACAGCCGGGCGCGGCATATCGGCTACGTGCCGCAAGACACTTCCGACATCTTTCGCGATGCGGTTTACGCCCGCACGTCATCGCCCGATCTGAAAGACCCGGTAGCCCAGTTTCAGGGCGGTGGTTTCGTCGTCGCGGGGCCTTTCGGCTATTGATGCGATGAATGCCACGAATGCCGAACTGGTGGTGGATGCGCGCAATGGCACGGGCGAAAGCCCGGTCTGGCAGGCTGCAGAGCAGGCGCTTTACTGGGTGGACATTCCCGCGCGCAAGCTGTGTCGCTGGAGCCTGGCAGACGCCAGCATAAGCGAGTGGACCGCCCCCGAGATGCTGGCCTGCATGGCGCCCTTGGCCGGCTCGGACAGCTGGATAGCGGGTACGGAAAGCGGCATGTTCCAGTTATCGCCCACGGCCGGCGGCGCGCTTGGCTTTGATCTGCTGGCCAACGTGGAGCATGCCAGCGGCGGCATGCGTTTTAACGACGGGCGCTGCGACCGGCAAGGCCGCTTTCTGGCAGGTACCATGTTAATGAATATGGCCGCTGGTGCCCCCACCGGTTGTATCTATAGCTATCAAACTAGTAGCGGTATGCGGTTGTTGCTGGATGGCTTTATCACGCCCAATGGCATGGCCTTCAGCCCGGACGGCCGGACCATGTACCTGTCTGATTCCCATCCGTCCGTGCAATCGGTCTGGGCATTCGACTATGACATTGACAGCGGTACGCCATCGAACCGCCGGCTGTTCATCGATATGAACCCTTTGCCCGGTCGTCCAGACGGCGCCGCCGTTGACGCCGACGGTTGCTACTGGGTGTGCGGCAATGATGCCGGTCTGGTGCATCGCTTCACGCCGCAAGGCCGGCTGGATCTCTCGCTTGCGGTTCCGGTGAAGAAGCCGGCCATGTGCGCCTTTGGCGGCGCAGACCTCGACACCCTGTTCGTGACATCGATTCGGCCTGAAGGTATCGATCTATCGGACCAGCCGCTGGCTGGCGGCGTGTTTGCGCTACGCGCCGGTGTGCGCGGACTGCCTGAACCTGCTTTTTCCCCTGTTCCCGTGTCGCTCTAGCCGAGCATTTTCAATTCCAATCGGAGACTTTCATGACATCGATTTGCCGTCCTTCCTTTCGCATTGCTGCACTGACAGCCAGCCTGCTGGCCAGTGTTTGCCTCTCCGTCCACGCCGTCGAGTTGCGCTCGGCTGACGTGCACAACAGCGATGATTACCCGACCGTGGCTGCCGTCAAACACATGAGTGAAGTGCTGTCCAAGCAGAGCGGCGGAAAGTACACCATCAAGGTCTTCAACAAGAGCGCGCTCGGTTCCGAGAAGGAAACGCTGGACCAGGTCAAGATCGGCGCACTCGAGATGAACCGTGTCAACATCAGTTCGCTGAACTCGACGTGCCCGAAGAGCCTGGTGCCCACCATGCCCTTTTTGTTCGACTCGATTGCCCACATGCGCAAGTCGCTGGACGGCCCAATCGGTGAAGAGATTCTGAAAGGTTGCGAGAGCCAGGGTCTGGTAGGCCTGGCGTTCTACGACAGCGGCGCCCGTTCGATCTACGCCAAGAAGCCGGTGCGCAACATCGCCGACGCCAGGGGCCTGAAAATCCGCGTGCAGCAGTCTGACCTGTGGGTTGCGCTGGTGCAGGCCATGGGCGCCAACGCAACGCCAATGCCCACCGGCGAGGTCTACACCGCGCTGAAGGTTGGCACTATCGACGCGGCTGAGAACAACATCCCTTCATACGAAGGCTTCAAGCACTATGAGGCTGTGAAGTTCTACTCCCACACCGAGCACTCCATGGCCCCGGAAATGCTGGTGATCTCCAAGGTCATCTTCGACAAGATGACGCCGGCCGACCAGGCGATGTTCCGCGCTGCCGCCAAGGAATCGGTGACGTTCCAGCGCCAGAAGTGGGACGAGCAGGAAGCCAAGGCACTGGACATCGTCGTGAAAGCGGGCTCTTCCATCGTCAAGGACGTGGACAAGGCCTCGTTCAAGGCAGCGATGGCACCGGTATACGCCAAGTTCATCACCACGCCTGATCTCCAGCGCCTGGTGAAAGCTGTTCAGGACAACAAGTAAACCTGGGCCTTTCGTGGCCCGTCTGAACATTCGGCCGGGCTACGCACATGCTTTCTAGGACTCTTATGACTATGCCCCAAACGTCGGCCTCCGCCGCAGCCACCACTGCGGCCGTCAGTTCCATTGCCCTGGGTGTTGACCCGGAGCACAAGCGGCCGCGCGCGCGTCACTGGTATGCGCGCCTGTGCGGCGCGCTGAGCAAGGTCAGCCTGATCGTGGCGATCTTCGGCCTGGCCGGCATCATTTTGTCGGTGCAGATCCAGGTGTTCGGCCGCTATGTCATGAACGACACACCGACCTGGGCCGAGGCGCTGGCACTGCAATTGGTGCTGTATGTAACCGCGCTCGGCGTGGCGGTGGGGGTGCGCGATGCCGGCCACATCGGCCTGGAGTCAATGGTCTCGTTGCTGCCCGAGTCAATGCGCCTGAAACTGGAGATCCTGATTCATCTGCTGGTCGCGCTCTTCGGCGGGATCATGGTGCAGAGCGGCATGCTCTGGACCCGTATGAAGTGGGGCGAGCTCGATCCGATGCTGGGATTGCCGGTGGGTATCGACTACCTGTCACTGGTCATCGCGGGCGTGCTGATCGTCATGTTTTCCGCCGAGCACATTGTTGCGCTGCTTCGAGACGAAGAAGTCGTTCCATCCTGGTATTGACTGAAAGAAAAAAATGGAACTGACAGTTCTCTCATTGAGCTTTGCGCTGCTGTTGGTGCTGGGCGTCCCGGTGGCCTTCTCTATCGGGCTGGCTTCAGTGGTCACAGTGTTGTATGCGGGCATGCCAGTCGCCATCGTTTTCCAGAAGATGGTCGGCGGCATGCAGGTGTTTTCGTTCCTGGCCATCCCATTCTTCGTGTTCGCCGGCGAGCTGATGCTGTACGGCGGCATTGCCGACCGCATCGTGCGTTTCGCCAACAGTCTGGTCGGCCATGTGCGCGGCGGCCTGGGTATGAGCAACGTGATTGGCTGCACTTTGTTCGGCGGTGTTGCCGGCTCCCCGCTGGCCGACGTGTCGGCGATGGGCTCGGTAATGATTCCGTTAATGAAGAAGGAAGGCTACGATGCGGACTACGCCGTTAACGTGACCACGCACGCCGCGCTGGTCGGTGCGCTGATGCCGACCTCGCACAACCTGATCATCTTCGCACTGGCGACCACGGGCATTGCCTCGGTCAGCGTGTTCAGCCTGATCCTGGCCGGTATTATTCCCGCGCTGCTGTTGACCATCTGCAACCTGATCGCTGCCTACTACGTGGCCGTAAAGCGTGGTTATCCGACACGCGGCAAGTTCGCGGGCTGGAAGGAAGTGCTGGTGTCGTTCCTCGGCTCGGTACCGGGTCTGATGGTCGTCGTGATCATCCTGGTGGGCATTCTGTCTGGCGTATTCACTGCAACCGAGTCGGCGGCCACCGCGGTGATGTGGGCGCTGATCGTCACGGTCGCTGTTTATCGCTCGCTGTCGTGGGACCACTTCTTGAAGGCCTGCGCGAAGGCCTGCAAAACCACCGGCGTGGTCCTGCTGCTGATTGGCATCTCGTCCGCCTTCGGCTATTTCATGGCGCTTTATGAGGTGCCCCAGAAAACCGGTGCACTGATGACCTCCGTGTCCGCGACGCCGTGGGTGATCTTCCTGATGATCAATGTGTTGCTGTTCATCCTGGGCACGTTCCTGGATATGGCCGCCACTATCCTGATCTGCACGCCGATCTTTTTGCCGATTGCGGCACAGTTCGGCATGGACCCAGTCCAGTTCGGCATCGTCATGCTGATCAACTGCGCGCTGGGCCTGAACACGCCACCTGTGGGGGTCACGCAGTTCGTGGGATGCGCCATCGGGGGCATATCGGTGGGCGAGGTTATGAAATCAATCCTGCCGTTCTATGGCGCCCTTACTGCATGCCTGATGCTCGTGACGTATGTACCGGAAATCTCATTGTGGCTACCGAGTCTGTTCAAGTAATAAGGTACCGCTCTTCATGTCGATCCACTGCCTCTGCGGCAGTGGCGGCGGGCACGGACGGGCATCGGATATGCCATGGCAGACAGTGGCCTGACCACCAGCGGCCCGTTGGCTTTTAACTTCTACCTCCAATTTGTTTAATTTTTCATGAACCCTCAAGACCTAAAAACCATCGTCAGTTCTGGCCTCCTGTCCTTTCCAGTCACCGACTTTGACGAGCAAGGTGATTTCAGACCCAAAACCTATGCGGAACGCCTGGAGTGGCTTGCGCCCTATGGGGCTACGGCACTGTTCGCCGCCGGCGGTACCGGCGAGTTCTTCTCGCTTACCGCAGACGAATATCCGCTGATCATCAAGACCGCCGTGGACACCTGCGCCGGCAAGGTGCCCATCATTGCCGGTGTTGGCGGTCCCACCCGTTTTGCCATCGCCTGCGCGCAGGAGGCAGAGCGCCTGGGCGCCCACGGCATCCTGCTGCTGCCGCACTACCTGATGGAAGCCGGTCAGGAAGGACTGATTGCTCATGTCGAGGCAGTCTGCAAAAGCGTCAAGTTCGGCGTGATTGTCTATAACCGCAATGTGTGCAAGCTCACGCCTGAATCGCTGGCTATCCTCGCGGAACGCTGCTCAAACCTGATCGGCTTCAAGGACGGTGTCGGCAATATCGAAACCATGTCAGCCATCTACATGACGATGGGGGACCGCTTTTCTTACCTGGGTGGCCTGCCCACGGCAGAGGTCTATGCCGCTGCCTACAAGGCGTTGGGCACGCCGGTGTATTCGTCGGCAGTGTTCAACTTTATCCCCAAGACCGCCATGGATTTCTACCATGCCGTGGCAGCCGATGACATGAAGACGCAGCATCGGCTATTGAAAGACTTTTTCATGCCCTATCTGGCTATTCGCAACAAAAACCCAGGCTACGCGGTCAGCATTGTCAAGGCCGGCGCCAAGATCGTCGGCCGTGACGCCGGCCCGGTACGTGCACCGCTGACTGATCTAAAACCCGACGAAATGCAGGCGCTGGCCGAATTGATCAAAAGTCTTGGCCCGCAGTAACGGGCCGCTTTCGTCTATCTGCAGAACCTTTGCATGACCACCATCACATTGCCAAGCTCGCAGCCTCGCTACATCCTCATGCATGAGGCTGACAATGTGGCCATCGTCGCCAACGACGGCGGCCTGGCGGCAGGTACTGTTTTTTCTTGCGGCCTGACCTTACGTGACCGGGTGCCGCAGGCGCATAAGGTCGCGCTGGTTGACCTGGCAGAAGGCAGTCCGGTGCGGCGCTACAACGTGCCCATTGGTTTTGCCGCCAAGGACATACCTGCAGGCAGCTGGGTGCATGAGCGGCTGCTGGTCATGCCGGATGCGCGCGGTCTTGCCAACCTCCCCATCGCGACCGTCAAGCCTGACCCGCAGCCGCCACTGGAAGGTTACACCTTCGAGGGCTACCGCAATGCAGACGGCTCGGTGGGTAGCCGCAACATTCTGGCCATCACCACCACGGTGCAGTGTGTGGCCGGGGTTGTGGATTTCGCTGTCAAGCGGATCAAGAAGGAGTTGTTGCCGCGCTTTCCGAATGTCGATGATGTCGTGGGCCTGGAGCACAGCTACGGCTGCGGGGTGGCGATTGACGCGCCCGACGCGGTCATTCCTATCCGTACCCTGCGCAACATCTCGCTAAACCCGAACTTCGGCGGCGAGGTGATGGTTGTCAGCCTGGGCTGCGAAAAGCTCCAACCGGAGCGCCTGCTGCCACCGGGCTCGATTCCCATCGTCGATGAACGCAATGTTGCCGACATCGGCATGACTGCTGATGAACCGCTCGATGTGGTCACCCTCCAATCGGAGCACCATATCGGCTTCATGTCGATGGTGGACTCGATCATGAAGGCGGCGGTGCCGCACCTGCAGCGGCTCGATGCCCGTCGGCGCGAAACCGTGCCAGCCAGCGAGCTGGTGGTGGGTGTGCAATGTGGTGGCAGTGATGCCTTCTCGGGCGTGACGGCCAATCCTGCGGTTGGTTTTTGTACTGACCTGCTGGTGCGCGCCGGTGCGACGGTGATGTTTTCCGAAACCACCGAGGTGCGCGACGGCATTGATCAGCTGACCTCCCGTGCCAGCACGCCGGAAGTGGCGCAGGCGATGATCCGCGAAATGGCCTGGTACGACGCCTATTTGGAAAAAGGCCGGGTTGACCGCAGCGCCAACACCACGCCCGGCAACAAGAAGGGTGGCCTGTCCAATATTGTCGAAAAAGCCATGGGCTCTATCGTCAAGTCCGGTTCATCGCCCATCAGCGGCGTGTTGTCGCCGGGCGAAAAGGTCAGGCAAAAGGGTCTGATCTATGCAGCCACGCCGGCCAGCGACTTCATCTGCGGCACGCTGCA
>JAQGNE010000032.1 GCA_028291985.1 Polaromonas sp. | reverse complement strand
CGAGCGAGCAGCCGGTAAGCACGATCTGCGTCAGCCGGTCACGCTTGTGGGCCGACAGCCAGCCGCTGGCACCGATGCAGCCAAGCACTGCACAGTATGGCCCGATCAGGACCTGCGCCATGCGAAGCGGCTGCAGGTCAGTCCAGCCCGCTGCGCTGGCGGCAGCTGTGGGCAGGTCGCTCAACAACGCAAAGAAGAGCCAGCAGCTCAGCAGAGAGCGCAAAGCGTAAACGCTGCGGCGGCTGCGGTTGATGACGCTGTCGCCCGCCGCGAGCAGCACCAGCAGGCCCATCGCACCTCATGTGGCGCTCCACAACAGCAGTTCAGCGGTGGGCAACCGCAGCCTGTGGCAGCCGGTCATGGTGTGGGCGCCTAGAACGGGGCTGACAGCCGCAGCGTGCATGCTGGCGCCCATGGTTGACCGGTCGGCTGGACACACGCTTTGGTCAAAATGGAAAGCAGCGCGCATTGGGTGTGCTGCGTCAAGCTTTTCCTTCCATTTTGAAGCATTATCGGCAGTGCTTTCTGACGCGGTATCCGCAGCTGATGTGGTCGTCCGACGATCCGCGGCCTGGTGCGATGCCATGCTGGTCGCCTGCTTAATTCTGCTTTGTCGATTTCGGCTACTTCTATGAACAAAATCTCTCAACCACTGCTGATCACCATGGGCGATGCAGCCGGCATCGGTCCGGAAATCATTGCCAAGGCCTTCCGTGACGCACCGGACGCGACGCACCATTGCGTGGTCATCGGTGACGTGCCTACGCTGCGCAGGGCGGCCGCGCTGACGGCTGCGCCCCTGGCGCTGCCGGTGGTTGAACTGGCTTCACTCGAGGCATGGCCAGATGTGCCACCCGGCTGCCTTCCGGTGCTACAGACCTGCGAGCTTGCCGGGCTGGTGCCGTTTGGCCATGTCAGCCCGCTGGCCGGCAAGGCCGCGGCAGACTGTATCTTGTGGGCCGCGCGAGCCGTGCTCGCCGGTCAGGCAACTGGCCTGGTGACAGCACCTATTCACAAGGAAGCGCTGGCCGCTGCCGGTGGGGCGACGGCCGGTTTCCCGGGCCACACCGAGATGCTGCAGGCCGAAGCCGCAGCGCACCTGGGGCGGCCAGTAGCAGACGTACCGGTGCGCATGATGCTGGCCAATGACGAGCTCAAAACGGTGCTGGTCAGCATTCACCTGTCACTGCGCCAGGCCATCGAAGCTGTCACTTTTGACAATGTGCTGCAAACTTTGCGGATCACGCACCAGGCCATTGGACAAACCCTGGGCAGACCCGCGCGCATCGCCGTTGCAGGTCTTAACCCGCACGCCGGGGAAGGCGGGCTTTTTGGCACCGAAGAACAACTCATCATTGCGCCAGCGGTGGCGGCAGCCCGCGCCGAAGGTATCGACGCCAGCGGTCCGTTCGCGCCGGACACGGTGTTCATGCGTGCCCGCAGCTCCTCGGCACGGGAGGGCGAATTTGATGTGGTGGTGGCGATGTACCACGACCAGGGGCTGATACCCGTCAAGTACCTGGGCGTGGAGCAGGGCGTCAACGTCACGCTGGGGCTGCCGCTGCTCCGGACCAGCCCTGATCATGGCACGGCTTTCGACATCGCCGGAACCGGCAAGGCAGATGCGAGCAGCCTGCTGGCGGCCATCCGCATGGCTCGTCGCCTGGTGGCGCGTTGACCGGAAAATCGCTCAACCCTCGAGAAATGAATGAAATATGCCTCTAGACCAATGGATGCGACGGGCTGTAGCTATTGAATAAGTAGCAAAACTAGCGTTGCAGGGTGTCGCGTATCTGGCGCAGCAGCATGATTTCCTCGGGCGGTGCAACGGGACCCGCTGGCGGTGTTTCTCTTTTGAGACGGTTGATCTGCTTGACCATCATGAAAATAATGAAGGCCAGAATGATGAAGTTGAGCGCCACCGTGATGAAGTTGCCATAGGCAAATACCGCGCCAGCTTTTTTGGCCTCAACCAGTGGCAAGCCGGCAGCCTGGCCTGCCAGACCGATGTAATAGCTCGAAAAGTCGAGCCCGCCAAATACCTTGCTGACCAGCGGCATGATGAGGTCGCCCACCACCGAATCAACGATTTTCCCGAATGCGGCGCCGATGATCACACCGACGGCAAGATCCATCACATTTCCCTTGACGGCAAACTGCCTGAATTCCTGCATCATTTTCATCACTGGCTCCTGGAGTTTGGTACGGACTCGTTCGACGGGCTGCTGGTTTGCAGCCATGCTGCAAACACGGCCGATTATGGGGTTCAGCGGCATCCTGCTGGCGACGAAACACGTGTGCCCTTGCGTGGAACTTGTGTCAAATCGCCCCGCTGCCAGACGCTGCGCATCACCGGTTTGCCACTGACGCGTGGCAATCACCGGCCGCGCGTGTCGTTGAAAGTACGATCCGGGCTCCGCTACAATCGGGGGTTGTCCCCACTATGCCTTTTTCAAGCGTGTTCTTGAAGGATTTTCATGACCCAAGCAAGCGTAAATAGCTTAAACAGCGTGAACGGTGCGTCCGAAGCCCCACCTGTAGACAAAAACAAAAGAAACTGGATTGTTGCAACAGCCGCTGTGGGTGGTGCAGGGGTCGCTGCCGTCGCCGTCCCGTTTGTCAGTACTTTTCAGCCTTCCGAAAAAGCGAAGGCCGCTGGCGCCGCGGTCGAAGTTGATATTTCCGCTATCAAGCCTGGTGAAAAGATAACGGTCGAGTGGCGCGGCAAACCGGTTTGGATCGTCAAGCGCACGCCCGAGCAACTGCAAGCCTTGCCAAAGCTGAACGGCGAACTTGCAGACCCTCAGTCCCAGCGAAAACCCGACGAGCTCACCCCGGAATACGCGCGTAACGAAGGCCGTTCGATCAAGCCTGAAACCCTGGTTGTGGTGGGTATCTGCACGCATCTGGGCTGCTCGCCATCGGACAAGTTCCAGCCTGGCGCGCAGCCATCCCTGCCGGACAACTGGGCTGGAGGGTTTTTCTGCCCCTGCCATGGCTCGACTTTCGACATGGCTGGTCGGGTGTTTAAGAACAAGCCTGCGCCAGATAATCTGGAAGTGCCGCCGCATATGTATTTGTCTGACACCAGACTGCTGATTGGCGAGGACGACAAGAAGGCGTGAGCATGCATTCGATGTGCACCGCCCAGGTTTTGCCTCCATGCCGTCCAGCGCAGCAGCTATTTTCTAGCTCTGGCGCCGGACAAAACCCCTAGAACCAGGATCAGTTATGGCTGAATTCAAAGAAGCATCCCCAGACGCCCCCTTCGCCGAAAAAGCGCTGACATGGGTCGATAACCGTTTTCCGGCCAGCAAGCTGTACCGAGAGCACCTGGGCGAATACTACGCACCCAAGAACTTTAATTTCTGGTACATCTTCGGCTCACTCGCGTTGCTGGTGCTGGTGATCCAGATCACGACCGGCATTTTTCTGACGATGCACTACAAGCCAGACGCAGCGCTGGCGTTTGGTTCGGTCGAATACATCATGCGCGACGTGCCCTGGGGCTGGCTGATCCGTTATATGCATTCCACTGGAGCGTCAGCGTTCTTTGTGGTGGTTTACCTGCACATGTTCCGCGGGCTGATTTACGGAAGCTACCGCAAGCCGCGCGAATTGATCTGGATTTTTGGATGCGCCATCTTCCTGTGCCTGATGGCCGAAGCCTTCATGGGCTATTTGCTCCCTTGGGGTCAGATGAGCTACTGGGGCGCTCAGGTGATTGTCAATCTGTTTGCCGCTATCCCCTTTATCGGTCCGGATCTGGCCCTGCTGATTCGCGGTGACTATGTCGTGGGTGACGCAACCCTGAACCGGTTTTTTGCCTTCCACGTGATTGCCGTTCCGCTGGTCCTGCTGGGCCTGGTCGCAGCACACATCATTGCCCTGCATGAAGTCGGTTCCAACAACCCTGACGGCGTGGAGATCAAGGCAACGAAGGACGCAGAAGGTCGCCCGCTTGATGGCATTCCGTTCCATCCCTATTACACGGTGCACGACATTTTTGCGGTCAGCATGTTCCTGATGGCTTTTACCGCCGTCATTTTCTTCGCGCCCGAGTTTGGCGGTTACTTTCTGGAATACAACAATTTCATTCCGGCTGATCCGCTGAAGACGCCACTGCATATTGCGCCTGTCTGGTACTTCACGCCCTACTACTCGATGCTGCGTGCCATTACCAGCGAAATGATGTACGCCCTGATGGCCTGCGTGATTGCGGCCGCCGCCTTTGGTGTGATCAAGACCCGGCTGGCTCCGCTCCTCAAGCTGGTGATGGTCGGTGCGGCTGTGGTTGTTGTGGCAGCAATGGTGCTGATCGACGCGAAGTTCTGGGGCGTCGTGGTGATGGGCGGCGCTGTGATCATCCTGTTCTTTTTGCCATGGCTCGATCACAGCCAGGTCAGGTCGATCCGGTATCGGCCGAGCTGGAACAAATACCTGTACGGTGTTTTTGTCATCAACTTCCTGGTTCTGGGGTATCTGGGTGTGCAGCCACCGTCGGCTATCGGCGAGCGTGTGTCGCAGCTGGGAACGCTGTTTTACTTTGGCTTTTTCCTGCTGATGCCGTGGTGGAGCCAACTGGGCGCTTTCAAGCCGGTTCCGGCGCGCGTGACGTTTGCAGCCCATTGAGCCAGAGATTACTCACCATGAAAAAATCGATATTTGCTCCTTTTGTGGCGCTGATGATGGCGCTCAGTTTTTCGGCGGGCGTTCAGGCGGCTGAAGGCGGTGTGGTCTGGGACAAGGCACCCGACCGCACCAACGATATGGGTTCGTTGCAGAACGGTGCGCGGTTGTTTGTCAACTATTGCCTGAACTGTCACTCTGCCGCTTTCATGCGTTTCAACCGCCTGAAAGACATCAACCTGACAGATCAGCAAATCAAGGAAAACCTGCT
Source organism: Polaromonas sp. (assembly GCA_028291985.1). Lineage (GTDB taxonomy): Bacteria > Pseudomonadota > Gammaproteobacteria > Burkholderiales > Burkholderiaceae_C > Polaromonas. Next base: position 123,988 of record JAQGNE010000032.1, on the reverse strand, counting down.
CTTCACGACTGACAAGGTCGGCGAGACGATGAAGGCGGCGATTGATCCGCGGCAGGCCAAAGACTGGTTCGGCGGAAACCCGCCAGACCTGACGCTGATTGCACGTTCGCGCTCGGGTGCCGGTGGCTCCGGTGCGGATTATCTGTACACCTACCTGCGTACCTACTACCGCGACGACAGCAAAGCCACTGGCTGGAACAACCTGGCTTACCCTAATGTGGCAATGCCGCATGTGTTGTGGGAATTGCAGGGCCAGCGCAAACCCGTCTATGAAGAGTTTGAGGAGCACGGTCACAAGGTCTCTGTGCTCAAAGGCTGGCAGCAGGTGACGCCGGGTCTGATGACGCCGCTTCAGTATGACCAGGCAATGGGCGATCTGGTGGGCTATCTGACATGGATGAGCGAGCCTGCACAGAACACACGAGTGCGTATCGGTGTCTGGGTTCTGCTCTTCCTGCTCTTACTGACGTTTGTGGCATGGCGTTTGAACGCAGCGTACTGGAAAGACGTCAAGTAACACAGAGTCAACGCGTAAAGCGTATCTTGCCGGCAAGCGATAACTGATTTCGCAAAACGTGCCGGCACCTTCGGGTGGAGAGTTAAAGCTTCGATGCTTGGCCTCCACTCTTTTGTTTTCAGGAGTTCTTCGCCATGATGGTTTTATATTCAGGTACGACCTGCCCGTTTTCCCACCGCTGCCGTTTTGTGTTGTTCGAGAAAGGCATGGATTTTGAAATCCGCGATGTCGACCTGTACAACAAGCCTGAAGACATCAATGTCATGAACCCCTACGGCCAGGTTCCTATCCTGGTCGAACGCGACCTGATCCTTTATGAGTCAAACATCATCAATGAATATATTGATGAGCGTTTTCCACACCCGCAACTTATGCCCGGGGACCCGGTTGACCGCGCACGGGTGCGTCTGTTTCTTCTCAATTTCGAGAAGGAGCTTTTCGTACATGTCAACACGCTCGAATCGCGTGCCGCGAAGGGCAATGAGAAGGCGCTTGAGAAAGCACGCGCACATATCAAGGACCGCTTGACGCAGCTGGCGCCGATTTTTCTGAAGAACAAGTTTATGCTGGGCGATAACTTCTCGATGCTGGATGTGGCGATTGCGCCGTTGCTCTGGCGTCTTGATTACTACGATATCGATCTCTCGAAAAACGCCGCGCCATTGTTAAAGTATGCCGAGCGTATTTTCTCGCGCCCCGCCTATATTGAGGCACTGACGCCATCTGAAAAAGTCATGCGTAAGTAAACAGGGCGGTGGCGATTTGTCCCAGTTCATGAATGCTCCTGATTCCACGTCAACCCGTCCGTATCTGATACGGGCGCTGTACGAGTGGTGTACCGATAACGGGCTGACACCCTATGTGGCGGTATCCGTGGATGATTCCGTGCAGGTGCCGCGCGAGTACGTCAAGAACCATGAGATCGTTCTCAATATCAGCTTTGATGCCACATCGTCCCTCAAGCTTGGCAACGAATATATTGAATTCAAGGCCAGGTTTGCAGGCAGCGCGCGCGACATCATGGTGCCGATCAGCCGTGTGATTGCGATTTACGCCCGTGAAAACGGTCAGGGCATGGCTTTTCCGATGCCGGGCATGGTGCAAGGCGGGACAGACGCCGGTTCAGGCTTATCGGCCATTCCGGCGAGTGATGCTGATCGCCATGAGGCACCCAGCATTGCATCCCCCGATGACGCCGACCCGAAGACCGCTTTAAAAGGGTCAACCGTTTCGGAGGGCGTGCTAGTTAGCGTGCCGAAAAGCACTGACTCCAAAATCGTGCAGCTCGTTCCAGCGGACAGCCACAACGCGGTAACAGAAGACGACAAAACACCCCCTGAACCGCCCAAACCCAAGCAGAGTGGTCGGCCTTCTCTTAAGCGGGTGAAGTAGAATACCCGTCGTGCCGATTTAGCTCAGTTGGTAGAGCAACCGCCTTGTAAGCGGTAGGTCATCAGTTCGATTCCGATAATCGGCACCATTTCAATTTCAGCATTTCCCCCCTATGTATGCGGGGTCTACGCTCTCTTTTCAATAGCGCATGCATCGCTCTGATGCGGCGCTGTTCCGCAATGCACGCCAAGCGCTTATTGCCGTCCCGTTAGTATCTTCACGCGAATTGATGTAACCTTCCAGCCTCTGTCTGCAAGACAGGACTGGATAAGCGGCGTCAGTTGTCTCAATTTCGCGGCGGCTGCATTTCCGCTGACCAGCAAACACCAGCTTTCGCCGTCAATCGGTCCCGCTTTTATGGATGAGCGCAGGGCGTGCGGCAGTAACGCCTCGATGGCTTTGAGCCGCTCGCTTGACTCCCGCATGAGCAGAGCCAGCTGGCCGAGTGCAGGAGAGTTTTGCACAGCCTGGTGTGCAGTGACCGCCCTGGTACCCAGGGCAGATCGTGAGGCGTCGGGCTGGAAAGCGTAATAAGGCATGTGGTGCCTGCACGGCCTAGTTAACTCAGCTAAAAGGACGACAGGTGCATTTGATTATCACGGATGCGTGGCTTGCAAAAAGCCGCGCGGTCTATCTGAGCGGTACGCGGCTGATCGTTGTGGGCTTGCTTGCCGCATTTGTGCTCATGATCGTGGCCGCTGGCATGTACCACTGGGTCTTTTTGAAAGGCGCTCGTGAAGGCTGGCCTGTCGTGGGCGCGCTGGTCAGGCTGGTGGCCAAGGATGAGTTTGATCAGCGTGATCGCTTCATGCGAGAAAACCTGGATGTGATGGCTAAACGTCTGGGCGAAATGCAGGCCAAGCTCGGGCAGCTCGAGTCCCTGGGCGAGCGGGTGTCGGGGCTTGCTGGCGTCAGCCCGGCAGACATGAAATCCAGCCGTGGCAGCGGTGGCGCTCTGGTTGCCGGCCGATCGCTGACCATGGAGCAACTGGAGGCAACGCTGAATGACCTCGACAAGCTCACAGGCCAGCGGGTCGACTTGATGACGTTGATGGAGTCAAGGCTCTTCGACCAGAAAATCAAAAAGCTGATGCTTCCTACCCAACAACCTGTGCTGGACGGGTCATTGGGATCATCTTTTGGCTGGCGTATTGACCCGCTCAACGGTCGCTCCGCGCTTCATACCGGACTCGACTTTCCTTCCGAGCCGGGCACCGCTATCGTAGCCGCCGCTGGCGGTGTCGTTGTCGCGCAGGAGTACCACCCTGCATACGGCAATATGGTTGAAGTTGCCCATGGCAACGATCTCATCACACGGTATGCGCATGCATCCCGCACCTTCGTCAAGAAAGGCGACCTGATCAAGCGCGGTCAAAAGTTAGCTGAAGTCGGCACCACGGGTCGCTCTACAGGCCCGCATCTGCATTTCGAAGTGCTGGTTCAGGGCGTTTTTCAGGACCCCCAGAAGTTTCTTGATGCGGGGAAAAATTTGCCCATGGCCCAGTTGGCTTCGGCAACCGGCCGAACTCCCCAGACCTACCCAGGCTCGTCGCACCGGGCCAAATAGCGGCTTGCGCAGGGGCGCTAAAATCCGGGGTTTGCGTACAGTTGAACCCAGCCGTAGCGCCCATACCTGATTTCTTCATCAACAAGGATTCCGGCCGCACTGATTGCGTTTGCAAGCGCGTCAGGGCGGCCTCGCATTTATGGCCTCCAATATCCTGACCAAACTCTTCGGCAGCCGTAATGACAGGCTTCTGAAAACCTACCGCAAGACCGTCGAGCGTATCAACGCGCTTGAAACGCAGTATGAAATTCTGGATGACGACCGGTTGCGCGCCAAAACCGAGGAGTTCAAGATCCGTGTAGCCGCTGGTGAAACACTCGATGCGATCCTTCCCGAAGCTTTTGCTGTGGTGCGAGAAGGCAGCAAACGCGCGATGAAAATGCGTCATTTCGATGTCCAGATGCTGGGTGGGATGTCGCTGCACAACGGAAAAATATCCGAGATGCGCACTGGCGAGGGAAAGACCCTGACCGCCACATTGCCGGTGTACCTGAACGCACTGACCGGAAAGGGTGTGCATGTGGTGACGGTTAACGATTACCTCGCCAACCGCGATGCGCGCTGGATGGGCAAGCTCTATAACTTCCTGGGGCTTAGCGTTGGTATCAACCTGCCCAACATGCCACGCGAGGAAAAGCAGGCAGCCTATCAGTCCGATATCACCTACGGAACCAACAACGAATTCGGCTTTGATTACCTGCGTGACAACATGGTCTACGAGGTTGCCGACCGGGTGCAGCGCGGCTTGAACTTTGCCATCGTTGACGAGGTGGATTCCATCCTGATTGACGAGGCACGTACACCACTCATCATCAGCGGCCAGGCTGAAGACCACACCGAGATGTACCTGGCCATGAACAAGGTGGTGCCCTTGTTGACGCGTCAGGAAGGTGAAGCCGATCCGCGCACCGGTGAGGGCGTGACCAAACCGGGCGACTTTACGCTGGATGAAAAGACCCATCAGGTGTTTTTGACCGAACAGGGCCATGAAAACGCGGAGCGCATCCTGTTTGACCTGCGGATGATTCCCGAAGGCGCAACGCTCTACGACCCGGCCAATATTTCGCTAATGCACCACCTGTATGCGGCACTGCGGGCCAACCACCTGTACCACCGCGACCAGCACTATGTGGTGCAGGATGGCGAGATCGTGATTGTTGACGAGTTCACCGGACGCCTGATGTCCGGACGCCGCTGGAGCGATGGCCTGCACCAGGCTGTAGAAGCCAAGGAAGGCGTCGCCATCCAGGCCGAAAACCAGACGCTGGCGTCCATTACCTTTCAGAATTATTTCCGTCTGTACAGCAAGCTTGCTGGCATGACCGGAACCGCCGACACCGAGGCCTACGAATTTTCTGAAATTTACGGCCTTGAAACCTCGGTTATTCCTCCCAACCGTCAGAGCAGACGTGACGACCAGCTAGACCGCGTCTACAAGACGACGCGTGAAAAGTATGAAGCCGCCATCGTGGACATTCGCGAATGCCATGAGCGTGGGCAGCCGGTGCTGGTGGGCACCACGTCGATCGAAAATTCGGAGATCATTGACGCGCTGCTTGTAAAAGAGAATCTTCCGCACCAGGTGCTGAACGCCAAGCAGCATGCGCGAGAAGCTGACATCGTGGCCCAGGCCGGCCGCTTGAAAGTCATCACCATCGCCACCAACATGGCTGGCCGGGGAACTGACATTGTTCTGGGCGGCAGCCTTGAGAAGATGATTGAGGCGGTAGAGGCCGATGAGTCGCTTGACGCATCTGGCAAAGACGCAGAAATCACCCGACTGCGGGAGCAGTGGGCGGCCGAACATGAACAGGTCAAAGGTCTTGGCGGGCTTCGCATCATCGCGACCGAGCGCCACGAATCCCGCCGTATCGACAACCAGTTGCGTGGCCGCTCAGGCCGTCAGGGCGACCCTGGATCGTCCCGCTTTTACCTGAGCCTGGACGACCCGCTGATGCGTATCTTCGCGGGCGACCGCGTCCGCGCAATCATGGAGCGACTGAAGATGCCGGACGGCGAGGCCATCGAAGCCGGTATCGTCACGCGCAGCATCGAGTCGGCGCAGCGCAAGGTCGAAGCCCGCAACTTCGACATCCGCAAGCAGTTGCTGGAGTACGACGATGTCGCCAACGACCAGCGCAAGGTCATCTACCAGCAGCGTAACGACATCATGGATGCAAGCAGCCTTGCTGGCCAGATAGAGTCCCTGCGCGAAGGCTGCTTCACCGACCTGGTACGGCAGTATGTCCCTGCTGAAAGCGTAGAAGAGCAGTGGGACCTTCCCGGTCTTGAGAATGTTTTGCGTGATGAATGGCAACTGGATCTTCCGCTGACCCAGGAGCTGGAGAGCGCTACAGCGCTGACCGATGAGGACATTCTTGAGAAAGTCATCAGTGCGGCCAACGCTGCTTTCGCCGCCAAGGTTGAGCAGATCGGTGAGGCCAACTTCCTGCAGTTCGAGCGCATGGTGCTGCTGCAAAGCATTGACACCCACTGGCGCGAACACCTGAGCTCGCTCGACTACTTGCGCCAGGGGATCCATCTGCGCGGCTATGCGCAGAAGCAGCCGAAGCAGGAGTACAAGCGGGAAGCGTTCGAGCTGTTCGGGCAGTTGCTCGACAGCGTGAAGAACGAGGTAACCAAAGTCCTGATGACGGTGAAGGTCCAATCTGCGGATCAGCTTGACCAGGCCGCTCATGCGATGGAAGAGCGCGCCGAAAGTATTGCCAATGTGACCTATTCCGCGCCCACCGAGACGGGCGAGGTGGAGACAACGGCCAGCGGTGAGCCTCAACAGCGGCGAGCGGGTGCTGTAGCGGCTGGCGTTGGCTCTGTTGCCTTCTCTGGCGTCGGACGCAACGATCCGTGCCCCTGCGGTTCTGGCAAAAAATACAAGCAGTGCCACGGCAAGCTGAGCTAGGCTTTCGTCATCGGCTGGATGCCTTACCTGCGTGAAAACGCGTCTCACTGGAGTCAAAAATGCCCGTTAATCTGGTGGCAACGCCTGCCGACCATCTTTATCCTGTAGCCGGCGTGCGCTGGGGTATCACCGAAGCGGGTATTCGAAAGGCCAACCGCAAGGATCTGGCCGTACTGCTACTGGATGAGGGTACCTCTGTCGGCGCCGTATTTACCCAGAACCGATTCTGTGCCGCGCCTGTGCAGATATGCCGTGAGCACCTGGCAAAAAACGGTGGCAAGAGCCTGGGCATCCGTGCCCTGCTGATCAACACGGGCAACGCCAATGCAGGCACCGGCCGCGACGGTTTGAGCCGTGCGCTGTCAAGCTGCATCGCGTTGGCGCGCGAACTCGAACTTGCCCCCGAGCAGGTGTTGCCGTTTTCAACCGGCGTGATCATGGAGCCATTGCCGCATGAGCGTATTGCAGCCGGACTGGCCGGCGCCATCGCAGACGCCAGGGAAAACAACTGGGCAAGGGCCGCTGAAGCGATCATGACCACCGACACGGTGGCCAAAGCGTTTTCCAGCCGCGTCTCGGTTGGCGGCAAGCAGGTGACCGTTACCGGCATCAGCAAGGGCGCGGGCATGATTCGCCCGAACATGGCAACCATGCTGGGATTCATGGCAACCGACGCCTGCATCGCGCCAGGGCTCATGAAGCAGCTGGCGAGTGATCTGGCCGAGGGCTCTTTCAACCGTGTCACGGTGGATGGCGACACCTCGACCAACGACTCGTTTGTGGTCATCGCCACCCACAAGGCTGGCAACGCAGAAATTGCGTCGCTCGATGGCAGCGACGGCCAGGCGCTTCGCGCAGCCATGCTTGATGTGGCCCGCAAGCTCGCCCAGGCCATCGTACGGGACGGCGAGGGCGCGACCAAATTCATCACCATCACGGTAGAAGGCGGAAAAAACGCCGCCGAGTGCAGGCAGGTGGCTTATTCAATTGCGCATTCGCCGCTGGTCAAGACCGCTTTTTTCGCCAGTGATCCTAATCTGGGCCGGATTCTTGCCGCGGTCGGCTATGCGGGAATCGACGATCTTGACCAGACAGGCATTGACCTGTACCTCGATGACGTGCTGGTCGCTAAAAACGGGGGGCGTGATCCGGCTTATGTCGAAGCCGACGGCCAGCGCGTGATGTCCCAAAGCGAGATCGGTGTACGTGTTGTGCTGGGCCGCGGGCCGGCTACCGATACCGTCTGGACATGTGATCTGTCGTATGACTACGTCAAGATCAATGCTGACTATCGCAGCTGAAACCAGTCGCCGTCACTGCTTGCATTTGTTTCCGGTTCTTCTTTTTCCGCTTGCCCGATCCTTCGCATACCACCATGAACGAACAGTTTGAACGCCTGATGACCCGGGTTGAGTCCCTGGTAGCCCGTATCGAGTCGGTGCTGCCGCAACCACTCACGGCGCCGGACTGGACGGCTTCAATTGCCTACCGCTACCGCAAGCGCAGTTCTGGCCACGGCTCGCTCGAGCCGGTTCGCCATGTGGGCGCGATGGCCCTGGACGACCTGAAGGAAATCGACGACCAGAAGGAAAAGATCCGGCGCAACACCGATCAATTTGTGAACGGCAAGCCCGCCAACAATGTGCTGCTGACAGGCGCCCGCGGAACCGGAAAGTCCTCGCTGATTCGCGCCTGCCTGCATGAATATGCCGGGCGCGGGCTGCGTTTGATCGAAGTCGACAAGGCCGACCTGACCGATCTGCCCGACATTGTCGATGTCGTCTCGGCATTGCCCGAAAAATTCATCGTGTTTTGCGACGACCTCAGTTTTGAGGAGGGCGAGCCGGGGTACAAGGCGCTGAAATCGATGCTCGACGGGTCGGTCGCTGCCGCAACGCCCAACGTACTGGTTTACGCCACCAGCAACCGCCGGCATCTGCTGCCCGAGTACATGTCGGAGAACCTGACCTACACCCACAGCGAAGACGGTGAAGTGCATCCCGGCGAAGTGGTCGAGGAAAAAATATCGCTCTCCGAGCGTTTCGGGTTATGGGTCAGTTTTTATCCTTTCAGCCAGGATGAATACCTCACTATCGTTGCGCAGTGGCTGTCGTCGTTTGGCATGAGCCAGATGGCCATTGACGCCGCGCGGCCGGCTTCTCTGGTCTGGGCGCTGGAGCGAGGCTCGCGCAGTGGCCGTGTGGCTTATCAGTTTGCGCGTGATCATGCCGGCAAACAGTGAGCTCGCTCTTCACCGGCGAGCCGGTTTGCGTGCAGCCCGGAAAAGCTGTTTTCTTGCGGCCCAGGCTTGAGGACCCACACGCAGCCGAGCTTTCAATGCCGGTACTGATGGCTGACGCTGACCGCCCGCGTGAGGGTGGACCTGATCGCAAAACCGTGGATGTTGCGGTCGGTGTGCTTATCCGGGCGGATGGTCAGTTCCTGCTGACGTCGAGACCTGCCGGCAAGGTGTATGAAGGCTACTGGGAGTTTCCGGGCGGCAAGCTTGAAGCTGGTGAAACCGTCGAGCAGGCCTTGCGCCGCGAGTTGCTTGAGGAAATCGGCATCACGATTGCTGCAGTGCAGCCCTGGCGGGTAGAACGGGTTGACTATCCACACGCCCTGGTAAGCCTGAATTTTTGCAAGGTGTTCGAATGGACCGGAGAGCTGCAGATGCATGAAGGTCAGGCTTTTGCCTGGCAATCCCTGCCGGTCGCGGTCAAGCCGGTGTTGCCTGGCACGCTTCCGGTACTGGACTGGTTTGCCCTGGAGCGCGGTTTTAAAGGCGTTACCTGTCTTCAGGATTGAGATCGAAGCCTCGTAATTTGCTATGATATTTATAGCTACACGTCCTTTAATAGATTGGGCTAGAGGCATAAATGGCACAAAATTATTGATGGAAGCCATCCAGCGCGCAATTTTTTACTCAGCTGGGCATTTCCCATTGTTTACTGGCAGCCAATACCGCATTCGGGTAGGGCGCCTTGCCCCGTGAGCCGTTGTAGCGCCCCAGCCCCATGAAGAGATCGCCTTTTTCGCGGTCCAGATAGTGCCGAAGGATCACGCAGCCAAAGCGCAGGTTGGTCTGCATATGAAACAGCTTGGAGGGGTCGCCGTCGCCGATCACCCGCGTCCAGAACGGCATGACCTGCATATAGCCGCGAGCGCCGACCACACTCACAGCAAATTTCCGGAAATTGCTTTCCACCTGGATCAGGCCGAGGACCAGCGTGGTGTCCAGCCCCGCTCGCTTGGTTTCATACCAGACGGTCTGCAAAAACTCGGTGCGAATCTGCAATTCTGGCGTCTTGCGCTTCAGGCGGTCGCTCATGGCGCCCAGCCACCGCAAATAGCGCATGCGGCTTTCGGTATCACGAAACTCTGGCACCGGTGGGGCCTGGTTTGCAACAGCCGAACTCAGCGCAGTTCGGACCGAGTCCATCAGCGGTTCTTCAAGCTGGCCGCCAGCCTGCGCTCCGCCAGAAAACAAGAGCGGCATTGGACCGGTAGCCACAGACAGCAGCCAGCGCCGCCGGGATGGATGATGCGGCATTGCGGGATCGATGCAAACGCCGTCAACAGCAGGGCGAAATAACTTGCAGGAATCGTTCAACGACATCGTTGATGAAAAACTCTCAGGTTGTCAGCGCGGCCGGCAACGTCGCCGGAAACAACCTCGAGAGAATGAACTCGCTGGCGCCTGAGACTTCGATTTTGGTGGATTCGGTGTCCCGACGGTGCTGGTATTCCAGCGAGCCGTCCTTAAGGCCCCGGTCGCCAATGGTGATGCGGTGCGGCACGCCAATCAGTTCCCAGTCGGCAAACATGCCGCCCGGCCGCTCGCCGCGGTCATCCAGGATGACATCCACACCGTGAGCGATCAGCTCTGCATAGAGCTTGTCGGCCGCAGCCTTGACGTCAGGAAAACGGTCTGGGCTGATAGGGCACAGAACCACGGTAAACGGCGCAATCGCGTCCGGCCAGATCATGCCGCGGGCATCGTGATTCTGCTCGATGGCGGCTGCCGGAAGCCGTGTCACGCCGATGCCGTAGCACCCCATTTCAAAAAACTGCGGCTTGCCGTTTTCGTCAAGAAAACTGGCGTTCATGGCCTTTGAATATTTGGTGCCGAGATAAAACACATGGCCGACCTCGATGCCGCGTTCGATGGCCAGCACACCCTTGCCGTCGGGTGACGCGTCGCCCACCACCACATTGCGAAGGTCTGCAACCAGGTCCGGCTCGGGCAAGTCCCGGCCCCAGTTGACGCCGGTAAAGTGGAAATCTTCGGCATTGGCGCCGCAGATCCAGTCAGCCATGACGGCAACCTCACGGTCTACCACCAGCTTCACAGGCGCCCTGAGTTGCAACGGCCCGAGATAACCAGGCTTGCAGCCGAAGTGCTCCTCAATCTCGGGCAGACTGGCAAAGCGATAGTTGGCGCCGAGACCCGGAACCTTGGAAGCCTTCACCTCGTTCATGTCATGGTCGCCTCGAAGCAGCAGTAGCCAAATCTGCGGATTGATGGCTTCGCCCGCCTCGTTGGTTCTGTCGGTAGCCAATACCAGCGACTTGACCGTGGATTGCAAAGGAACCGTAAGCAGCGCGGCGACATCCTGACAGGTTGCCTTGCCGGGTGTCGGTGTTTTGGTCAGCTCCTGCGAAGGCTTCAGGCGTGATATTTGAGGCGCCAGTGCTTCGGCTTTTTCCATGTTGGCGGCGTAATCGCTTTCAGGGCAATAGACGATAGCGTCCTCGCCAGTCGCGGCAATTACCTGAAACTCTTCGCTCAAGTCGCCGCCAATCGCGCCGCTGTCGGCAGCGACCGCACGGTAGGTCAGGCCGAAGCGATCAAATATGCGGCGGTAGGCCTGCGCCATGACCTGGTAGCTTGCCTTGGCAGCGGTCTGGTCTCGGTCAAAGCTGTACGCATCTTTCATGATGAACTCTCGCCCGCGCATCAGGCCGAAGCGAGGACGTCGCTCATCGCGAAACTTGGTCTGGATCTGGTAGAAATTTTTCGGCAGCTGCTTGTAGCTTTTGATGTCCTGACGCACGACGTCAGTCACCGCCTCCTCACTGGTCGGCTGAACCACGAAGTCGCGACCATGCCGGTCTTTGATGCGCAACAGCTCGGGCCCCATCTTCTCGAAGCGGGCGGTCTCCTGCCACAGTTCGGCAGGTTGAATCACCGGCATGGTCATCTCGATGGCGCCAGCCCGGTTCATCTCTTCACGAACAATGGCCTCGACCTTGCGAATGACGCGCAGGCCCATGGGCATGTAGTTGTAAATGCCAGCACCGAGTTTCTTGATCATCCCCGCGCGCATCATGAGTTGATGGCTCACCACTTCAGCATCAGCCGGCGCTTCCTTGAGGGTCGAAATGAAAAACTGCGAAGCTTTCATGGGCTATTTTTCTGGGGGTTGGGGCTAGAGTCGGACAGCGCGTTTGGCATGCTTGCCGGCGCTGTGCATAATGGACTCAGTTTAAAAAATTTGAGGTTTGATTATGCTTGACCGGGACGGCTTTAGGCCCAACGTCGGCATCATCTTGCTCAACCAGAGAAGTCAGGTATTTTGGGGCAAGCGGATCAGAACCCACTCTTGGCAGTTCCCGCAGGGTGGCATTGACCGGGGCGAAAACCCCGAGCAAGCCATGTTCCGCGAGTTGCATGAAGAGGTAGGGCTCTTCCCCCAGCATGTACACGTGCTGGCCCGAACCCGAGACTGGTTGCGCTATGAGGTGCCTGACCGGTTCATCCGCCGCGATGCGCGCGGACATTACAAAGGCCAGAAGCAAATCTGGTTTCTCCTGCAGCTGGTCGGACACGACTGGGACTTGAACCTGCGCGCCACCGATCATCCGGAGTTCGACGCCTGGCGTTGGAACGACTACTGGGTGCCGCTTGATGTGGTGGTGGAGTTCAAGCGAGGTGTTTATGAAATGGCACTGACCGAACTTGCGCGCTTTGTTCCCCGGCTCAACACCCGGCAGGATGCCCGCATGGAGACAAGGGCCGATCCACGCAACCGTTACCTGCGGGGCGCGGTGCATGCGCGCGAGCTGTCTTCGGGTCTTGATGCCGGGTCCCATGTGGCCGGCAGGTTTGGTCCGGCTTTTGAGTTGCCACCAGGCGCGACCTTTGAGCCCGATCCCCAAACCAGCCTTAACGCAGACAACCTGACCAACAAGCTATGACCTCGAACCGATTCTTTCCTCGCGCTGGATCGTGTACAGCCCAGGCATTTCGGACGCTGTTGAGCGTCACCTTGCTGGGGCTTTGCAGCGCTGCGCTGGCGCAGACCAATGCGGACGATCCGGACTGGTCTGAATCGGAGACACCGCTACCGCCTGCGGTCGACTTCAGCAAACTCGTGCCATTTGATGGTGCCGGCAGTTCATCGCTGGTGTATGGCATAGACCCAGGCACGATAAGGTTCACCCCGAGCGATGGCTTGGTACGTTATGTGGTGGTTGCTTCAAGCCGGAGCGGTGCGAAAAACGTGATGTACGAAGCTATACGCTGCGCAACCGGAGAATTCAAAACCTATGCGCGGCACGCTTCGGATGGCAGCTGGAGCCGCATTGCGCGGCCCGAGTGGCGTTCTGTTTTTGACACCATGCCGTCGAAACACGCGCTGCATCTGGCACGCTCAGGCCTTTGTGACGGTGGTGCGCCGGTGTCGTCGGCGGCAGCGGTGGTGCGCCGGCTTAAAAACCAGAACTTCAAAACCACCGATTTCTAGCGGGCCTTTAAGGCGCTCACGCCAAGCGCCCCAATACCACAAAAACCTAGCGGCTCAACACCAGATTCGTGCGGTGAACCATTTCAGGCTCACCGGTGTAGCCCAGCAACTTTTCAAATTCCGAAGAAGACTTGCGGCAGATAAGGCGTGCTTCGGAACTGGAGTAATTGGATAGCCCGCGCGCAATTTCGATACCGTCGGTGTCTTGCACGGCAATCACATCACCACGCCTGAATTCTCCCTGCACGGCGGTCATGCCAATCGGCAGCAGGCTTTTTCCTTCCGCCCGGACCTTTCCCACGGCGCCCGCATCCACCGTGACCGAGCCGCGCAGCTGAAGATGGTCGGCCATCCACTGCTTGCGAGCCTGCTGTTTTTGCGTCTGTGCCACCAGCAAGGTGCCTATCGCCTCGCCGCTGCACAGCCTCATGAGCACCTGCGGTTCCCGGCCCCAGGCTATGACGGTTGACGCGCCGGAACCTGCGGCGCGCTTGGCGGCCAGTATCTTGGTGATCATGCCGCCTTTGCCCAAGCTGGAGCCGGCGCCGCCGGCCATGGCCTCCAGTTTGGTGTCGCCTGCGATGGCCTCATGCACCAATGTGGCGGTGGGATCCTTGCGCGGATCTGCCGTGAACAGCCCCGGTTGATCGGTCAATATCACCAGTGCGTCCGCTTCCACCAGATTGGCAACCAGGGCGCCCAGGGTGTCGTTGTCGCCAAACTTGATCTCGTCATTGACGACGGTATCGTTCTCGTTGATGACGGGCACGACGCCCAACTGCAAAAGGGTCAGCAGTGTGGAGCGCGCATTCAGATAGCGTTCGCGGTCGGCCAGGTCCGCATGGGTAAGCAGCACCTGCGCGCTGCCAATGCCGTTTTCGCGCAGCTTGGTTTCGTAAACCTGAGCCAGCCCCATCTGGCCAACGGCGGCGGCCGCCTGCAATTGATGTATGCCCTTCGGCCGGGTAGACCAGCCCAGCCGCTTCATACCTTCAGCGATCGCGCCGCTGCTCACCATGATGACTTCGCGGCCGTCACGCGATAGCGCTGCCAGTTGCTCGCACCACAGCCCAATGGCCGCGGCATCCAGGCCTCTGCCTTCATTGGTCACCAGACTCGAACCAACTTTGACCACGATACGCTTGGCACCACGCAGAACAGGAGAGGCTGACATATCAGGCATATTTTGAGTGTTTTAGGCCTCTAGCCCAGTACTTGTAAGGGCTTACAGCTATCGTTAAGTGAGTAAGCCATGTCTTCGTCTGACAGATGCGCGGCGAACTCAGGGCGTGTTTTCAGGCGGCAACTCGGCAAAGCGAGGGTCTATTTCCTCCGCCGGCTGCTCACTTTTCTGCGCGTCCTTGACATGCTGGTAAATGGTTTTGATCAATTGCTCGCAGCCTTCTCGGGTCAGCGCTGAAATCTCGAAAACCGGTCCCTTGAACTTGAAGCGCTTGACGAAATCCTTGACAAGCGCGGCACGTTCATCCTTGTCAACCATGTCCAGCTTGTTCAAAACCAGCCAGCGCGGCTTTTTGTACAAGGCCTCGTCGTATTTCTTCAGCTCGCCAACAATCGCCTTGGCCTGAGCCACTGGGTCCACACTGTCATCAAAGGGCGCCATATCCACGATATGCAGCAGCAGGCGTGTGCGTTGCAAGTGGCGCAGAAACAGGTGGCCCAATCCAGCGCCCTCGGACGCGCCTTCTATCAGGCCCGGCAGATCGGCCACCACAAAGCTCTGCTCGGGGCCGACTCGCACAACGCCCAGGTTAGGGTGCAATGTGGTGAAGGGATAGTCCGCAATGCGGGGCCGTGCGTTGGAAACCGCTGAGATGAAGGTGGACTTGCCCGCGTTGGGCATGCCGAGCAGACCGACATCTGCCAGAACTTTCAGTTCGAGTTTGAGATTCTTGCGCTCGCCGGGCCAGCCCGGCGTCTTGCTGCGCGGCGCGCGGTTGGTCGAGCTTTTGAAACGCAGGTTGCCAAAACCGCCATCACCACCCTTGGCGATCAGGACCGGCTCATCAGGCTCGAGCAGCTCGTACAGGACCTCGCCGGTCTCTGCATCCGTCAAGATAGTGCCCAATGGCATCTTCAGAATGATGTCGTCGCCCTTGGCACCGAACATGTCAGAGCCCATGCCATGTCCACCGTTTCGCGCTTCATGACGCCGGGAAAATCGGTAGTCCACCAGGGTATTGAGGTTGATGTCGGCTACTGCGTAAACATGCCCCCCGCGCCCGCCATCGCCACCGTTCGGACCGCCGAATTCCTTGTATTTCTCGTGGCTGAATGAAACGCAGCCGCTGCCGCCATCGCCCGCAGCAATGTCAATGAAGGCTTCGTCAACAAATTTCATGATGGTCTCGGGGTACGCTGCGGCAATAGGTCACAACCTGCAGCTTCATCGTAGCTAAAAACGAAAAAGCCCCGACATGCGGGGCCTGGATGTCGCGTGACCGGCTGCTTTAGCTGGCCGTCACGTTGGCAGGCATCACGTTGACCGTATGCTTGTTCATGGAACCTTTGATCGCGAAGGAAACCTGACCATCAACCAGCGCAAAAAGCGTGTGGTCTTTTCCGATGCCGACGTTGACGCCAGGATGGAACTTGGTACCCCGCTGGCGAACAATAATGCTGCCGGCATTGATCACTTCACCGCCAAATTTCTTGACGCCAAGCATCTTGGGCTGTGAATCACGCCCGTTTCGCGTAGAGCCGCCGCCTTTTTTCTGTGCCATTTTTCAATACTCCTGGTACGACTGTCTTGCCATCAACCCGCGATGACGCCGATTTGCAGTTCAGTGTAATTTTGCCGGTGACCCTGGCGTTTTTGGTAGTGCTTGCGACGGCGCATTTTGAAAATGCGAACCTTGTCGTGCCTGCCTTGGGAAAGAACAGTAACAGTAACAGTGGCACCTAGCACCAAGGGAGTACCGACCGTGATAGCGCTGCCTTCTCCGACAGCCAAAACCTGGTCAATAACAATCTCTTGGCCTACGTCCGCAGCAATCTGTTCTACTTTAATTTTTTCTCCAGTAGCAACCTTGTATTGTTTGCCACCGGTTTTTATGACCGCGTACATGTAAGACCTCTTCAATTGGGTTCTGCAGACGGATTTCCGCAGAACCCGGCATTCTACCATGCCGCTTTAGAAGCCTCTACTGCGCAATGCAGAAGCATGGCCTGTCCGGGCACAAAAGGCGCCAAAGCTGGTTTCTATAATCGCCACAACTTAACCTCTGGACTTTCCTTGTCTGCCAATTCTTCAAGCACTGCTGCCGCCCTAGCCCTGATTGCCGGGGACATGCAGGAGATGGACAAGGTCATAGAAGCGCGCCTGCAGTCGGAAGTTCCGCTGGTCAGCCAGGTATCCCGGTATATCGTTGCCGCTGGTGGCAAGCGGCTTCGGCCCGCGTTGCTGCTTCTGATGTGCGGCGCGCTCGGATACACCGGCAGTCAACGCTACAACCTGGCTGCGGTAGTCGAGTTCATACACACCGCAACACTCCTGCATGATGATGTGGTGGATGAGTCCACGATGCGGCGTGGACGCGCGACAGCGAACGAGGCGTTTGGCAATCCGGCAAGCGTTCTGGTCGGCGACTTTTTGTACTCACGGGCTTTCCAGATGATGGTCGACGCTGGAAACATGCGAATCATGCAAACGCTTGCGGAAGCCACCAATGTGATCGCAGAGGGCGAGGTCATCCAGCTGATGAACATGCATGACGCGAGCCTTTCCGAGGCAGCCTACCTTCGCGTCATACGTTCCAAGACCGCCAAGCTGTTTGAAGCGAGCGCCCGGATAGCGCCTTTGCTGGCGCAAGCTGCGCCTGATGTCGAGCAATGTTGCGCTGAATACGGCCAGGCCCTGGGCACGGCATTTCAGGTCATTGATGACGTACTCGACTACGACGGCCATGCACCAGAAATGGGCAAAAACCTGGGCGATGACTTGCGCGAGGGCAAGGCCACGTTGCCATTGATCATCGCCATGCAACGGGGCACCCCTGCGCAGTGCGGCGTCATTCGCCAGGCCATTGAAACCGGCGGCACGTCAATGATCTCGGAGATTATCGACATCGTGCACGAGACCGGCGCGCTACAGGCCACGCGTGACGCAGCGGCGCAAGAAGCCCAGCGGGCGCTTGATGCACTCGCCGGGTTGCCGGACAACCCGTACAGCCAGGCGTTGTTTGACCTCGCGTCGCAGTTGCTTTCGCGGCGATCCTGACTGCGCCCAGGCCTGCAGCCACGAGGCGCTGTTCGCCTTGATCCAACACACGGCTTTGCGTACGGGTCCGTTTTGATTTACACCTGCTCATCAATAAGCGATGATGTTGATTTGGGTGCGAACTGACGAATATGGCTGCAGCAGAAACCGCGTTTGAAGCGCCCTCGGTGGCACTGCCAGGTCTGGGCCGCGCGCTGGTTGTCGCCGGCAAACTGGGCCAGAAAGCCGCCGAGGAAATTTTTGCCAAAGCCAAAAGCAGCCGGACCAGTTTTATTGCCGAGTTGACCGGCTCCGGCGCGGTTTCGCCGTCCGATCTTGCGCATACCATGTCTTCGGCCTTCGCTGCGCCGCTGCTGGATCTGGAAGCTATCGACATTCACAGGCTTCCCAAAGGCTTGCTTGACGGAAAGATATGCCAGACGTACCGAATCGTTGTACTTAGCAAGCGCAATAACCGGCTGATCGTCGCTACAGCCGATCCGTCCGATCAGGAAGCGGCAGAAAAAATCAAGTTTTCCACCCAGATGGGCGTGGACTGGGTAATTGCCGAATACGACAAATTGTCCAGGATGGTCGAGGCTTCAACTGCAACCGCAGCTGAAGCCATGGAAAACATCATTGGCAGCGATTTCGAGTTTGACGAGGCGGGCACCGACACCGCTACCGCTGACAGCAACGACGCCAACGTAGCTGAGGTCGAGGATGCGCCTGTCGTCAAGTTCTTGCAAAAGATGCTGCTGGATGCCTTCAGCATGCGAGCATCAGATCTGCATTTCGAGCCTTTCGAGCACACTTATCGGGTCCGGTTCAGGGTAGACGGCGAACTGCGCGAAATCGCCTCGCCGCCGGTTGCCATCAAGGAAAAACTGGCAGCCCGCATCAAGGTGATCTCCAAGCTCGATATTTCAGAGAAGCGGGTTCCACAAGACGGCAAGATGAAGCTGAAGATCGGTCCCGATCGGGTGATTGATTTTCGTGTCAGTACCCTGCCGACCATGTACGGCGAAAAGATCGTGATTCGTATTCTTGATCCGAGCAGCGCAAAACTCGGTATCGATGCACTGGGTTACGAGCCTGCGGAAAAAGCGCGATTGCTGTCGGCCATTGGCCGTCCCTACGGCATGGTTCTGGTCACGGGACCTACAGGTTCCGGGAAAACCGTGTCGCTGTATACGTGTCTCAATATCCTGAACAAACCCGGCGTCAACATCGCAACTGCAGAAGACCCGGCCGAAATTACCTTGCCCGGCGTCAACCAGGTGAGCATGAACGACAAGGCCGGCATGACTTTTCCAGTCGCGCTCAAGGCTTTTTTGAGGCAAGACCCCGACATCATCATGGTCGGCGAGATTCGCGATATCGAAACTGCCGATATTTCCATCAAAGCCGCTCAGACCGGTCACCTGGTGCTGTCGACACTGCATACCAACGATGCGCCCACCACGCTGACGCGTATGCGAAATATGGGCATTGCACCCTTCAACATCGCATCCAGCGTGATCCTGATCACTGCACAGCGACTGGCGCGCCGGCTTTGCCCCAACTGCAAGGCCCCGGCTGATATTCCCCGTGAGACCTTGCTCGAGGCGGGTTTCAATGAGGATGACGTGGATGGCTCCTGGACACCTTATCGACCGGTGGGTTGTTCGATGTGTACCAACGGGTACAAGGGGCGGGTAGGTATTTACCAGGTGATGCCGATCACGGACGAGATCCAGCGGATCATTCTGCGCGATGGAAGCGCGCTTGAAATTGCCGCACAAGCGGAATCAGAAGGCGTCAGGAGCCTGCGCCAGTCGGGGCTTTACAAGGTGAAGCTGGGCATGACATCGGTCGAAGAAGTTCTGGGCTGCACCAATGTTTGAAGCCGATCATTTGTTTGACACGAAGCGATCGATGGCATTACCAGTCACCACTGGTTGTGGACGGTATCGTGCCAGCGTCCATCGGTAAAACGAGAGAACAATCATGGCAACAGCGGTATCCAGGGGCGTTCAGGAATTTGTCTTCGAATGGGAGGGCAAGGACCGTGGCGGCAAGCAGGTTCGTGGTGAAGTCCGGGCGGCAGGTGAAAATCAGGTCAAGGCCTCGTTGCGTCGACAGGGCGTTTTTCCGACCAAGATCAAAAAACGCCGGATGCGCACGGGCAAGTCGATCAAGCCCAGGGATATTGCCATCTTCACGCGCCAGCTGGCGACAATGATGAAAGCCGGTGTTCCGTTGCTGCAGTCTTTCGACATTGTCGGACGGGGCAACCCCAACGGCAGTGTGACGAAATTGCTCAACGACATCCGTACAGACGTGGAAACGGGCACGTCACTGAGCGCAGCATTCCGGAAATACCCGCTGTACTTCAATGCCCTGTATTGCAATCTTGTTGAAGCGGGCGAGGCCGCCGGTATTCTGGAGTCATTGCTCGACCGGCTTGCGGTGTACATGGAAAAAACCGAGGCCATCAAGTCAAAGATCAAGTCTGCGCTGATGTACCCGATTTCGGTGGTGGTTGTGGCGTTTGTCGTGGTAGCCGTGATCATGATTTTCGTGATTCCGGCCTTCAAGGAGGTTTTTTCCTCCTTCGGCGCTGACCTTCCTGCACCGACACTCATCGTTATTGCCATCAGCGAGTTTTTTGTGGCGTATTGGTGGCTTATTTTTGGGGGAATAGGCGGCGGCTTTTATTTCTTCATGCAGGCCTGGAGGCGCAGCGAAAAGATGCAGAAGTTCATGGACAGGGCGCTGTTGAAAATGCCTGTCTTCGGCGCACTGATCGACAAGTCATGCATTGCCCGCTGGACGCGCACGCTCTCCACCATGTTCGCCGCAGGTGTGCCTTTGGTCGAGGCGCTGGATTCGGTAGGCGGTGCATCCGGCAACTCCCTGTATGCGGACGCTACCGTGAAAATCCAGCAGGAAGTCTCAACCGGTACCAGCTTGACAGCAGCCATGACCAATGCCGATTTGTTTCCGACCATGGTGCTGCAGATGTGCGCAATCGGTGAGGAATCCGGGTCGGTTGACCACATGCTGGGCAAGGCTGCAGACTTCTACGAAGCCGAGGTTGATGAAATGGTTGCCGGCCTTTCCAGCCTTATGGAGCCCATCATCATCGTATTTCTGGGAACGCTGATTGGTGGCATTGTGGTTTCAATGTATTTGCCGATTTTCAAGCTGGGTCAAGTTGTTTGATGCTTGAGGTGCTGGAGGCTGTTCCACCGCAAGTTTTGCTTGTCTGTGCGGGCGTTATCGGATTGCTGGTAGGAAGCTTTCTGAACGTCGTTATCTACCGGCTGCCAAAGATGATGGAGCAGCAATGGGCGGCCGAGTACGCCCAATTCTCGGGGAATCAAGGCGAAGCGGCTGACCTCAAGGCGCCAAACATCACACTCGGCGCGTTCAACCTGATGACGCCCCGGTCCAGGTGTTCGGCTTGCGGCCATTCAATCCGCTGGTACGAAAACATTCCCGTCGTCAGCTATCTCTTCTTGCGCGGTAAATGCTCGGCCTGCGGATCACGGATCGGCGTTCGCTACCCCATGGTCGAGCTGGCGACGGGCTCGTTGTTCGCTTTCAGCGCCTGGCAATGGGGTGCTTCCATCACCGCTGTGGCATGGTGCGGGTTTTCGGCTGCGTTGCTGGCACTGGCAATGATTGACTGGGACACGACACTGTTGCCAGATGACATAACCCTGCCGCTCATGTGGGCCGGCCTGATGGTTGCGGCGCTCAACTGGAATCCTGCGGTGCGCCTGGTGGACAGCTTGTGGGGAGCTGTCGCTGGCTACCTGTCGCTCTGGCTGGTGTACTGGGGCTTCAAACTCGTCACCGGCAAGGAGGGCATGGGCTACGGCGATTTCAAGCTTTTTGCCGCGCTGGGTGCCTGGTTTGGCTGGACTGCTCTGGTGCCCATGATCCTGATGGCGTCTGTCATCGGTGCGTTGATCGGTATTGGCATGAAGTTCACCAGTGGCTTGCGCGAGGGCGGCTACATACCTTTCGGGCCTTTCCTGGCTGGGGCGGGCTTAACTGCCATGGTTTTCGGTCCTCAGTCGATCCTGCGCTTTGCAGGACTCTAGCGGTATTGCATGCAGGTATCTCGCGGGCTTCGTATCGGGTTGACCGGTGGCATTGGCAGCGGAAAAAGTACAGTCGCCCGCATGCTGGCAGCCCGCGGGGCCTGGCTGATCGATGCTGACGCGATATCGCGTAGCGCCACTTCTGTAAACGGCTCGGCCATACCGGCTATAGCCAGCCAGTTTGGCCCCGGTTTTGTGGCCTCCGATGGCTCCATGAACCGAGACGCGATGCGCGAATTGGTTTTTAGCGAACCCGCTGCGCGACAAAAGCTTGAAGCCATCGTTCATCCGCTTGTCAGTCTGGAAGCGGCTGCCCAAGCCGAGGCTGCCTGGAAAGCGGGCAGATCCTGCACATTATTTGATATTCCGCTGCTGGTGGAGTCGGGGCGCTGGCAACAGCAACTCGATCTGGTGTTAGTGATTGACTGCACGGAAGCCACGCAGCTGCACAGGGTCCTGGAGCGAGAGGCTGCCAGAGCCTTGCCCGGTTCAGGATGGACACCAGAGGCAATACAACGTGCGATCGCCGGGCAAGCCAGCCGCGCATCACGCGGCAAGGCAGCAGATGTATCCATTTATAACGACGGGCTGTCCGTGCAGCAGCTGGACCTGGAAGTGGCCTCGGTCGCGTATCGCTTCGGGCTATGATGCCAAAACTTCCTTGAACGAGCCGACAAAGAAAGCGCCGTGATCCTTTACGAGTATCCCTTCAACGAACGTATCCGCACCTATCTGCGACTGGAGCACCTCTTTCGCCGACTGGCCGAACTGGTGGTACGAGAGCATCCTGTTGACCATCATTACGCCATCACCACCATCTTTGAAGTGATGGATGTGGCTGCGCGGGCAGATCTGAAGATGGATGTGCTGAAGGATCTCGACAAGCAAAAGCAGATTCTCAACAGCTACCGCGGCAACCCGGCTATTGCCGAATTCGTGCTTGATGATGTCACCAGCCAACTTGAAAAGTGTTTCGCGACGCTCAACGGGCTGATGGGCAAGGCAGGCCAGGCGTTGACTGAAAACGACTGGCTGATGAGTATCCGAAGCCGCGTCGGCATTCCGGGCGGCACCTGCGAATTCGATCTCCCGGCCTATTACGCGTGGCAACACACAACGGCTCATGTCAGGCAAAAAGATCTGCAGCGCTGGGTGTCGACATTGGTGCCACTGGCCGATTCGATTCGCTTGCTCCTGCAGTTGCTCAGGGATTCCGGTGCGCCGCAAAAGGTTACGGCGCCGAATGGCCAGTACCAGCAGAATCTTCCGCAAGGCCGGTCTTTTCAACTGTTGAGGCTTCGGATCAACCCGGCGCTGGGCCTCATACCTGAAATCAGCGGAAACCGGCTGATGGTTTCCGTGCGCCTGATGCGCCATGAAAGCGATGACCGACTCCATCTTGCGCAGACCGACGCCACATTCGAGCTGACCCTTTGCTCTTGAGCGCCGCGAGGCCCGCACTCATTGATGCTTGCTTGCAATGAAGCTAGAACCAGTCCCTCCAAAAACCGTTGTATGTCCTGCCTGCAAAGGCCCCAGCGTTTACGCCGTCAGCAACCCGTTCAGGCCGTTTTGCAGCCAGCGCTGTAAAAACCTCGACCTGGGTGCGTGGGCCAGCGAAAGCTTCCGGATGCCGGCCGACGCGCCGCCCGACGATGAGTTTTTTGGCGATCCGAAACTCCAGTGAAGTCGCAGCTGGGCACTACACTGCCGGTCTGTGACCTTTTTCAAAATCTATGTATAAATCCTGCGCGCACAGTTATTTGATGCTGGTTGTTGGCGCCTTGCTGGTGAGCGGCGCCCTCGTCGCCAGCGCTGCCGACAGCAGCGGCAATACGGGGTCTAAAAAGCCAGGCACGAAAAAGTCGCGCACTGCTGAAACGGGCGAAAAACCCGTCACCAGCAAATTCCTGCGTGGTTCGGAAGAAAGTGCGGGCGAGCGCAACGCTCGTCTCAAACGGGAATGCAAAGGCGCTGTCAACGCCGGTGTTTGCGCGGGCTATACCCGCTAGACCAGGCTGGCGGGCAAGCCGCTCAAGCCTCGCGCCGTGATGGCGCTGGTTTCTTTACTCGGCAGGCGTTCCCAGAACCTGTTGCAACTCACCGCTCTGGTACATCTCCATCATGATGTCGGAGCCGCCCACAAATTCACCTTTCACATATAACTGTGGAATGGTGGGCCAGTTACTGTACTCCTTGATGCCGTCGCGGATTTCAGGGTCTTCCAGCACATTGAAAGTTGCCGGTTTGTTCACGCCGCAGGCTTTCAGCACCTGAATGGCGCGGCCGGAAAAGCCGCACATCGGAAATTGAGCTGTTCCTTTCATGAACAGTACAACATCACTTGATTTGACGATCTGATCAATGCGCTGCTGGGTATCGGTAGCGTCTGTCATGGGGAATCCTTAGGTGTTCGGTCAATCCACGGTAGATGCCAATGGATTTGAGAAATTCAATGCCCTGATTATCCGGGCATTTGTGCTGGCGCTCACAGCGCTTGCTACTTAGCCGGCCATTTGCCCGCCCGAGCAGCGCAGCCGGCCGGCCAGATCAGCCCGGCTGTGTACCGATATGAAACCACGCAAGGCCAGCAGCTGGCATACCTCCGTGGCCTGATCGAAACCATGCTCGAGGAGCAGCCACCCGCCGGTCTGCAAATAATGAGGCGCTGTTTGCACAATGCGGCGGATATCGTCCAGCCCATCCACTCCGGACGTCAGTGCGGGAAGCGGCTCATGCCGTAGCGCTTCAAGGTGCGGATCATGGCTGGCGATGTAAGGCGGGTTGCTGGCAATGATGTCAAACCGGCCTTCAACGCGCTCAAACCAGTTGCTGCCGACAAATTCAACCTCAGCTTCGAGGCCCAGAGCCCGGGCATTGAAACGTGCCACATCCAGCGCATCGCTGCTGGCATCGACTGCCACCACATGGGCTGGCAGCCCGGCCTTTTTCACATGGTTGGCCACGGCCAGGGCTACTGCGCCACTGCCGGTTCCCAGGTCAAGCAGACGAATCGGCGTTGTCACCGTCGGCAGGCTGTCCAGGACCCATTGCACCAGCGTTTCGGTGTCGGGCCGGGGTACCAATACCCGGGCATCGACCTTGAAATGCAGTCCAAAAAACTCCTGATGACCCATCAGGTAAGCCATGGGTTCGTTGCAAAGCCGGCGTTGGCAAAGATGCTGGAATGCCTGCCGGGCCAGCTTTTCGATCGGGTCATCGTCATGCGCCAGCAGCCAGGCGCGCTCGCCGGGAGGCCTGCCCAGCGCCAGCAGCAGGAGCCGCTGCGCATCCAGGCGCTCAATGCCGGTGGTCTGGGCTTCCAGCAGGCATTGGCCAAGGGTGCGTGTCATCGGGTGCCGGATGCGAAGCAGAGGCTTTTTGCTATGCTAATAATAGCTACATGGCTCCGCAAATATTGGGCTAGAAGGCTTTTTTGTTTAAATTTTCCCGGTTTCATCCCTGCGACGCCGATTCCAGTTCAGCCAGCTCTTCGGCGCCGCGCGCCACCTGCAGGGCGGTGATCACGTCCTCCAGGTCACCCTCCATGATGGTGAGGAGCTTGTAAAGCGTCAGGTTGATGCGGTGATCGGTCAGGCGCCCCTGTGGAAAGTTGTAGGTCCGTATGCGGTCGGAGCGGTCGCCGGTGCCTACCAGCCCCTTGCGCATCGCCGCATCCTTGGCGGCGCGCTCGGAACGGTCTTTTTCATGGATGCGGGCTGTCAGCACCTTCAGCGCCTGTGCCTTGTTGCTGTGCTGGCTGCGGCCTTCCTGACATTCGGCGACGATACCGGTGGGCAGGTGGGTGATTCGAACTGCCGAATCGGTCTTGTTGATGTGCTGGCCGCCGGCGCCACTCGCACGGTAGGTATCAATCCTCAAGTCTGCCGGGTTGATCTGAATCGCCACCGCCTCGTCCGGCTCGGGCATGACGGCCACGGTGCAGGCGCTGGTGTGAATGCGGCCCTGAGTCTCAGTAGCCGGAACCCGTTGCACGCGATGCCCGCCGGATTCAAAGCGCAATTTGCCGTACACGCCCACGCCCAGCGCGTCGGCCGGCCCGTCCATGCGCAACACCACCTCTTTATAGCCCCCCATCTCCCCGGGCGATTCGCTGATCACCTCGACATGCCAACGGTTGCGCTCGGCATAACGGGTGTACAGGCGGAAAAGATCCCCTGCGAACAGAGCCGACTCATCACCGCCGGTGCCTGCGCGTATTTCGACAAAAGCCGGCCGCACGTCGTCGGGGTCTTTGGGAATCAGCATCAGTTGCAGCGCCTCGTCAAGGCGTGCGATGTCGGCTTTGGCAGCTCCGATTTCTTCCTCGGCCATCGCGACCATCTCGGGGTCGTCAGTGGCTTCGTCCAGCATGCCCAGGGCACTCGCCAAGTCAGCCTCACGGCTGGTGAGCTTGCGGTATTGCTCGGCAATGGTGCTGGCCTCGGCATGCTCACGCGTCAGGCTTCTGAAGCGGTCAAGGTCGCTCACCACATCGCTGGCCGACAGCAGGGCGTCCAGCTCATGCAGCCTCAGAAGCTGTCGCTCAAGCGTTTGGCGAAGAAAGGGTTTCATGGAAGTGAAGAGGTCTGGGGGACCGGAAACGGTCAAAAAAGAGGAAGTGGAGCGAGGATGTCACGAATGGAGACAAGAAACTTGTTTTTACGACGCTGTCTTTTAGCAACTGCTCGCTGCGTCGTGTTCCGTGGTCCTGAATCCGGTGACGATGTCTCTGGTACCACCACAGACGCGGCCCAGAACCGTGTCGAAAAAACAGCGTCGCTAACGCTCAAGATCGTCGGTTCGCCGCACCGGCAGCTTGCCGCGCAGAAACAGCTTCGAGATGGTCTGGGCTGTGGCTTGCCGGTTACCGTCGTCGCCGGCGTGCAACTCTGCCAGTGCGCCGTGCAGCATCTTTTGCGTCAACCCCCGGCTGAGGGCTTCCAGTACCGCATCAACCGGCTCGCCTTTGGCCAGCAATTTACGGGCGCGCTGAATCTCGATGGCACGCCACTCGTCGGCTTGTGCGTTCAGTTGCTGGATCAGGGGCACCGTGCCGCGCTGGTCCAGCCAGTGCATGAAGTTCTGAACACCTGCGTCGATGATGACTTCTGCCTCTGCCACCGCGGCTTGCCGGTTGTCGCGGCCGGTTTGCACGACCTTGGCCAGGTCGTCAACCGTGTAAAGGTAGATATCAGGCAATGCCTTGACCTCGGGCTCGATATCACGCGGCACCGCCAGGTCAACCATGAACATGGGCCGATGCTTGCGCAACTTGACCGCGCGCTCGACAGCGCCCAACCCGATGATCGGCAGCGTGCTGGCGGTACAGCTGATGACGGCATCGAATTCATGCAGGCGGCTCGGCAGGTCGGCCAGCCGCATGACCTCGGCGCCAAACCGGGCGGCCAGTTTTTCGCCCCGGGCCAGCGAGCGGTTGGCTATGGCCATCGAGGCCGGATTTTTGGCTGCAAAATGCGTCGCCGCCAGATCGATCATCTCGCCAGCGCCGACAAACAAAATTTTGATTTCGCCCAGGTCTTCAAAAAGCTGCCCGGCCAAACGCACGGCGGCTGCGGCCATGCTGATGCTGTGCGCGCCAATGGCTGTGCTGGTACGCACTTCCTTGGCTACTGCAAACGAGCGTTGAAACAGCTGGTGCAAAGTAGAGCCCATGGCGCCCGCCACTTCGGCTGCGCGCACCGCGTCTTTCATCTGGCCCAGGATCTGCGGCTCGCCCAGCACCATGGAATCGAGCCCGCTGGCAACCCGGAAGGCATGCCGCGCGGCATGTCCGCCTTCGAGCGTGTAGGTGTGCGATCGCAGCAGGGCGGGGGAAACACCGCCGCTATGCGCCAGCCACTGCAGCGTGTGCTGCAGGTCAGGATGGTCACCGGCGCAGTAGATTTCGGTGCGGTTGCAGGTTGACAGTATGGTGGCCTCGGGCGGGCGCGACATCGGCGCAAGCGACGCGCGCAGGCCCTTGAGAACCGGCTCGATCTGGTCCATGGAAAAGGCAAAACGACCGCGTAAATCCAGCGGTGCAGTGTTATGGTTTAGCCCCAGGGCCCAGACAGACATAGCAGGATTATAAAATTGAAGCCCTTGCGTTACCGGTCAGGCCTTGAATTACCCGGCGCAGCGCTTCTACGGCCAGCTCGCGGCAGGCGATATCACATGCCGCTTTGGGCCCATCTACATGCGCTTGCACTGCCCAACGCCCTGCTATGAACCTTTACCTGTTGACCGACCACCTGCTGAACTTCATGGCGCCCGCCGCCTTCGTGGCTCTGGTGCTGGTGGTGTCAACCAGTTTAAAGGGCCGTTTATTTAAACGAAAAAGGCCTCCAGCCCGAGGAATAGCGGGGCAGGTAGCTATTGTTTTCATAGTGAACCTGGTGATGCTGTCCGCAGGCCTTGCCGTTTTTGGCAGCGACGCCAAAATGGCCAGCTACGGCGCGATGGCGCTGGTTGCCGGTTTTTGCCAATGGATGTTGCTGCGCGGCTGGCAACGCTGAAACGTGGCGCCAGACAGCAGGTTGGCATCAGGCCAACACGCTGCGCGAACGCCAGGGCCATACAAGCCGCTATGTCGGCCCTTTATCGCTCCGGGTCGAACACATGCACCATATCGGTGATGATGCCGTCGGTGTTCAGCCCCAGTAGCCGCTGGACTGACCGTTCATCGTTGACCGTGTAACTCAGTAACCTGAGCCCGGCGTGCCGGGCGCGTGAAACGGTGTCGGCATCCCACAGGTGCTGGTTGCAGACCACCGCCGCGCACTGCAGCGAAAGCGCGGCGTCCAGCCAGTCAGGCTCCCATTCGTCGATGAGCAGGGCCCGTGGCAACTGTGGCTGTGCGATTCGGGCTGCTTCCAGGGACGCGCGCTTGAAGGAAGTAAGCAAGGGGGGGATGTCAACGCCTGCCCATAGGCTGGCGGCAGCATCGGCAACCGTTGTGCCCGTCAGCGCTTCCAGTCCGGGCGTGGGCTTGATCTCGATATTGAGCATCAGCCGGTTGGCGATGCAATACCGTGCAACGGTATCCAGCCGCACCAGCGGCTCGCCTGCAAAAGCCGCAGAATGCCAGGCGCCAGCGTCGAGCAGGGCCAGCTCCCGCCAGGCCAGATTGCCTGCGTTGCCGACCCCGTTGGTGGTGCGTTCCAGTGTGCTGTCGTGCAATAAAAACGGCACGCCATCCGCGCTCAGCTTCACATCGCATTCGGACATGCGGTAGCCAAGCCGGGCCCCAAGCCTGAAAGCTGCCAGGGTGTTTTCCGGCGCCAGCTTGCCCGCACCCCGGTGCGCAATCCATCGCGGATAGGGCCAGCAGGGACTCATGTCGGTGACCGATCGGCGTACGGCGCTGCCGCTTTTGCAACTTTTGCAGGCAGCGCCTGGCATCCGGCGAGAAGCGCGGGGAACGGCAAGGCTACAGCCTTTTGCCGGTGGACGCGTCAAACCAGTGCAGGCGGTCGGCGCGCGGGGTGACGTAAATTGTGCTGCCGATAGGTGGCGCAGACGACAGGCTTTCGTCGGTACGAACAATCAGGAATTCGTCGCCGATGCGGCAGTACAGCAAACGCTCTGCGCCCAGCATCTCCGTGGTGTCCACCTGAACCGCCCAGCCGCCGGTGTTCTCAAGGCTGACCTGCAGATGCTCGGGCCGGATGCCGAGCAGAGCGCCCGGCTTGCCGCCAAAGTGCTCATTGGGCGCGCCGTTGAGGAGGTTCATCGGGGGCGAACCCATGAAGCTGGCTACAAACGTGGTTGCAGGGCGGTTGTACACCTCTTCGGGCGTACCAAACTGCTCCATATGGCCGGCATTCATCACCATCATGCGCTGCGCCAGCGTCATCGCCTCGACCTGATCATGGGTGACAAAAAGCGACGTGATGCCCAGCTCGCGATGCAATTTTTGAATTTCAAGCCGGGTCTGCACGCGCAGCTTGGCGTCCAGGTTCGACAGCGGCTCGTCGAACAGGAAGACCTGCGGCTGGCGAACAATCGCACGGCCCATGGCCACCCGCTGGCGCTGGCCGCCCGATAGCGCACGCGGCTTGCGGTCCAACAAGTGCCCCAGTTCCAGAATTTTCGCGGCCTTGTCAACGCGGGACTTGATCTCGGCAACCGGAACCTTGGCGATCTTCAGGCCATAAGCCATGTTATCGAACACAGTCATGTGCGGATACAGCGCGTAGTTCTGAAACACCATGGCGATGTCGCGTTCAGCGGGCTCCAGGTTGTTGACGACCTTGCCCCCGATTGAGATTTCGCCCTCGGTAACTTCTTCGAGACCGGCCACCATCCGCAGCAGTGTCGACTTGCCGCAGCCCGAAGGTCCGACGATCACGATGAATTCATGGTCTGCAATGTCAGCGCTGACGCCATGCAGCACGGGTACTGCAGTCTTGCCGGTTCCGTAGCGTTTGATGACGTTGTTGAGGGTGAGTGATGCCATAAGTCTGATCAGTAGGGTAGGGGGCGGTTTCCAGCTGTTGCTCGCGGGATGTGTTTATTTTTCGGTATCAACCAGGCCCTTCACAAACCACTTTTGCATCAGGATGACAACCAGCGCAGGCGGCAGCATGGCCAGGATTGCGGTGGCCATCACCACATTCCATTCGTTGGCGGCATCGCCGCCTGCGATCATCCGCTTGATGCCAATTACCACGGGGTACATATCCTCGCTGGTGGTTGCCAGAAGCGGCCAGAGGTATTGGTTCCATCCGTAAATGAACTGGATCACGAAGAGTGCGGCAATCGAGGTTTTCGACAGGGGCAACAGGATGTCCTTGAAAAAGCGCATCGGTCCGGCGCCGTCCATGCGCGCTGCTTCCACCAATTCGTCAGGCACCGTGAGGAAGAACTGCCGGAACAGAAACGTTGCGGTAGCCGAGGCTATCAATGGAATCGTCAGTCCGGCGAAACTGTTGAGCATGCCCAAGTCAGAGACCACCTTGTAGGTCGGCGCAATCCTGACTTCAACCGGCAGCATCAGGGTGACAAAAATCGCCCAGAAGAAGAAATTTTTGAAAGGAAAACGGAAGTAGACGATAGCAAACGCCGACAGCAGCGATATGGCAATTTTTCCGAAGGTGATAACCAGCGCAGTCACCAGGCTGACCCACATCATCCGGGCGACGGGCGCTGTGGAACCACCGCCGTCTCCGCCGCCAAACAATGCCGTCTTGTAGGTTTCCCACATATGCGCGCCCGGAAGCAGCGGCATGGGTGCCTGAATGATGTCCTGCGCGGTATGCGTGGACGCCACCAGGGCTAGATACAGGGGGAAAGCCACGATCAGAATGCCCACAATCATGATGGCATGGGCCAAGACGCCCAGCGCGCCGCGGCGTTCAACCATGGTCAGCTTTCTCGTGCGACGGGTTTCCCGCCAAACATCGGCAGCACGGCCCAATGGCGCAGCCAGACAGAAACGATAGCTTGCGCATCAGTATTGAACCTTCTTTTCAACATATCGAAACTGGACCACTGTCAGTGTGATCACGATAAACATCAGAACTACCGATTGCGCTGCCGAGCCACCCAGGTCACCGTTTTTGAAACCGTCGTGGTAAACCTTGTAGACCAGGATCAGGGTGTCGCGTCCCGGGCCGCCTTGCGTGGAGGCGTCAATGATGGCGAAGGTGTCGAAAAACGCATAGACCACATTGATCACGAGCAGAAAGAAGGTGGTGGGCGATAACAGCGGGAACTGAATGCTCCAGAAACGGCGCCATGGCCTGGCGCCGTCTATCGCGGCCGCTTCGATCAGCGACTTCGGAATCGACTGCAACCCCGCCAGGAAAAAAAGGAAGTTATAGGAGATCTGTTTCCACACCGCCGCCATGATGATGAGCGTCATGGCATGCCCGGAGTCCAGCACATGATTCCAGTTGATGCCGATATAACGCAGCGCGTAGGAGACGACGCCCAGCGTGGGTGAAAACATGAAAAGCCACAAGACACCTGCCACGGCGGGTGCAACCGCATACGGCAGGATGAGCATGGTCTTGTAGGCCAGCGCACCCTTGATGATGCGGTCGGCAAAAACCGCGAGTACCAGCGACAGCCCGATACCCAGCCCCGCGACCATGATCGAGAAGAAAGCCGTTATCTGGAACGACTCCAGGTAGGCTTCATCGTTATAAAGCGTCTTGAAGTTGTCCAGACCGACCCATTCGGTCGACGTGCCAAAAGCATCCTGCAGCTGAAACGACTGCAGCAGAGCCTGCGCAGCGGGCCAGAAAAAGAAAACGCTGATGACGATCAGCTGCGGTGCCAGCAGCAGCCAGGGAAGCCAGACCGACCGGAACAGTACGCGTTTTTCCATGAATGCATTCAAATCAAAAGCGACCCGTGAACCTGCCGCGGCAGGAAACAGGTCGCAAAGTCAATCGGCGGAAAAGCCCCTCGGGGCTTTCAGCCCATCATCCCCGGGAGATGAGCGCGGCATTACTTGTTGGCTTTTTCGAACCGTTCAAGCTGCTCGTTACCACGCTTGATTGCGGTTTCAAGAGCCTCTTTTGCAGGCTTCTTGCCGCTCCAGATCTGCTCGGTTTCCTCGTCAATTATGGTCCGGATCTGGTTGAAATTGCCCAGGCGCACACCACGCGACTTGTCCGTGGTCTTGCGGATCATTTGCGTCACCGCCACATCGGTCCCGACATTCTGCTTGTAAAAGCCGGATTTCTCGGTCAGCTCGTAAGCAGCTGTGGTGATGGGCAGATAACCTGTGCGCTTGTGGCTGGCCGACTGCACTTCAGGCCGGGACAGGTAATTGAAGAATGCGGCAACGCCTTTGTATTCTTCAGGTTTCTTGCCCGCCATGACCCACAGGCTTGCGCCACCAATTACGGTGTTCTGCGGCGCGCCCTGTACATCAGGGTAGTAGGGAAGCGGCGCAATGCCATAGCCAAATTTGGCTTCCTTGCTGACGCGGGCGTACAAACCGGACGATCCCGTCATCATGGCGCATTCGCCGGACGGAAAGGAAACGTCCGCCGCGTTGGCGCGGCCCTTGTACACAAAGAGTCCCTGCTTGGACATGTTGGCGAGATTTTCAAAGTGGCGCACATGCAGAGGCGAATTGAACGCCAAGCGCGCCGACGTGCCGCCAAAGCCGTTGTTCTGCGTTGCAAACAGCGTGTTGTGCCAGGTCGAGAAGCTCTCGAGCTGAGTCCAGCTGATCCAGCTGGTGGTGAAGGGGCACTTGTGACCTGACGCTTTGAGCTTGGCGGCAGCCAGTGCTACTTCTGGCCAGGTGCCGGGCGCCTTTTCAGGATCAAGCCCGGCTGCCTTGAACGCGTCCTTGTTGTAATAGAAAATGGTGGTGGAACTGTTGAACGGAAAGCTCAGCATTTGCCCGTTGGGGGCAGTGTAATAGCCGGAAACTGCGGGGATGTAGGCCTTTGAATCGAATTTGGCCCCGCCCTGCGTCATGACCTCGCCCACGGGCTTGATCGCTCCCTTGGCTGCCATCATCGTGGCGGTTCCGACTTCGTAGACCTGCAGGATGTGAGGCGCATTGCCTGCCCGGAAAGCAGCAACCGCGGCTGTCATGGACTCGTCGTAGGTGCCCTTGTAGGTAGGCATTACTTTGTAGTCTTTCTGGCTGGCGTTGAAATCCTTAGCCTGGTCATTGACCCATTCGCCGAGTGGCCCGCTCATGGCGTGCCACCATTGGATTTCAGTTTGAGCCTGGCTTGCCAGCGGCTGCAGGAGCGCACAAGCAGCAAACATAACGGCCGAAAATTTCAGCGGGGAACGGATTATTTTCATCAAGGGACTCCTGTGTGCTGAGGTATGTGAACGAATGTCGGTGAACCCAGACAGCTTGACAGCCGTGTGTGACAGCGCAATTTAAGCGATGTAAGCCTTAGGCGGCAATCGGGGTTTCCATAAGGCTATTGATGAGCCAGGCCCGCCTTTTTTGTGCTGCGTTAACATCGCAAGACCGCGCTGGGCGGGCAATCTGCCCTCTCGACAGACGCCAGATCCTCCACGATGAACGCTCCAAACACCCTTCAAGAACTGAACGTCCTGGCCCGCAACGGTCAGCCGGACGAGACGCGCATCCGCGAGATTCCGTACAACTACACCTCGTTTTCAGACCGCGAGGTTGTCATTCGGCTGCTCGGCGGGCATGCATGGGATCTGCTGAACCGCTTGCGTGAAGAGCGCCGCACCGGTCGGTCGGCACGCATGCTGTACGAGGTGCTGGGTGATATCTGGGTGGTGCAGCGCAACCCGTATCTGCAAGACGACTTGCTCGACAACCCGAAGCGCCGCAAGCTGCTGGTCGACGCACTGTGCCACCGCCTGGCTGAGGTCGAAAAGCGCCGCACGCCCGATGCCGATAGCCAGCGCGACGACATCGTGCATGAGCTGCTGAAAGCGGCCCGCGGAGCTGTCGACCGCTTTTCAAAATCGTTCGACGAAATGGCTGCGCTGCGTGCGCAGACCCAGCGCAAGCTTAAAAAACTGACGTTGAAGGACAACATCAAGTTTGACGGGCTGTCCCGCGTCTCCCATGTGACAGATGCGACAGACTGGCGCGTTGAATACCCGTTTGTGGTGCTCACGCCCGACACCGAGGCTGAGATGGCAGGTCTGGTCAAGGGCTGTATAGACCTTGGCCTGACCATCGTGCCCCGTGGTGGTGGCACCGGTTACACCGGCGGCGCGATTCCGCTGACCTGGAAGTCAGCGGTTATCAACACCGAAAAGCTCGAAGCCATGACCGAGGTTGAAATGGTCAGCCTGCCAGGCCACAGCGCCCCAGTAGCCACGATATGGACCGAGGCGGGCGTGGTGACCCAGCGCGTTGCAGATGCGGCAGAGCGTGGCGGTTATGTCTTCGCGGTTGACCCGACATCGGCCGAGGCCTCCTGCATTGGCGGCAATATCGCGATGAACGCCGGCGGCAAAAAAGCAGTGCTCTGGGGTACGGCCCTGGACAACCTGGTCTCATGGCGCATGGTGACGCCAGATTCGCAGTGGCTGGAGGTTACCCGCACCGACCACAACCTGGGCAAGATTCACGACGCCGAGATGGCCAGCTTTGAGCTGAAGTACTTTGAGGCCGATGGCAAAACGCTGGTGCGCACCGAGCAGCTCAAGATTGCCGGTAATACCTTTCGCAAGGAAGGCCTGGGCAAGGACGTCACCGACAAGTTTTTAAGTGGCCTGCCGGGCATACAAAAAGAGGGCTGCGACGGCCTTATCACCAGCGCCCGCTGGATCGTGCACCGCATGCCGCAGCACGTGCGTACGGTGTGTCTTGAGTTTTTTGGCAATGCGCGCGACGCGGTTCCCAGCATTGTCGAAATCAAAGACTTCATGTTCGCCGAGCAAAAGCGCGGCGGTGCGATTCTGGCCGGGCTTGAACACCTGGACGACCGTTATTTGAAGGCCGTGGGTTACGCCACCAAATCCAAAAAACACGGTGGTCTGCCAAAAATGGTGTTGTTCGGCGACATCGCCGGCGACCATGCCGATGTAGTGGCGCGCGCCACCTCGGAAGTGGTTCGCATTGCCAACTCGCGCAGCGGCGAAGGCTTTATTGCCATCAACCCGGACGCCCGAAAAAAGTTCTGGCTGGACCGCAAACGCACGGCAGCCATTTCACGCCACACCAATGCCTTCAAGATCAATGAAGACGTGGTGATACCGCTGCCGCGCATGGCTGAATACACCGACGGCATTGAGCGCATCAATATCGAACTCAGCCTGCAGAACAAGATCAGGCTGTGCGATGAGCTGGAGAGCTTTTTCCGCAGTGGTAGCCTGCCGCTGGGCAAGTCGGACGATGCGAACGAAATTCCTTCTGCCGAACTGCTCGAAGACCGCGTGGCCCAGGCCATGGCGCTGATCGGCGAGGTGCGGGCCTTATGGTCAGGCTGGCTGCAGGGCGTGGAAGGCCTTTTCGACCATTTGCAGGACCATACGCTTCGCGCCAGTTGGAAGACGCAGTTGCGGGCACCGCTGGAAGGCATCTTCAATGGCGGCTCGTTCCGGCCTATCCTCGAAGAATGCACTGCCATCCATAAGCGGGTGTTGAAGGGCCGTGTGTGGGCAGCTTTACATATGCATGCCGGCGACGGCAATGTGCATACCAACCTGCCCGTCAACAGCGACGACTACGACATGCTGCAAACTGCCCATGAGGCGGTGGCTCGTATCATGGTGTTGGCGCGGTCGCTGGACGGCGTGATATCAGGCGAGCACGGCATTGGTATCACCAAGCTGGAGTTTTTGACTGACGCCGAGCTGCAGCCTTTTGCCGACTACAAGGCAAAGGTCGACCCGGACGGACGGTTCAACAAGGGCAAGTTGCTACGAAATAAGGAGCTGTTACCCCTTTTAGATACTGGGTTGGCGGTCAAAAGCGTATCAAACATGCCGAATTCGGTGTTGTTTGCAGATTTGACCAACGCCTATACGCCCAGTTTTGGACTGATGGGACATGAGTCGCTGATCATGCAGCAGTCTGACATTGGCGCGATTGCCGACAGCGTCAAGGACTGCCTGCGTTGTGGGAAGTGCAAACCGGTCTGTGCCACCCATGTGCCGCGCGCCAATTTGCTGTACAGCCCGCGCAACAAGATTCTGGCAACCTCGCTATTGGTCGAAGCATTTTTGTATGAAGAGCAGACCCGGCGCGGCGTGAGTATCAAGCACTGGGAAGAATTTGAAGATGTGGCGGACCATTGCACCGTCTGCCATAAGTGTCTGAGCCCGTGTCCGGTCGATATCGACTTTGGCGAGGTCT
Source organism: Polaromonas sp. (assembly GCA_028291985.1). Lineage (GTDB taxonomy): Bacteria > Pseudomonadota > Gammaproteobacteria > Burkholderiales > Burkholderiaceae_C > Polaromonas. Next base: position 87,754 of record JAQGNE010000032.1, on the reverse strand, counting down.
CCATGAACATGCGCAACCTCTTGCGCAAGATGGGTCAAAAGTCCTTCAGGCCAGGCAATGCCGCTGCCATGTTCTTCCTCAACGCGACAAGCCCGCAGACCATCAAGCTCATGCGCGGCGCCATGGTCGATGTGGGCTTCAAGGCGCAGCGGCTGGCCCATGACGTGCTGCGCCGGGTGGCCCGCAAGCAAACGGCGCTGCCGCCAGCAACGGTCGGGCGGGCGCCGGTCAAGGAGCAGGTGATTCACTTCATCAACAAAAAGATGCCCGGCGGGCTGCCCAAGAAGACGGCGCGCGCGTTGCTGGACATTGAGGACAAGGATTACGTACCGATCATCCGCAACCCCAAAACCACAACTGCTGAGACCGAGGCTGTGTTTTATTTTCCGGGTTGCGGCTCGGAACGGCTGTTCTCACAAGTGGGCCTGGCCACGCAGGCCATGCTGTGGCATGCGGGGGTGCAGACTGTGCTGCCGCCGGGTTATCTGTGTTGTGGGTATCCGCAGCGCGGCAGCGGACAGTTCGACAAGGCCGATAAGATCATCACCGATAACCGGGTGCTGTTTCACCGGGTCGCCAACACGCTGAACTACCTGGACATCAAGACGGTGGTGGTGAGCTGCGGCACCTGTTATGACCAGCTGCAGGGCTATGAATTCGACAAGATATTTCCGGGTTGCCGCATTATCGACATCCATGAATACCTGCTTGAAAAGGGCATCACGCTGCGCACGGATGCGCCTGGCGCCGGCTACCTCTACCACGACCCTTGTCATAGCCCGATGAAGTTGCAGGAGCCGATGAAGACCGTCAAGGCGCTGCTCGGTGACAACGTGCTCAAGAATGAGCGTTGCTGCGGCGAGTCTGGAACGCTAGGTGTCACGCGTCCAGACATTTCCACGCAGATTCGCTTTCGCAAGGAAGAAGAGCTGCGCAAGGGCGAGCAGACGCTGCGCGATGCGGGTGTCGTGGGCGAACAAGCGAATGTGAAAATTCTTACCAGTTGCCCCAGTTGCCTGCAAGGCCTGTCGCGCTATGGGAACGATCTGCAAAACGGTTTGCTGGAAGCCGACTACATCGTGGTTGAGATGGCAAACCAGATACTGGGCAAGGAATGGCTGCCCGCGTATGTCGACGCTGCGAACCATGGCGGGATCGAGCGCGTTCTGGTCTAGGCCAGGCAAAATAGCTTCTGTTGGCCATGCCCTGCGTTTTATGTGCGTTTGATGGCGGTTTGCTGGTTTTTCGCAACCATGACCTGCGCATCATTCAGGCGGACGAGCCGGGTTTTCCGGCCCTGTACCGTGTTATCTGGAACCGGCATGTATCCGAGTTTTCAGACCTCTCCGCTGCCGAGCGCGATACCTGTATGGCTGCTGTTGTGCAGGTAGAGCAAGCGCTTCGCGCCATTTTGCGGCCGCACAAGATCAACCTGGCCGCCCTCGGCAATATGGTGTCCCATTTGCATTGGCATGTGATAGCCCGGTTTGACTGGGACAGCCACTTTCCGGGGTCAATCTGGTCAAATCCCCAACGAGCAGCAAATGCTGGCAAACTGAAGGAGGTTGCAGGTGCTTGCGCCGATGTCAACCGCGCGATCGCCACCAAGATGGCTGCGTCGTTCCACCCACAAGATTAGAGAGCACACCTATGGCCGGTTTACAAGCAGGCTCACCCACTCCGACAGCGTTGACGGTTCACAACGCATCTCGCATGCTTGAGGTTGCGTTTTCCGATGGTCGCGAGTTCAGGATTCCATTCGAACTGATGCGGGTGTACTCACCCTCGGCAGAGGTGCAGGGCCACGGCCCCGGTCAGGAAGTGCTGCAGACCGGCAAGCGAGATGTCAATCTGGTCGAGCTTGAGCCTGTGGGCAATTATGCGGTCAAGCCCGTCTTTTCGGATGGCCATGAAAGCGGGATTTTCTCGTGGGATTACCTCTACTACCTGGGTACAGAGCAGGGCGGCTTGTGGGCCGACTATGAGCGCAGGCTCCAGGCAGCTGGGGCCGAGCGCGATGCGCCAATGGTCGCTGCAGCGGGGCATTCGTGCAGCAGCCATTGAGTGCGATGATCCCTTGCCCGTACCGCTAGCTGTTTCGCATTTACCCACAACCCGGCAGTGCTGTTTTCGTGACGGCTTTGCCTACTGACACTGGTCCATAGTTCTGGCATGCGCCTATGACAAACACCCATTTCGGTTTTCAATCGGTCGAAGAGCAAGAAAAGGCGGGCCGCGTCAAAGGCGTTTTTGATTCGGTCGCGCCCAAGTACGACCTGATGAATGACCTGATGTCAGCCGGAATGCACCGGGCCTGGAAGGCCTACACCGTGATGGTCGCAAATGTGAAGCCCGGGCAGCGTGTGCTGGACATCGCCGGCGGGACTGGCGATCTTGCGCTGGCTTTTGCTTCCAAAGTGGGTGTCGCGGGAACTGTGGTGCACACCGATATCAATGAAGCCATGCTGCGCGAAGGACGCAATCGTCTGCTCGATCGCGGTGTCAGCCTGCCGACAGTCGTCTGCGATGGCGAGCGCTTGCCGTTTGCGGACGGGTATTTCGATCTGGTGACGGTTGCCTTCGGATTGCGCAATATGACGCACAAAGACAACGCACTTCTTGAGATGAATCGCGTGCTGAAGCCGGGCGGCAAACTGTTGGTTCTAGAGTTTTCGAAGATAGCCAAACCGCTGGAGAAAGTCTACGACTGGTATTCATTCAAGGTGCTGCCAAGATTGGGCAAGTGGGTGGCGAATGACGACTCCAGCTACCAGTACCTAGCCGAATCGATACGGATGCATCCAGGGCAACAGGAGCTCAAGACCATGATGCACAAAGGTGGTTTCGGCCATGTGGACTATCACAATATGAGCGGCGGAGTGGTAGCCTTGCATGTCGGAATCAAGTGCTAGCGGGCACGAGTGGGTGCAGGGCGTTGTTTTCTAACACCATTGCTTGAAATTTTGTGATAACGGACCATATGCAGGACTGATGTTCTGCCAGGAGACAAACCATGATGAAGAAACTCGCATCTCTTGTTCTAACTGCCATGCTTGCAGTGACGCTGACCTTGGCCGGCGCTGAAGCCGAGGCCAAACGCATGGGCGGTGGTTCGTCGTTTGGCAAGCAGTCGTCGAACGTGACTCAGCGGCAGGCGCCCGCCAATAACAATGCTGCTCAGCCGGGTACGCCGGCCTCGCCTGCTGCCGCCGCCGCTGCGCCTAAAAAGCCCTGGGGTGCGATGCTGGGCGGCCTTGCAGCCGGCCTGGGTCTTGCCTGGCTTGCGTCGTCGCTAGGTCTGGGCGGCGCTTTCGGTCAGATCATCATGTTTGCGTTGCTGGCCCTGGTCGTCATGCTGGTGGTCGGTTTTGTGATGCGTAAACTCAAGGGCGGTGCCCAAGCGGGCGGTGCCAGCCCGGCGCCAGGCCAGCAGCCCTATGCGTTTCAAGGTGCTGGGGCAGCCACGACGCCGCACAATTACCGTCCGGAAACCGTGGGCAACGATGCCTCTGCCCGACCCTGGGAGCGAAACAGCATGCCTTTTGAGGCATCGCGGCAGATGGCTGGCGCTTCAGCAGGCGGATCCATGATTGGCTCTGCCCTGACAGGATCGCAATCGTGGGGGGTGCCGGCAGGATTTGATGCAGACGGATTCTTGACTGCCTGCAAAAAGAACTTTGTGTCACTGCAGGACGCCTGGGACCGTTCCGATGTCAACAGCCTTCGCGCCATGATGACCGATGAAATGCTCGAGCAGATCAAAACACAGTTGAGCGACCGCGAACAACATACCGGCGTAGGCGTCAACAAAACCGATGTGGTGATGCTGGAAGCGCAACTGCTTGGCATTGAAGAGCTTAGCGACGCTTACATGGCCAGCGTCGAATTTTCCGGGATGATTCGGGAGGACGCCTCAGCCGGCGCGAGCCCTTTCCGCGAGGTCTGGAACATGACGAAGCCGAAAGAAGGCCGGGGCGGCTGGCTGGTTGCCGGTGTGCAGGCACTTCAGTAATCGACACCACCTGGGTACGGACTTGATCCGCGTTTGAACCGCAGGGTGCCGTCAGCATTCAAGTGCATGCTTTTGCCCGGGTGCATATGGGCGTCTGGCTAGGTATTCGATTTATCCGTCAAAATCGGGGGCGTATGAACACTACGCCCCCTTTTTCATTTCTGCAGTCACTTGCCAGTCAGTTCAAGCCTCCGCAATGGGTGGTCGAGGAAGGTCAGCAACGGCTGGTACTGCTCCTCAATCATGTGCTGATGCAGGAAAAGGAAGCGCAGGATCGCCTCGCACGAAAAAAAGGCAGCGTGCTGCACGGCCGATGGGGTGCATTTGAAATTGATCTGCTTATCACCCCGGCCGGCCTCTTCGATCGTGCCGCGCCCTCGTCCCGGCCCGACCTGCTGGTCTCAGTTGCAGCTGACACACCGCTGGTCGTGCTGCAGTCATTGATGGCTGGCAAGGCGCCGCCTGTGAATATTGAGGGCGATGTGCAGCTTGCCGCCGAATTGGGTTGGCTAGCAGAAAATTTGCGCTGGGATATAGAAGAGGATTTGTCGCGGGTCATTGGCGATATTCCGGCGCATGCGCTGGGCGACGCAGCGCGCAAGCTGGTGGCCGGACTTAAGCAGTTCTTGGCGAGCAAACCTGCCGCATCCGCATCCGCAGCCAGCTTCGCTGAAGCTTCGCCTTCCAGCCAGACAGCCGCAGCCGGGCCTATAACCACTACCCCCCTGACGCCAGGTACCCCCGCATGAGGCGGATGCTGAGGGGATTTTCTATCATCTGGACCGTGCTCCGCTTTGGTCTGGACGAACTGGTGTTGTCCAGTTTTGAGAAACCGTGGGTGCGTCTACTGGCACGCGTGGTGTCGGTAGGGCGAAACCTGAAGGCGCCGCGTGGTGAGCGCTTGCGCCTGGCGCTTGAGAAACTCGGGCCGATATTCGTCAAGTTCGGCCAGATCATGTCAACCCGGCGTGACTTGCTGCCACCGGACATCGCAGACGAACTGGCCCTGCTTCAGGACCGCGTCCCGCCATTCAGTTCGGAGCTGGCCGTGGCGATCATCGAAAAGGCTTATGGCCGTCCGCTATCTAAGGTATTTGCCACGTTTGAGCAGGTGCCGATAGCCAGTGCGTCCATCGCCCAGGTTCATTTTGCGACCCTGCCCAACGGCCAGGAGGTGGCGGTGAAGGTGCTTCGCCCCAACATGAAGCCGGCGATTGAAAAAGACCTGACGCTGATGCACATGATGGCGGGATGGGTTGAAAAGTCATCGGCGGATGGCAAGCGCTTGAAACCACGTGAGGTGGTGAGCGAGTTTGACAAGTACCTTCATGATGAGCTGGATCTGCTGCGCGAGGCCGCCAATGCCGCCCAGCTTCGCCGAAATATGCAGGGGCTCGAACTGGTCCTGATTCCAGAGATGGTCTGGGACTATTGCATGCCCGATGTGATGGTGATGCAGCGTATGAAAGGCGTCCCCATCAGTCAGACCCAGCGTTTGCGCGATGCCGGCGTGGATATGAAAAAGCTGGCGCGGGATGGCGTCACCATCTTTTTCACACAAGTCTTTCGAGACGGTTTCTTTCATGCAGACATGCACCCAGGAAATATCCAGGTCAGCCTGGATCCGGCAACCTTCGGACGCTATATCTCGCTGGACTTCGGCATCGTCGGCACGCTTACCGAGACCGACAAGGAATACCTTGCCCAGAATTTCATTGCGTTTTTTCGCCGCGATTACAAGCGCGTGGCCGAACTGCATATCGAGTCAGGCTGGGTACCGCGCGACACACGGGTGGACGAACTGGAAGCGGCCATACGCGCCTGTTGCGAACCGTACTTCGACCGTCCTCTGAAGGAGATATCCCTCGGCCTGGTGCTGATGCGGCTTTTTCAGACGTCTCGCCGCTTTCATGTGGAGATACAGCCCCAGTTGGTCTTGCTGCAAAAGACGCTGTTGAACATCGAAGGACTGGGCCGCGAGCTTGACCCTGATCTCGACTTGTGGAGCACCGCCAAACCGTTTCTGGAAAGGTGGATGCGCGAACAGGTTGGCCCCGAAAAACTGCTGGAGCAGCTAAAAGCCGAAGCTCCAAGCTACGCCAAGCTGCTGCCCAATCTTCCCCGGTTGCTGTCGCAATATCTTCAGCACAAACCTGGTGCCTATCAAAAGGAAATGCTCGAATTGCTTGCCGAGCAAAAAAGAACCAACAAGCTGCTGCAAAGCATTATTTACGGTGGCGTCGGTTTCATCCTGGGTCTGATGGCGATGCAGGTGCTGATGCGTGTGCGGCTCTTCTAGACGGTATCTGCGTGTGCCGCGTGCATGTGCGCGCTCGAATGCCCATCTTTTACAGCATTGCGAAAGACCCAACGCCTATAATTGAGGGCTTTGCAATTTGCACCGGCAGCCGTCAAAACACATCGAAGAAGCTCCAGAACTATGCCTATTTACGCTTACAAATGCGAATCCTGCGGGCATTCCAAAGACGTGCTGCAAAAAATGTCCGATGCACCACTGGTCGACTGCCCGCAGTGCGGCGCCCCGGCCTTTAAAAAGCAGTTGACAGCGGCCGGCTTTCAGCTCAAGGGTTCTGGCTGGTATGTGACTGATTTTCGGGGAGGCCAGCCCGGCGCTGTGCCTGATGGCAAAGATGGCGCTGCGACTTCAGCCGCAACATCCACTGATACGGCTGCCAAGGAATCGTCCACTGCCACAGCATCGCCGGCTCCTGCACCCAGTGCCGCGCCTGCTTCTGCGGCCGCTGCAGCGTCTGTTCCCGCACCTGCATCGTCGCCGGCAAAGGACAAGAACTGATGTCGGCCATTCGGAAATGGCTGCTGGCGGGCCTGCTGGTGCTGGTGCCGCTGGCCATCACCTTCTGGGTTCTGGAATGGATTGTTGCCACCCTCGACCAGACGCTGCTCATTCTCCCGACCGCCTGGCATCCTGACCGGTTGATCGGCTTTCACATTCCTGGTTTTGGCGTACTGCTTGCTTTTTTCGGCGTGTTGCTGATCGGTGCGGTCACCAGCAACTTTCTGGGTCGAAAGCTGGTGATCTGGTGGGACCTGCTGCTTCACCGCATACCGATAGTCCGTTCGATCTATTCCAGTGTGAAGCAGGTTTCGGATACGCTGTTTTCGGAGAACGGCAATGCTTTTCGCAAGGCGTTACTGGTGCAATGGCCCCGCGAAGGCGTCTGGACGATTGGTTTTCAAACCGGCACGCCGGGCGGTGACGTCGCCAACCATCTGCCAGGCGATTTTTTGAGCGTTTATGTGCCAACTACGCCCAACCCGACTGGCGGGTATTTCGTCATGCTGCGGCGTGAGCATTGCATCGAGTTGAAGATGAGCGTGGATGAAGCCCTGACCTATGTCATCTCGATGGGCGTTGTCGTACCGGGCAGCTCTGACGTCAGGCGCCGCTAGCGAATTTTCCGAGAGTCATTTGCATCGCATCTGTTGTCAGTTGCAAGATCATTCCAGTCGTCAATAAACTGGTGCGTTCGTCGCAACAGCAGCCTACCCTAATCGTTCAAACAAGCGAATCCAACTATGTCTTCAGCCTCTCAAATGCGTTCAACCTACTGTGGACTGGTTACCGAATCCCTGATGGGCCAGACCATCAGCCTCTGTGGCTGGGTCAACCGCAGGCGCGACCATGGCGGGGTGATCTTTGTTGACCTGCGTGATCGGGAAGGCTATGTGCAGGTGGTATGCGACCCTGACCGGCCAGAGATGTTCAAAACGGCCGAGGGCGTGCGCAACGAGTTTTGCATTCAGATCAAGGGTCTGGTGCGGGCACGTCCGGACGGCACGACCAACGACAACCTGAAAAGCGGCAAGATTGAAGTGCTGTGCCATGACATGACGGTGCTTAACCCGAGCGTGACGCCACCTTTTCAGCTTGACGACGACAACCTGTCGGAAACCACCCGCCTGACGCACCGCGTACTTGACCTGCGCCGTCCGTACATGCAGAACAACCTGATGCTTCGCTACCGTGTGGCTATGGAAACCCGCAAATTTCTGGATGCCAACGGTTTCATCGACATCGAAACACCGATGCTGACAAAAAGCACGCCCGAAGGCGCGCGCGATTACCTGGTGCCAAGTCGGGTCAACGAAGGTATGTTTTTCGCGCTGCCGCAAAGCCCGCAGCTGTTCAAGCAATTGCTGATGGTGGCGGGGTTTGATCGTTATTACCAGATCACCAAATGTTTCCGCGACGAGGACCTGCGCGCTGACCGTCAGCCAGAATTTACCCAAATCGATATTGAAACCTCGTTCATGGGCGAGCAGGACATCCGCGACATGTTCCAGGGCATGATCAGCAATATCTTCAAAACAGTACTCAATACCGATCTCGGCGAGTTTCCGGTCATGGCTTACGCTGATGCCATGCATCGCTTTGGCTCCGACAAGCCGGATTTGCGCGTGAATCTGGAGTTCACCGAACTGACCGATGTGATGGCCGATGTTGACTTCAAGGTGTTCAGCGCACCTGCAACGACGCCTGGCGGCCGGGTGGTTGCGTTGCGTGTGCCGGGCGGTGCGGAAATGAGCCGTAGCGAGATTGACGGCTACACCGAGTTCGTCAAGATCTACGGCGCCAAAGGTCTGGCCTGGATCAAGGTGAACGACACCGCCAAGGGCCGTGACGGTTTGCAAAGTCCGATCGTCAAAAATATCCATGATGCGGCCCTGGCCGAAATCATGAAGCGCACCGGCGCTGCCAGCGGTGACATTATTTTCTTTGGTGCTGACAAATCCAAAGTGGTCAACGACGGCATCGGCGCACTCAGGCTCAAGATCGGGCACAGCGCTTTCGGCAAGAAATCCGGTCTGTTTACCACGGGCTGGAAACCGCTGTGGGTGGTTGACTTCCCGATGTTCGAATTTGACGAGGATGGCCAGCGCTGGAGCGCTGTTCACCACCCGTTTACAGCGCCCAAGGACGGGCACGAAGACTGGATGGACACCGACCCGGGAAAATGCATCGCCAAGGCTTACGACATGGTGCTCAATGGATGGGAGCTTGGCGGAGGTTCGGTTCGTATCCACCGTGCCGATGTGCAAAGCAAGGTTTTTGGTGCACTCAAGATCGGTCCGGAAGAAGCGCAGGAAAAGTTCGGCTTTTTGCTAGACGCCTTGCAATATGGCGCACCGCCACATGGCGGTCTGGCGTTTGGCCTGGACCGCATCGTCACAATGATGACCGGCGCCGAGTCGATACGCGACGTCATCGCTTTCCCCAAAACCCAGCGCGCCCAGGATCTGCTCACCCATGCGCCCAGCAAGGTTGACGACAAGCAGTTACGCGAGCTGCACATCCGCCTGCGCAACCCGCAGCCCGCATAGCGGTATCGCGCCGGCAGGCGTCTGTGCACAATGAACCGGGAGATATTGGACATGTTCAAAATTCCCGAGTCGGTGCTAGTGGTCGTTCATACGCCGCAGCAACACGTGCTGCTGCTGGAGCGAGCCGGCCAGCCCGGCTTCTGGCAAGGTGTGACTGGTTCCCGCGATACGCCAGACGAGCCGTTCATTCATACGGCCATGCGCGAAGTGTGGGAAGAGACGGGTATCCGGCAAGATGCCGGACGCTTTTGCGACTGGGCTATCTCCAACACCTACGAGATCTATCCAGGCTGGCGCGCACGTTACGCTTCGCATGTAACGCACAACACCGAGCATGTGTTCAGCCTGTGCGTACAGCCTGACACTGCCGTAGTACTCAGCCCGCGAGAACATAGCGCTTTCCGGTGGCTGCCCTGGCTGCGCGCTGCGGACCAGTGTTTCTCGCCTTCCAATGCCGAGGCAATCCTCATGTTGCCCCGCTTCATCAGCCATTGCACCCCATGACACGCGCGCGGCATGCGACCGGTGTGCAGCTTCTGCAGGGCGGGCAGCAGTATTTCCCCGCGCTGGTTCAGGCGCTTGACCATGCGCGCAGCTGGGTACAGCTCGAAACCTATATCTTTGATCTGCATGGCGCTGGCACCGAAGTCGCCAACGCCCTGATGGGCGCGGCGCGTCGTGGCGTCAGGGTTGAGGTCTTGGTCGACGGATTTGGCTCGGACGACCTGCCACTGGAATGGCAGTCAAAAATGACTGATGCCGGCGTGAGCTGGTGTATCTATTCACCACTCGCCGCCAGCCTTGGCGGCTTTGGCTTGTTGGTACCCGACCGTTGGCGCCGGCTCCATCGAAAGCTTGCCGTCGTGGACCAGCAAATCCTGTTTTGCGGTGGCATCAACATCCTTGACGATTTTTATGACCCCAACCATGGGGCGCTGCAGTCGCCACGGTTTGACTTCGCCGTGCAATTGGCCGGTCCGGTGGCGCGGGAAGCGGCCGAGGCGATGGCGCTCCTGTGGTGGCGGGTTCAGGCGGGGTACAGCGCGCGCCAGAACCATCTGGTCAGCGCCTGGGAAAAGTTCAAGGCGGCTGGTTTTGGGCGGCGTACATCGCCAGGGCTGGTGTCTACCGATACTGAAGTAACGCCAGCCGTGAGGCAGCGCGCCGGCCTGAAGGCTCAACTGGTGTTGCGCGACAACCTGCGCAACCGCAACAGTATCGAGAAGGCTTACCGCCAGGCCATCGGCGGCGCCCGCCATGAGGTGTTGATCGCCAACGCCTATTTCCTGCCCGGCGGAAAGCTCCGCCGTGCATTGATCAAGGCGGCCAGGCGTGGCGTCAAAGTCACGCTGCTGCTGCAGGGCAAGTACGAATACTTCATGCAACACCATGCAGCGCGCCCGGTATATGGCGCCTTGTTGGCAGCGGGCATCGAGATCCACGAGTACGCGCCCAGTTTCCTGCATGCCAAGGTTGCCGTCATTGACGGACGCTGGGCTACGGTGGGGTCTTCCAACCTGGATCCACTCAGCATGCTGCTGGCGCGCGAGGCCAATGTGGTTCTCGATGACCCGGCTTTTGCCGGCGAACTCAAGGCCAGCGTGTGCGCGGCGATAGCCGGCCACGGACGTCTGCTGGATGCCGCGGCCTACAGTCGGCGGCCGTGGGGTCAACGTATGCTTGACCATATTGCGTATGCGCTCATGCGGCTGGCCATTTTTGTAGCGGGCCATCGCTACTGAGCCCCTCACAAGACGCGCCTTCATGCAGGACCTGATTGTTCAACGACCTGAGGGGCTGTACTGCCCACCGGGCGACTTTTATCTCGACCCCTGGCGCCCTGTCGCACGCGCGGTGATTACACACGCGCATGCGGACCACGCGCGCATGGGCCACAGCCACTACCTGGCGTCCGTGCAGGCTGAAGGCGTGCTGCGATCCCGTTTGGGGCAAGACATCACCTTGCAGACCCTGGATTACGGACAGGTGATCACGCACAACGGTGTCAAGATTTCGCTACATCCTGCCGGGCATGTGCTGGGTTCGGCCCAGGTTAGGCTGGAGCATGGCGGGCAGACATGGGTGGCCAGCGGTGACTACAAGGTTGCGCCGGATGCCACCTGCGCGCCCTTCGAGCCGGTTCGCTGCGATGTCTTCATCACCGAGTCAACCTTCGGCCTGCCGATTTACCGCTGGCGTCCGGATGCGGAACTTTTTGCCGAAATTAACGCCTGGTGGTCTGCCAACGCAGCTGTCGGGCGGGCCAGTGTGCTCATGTGCTACAGCTTTGGCAAGGCGCAACGCATTCTGAGCGGCGTGGACGCCAGCATTGCGCCCATCGTGGTGCATGGCGCGGTACAGGCGCTCAACATCGCCTACCGGGATGCAGGGGTCAAGCTGCCCGAGACGCTGATGGTCAGCGACGTTGAGGACCCGGCGGACTTCCAGCGGGCACTGGTGCTCTGCCCACCCGGCGCGGCGGGCGGTCCCTGGATCAAACGTTTTGGCAACGACTTCAGCGATGCCTTTGCCAGCGGCTGGATGCAACTGCGCGGTGCCAGGCGGCGCGGCGGCTACGACAAGGGCTTTGTACTCAGCGACCATGCCGACTGGCCCGGTCTGATGGGCGCTATCGGCGCCACAGGTGCCAGCCGTGTCATCGTCACGCATGGCAGCGTGCCGGTGCTGGTGCGCTACCTGACCGGGCAGGGTTTGCAGGCCGAAGCTTTTCATACCGAATACGGTGACGACCCGGTAGAAGAGCAGGTTGCTTCCCAGACCGCCGCAGCGGGTCCTGTGGCCACTGAAAACGCGGCACGCGCTGACAGCGAACCGGCTCCTGCCAATAGCCTTGAGGCTGACAACGCAACTGCTGACGTGGCGCCCACGCCTGCGCCACGATGAAGCATTTTGCGCGGCTGTTCACTGAGCTGGACGGCACCACCTCAACGCTTGCCAAGGTCGATGCGTTGACCCGCTATTTCGGTCGAACCTCGCAGGAAGACGCTGCCTGGGCGGTGTACTTTTTATCCGGCGGCAAGCCCCGGCAGGTTGTAAAGACTGCGGCGCTGCGGGGTCTGGCCTGCAAGGCCGCTGGCATTGAGGACTGGCTGTTTGAAGAGTGCTACCAGGCCACCGGCGACCTGGCGGAAGCCATCGCCTACATCCTGCCGCTGGATTTCCAGGAGTCAGACAGAGGCCTGGCCGACTGGATAGAAAACCGCCTGCTGCCGCTGCGCGGTTTGCCAGAAGCTGAGGTTGCATTACGCATCCGGGCTTATTGGCGCGAACTCGACTCGCAGGGGCGATTTTTGCTGACCAAGCTGGTGGGAGGAAGTTTTCGGGTCGGCGTGAGCAAGCTGCTGGTACAGCGTGCGCTGGCCGCACATTCGGGGATTGATGCCAAGCGTATTGCGCAGCGCATGATGGGCTATATGGACGCCAAGGTCATGCCATCGGCTGACAAATACGCCGCCTTGCTGGCCAGCGCGGAAGAAGGCCTTGAAGATGTTCGCGATGCCGGCCAGCCCTATCCGTTTTTTCTGGCGCACCAGCTCGATGCGCCGCTGGAGGCGCTTGACGCCCGGCTGGGGCCTGTCGGTGACTGGCAGGTCGAATGGAAGTACGACGGCATTCGCGGCCAGGTCGTCAAGCGCGCCGGCCAGGTCTGGCTCTGGTCGCGCGGCGAGGAGCTGGTGACCGAGCGCTTTCCTGAAATCGTCGCGCTGGCGCAGACCCTGCCGGATGGATGCGTGCTGGATGGCGAAATACTGGTCTGGCGGGACCCTGAGAGCGCAGGCGCCAATGACGAGGGCAGCACCGGGCAGGGCGGGCCCGCATCCTTTGCGTTGCTTCAGCAGCGCATCGGCCGCAAGACGCTGGGCAAGAAAATCCTGGCGGATGCGCCGGTCACCTTCATGGCCTACGACCTGCTGGAACTGGGTGGCAAGGATATTCGCGCTGAACCGCAGCACCGCCGGCGCCAGCAGCTTGAAAACCTGCTCGCGTCCCGCGCCCTGAAAATATCGCCGGTGGAACGCCTGGCGTCATGGCAGGCATTTGCCACCCTGCGGCAGGAATCGCGCGCCCGCGGTGTGGAAGGCTTCATGCTCAAGCGGCTTGATGCTGCCTACGGCACCGGGCGAACCAAGGCTGACGGCTTGTGGTGGAAATGGAAGATAGAACCCATGACCATCGACTGTGTGCTGATTTATGCACAGGCCGGCCACGGGCGACGCGCATCGCTTTACACCGACTACACCTTTGCCGTATGGAACCGCACGCCAGTTGATGCAGGCGAAGCCCAGGCGGTTGTTCGGGCCATTCAGGATCGCCAGGCCGCGCAGCCCGACGCGCTGCAACTGGTGGCGTTTGCCAAGGCCTATTCGGGCCTGACGGATGAGGAGTTCAAGCAGATCGACAGCATCATCCGCAAGACCACACTGGAGAAGTTTGGCCCGGTGCGCAGCGTCAGGCCGACGCTGGTGTTCGAGCTCGGTTTTGAAGGGATCAACCGCAGCCCGCGGCACAAAAGCGGCCTTGCCGTGCGCTTTCCGCGCATGTTGCGCATTCGCAGCGACAAGCCGCTGCATGAAGCCAATACGTTGGATGACCTGAAAACGCTATTGAATTTATAGCTATAACAGCTTACAGATACTAGGCTAAAGGCATGAAACACCCTATAAGTACGGGTGGTAGTCCGGTTAAGGTCAGGCTGGTAATATTGCAGCCATGCTCATGACCACCGACACCTCCTTGCAGGACGCAACCGACGAAGGCGTTCCAGTTTCCGTCAAGATTCGCGAGCGCATCGCCGCTTCGCGCAAACGCTTCAATGCCAATGACAACATTGCAGAGTTTTTGCAGCCTGGCGATCTGGAACTGCTGCTCGACGAGGTGGAAGCCAAGATGCAAGGCGTGCTGGACAGCATGGTCATTGATACCGAACGTGACCACAACACCAACAACACCGCGCGCCGGGTTGCCAAGATGTACCTCAATGAGGTGTTCAAGGGCCGCTATGTGACGGAACCCAGCATCACCGAATTCCCCAACGCCGAGCATCTGAATGAGCTGATGATCGTTGGCCCTATTACCGTGCGCAGTGCTTGCTCGCATCATTTTTGCCCCGTTATCGGTAAGGTCTGGATTGGCGTGCTGCCCAACGAGCACACCAATGTGATCGGCCTTTCAAAATACGCGCGGCTGGCCGAGTGGGTCATGGGCCGTCCGCAGATCCAGGAAGAAGCGGTGGTGCAGCTGGCTGACTTGATCCAGGAAAAAACCTCCCCGGACGGTCTGGCCATCGTGATGGAGGCGACTCACTTTTGCATGGGCTGGCGGGGTGTCAAAGACCTTGACAGCAAAATGATCAACTCGGTCATGCGCGGCGTTTTTCTGAAGGATCCCAACCTGCGTCGGGAATTTCTTGCGCTCATTCCCAAACAGTCCGGCAACTGAGGATCACACACATGTTGGTACGCCTTTTATATGCTAGCCGCGCGGCTGACCCCGCTGCCAGCGCCACCGATGACATCCTGGCCCAGTCACGCAGCCACAATCCGCAGTGCGGTATCACCGGCATCCTCTGCTACGGCGGTGGCATCTTTCTGCAGGCGCTTGAGGGCGGGCGCAGCCAGGTCAGCGACCTGTATGGGCATATCCAGAAAGACCCGCGCCACAAGGACGTGGTCCTGCTGCACTATGAAGAAATCAGCGAGCGGCGCTTTGGCGGCTGGACCATGGGCCAGGTCAATGTGGCCAAGCTCAACACGTCCATTTTGCTGAAGTACTCCGAAAAAGCCGAGCTGGACCCGTATGCGGTGTCCGGCAAGGTATCGCTGGCTTTGCTTGAAGAGCTGATGGCCACCGCGTCCATCATCGGCCGGGCCTGAATCCCGAGCCTGCCGCTCTGCCGGGACTTTCCATGCTGCTGCTGGGTTGTGATTTTTCCAGCACGCCTACCCGCACCAAGCCCATCGTCATGGCGGTGGGCAGTTGCCATCAGGGCCGCGTCCAGCTGACCCGGCTGGAACGGCTGACGTCTCTTGCCGCCTTCGATGACTGGCTGAGACAGCCCTTGAGCTGGGTCGGTGCTTTTGACCTGCCTTTTGGTCTGCCGCGCGAGCTGGTCACACAGCTGGACTGGCCGCCGAACTGGTTTGAACTGATGGGCCATTACGCCACCCTGAGCCGCGACGACATCCGCCATGCGTTTGCTGCGTTTTGCAACGCAAGGCCGGTGGGGGGCAAGTTTGCGCACCGTGCCTCTGACAAGCCAGCAGGTTCGAGTTCGCCGATGAAGTGGGTGAATCCGCCGGTGGCTTTCATGATGCATGCCGGTGTGCCGCGCCTGCTGGCTGCCGGCGTGCATTTTCCCGGGCTGCACGATGGCGACACCACCCGGGTCGCGCTGGAAGGCTATCCAGGCCTGCTGGCCCGTGAAATTCTGGCCCGCCGGTCTTACAAAAGCGACGACAAGGCCAAGCAGACACCTGACCGCCTAATTGCACGCAAGGACCTGATCACCGCGCTGGAAAATGGCCAGACCCGCCTGGGCCTGCGGCTCAAGCTCACCCATGCCCAGCGTGACGCGCTGGTTGACGATGCGCGCGGCGACAGCCTGGATGCGGTGCTATGCCTGATGCAGGCCGCCTGGGCGCAGGTTCAGCACCAGCAAGGCACGTCGCGCTACGGTTTGCCGGCGGGCGTTGACCCCATCGAAGGCTGGATCATCACTGCTTGATGGGAGCTGGCCGATGACGTCACGCCCGCTACACCCGGCCATCAAAAATTGGCTGCAGGCACGCGGATGGAGCGCATTTGCCTTTCAGGCCGATGTCTGGAAGGCCATCGACAAGGGGCATGGCGGCCTCCTTCATGCCACCACCGGTGCAGGCAAGACCTACGCCGTGTGGCTGGGTCTGCTGCTGCGCTATGCCATCAAGCAGTTACCTTCCGCGCTGCCTGCCAAAGCGTCAGCCGGGCGGCGCCAGGCGGCACCGCCGTTGACCGTGTTGTGGATCACGCCGATGCGGGCGCTGGCGGCTGACTCGCTGCGTGCGCTGCAGCAGCCGCTGGCCGACCTGGCGCCCGGCTGGACGCTCGGCATGCGCACCGGCGACACCAGCAGCGCCGAGCGCGCCCGCCAGAACACCCGCTGGCCCACCACGCTGCTCACCACGCCCGAGTCGCTCAGCCTGATGCTGTCGCGCGCCCGTGCGCATGACGAGCTCGCCGGTGTTCAGGCGGTGGTGGTGGATGAATGGCATGAACTCATGGGCAACAAACGCGGCGTGCAATTGCAGCTGGCGCTGGCGCGGCTCAAGCGCTGGAACCCGAAGCTACTGGTATGGGGCATGAGCGCGACGCTAGGAAATCTGGAGCAGTCAGCCCAAGCTTTACAAGGGCTGCAGGTCGATTTGGCTTCAAAAAACGGGTCATCGAATGTGCCCGTGCATGACGACACAGCCGACCAGCGCCAACCTGTTCATCTGGACTCGCCGACGCTGTTGCAGTCCGTGATGGTTCAAGGCAAGACCGACAAGACCCTCACCATCGACACCCTGATTCCCGATAACCCGGGCAAATATTCCTGGGCCGGGCACCTGGGCGCTCGCATGCAGCAGGCGGTGGTCAACGAGATCGCATCGTCCGGACCGACGCTTGTGTTTACCAACACCCGGTCGCAGGCCGAGATCTGGTACCAGTTGCTGCTGGCCGCCAAACCCGAATGGGCGGGAGAAATTGCGCTGCATCACGGCAGCCTGGACAAGGAGGTCCGGGAATGGGTTGAAATCAACCTGAAGGAAGGCAAGCTGCGGGCCGTAGTGGCCACATCGTCACTTGACCTGGGTGTTGATTTCTTGCCGGTTGAGCGCGTGCTGCAGATCGGATCGGCCAAGGGCGTTGCGCGGTTGTTGCAACGCGCCGGGCGCAGCGGCCATGCGCCGGGCCGAGCCAGCCGAATCACGCTGGTGCCCACCAACACGCTTGAACTGCTGGAAGCCGCTGCCGCCCGCAATGCCGCCAGGGCAGGGCGTATCGAAAAGCGTGAGGTGCCCGACAAACCGCTGGATGTGCTGGTGCAGCATCTGGTCACGCTGGCGTTGGGCGGCGGCTTTCACGCCGATGCACTGTTTGATGAAGTGCGCACCGCGTGGTCGTACCGCCATCTGACCCGCGATGAATTCGACTGGGCGCTGGCGTTTTGTGAACGCGGCGGTACCAGCCTTACCGCCTACCCCGACTACCACCGCATCAAGCCTGATGACGAAGGCGTCTACCGCGTGCCCGATGCCGGTATTGCGCGCAGGCACCGGCTCAACATCGGCACCCTTGTTGGCGACGCCGCTTTGCAGGTGAGTTATCTGAAGGGCGGCCGCATTGGCACCATTGAAGAAAGCTTTATCGCCCGGTTGCGCCAGGGTGACTGCTTTGTCTTTGCGGGCCGACTGCTGGAGTTCATCCGGGTCCAGGACATGACGGCCTACGTAAGGAAAGCGGAAAAAAACAAGGGCGCCATTCCCAGCTGGAACGGCGGAAAAATGCCGCTCAGCACCGAAATGGCCGATGCCGTGCTGGACCTGATGCAGCGCGCTGCCCAGGGCGATTTTTCTGAACCCGAACTCGAGGCCGCGCGGCCCATGCTGCAGACGCAGGCGCTGTTGTCGGTGCTGCCCAACCCTGACATCATCCTGGCCGAGAGGTTCATATCGCGTGAAGGCCATCACCTCTACGTCTATCCGTTTGCGGGGCGCCAGGTGCATCTGGGGCTGGCCAATCTGCTGGCCTGGCGCATGGCGCGAGACGAGCCCAACACCTTCAGCATATCGGTTAATGACTACGGCTTTGAGCTGCTCAGCGCGCAGCCTGTCGAGCTGGCGCCAGTTCTCGACAAGACCGTGTTCTCGGCGGCGCATCTTCTGGAAGACATGCTGGCATCGCTTAATTCATCCGAGCTTTCCCGGCGCCGCTTTCGGGAGATTGCGCGCGTGGCCGGCTTGATTTTTACCGGCTACCCCGGCGCTTTCAAAAGTGCGAAGCAGTTGCAGGCATCCAGCAGCCTGTTTTTTGAAGTCTTCAAAAAATACGACAGCGGCAACCTGCTGCTCAGCCAGGCTGACCGGGAAGTTCTGAGCCAGGAGCTGGAAGTAAGCCGGCTGACGCAAACCCTGGAGCGGATCGCCAAGAGACAACTTGTGTACCGTGCGCTGGCGCATCCGAGCCCCATGTGCCTGCCGCTCATGGTGGAGCGTTTTCGTGAAAAACTCAGTACCGAGCAGTTGTCAGACCGGCTGGACAGGATACTGCGCGACATGGAAAAAAGCCTTGAAGGCGAGGCGAAGCCACACGCAGGCCGAAAGGGTGACCACGACGCAGTGCAGGCGGCCGATCAGGGCGCTGGAGGTGGAACAAGTGCACCGCATGAAGTCCATGAAACTGCACCAGCCAAAAAACGCAGCGCGGGGACTGGCAGGCCCTACCGGCCCCGACGTCGTGGATTTTAGTGAAAAAGACTACCAGGCCAATAAATACAAGGGCTTATAGCTATGAAAAACAGAGTAAACAGATGGCTGGCTTGCCTGGCGCTGGTGCCATTGTTGGCACTCGTGCAGATGGTGCATGCGCGGCAGGCCGTGTTTCCGAGGGCCGGCGGCATCACGGGAACAGTGGTGCGGGTGGTGGACGGCGACACGGTGTGGCTGCAGACCCGCGCAGCCGCTCGGCCGGTGAAGGTTCGCGTGGCAGGCATTGATGCGCCAGAGATCTGCCAAGCCGGTGGCACGGCGTCCAGGGACTTTCTTCGTCAGCACATACTGCGCAAACCGGTGCGCCTTCATCGCCCGCCATCGCGCAAGTATGACGACTATGGCCGCACGTTGGGCCGGCTGGAATTCAATGGCGAGGATATCGGTCGATGGATGGTCAGCAGCGGCCATGCGTGGTCCTATGGTTCCGGGTACAGCGCGGGCGCTTACGCCCCCGAGCAGGCAAGGGCAGCGCGTGATCGCAAAGGACTGTTTGCGCAAGCCAACGCGGAAAATCCGCGCAGCTTCAGACGCCGGCATGGCTCCTGTTATCCCTGACGCTTGGCGTACGTCTGTACGTCCCGGCACTGCAAGCAAGATCGGAAAGCTTGCCATATCGTGGAGCCAAAAAAAAACAGGGTCTGGTGTTGAACCAGCCCTGTGTTTTTGCATTGTGCATGCCTGACTTCAGGCATATCCGGTGTTAAGACCGGGCATGCCGGGGTGCTTTCACAACCTTAAAGTTGCATGGCTGCGGTGCGCGAACTAATCAAGAGATCAGGGGCGAACCACAATGTCGTTGCGCACGCTACGGACATTCTTCACGCCGCGTGCAATGCTTTCAGCCTGAGCCTTTTCAGCACCAGACTTGGCAAAGCCAGACAACTGCACCGTACCGTTGAGGGTCTCAACGCTGATGGAAGACGCTGCTACGGTTTTGTCTTCGACGAATTTGGCTTTTACTGCTGTTGTGATAGCGGCGTCGTCGACGTAAGCGCCAGCGGTCTCCTGGCCACGTCCGACGGCACAGCCTGCGGAAATGATGGTGATACCGGCCATGGTTGCAAAAGCAAGTGCGCGAGCGTATTTCATAGTTTTAGTCCTCTTTAGTTGGTCTGATTACACGGTGCTTCTTCAAAAAGCCTGCCTGCCGGCGGCACCACACTGGCAAGCCTGCGGGTCTGTGGCCTATTTGTCGAGCCAGTCGCTCAATTCGTCAGCATGCTCTTCTTCTTCTTCCAGGATGTGTTCAAGCACCCGGCGCGTGGTCGGGTCCTCGTCGGCAACCAGTTGAATCATCTGGCGGTAGGTTTCAATAGCAACCCGCTCCGCGACCAGATTAGACCGGATCATGGCTTGCAGGTCGTTCGATTCGTCATAGGCAGCGTGGCTGCGGCCCAGCAGCGTGTCGGGCGCAAAGTCGGGCTCGCCGCCTAGCTGCACGATGCGCTTGGCCAGCATGTCGGCATGGGCGGACTCTTCATTGGCGTGCACCTTGAACTCTTCCGCAATCGCCGGCGACGACAGGCCAGTTGCCATGAAGTGATGCCGCTTGTAGCGAAGCGTGCAGACCAGTTCGGTGGCGAGTGCATCGTTGAGCAATTTGACAATCGCCTCGCGATGCGGGCCGTTACCCGGGGTCACAGCACCTTCGTCAAGGCTGCTTCTTGCGGCTGCAATACGAATTTCATCGAGCGCAAGGGTTTTGGCTTTTGGTATCAACAAATCAGCCTGGCTGGTCTGGGTGTCCTGGTTCGCAGCTTGCTGGCCAGAGCCGGCAGCTTGAGGCGAACTGGCGGCATTGGCGGTGTTCGTCATCATCATGAATGGGAATTCCTTGAGTTGGTGTGTGGGTCATCGGAGTGCCCGCCGGACCCCTTCATCATCGACATCACGGCGCCTGAAATATCAGCGGACTTGATAGCGGCAAGCAAAATGCCGCCCACCGAAATCAAACGCCAGGGCTTCAAAAGCACCAGCGCTGCACCGATGCCGGCCGAAATGCCCAGTAACTTGCCCGGGTTGGCCTTTGCATACTTGCCCAGCAAGGGCGATGCAACCTCAACGGCTATTTTTGCGGGATGGTGGTGCCACCAGGACCGGACAGCCTGCTTGAGCAGATTCCAGTTACCAGACGCCAGACCATGGGGCTCTGCACCAAAGGCGCGGCCTGCATCGTCATTATGGCGTACATGCTCTTCGGGGGCGTCGTTCTTATGCATGTGCCTGACAATGGCCCGTCGGCTGATTGCCAGCCGCTCCTGCGGTGTAAGTCCGGACGTTCGTGACAGCGGGACATCATCCATATGCGAGCGGGCTGTCATGCTGCCATACGCAGGGCTTGCGCATCGCTGTCAAGTTGTGCCCGCAATTCGGTAAACCGGTCGCTGGCCAGCGGCTTTCTGGCGTTGACAAAAGCCAGCACCGCAACCACCAGGGGAACAGCCGGCACAACCAGCAGCGACCAATGAAAAGCCTGATGCAGAAACCCCATCATGACCGCAATGGCGGCAAGGATCACGAAGAGCAGTCCGCAAACCAGGGCTAGGCCCCAGGAAATGGCCTTGCCCAAAAGCTCCTTGCTGGCATCGGTCGCTTCCTTGCGAAACAGCGACGCATACGCCGAGGCGTGGTCAACGACAAGGTCAGGTCTCTGTATCACTGTGGATATAAGGGGATGCAGCATGGGAATCCAGAGGTATGGCGTTGGCGATGGCAGCGTGGCTGTAGGTTGTAGTGTGGCACTGGCACCGGAGCGCAACGGTTACTGCAAATCCGGTGGTTTCGTCACGCACTCTAATTGATCAGTAGGAGTCCCGGTCACCCTTGCTCAACGCCATCGAGACCAGCAGGGCAATGCCTGCACCCACCGCAGCAGCTATCAACACCGAACGCACCGGCTGCTCGGACACATAACGCTGCGTCACGTCGGCGGCGCGGCCGAGGGATTGCTGCGCACGGTCCTTGGCTTCAGCCGCCATGTCCATGCTTTGACGGGCGAGCTTTTGTGCCTTGGTTGCCAGCATGTCCACCATGGGGTCCACGCTGCCGCGAAGCTCACGCACCTTGCTCTCGGCCTTGTCCAGCGCATCATTGGCATAAGCGCGGCTGGCATTGGCCGCCCTTTCGGTGCTTTGCGCGACGTCGTCGGAATTTTGGCGCATGCCGCTCATGGCGTCGGGCGATGTCTTGGATGAGGGAAAGTTCATAGCAAATCCTTTTTTTAGGCGGGTGGCAAATTAAAACTTTTGGCAGAAAGGGCATGTGTGATGCGCGCTTCTGCTGCATCTGAACACCTTCGTACGGCCAATAAATTCCTGGGTTCTGTGACCAGTCAGCCTGAGCCTTGGACCACGAAAACCTGATGTGCTTATGTTATGAAAGCGTCGGGGATTGCGTCATCGGCATGTGCGCTGCACAGTTGTAAGTTCAACAGGTCAGGGACTGTAGGATGCTGCCCACAGTTGAAAACGCATGCGAGACCCGGCTGGCCAGCGTATCCGGGCGTTCGCAATGATCGCAATGGCGGTTTTGGCGGGCATCCTGTCAGCCTGGCGTTGTGCTCAGCCCGGCCCTGGATTGGCGTCAGTTTCTGAGAAGGTCAGGTGACTTTGGGAAGCAGGGCCGATATCCGTGTGCCAATGCTGCTGTCGCTCACCACGGTGAGCCGCCCGCCAGCAGCCTCAACACGATGCCGCATGCCGGAAAGGCCATGGCTGGACAGCCCCACAGCGGCGAGGTCGAAACCCTTGCCGTTGTCCCGTACTTCTATGCCAACGAACCCATCATGGTTCTGCAGGCTTACGACTGCTTGCGTTGCTTCCGCATACTTGCCGATATTGGTCAGCGACTCCTGAACCAGCCGGTATACGGTGAGCTGGGCCGATTCATCGAGGTCAATCGTTTCGAGTTCGGTAATCACCGACAGCCCAGAGCGCTCTTCGAATTCACGTGCCAGGATTTCCAGCGATGCCACCAGTCCAAGGTGAGACAGCGAAGACGGGCGCAGATCTTCAACAATACGGCGCTTGAGCGCTATGCCGCTGTTCAGCGTGTTGGTCAGGTGGGTCAACCGCTCCGCAGCTTCCGGTATGGCATTGCCCATGCGGGACTTGATGCGTGCCACATCAAGCTTGGCGGCCGTCAACAGTGCGCCAAGCTCATCATGCAGCTCGCGCGCCAGATGCCCGCGCTCGTCTTCTCTCACATTTTGCAGGTGGGTGGCCAGTTCCGCCAGGTTTTCCGTGCGCTCTCGTACCTGCATGTCCAACTGGTCTCGTTCCCGCTTCAGCGAGTCTTTTTCGCGTTGTCCTGAATCGAACAAAGCTTTGGTCTGGAGCAGGTAAAAATAAAACGCGACCAGGCACGCTATTGTCAACAGCGCCATACCAATGCGGGCCCATTCCAAGGTTTGCCGGATATGTGCCTGATCACCTTCCATGCGCTCGGAAGTCGCCTTTGCCAGCTTGTCAACCTGGGTTTTGATCACCTCCCTATGCTGATTGGCGCTATCGGTCGCCAGCACGAGCCGCAAGCCGTCCTCGTTGCCTTCGCGGCGCATGCGCACGCTCACCTCCATCTCTTCGAGTTTGCTTGCAATATGACTTGTCATCAGGGCGAAATCGTCAGCATGCTCCTGTTGCGCGGCAAAAAGCGTGCGCAGTTTCGCCAGGTCCTGGGTGATCTGCCTGATCGCCACCTGATACGGTTGCAGGTGGCGATCTTCGCCAGTCAGCAAAAAACCGCGCTGACCGGTTTCGGCACTTAGCACGCCATTCATCAGGGTGTGCAGGGCTGACCTGGTTTTTTGCGCTTGGTCAATACTGGAGACGACGGCGGTAGACTCCCGAAAACTCAATTCGTTGATGAAGATCAGCAAAGTGGCTGCCAGTATTGACAGAGGCAAGCTCACCGCCATTCGGGGAAGCACAAATTTTCTCAAGGCGGGCTCCGTTGAGTGCACTTACCGATTCTTCGTCAATAATGAGCACTGCAAAAATAAAACCGATAGCCATTCAGGCTATCTCATTCCGTTTCCTGTGAATATATAGGTCTCTTTAGAAAGCTAGCGAGATGATCAAAATTGGAATTGTGGACGATCACGCCATCGTGCGGTCCGGCCTTAAGCAGTTTTTCTCGGACCATGTCGACTTGCGCGTGGTGGGAGAAGCTGCCAGTGGCCGTGAAGCCATTGATCTGGTTCGCAATGTTGAGCTCGATATTTTGGTGATGGACCTCTCGATGCCGGGCCAAAGCGGCATTGACGCACTGGCCATGATCCGGGCCAAGGCCCCTGATGTCGGCATTTTGATTTTGAGTGGCTATCCGGAAGAACATTACGCCGTCAACCTGATTCGACAGGGCGCTAGCGGCTACCTCAACAAGGAATGCGATCCCGCCGAGATCGTCGACGCGATTCGCGTCATTTCCCTTGGTAAGCGATACATCACGCCGACAGTGGCAGAGTTGCTGGCTCAGCAGCTGAACAGGCCCAATGACGTGGCTGCACATGAGCAGCTGTCGGAGCGTGAGTTTCAGGTCTTTCTTAAGCTCGCCAAAGGCGAGACCGCTGGCGACATCGCCAAGGCACTATCGCTCAGTGTGAAAACCGTCAGTACCTACCGTACCCGTGTGATGGAAAAGATGAGCCTGGCCTCCAACAGCGATCTCACCTATTACGCACTGAAAAACAAGCTTATCGATTGAACACGCCTGCCTTTGACGCAGGCCTTTTCGATCACGTCTCATTGGCGCTTTGCTGGACACAATAATCCACCAAGGCGTCAATTTCATTGGATTTGTCAAATACAGCATCAACGCCAAGCTGTGCGCAGCGTTTGCGGATGTCGACGGTGGCGTAGTTGCTCAGAACGACCACCTTCTGTTCTGGCCTTCGGTTGCGGCACGCCGCCAATATACCCAACCCGCTTCCCTGTTTCAAAAACAGGTCAACAATGGCCAGGTCCCAGCTGGCGGGATGTTCTAGCAGCCATTCCTTCCCGGCGTTTTCTGTCTCGGAAGTTCCTACAGTGACAACCCCGGCCAGTTCGTCAAGGGTAGCCATTAAGTTTTCAAGAATCGTTGAATTGTCTTCAACGATAAAGGTTCGGAGTCTCACAAGGTGTGTCCAGAAGCGGCGTCGAAGAGCGGAAAACCGAGTGGATGCGTGAAGCAATACGGGCGGAAAATCAGTAATGTGCGCAAATGTTTACAGCGGGATTCTGCCAGTCGCACTACCTATCCTTTGTAGGAAAGATCCTACCGTCTTGCGAGTGACGCGCGCCCGCGTTTCGTACGCGTTTCGCGTTGACCGCTGATGCAATAGCTTAGGGCTGCCGGGAGCGTCAAAGCATGCAGATAGCGTGCGTTTGGTCAACGACTATGGGTAGCGTCGCCGGCGAATACTTCTTGTTGCGACCCATTACAGACTTCACACGTGGCGTTTTTATGCAACTGGATCTGCGTCCACTCCATCGCACGCCCGTCTAGCATCAACAACCGGCCTGACAAGGGTTCACCCACCCCACACAGCAACTTGATGACCTCAGCCGCCTGTATGCTGCCAATGATCCCTACCAGCGGCGCGAACACACCCATCGTTGCGCACAGCGCCTCCGCAAAATCCACGGACGGTGGGAAAAGGCAGGCATAGCAGGGCGACACCTCGTTCCGCCGGTCGTAAACCGACACCTGCCCATCAAAACGGATAGCAGCACCGGATACGAGTGGCCTGGCATGACGAACTGCGGCGCGATTGATCGCGTGCCGGGTCTGAAAATTGTCGGTGCAATCCACCACGACATCAGCACGGGCCACCCACTCATTGAGCAAATCCTGGTTGGCACGGCGTGTGACAGCGGTGACGTGCACATCGGGGTTGATGTCTGCCACCGCCTGGCAGATCGAGTCGGCCTTGTAGCCGCCTATGCCTGAGAGTTTGTGTGCGATCTGCCGTTGCAGGTTGGTGGCGTCAACCCGGTCATCGTCAATGATGGTGAGGCGTCCTACGCCCGCGCTGCCAAGATACAGCGCCACCGGTGAGCCGAGGCCACCCGCGCCAACAATCAGCACGTGAGACGCCAAAAGCTTTTCTTGCCCCTCGATACCGATGTCGTCGAGCAGGATATGCCGGGAATACCGCAGCAGTTGCGAATCGTTCATGGTAGGTCCAAACCCTCCGGCCCCTGCCGGTACGGGCTCGCTGATGACTGGGCAACGCCGTCTCTGCCGGGACAGCACGCCGGCCAGGTCAATCAGTTGTCTTTCTTCTCGTTCTTGTTTTCGACCGTGGCGGTCTTGCTGATCAGGACAGGGCGTCCCTTCAGCTGGTTGATGGCCTGCGCCAAAGGAAAGTCCTTGTCGCTGCCAAGCTCTGGCGGCCGGCGCTGCTCGGGCGTTTTCCTGGCGTCTTCTTCCAGCCGTTTGAGGGCTTCCTCACGCGCTTTTTCGCGGTTGGCGTCTTTCACGTCGGCACCCTGTCCGCTGTTCAGGTGTTTCTCCAGATCCGCTTCACGGGTGCGTAACGCAGCAAACGGGCTGCCTTCGGCGGTCTCGTCAACCATGATGTCGGGAATAATGCCGCGTGCCTGAATCGACTTGCCGGTAGGCGTGTAATAGCGCGCCGTCGTGAGTTTGATACCGGTGTCTGGTCCCAGTGGCCGCACCGTTTGCACGGAACCCTTGCCAAACGTTTGGTTGCCCATGATGGTTGCGCGTTTGTGGTCCTGCAGGGCGCCGGCCACGATTTCGCTGGCCGAGGCCGAGCCTTCATTGACCAGCACTACCAGCGGCACCGTCTTGATGGCGGCTGGCAGTCTTTTAAGGGGGTCGGGCCCGCTGCGCCGCAAATAAAACTCTGGCGAAGCCTTGTAGGTGAACTTGCTTTCCGCAAGCTGCCCGTTGGTCGACACCACCGTGACGTTCTCTGGGAGAAACGCAGCCGATATCGCGACTGCAGCGTCAAGCAGCCCGCCCGGATCATTTCTCAAGTCCAGCACCAATCCCCTCAGATTAGGTTCCTGTTTGTAGATTTGCTCGACCTTGGTGGTGAAATCCTCAACGGTACGCTCCTGAAACTGGCTCAGGCGAACCCAGGCATAACCAGGCTCGACAACCTTGCTTCGTACCGATTGGGTGCGGATTTCCTCGCGCACGATGGACACCGGGAAGGTGCGGTTTTCATCCTTGCGAAAAATCGTCAGCACCACCTTGCTTTTGGGCTCGCCGCGCATCTTCTTGACGGCGTCCGTGAGCGACAGGCCCCTGACAGCTGTTTCATCGATTCGGGTAATCAGGTCGTTGGCCTTGAGCCCTGCGCGATCTGCTGGCGATCCCTCAATGGGCGACACCACCTTGACCAGCCCGTCTTCCTGACTGATCTCGATGCCGACGCCGACAAAACGGCCGCTGGTGCCTTCACGGAATTCCTTGTAGGACTTCTTGTCGAAGTACACCGAATGCGGATCAAGGCTTGCCACCATGCCGGAAATGGCATCGGTGATCAGCTTCTTCTCATCAACCGGCTCGACGTAATCGGACTTGACCATGCCAAATACGGCGGCCAGCTGCTGCAGTTCTTCCAGCGGCAGAGGGCTCAATCCACCGCGAGCGACAGCCTGCAATTGGACCGTGGTAAGAGCACCGGCGATGGCGCCAATTGAAATCCAGCTGGCTATCTTGAGCTTCTGACCCATAAATACTTTCTAGTGCCTGTTGAAGAGCCTGCGCTCCAAGGTTCGGGAGCAATATACACCTAGGAGAAAGACCTCGGGTATGAGTTCCGCCAGCAGCGCGGATGCCCGGTAAAAATCAGTGCAAAAGAACCATTCGCGTGCGGTGCGGACCTTGCCGCGCACCGGACGGAGCCGGCTTTACCTTGTGTTTACACGCCTGGTGATCCGGATGCTGGCGTAACGCACTTGTGAGACCCCAGCGGCTTTTTCAGCTTAGGTGGCTTTTGCGGCCGGCCTGACCTGGCAGCAGGCACAGGTGCAAGGCAGACATGCGGACCCTAGGACGCCGATCCCTGCGCGCCGACCAGCGCCGCTGCCTTGGCCGCTGCCTGGCTATCGCCCAGGTAGTAGTGGCGGATGGGCTTGAGGTCAGCGTCCAGCTCATACACCAGCGGAATACCGTTGGGAATATTCAGCCCCACGATGTCGGTGTCGGACACATCGTCAAGGTACTTGATCAGCGCCCGGATCGAATTGCCGTGTGCTGCCACAACAATGCGCTTGCCGGCCTTGATGGCTGGCGCCATGGATTCATTCCAGAAAGGAAGGACACGGTCCACCGTGTCCTTCAGGCATTCGGTCAGCGGCAGCTGACCCGGCTGCAGCCTGGCATAACGCCTGTCGCCCTTTTCGCTGCGCGTGTCGTCGGCGGCCAGCGGCGGTGGCGGGGTGTCATAACTGCGACGCCAGATCAGCACCTGCTCATCGCCGTACTTCTTGGCGGTCTCGGCTTTGTTCAGCCCCTGCAGCGCGCCGTAATGCCGCTCATTGAGGCGCCAGCTATGGACAACCGGCAGCCAGGTGCGGTCCATCTCGTCCAGGGTATGCCACAACGTTCGGGTGGCGCGCTTGAGCACACTGGTGTAGGCCAGATCAAAGTCATAGCCTTCCGCAGTCAGCAGCCTGCCTGCATTCTTGGCTTGCGCAACGCCTGTTTCCGTCAGGTCGACATCGGTCCATCCGGTAAAGCGGTTTTCAAGGTTCCAGGTCGACTCGCCGTGCCGGATCAGTACAAGTTTGTGCATGGGAAAGGATGATTGAGAGGTTGATCTGAGGGGGAAAAAGCAGAATTACTGGCCGCCGTGCATGGGGCTCGTCGGGGTAACCGAGCCAGCTGCCCCCGGGCTTGCCGTCGTGCATTCTAAAATCAGTGGCTTACCGAAAATAATCCAAAGGCCTACTGTGAAATTTCTGATCGACAACTGGATGCTGCTTGCCATCGCCCTTTCTTCCGGCGGCATGCTCGTGTGGCCTCTGATTGCCAGCGGCATGAACGCCAGCGACCTGACCGCCAGCGGCGCTGTGCAGCTGATCAACCGGGAGCGGGCCGTGGTCATTGACGTCAGCGAGGCTGAGGAGTTTGCGGCGGGCCATGTCGGCGGCGCCCGCAATATTCCTTTCGCCCAGCTGGAGGAAAAGCTTCCGTCAGCTGTCAAGAACAAGAGCCTTCCGGTGATTCTGGTCTGCGGCTCCGGCGCTAAATCCAGCCGCGCGCTGGCTGTCGCCAAAAAACTCGGCTACGAGCAGGCCCAAGCTCTCGGCGGCGGATTGAAATCCTGGAAAGCGGCTAACCTGCCAGTCGAGCGGGCCTGATCAGGCCCGCGCCAGGTGGCCGCCAGCATCCTTGCCAGGCGCGGTTTGCCGCCGCCCAACCGAGAACAGACATGCAAAACGTAAAGATATACACGACCGGAACCTGCCCCTATTGCATCCACGCCAAGCAGTTGCTCAAGGCACGCGGCGTCAGCGTTCTGGATGAAATCCGCGTCGATATGATCGCTGGCGAGCGCCAGAAAATGACCGAACTCACGGGTCGCCGCACCGTGCCGCAAATTTTCATCGGTGAGACCCATGTAGGTGGTTGTGATGACCTTGTCGCGCTCGACAGCAAGGGCGGACTGATGCCGCTTTTGAACGCCGCTTGAGCGTCACTGGCAAGTTCAGGTACCTGTGCGACTCCGGTGGCGCGCTATCGGGTCTTTGCCAGTAAATGGATGGGCTGCACCTGAGGCAGCGGGTACTTGTGGGCTGATAATCCGTCGATTTCCGCTGCCCCAAAATAGCACGGGTTCAGTCCTGAAGCGCTGCGGCATCACGTGCCGGTTGCTTTTTTCATCCTCGTTCTCCGTCCTCTTTTTCCTTTCCCCAAGCTAACTGAAAGTCCACCATGGCCGAAGACAACCTCGATCCCACATTTCAAATTCAGCGCATCTACCTCAAGGACCTGTCGCTGGAGCAGCCCAATTCGCCGCAGATCCTGCTGAACCAGGAGCAGCCGGGCGTCGACATTCAATTGGGTGTGGAAGCTGCGCCAGTGGCCGACGGCCTGTTTGAGGTCACGGTAACCGCTACCGTGCACGCCAAGATCGCTGACAAGACGGTTTTTCTGGTCGAGGCCAAGCAGGCCGGTATTTTTGAAATCCGCAATATCGCCACCGAACAGATGGGCCCCCTGATGGGCATTGCCTGCCCGCAGATTGTTTATCCGTACCTGCGCGGCAACGTGGCCGACGTGATTCAGCGGGCCGGTTTTCCGCCAGTCCATCTGGCTGAGATCAATTTCCAGGCCATGTACGAACAACAGCAGCAACAGGCGCTGGCCACGCCGCCTGCCCCTGACGCGCCGCAAATCATCGTCTAGGCACGGCCCGGGCGCTGCCGTGAATATTGTTGTGCTGGGTGCCGGGGCCTGGGGAACCGCGCTGGCCGTCAACGCCG
Source organism: Polaromonas sp. (assembly GCA_028291985.1). Lineage (GTDB taxonomy): Bacteria > Pseudomonadota > Gammaproteobacteria > Burkholderiales > Burkholderiaceae_C > Polaromonas. Next base: position 57,398 of record JAQGNE010000032.1, on the reverse strand, counting down.
CGCTGGCGGGTCACCAGGTGAGCTTGTGGGCACGCGACGGTGCAATGGTCGCTGCCATGCAGGGCAGCCGCGTCAACGCCCGCTATCTTCCGGACGCGAAATTGCCGCCATCCTTGCGCCTCAGGGGTGGGCAGGCCGAACCGCTGGCGAGCGTGACGGACGGGCAGGACCTCATCGTCATCGCGACCCCGATGGCGGCAGTTCGCGCCATGCTGCTCAGCCTGCAGCATGCACAAGCACCGGTGGCCTGGCTCAGCAAGGGGTTTGAAGCGGCGCAGCCAGCGGGCGAATCCCTTGCTTGCGCCGATTCCTCGGTCTCTTCCGTCTCTCGTGCGTCGACAAGCACGGATCACAAGCCTTTTGGCCTGCTGGCCCATGAAATACGGGCGCATGTAGCTATAAATCTAAGAGCGGGCGTGCTCAGCGGTCCCAGTTTTGCGCAGGAAGTGGCGCGGGGCCAGCCGACGGCATTGGTCGCCGCCAGCGAGCATGCCGAAGTGCGCCATGCACTGGTCACGGCATTTCACGGCAACAGCCTGCGCGTGTACGCCAATGACGACATCGTGGGTGTGGAGGTCGGCGGTGCTGTCAAAAATGTGCTGGCAATTGCGTGCGGCCTGTGCGATGGCCTTCAGCTCGGGCTTAACGCCCGCGCCGCGCTGATCACCCGTGGGCTCGCCGAAATGACGCGCCTGGGCGTCGCGCTGGGCGCCCGTGCAGAGACGCTGACAGGCCTGTCGGGCCTGGGGGACCTGGTCTTGACCGCCACTGGCGATTTGAGCCGCAACCGCCAGGTAGGCCTGGCAATGGCGCAGGGCAAGACGCTGGCGCAAGCCGTCGAATCGCTGGGGCATGTTGCCGAAGGCGTGTATTGCGCACGCACCGTCGTGCACCGCGCCGCTGTGCTTGGGGTGGACATGCCGATTGCTCGCAGCGTGGTAGCGTTGCTGGATGGAACCCTGCAGCCCCGGCAGGCCGTCGCTGCGCTGATGGGGCGGGAGCCGGTTGCCGAAGGACTGGCCGCCGTCTGAGGGCATGTCCGGTTGCGCGGGCTGGTAGCGCGCGCCACCCTTGATGGCCGGCCAGGGTGCCACGCGCGAGCGTCAAGGTATCGCGCACTGAACGCTATCGAAATAATAGCTGTAAGCTCCTGTATTCATTGGACTTCGGGCGCATTTTCCTTAAAATAACCGCCAGGCGCAGTTTCACACGCCCTTCAGCTTGTCTAGGCCCTAGGGCGGTAGAGGGCAATCGTGACCAGCAAAGACGCGTCTTGCCGCGCGGTGATGCTGTATTCGACCCCGCCCGCCAGCCACAGCATCTGCCCGGCGGCCACCTGGCAGGTGCGGCCATCGGTCGTAAGCTCGACTTCTCCCTCGAGGCACTGCAGCGTCAGGTCGCCGTCGACATGGTGCGGCGGCACGGTTCTTTGTGCCGGTATCACCAGGCGCATCACTTCCAGGTCGTCGGTCTTGCACAGCGCATGGCTTTGCGCCTGTGCCAGCCTGTCACCGAGCGGCGTGATGTCGATCAACTGGCCCGACGCGGCATGGGCAATGGCCATAAAAGAACTCCCTGGAGTTGATGCCAGCCCTGGTTGTACAAAGACTGCCGGCTCTGCGGCGTCAGACGGATGCCTGACCTGCTGACGACTGTGCCGCAAGCCCATGCATGGCAGCCGGGGTGCCGCCGCGTTCAGATCTCCAGGTTATCGATCAGTCTTGTGTTGCCCAGCTTGGCTGCGCCCAGCACCACAACCGAACCCGCCGTAACCGTTTCAGCCGGCGGCAGGAGATCGGTGCGGCGGCGCACGGTCAGGTAGTCGGGCTTCCAGCCGCGCCGCGCCAGCGCCTGCATCGCTTGCGCCTCGAGGGCCGGCAGATCGCCGGGGCTGGCCGACAGGGCGGCGTCGCCCAGCGCGCGCAGCGCCCTGGAAAGCTCTACCGCCTCAATCCGCTCTGCAGCGCTCAGGTACCCATTGCGCGATGACAAGGCCAGGCCATCGTCGGCGCGCTGGGTTTCTCCAGCCAGTATCTCGATGGGCAAGGCAAACTGCCCCACCATGCGGCGAACCACCATCACCTGCTGGTAGTCTTTCTTGCCGAAGGCCGCCACACCGGATGGCATGCCTGCATAGACGCATGAAAACAGCTTGAGAACGACCGTGCTGACGCCGATGAAGAAGCCCGGCCTGAAATGGCCCTCCAGGATGTCGCCAAGGTCGGTGGCGGGATGCACCTTGTAAGTCTGCGGTTCGGGGTACAGCTCCCGCTCTCGCGGTGCAAAGAGCACGTTGCAACCCGCTTCTTGCAGGCGCTGGGCGTCCGCATCCAGCGTGCGCGGATAGCTGTCGAAGTCTTCATGCGGCGCAAATTGCAGCCGGTTCACAAAAATGCTCGACACCGTCACATCGCCCAGCGGCTTGGCCTGCCTGACCAGCGCGATATGGCCGTCGTGCAGGTTGCCCATGGTCGGTACGAAAGCAGGGCGCCTGAAGCCACTGAGGTGCTGGCGCAGCTCGGCGATGGTGTGGACGATGTGCATGCGGTTTCCTCAGGATGACGAAGGGGACTGTAAAAACAAAAGACACGCTTCGCAGGCTCTTGGGCGCACGGGCGGCGCTGTGGGGCTGTTGGCGAAGGCGGCGCGCGTCAGCTACCAGGCATGGGCGGCGTTCACTGGAAAGCTGCCGTCCTTGACTGCGCGCACATACGCTTCCATCGCGCCTTTCACGCTGGGGCTTGCTTCCATGAAGTTGCGCACAAATTTGGGCATCTTGCCCAGGTTCATGCCCAGCATGTCGTGCAATACCAGCACCTGCCCAGCCGTGCCGTTACCCGCGCCAATGCCAATGGTGGCGCAGTGGCTGAGGGATTGCGTCAGGCTTGCTGCCAGCGCGGCTGGCACCATCTCCAGCACCAGCATGGCAGCGCCTGCATCCTGCAGCGCGTGTGCTTCGCGTGTGAGCGTGGCAGCGGCCTCGTCGCTTCGGCCCTGCACGCGGTAGCCTCCCAGCGCATGCACGGTTTGCGGCGTCAGGCCCAGGTGCGCGCACACCGGAATGCCGCGCTCGACCAGAAACCGCACCACTTCAGCCGTCCAGCCACCACCTTCCAGCTTGACCATATGGGCGCCGGCCTGCATCAGCGTCACGGCGCTACGCAAGGCCTGCTCCCTGGATTCATGGTACGTGCCAAATGGCAGATCGCCAATCAGCCAGGCCACCGCCTGCGAGCGGCGCAGTCCATTGGCCACGCATTCCGTGTGGTAGCGCATGGTGTCCAGGGTCACGCCGACGGTGCTGCTCAAGCCCTGGCACACCATGCCGAGCGAATCGCCCACCAGGATGCATTCAACGCCAGCTGCATCGGCCACCGCGGCAAAGGTCGCATCGTAAGCGGTCAGCATGGTGATTTTTTCGCCCTGCCCGTGCATCTCGCGCAGGCGTGGCAGGCTCAGGGGTTTGCGCGCCGATGGTGCGGATGCAGGCGGTTGCATGCCGTAGGGGCCTGCCACGCCAACGGCGTAAGGCGGGGCGGAAGTCGGTGGTTTGTCTGGCGTCATGCGTATTCTCAGTAGGCGGGCAGTCTAAACAATCCGGCCCGATTGCTTAGCGCGCATCAGGCGCCAGGCGCTGCATGCCCAAACGCTTCAGCAAGTTCATGTCCGCTTCGGTGTCCGGGTTGCCGGTGGTCAGCAGCTTGTCGCCATAAAAAATCGAATTGGCACCGGCCAGAAAGCACAAGGCCTGCACGCCATCGCCCATTTGCTGGCGGCCCGCCGACAGACGTACCTTCGCGGTTGGCATGGTGATGCGCGCCACAGCAATGGTACGTACAAATTCAAAAGGGTCCAGGTCTGGCTGGTTTGCCAGCGGCGTTCCTTCAACCTTGACCAGGTTGTTGATCGGCACCGACTCGGGATAGGGCGAAAGGTTGGCCAGCTCCGCCACCAGGCCCGCCCGCTGGCGACGGGTTTCGCCCATGCCGACAATGCCGCCGCAGCAAACCTTGACGCCAGCGCTGCGCACTCTGGCGAGGGTGTCCAGCCGGTCCTGGTAGTCGCGTGTGGTGATGATGTCCCCGTAGAAATCGGGTGCGCTGTCCAGGTTGTGGTTGTAGTAGTCCAGCCCCGCGCTTTGCAGCGTCTGGGCATGGCCGTCCTCTAGCATGCCGAGCGTGGCACAGGTCTCCAGTCCAAGCGCCTTGACGGTGCGAACCAGTTCGGCCACTTTTTCGATGTCCCGGTCCTTGGGGGAGCGCCAGGCGGCGCCCATGCAAAAGCGGGTAGCGCCTGCGGCCTGCGCGCGTTGCGCAGCCTGTAATACCTCGGAGGCGTCCATCAACCTGCTGGCCTCAATACCGGTGTCATAGCGCGCCGCCTGTGGGCAATAGCCGCAGTCTTCCGCGCAACCGCCGGTCTTCACTGACAGCAGCGTGGCGAACTCAATGCATGTGGGATCGAAGTTTTCCCGGTGCACCGTTTGTGCACGGTGCATCAGCTCCGGCAAGGGCAGATTCAACAGGGCTTCGATGGCGTCAACGCTCCAGCGGATGTGCCCGGCGATTAGCTCGGTCTGCTTGCGCGGTGGGTGCACGGTGATGGTCTGTTCAGAATAAATTTTCATGGTTTTTCAAGTGTGACCGCGACGCAGCAAGGCGCCCACGGGTTTTCAATAGAGACAAATGACAGGCTTACCTGTGCCATACCGTGCACTGACCTGCCAGACGCGTTCCGCGAAGAAAGCAAGCACATCAAGCACAGGCAAAGCGATGCGGAACCATCTCAAGCCGGCGTATAGGCCAGCCGTACGTAAATCGGCGCAAAGGCCTCTGCCTGCGTCACCTCCAGCAGGCCTTCTTTTGACAGCTCCAGCATGGCAATGAAGGTAACTACCAGCACCGGCATGCCGCGCGTCCTGTCAAAGAGGTCTTCAAACTCCAGGAAGCGGCGCCCCTGCAGCTTGCGCAGCACGATGCTCATGTGCTCGCGTACCGACAACTCCTCACGGCTGATGATGTGGTGCTGGACCAGCCTGGCCCGCTTGACGATCTCGCGCCAGGCGTCCTGCAGGTCAACCACCGACACATCGGGAAACCTTGGCTGAAGGGCTTGCTCCACATAGACTTGCGCGCGCAGAAAGTCGCGGCCCTGTTGCGGCATCTGGTTGAGCTGATGCGCAGCCAGCTTGATCTGCTCATAGTCCAGCAGCCGGCGCACCAGCTCGGCCCGAGGGTCCTCGGCCTCCTGGCCTTCAGCCACCTTCTTGGGCGGCAGCAGCATGCGGGACTTGATCTCAATCAGCATCGCGGCCATCAGCAGGTACTCGGCCGCGAGTTCCAGGTTGCTGCCGCGAATCTCGTCCACGTAGCTGAGGTACTGGCGGGTCACTGCCGCCATCGGGATATCGAGAATGTTGAAGTTCTGCTTGCGGATGAGGTAGAGCAGCAGATCGAGCGGACCCTCAAAGGCTTCTAGAAACACCTGCAGCGCATCCGGCGGTATGTACAGGTCACGCGGCATCGCAAAGAGCGGCTCGCCGTACAGCCGCGCCAGCGCCACCTGGTCAATCACCGTCGGCATATCGGCGTCCATCACGGCCAGGTCCAGCCCGGAGACCGGTGGCAAAAGCGTGGCAGAGTTGTGGGCGGGAAGCATGGTCGCGGGCGAAAGCGCAGTATTGCAGCTGCGTCAAATCGCTATGCAAAAGATAGCTATGACCCAGTATACTTGCTGGGCTGTAGGCCGATTTGGCTTCAAATACGGCTTTACTTGCTGTTGGAATGGCCGCTGGTGCCATACACATAAGGCTGCTGCGCCACGCGCCCTTCAGCGTACTCGGCCTGCTCTTCACGGCTGAGCTTCTTGTCCCACCAGATGGCGCGCCCGGCCCGCTGCTCGGCCTCCAGGCTGGGCTTGGCAGCTTTCAGGCCATCAATAAACTGGGTGGCCTCAGAGGTGTAATCGTCGCGGCGAAAAATGGACATGGTTCTAAACTGCCAGTAGGGCGTAAAACGTATAGTGGACTGATTTTACCGGGGACCGCCATGCAGGCTCTTTTTCAAACCGCCGGCCCGCGTTCTGTCAACGCAAGCCGGCACATCAAGACACTGGCTTTAATGGGATTACTGTCGTTTTTTCTCAGCCTGGGCGGCTGTGACCAGCAAAACATCGACAAGCTGGAAGAGGGCGTCTCGACCGAAGCCGACGTGAGGAGCCGCTTTGGCGAGCCTGAAAAAATATGGACCGCTTCAGACATGGCGTCGGTTCCGCTGGCTGGCGGCAGCGCAAGGGCTGCTACCGAACCGGGCGCAAGAACCTTCGAGTACAACCGCCAGACCCAGGGCATGACCAATTACATGATCACGATTGGCCCGACCGGCACGCTGAGCGCCATCCGCCAGGTGCTGACACCGCAAAACTTTCAGGCAGTGCAGCCCGGCATGTCGATGGAGCAGGTGCGCAAGATGCTGGGCAAGCCGATGAAGGTCACACCTTACGCGCTGAGCCAGCAAACCCATTACGACTGGCGCTACCTCAACCCGCCGAACACCGCGATGATCTTCACGGTGGTTTTCAACACCGACCTGCGGGTGGTCAGCACCGCGTCGGCTGAGGAAGAAAGCGTTTATCCCAAGAGCCGGTAACTCACGCCCGAACCTTGGCGTTCACCTTTTTCTTGGACTTGACCGTCAGGCGGGTGATGCCAGTCGTACCAGGGGTTTCCCGTCCAGCCAGGCCTGCAGGCATTCGGTGACGCCGGCCGCAAAGCGCTGGTAGACCGGCTCCACCACAAAGCCCAGATGCGGCGTGAGCAGCACATTGGGCAGCCTGCGCAGCGGGTCATCGGCCGGCAGCGGCTCCACATCGAACACATCCAGCGCGGCAAAACCGGGCCGTCCTTTGCCGAGTGCATCAACCAGTGCCGCACCGTCGATCAGCGCCGAGCGGGAGGTATTGACCAGCAGGCTGCCGGGCTGCATCAGGCCCAGGCGTTCGGCATTGAGCACATGCCGTGTGGCCGGCGTGGGCACCAGGTGCAGGCTGACCACCTGCGAGCTGCCCAGGAGCGCTTCAAGCGACACCGCCTGCGCGCCGTGTTCGGCCGCGCGCTCGGGCGTCATGCGCGGGCTCCAGGTGATGATGTTCATGCCCAGCGCCTTGCCGACGCGGGCCACCCGGCCGCCAATCTCGCCTAGGCCGATCAAGCCTAACGTCTTGCCGTGCAGCACACCGGCCAGCGGCTCGGATGCCGCTGCGCGCCACTGGCCCTCGCGCAGCCTGGCCATGTGCGGCTCCAGCTGGCGCGTGGCAGCAAGAATCAGCGCCCAGGTCATCTCGCAGGTGCTGTCTTTTGATGGGCCCCACTCGGTATGGCTGACCGGAATGTCTTGGGCTGCTAGCGCGGCAAGGTCAAGCGTGGAGTTGCGGCTGCCGGTGAAGACCACATAACGCAGCCTGGGCAATTGGGCCAGCAATGCGGCATCAAACGGCGTACGGTCGCGCACCAGCACCATGGCATCGGCGTCCTTCAGTGCATTGACCAGCGCCTGGCCCTGCAGCGGCAGATGATGAACCTTGACATCAGCCCGTGCATCAATGGCCTGCCAGTCGCCCAGCCGTCGCAAGGCCTGCTCGGCGTCGCCAACGATGACAACTTGCGGACGGGGCCTGTGAGCCGTGCTGGACGGCGCGCTCATACCTGCTCCGGTACGGCAAGTCCCACCACCGCGGCCACGCTGCCTGCACCGCCCATCGCCCAGCACGCGTTGATCAGCTCGCTGGTTCTGCCCGCGCCCAGAATGCGGTCGGACATGCCCTGGAATTTCGCCTCCAGTTGCGAATCCGACATCGGGTTTTGCAGCGAGCCGATTGCGTGCTCGACGAACACATGCAGACGGCGGCCGTCGGTCAGAACGGCAGTCACGTCGGCGCTGGCTTCGTCGATGCTGTCGTCAACCGTGGCAACCACCTTGCGGCGCAGTGCGACCATATCCGGGCGGTTGACGATGGCGTCCGAGAACTCGTCTTCTGCGGCAAAGCCGAAGGTAAGGCCTGCGGCGCAGCCGTGGTAGACGCTGAACTTGGCCTGCAGGCCATCGGCCGGCTCTTTCTTGCCGGTCAGCTCCAGCACCAGGGAATGCACTTTGAGCTCGATGCGCTCAACCTGCTCCAGCGTGACGCCATCCTGCGCAAAGCGGGCGCGCAGCTGGGCGCAGGCGTCGATGCTGGGGTGAATCACGATGCCGCAGGCAAACGGCTTGTAGGTGTTGAATGAAATCTCGAAGCGCTGGCCCAGTTCATGGGTGATCTCGTTCCAGTCGTTTTTGAGCGAGACCGTCTGCATCATGCCGCGCGGCGCTTCCAGCGCCTTGTGGCTGGCGGTGTAGCCCTTGCTGGCCAGCAGGGCTGACATCAGTCCTGCTCTGGCAGCAGCGCCGGGGTGCATCGGCTTGGTCATGGTGCCGAACTGCTCGCGCATGCCGACCGGCTGTGAGGCGGCGATGCCGATGGCCATCGTGGTTTTTTCTGTATCGAGCTTCAGCAGCCTGGCGCAGCCGGCCGCTGCGCCCAGCGTGCCGGTAGAGCCGGTGATGTGCCAGCCGCGGTCGTAGTGGTCGGGGTACATCGCGTTGCCAACCCGGCATGACACATCAACGCCCAGCACCAGTGCGTCGATCAGCTCCCGCCCCGAACTGCCCAGATGCTCGGCCAGTGCCAGGATGGCTGACGCCACCGGGCCGGCTGGGTGAATGATGGTCTTGAGGTGGGTGTCGTCAAAGTCAAAGGTGTGCGACGAGATGCCATTGAGCAGCGCGGCGCTGGCCATGTCGACTCTCTCAGCCCGTCCCAGCACGGTGGCCTGAGAGGCAGGCTGCAGCATGCTGACCGCCGCCAGCGCAGCATCCACAGCTTCATGCTGGGCGGCGCCTACTGCGCAGCCCAGCCAGTTCGAAAACGTGCGGTGCGCTTCATGGTCTACCTCGGCGCTCCAGCCGCCGGCCAGAAAGCCAGGATGGGTGGCGACGAATTCGCCCAGGATGCGGGTGACGGGCGGGGCGTTGTGGTCGGCTAAGACTTGGGTATTACGGGCCATACAGAGGGTAGTTGGGGCAAGGGATTGCCAGGTTGAAGATACGAAATGAAGGTATGAAAAGCGAAAGGAAGCCGTTCGTCACACGGACAAAAAGTGCCAGTTCGCTATCGGTAAAGGAGCTATAACTCCTTGTATCTATTGGGCTATCGGGCTATTTTGTGAAAGGTGTCGGACATGGGAGTACGAGCAGGCATGGTGCGCATCAGCTGTCCAACTCGATCTTTCTGTCCTTGGCCAGCTTGGTCCAGCGCTCGATGTCGGTCTTGATGAAGGCAGCGAACTGCTCCGGCGACATCACCAGCGGCTCGATGGCCTCCACCGACAGCTTCTCGCGCAGGTCTGGCGCTTTCAGCACCGTCGCCAGCGTTTCGTTGAGTTGCCTGACGATGGCCGGGGGCATGCCGGCAGGGCCGACAACGCCGTACCACTGCTGCGCATCAAACCCCTTGAAGCCCGATTCGTCCAGCGTTGGCAAGTCCTTGTACTGCGGATGCCGCGTGAGGCCGGTAACGGCCAGCGGCCTGACCCGGCCCGAGCGGATATGCGGCACGGCTGCGGCAAGGCCTGGAAACATCGCCTGGGTCTGCCCTCCGATCAGGTCGTTGAAAGCAGGCGCCACCCCGCGGTAGGGGATGTGCACCATGAAAGAGTTCACCTGCTGCTTGAAGAGCTCCATCGTCAGGTGCGTGAGCGAGCCCTGACCGGCCGAACCATAGCTGACCTTGCCCGGGTTCTTGCGCAGGTACTCGATAAATTCCTTCACATTGGTCACCGGTAAGGCAGTGTTGACCACCAGCACATTGGGCGTGGCGCCAATCATCGCAATCGGCGTGAAGTCCTTGACCGCGTCATAAGGCAGGCGCCGCGTTGCCGGGCTGGTGCCGTGGGTGGCGACATAGCCCTGCATCAGCGTGTAGCCATCGGGTGCTGCACGGGCCGTGGCCTGGCTGGCAATCACACCGCCGCCGCCGCCCTGGTTGTCCACGATAAAGCTTTGCTTCAGCAGCGCGCCCCAGCGCTCAGTGACGGTTCGCCCCACCATGTCGCTGCCACCGCCGGCGGAGACCGGCACGATGTAGCGAATCGGCTTGGACGGGTAGGCCACCTGCGCAAACGCAAGGCTGGGTGCGTAAATCAGCGCAGGCGATGCCTGCAGCAGGGTGCGTCGTTTCATGCTTGTCTCCGGCGTTGATGAGCGGTGGTTATGGTTGGTTGTGGACGGTCAGCTGTGGTGATCTGTAGTGGTTCAAGACCGTCGCGATGCGTGGCGGGTTCAGCGCGTGGCTTATTCGAGCACGTCGATGCCCGGCGTTGCACCGTTCCGCACGCCGACAGATGCCGCCGCCGAGGCCGGGTCTGCGCCAGCGGCAGCATCGCGCAGCCGTATGAAAGCGCCTGCAACATGGCGCGACATCAGCGCCTCGCAGCGGGCGTCATTGGCATCACGTACCGCCGCCATGATCTCCACATGCTCGGCAATCGATGCCTGCATCCCGATGTCTTGCGACAGATTCTTGAGCCGCGAGATATGCAGTTTCTGCACGATCCCGCGGTAGGTGTCGATCAGCTGTCGGTTGCCGGTGGCCTCCACAATGGCCCAGTGAAAGTGCAGGTTTTCCGCGTAGTAATGCTGCACATCGTGCCGGGCAGCGGCTTCTATCATGGCGGCCGCCGAGGCCTCCAGCGTGTCGAGCAGCGCTTGTCGCGACTGGCCCTGCAACTGCGCCGCACAGCGTCCTGCAAAGCCGTCCAGCAGGCCGCGCAGCTGGTACAGGTCCAGAATTTCCGCCGCATCGAGTTGGCGAACAAAAACGCCGGAGTGCTTGCGCGAAACCACCAGACCGGAGCTTTCAAGCTCACGCAGTGCTTCACGTACCGGCACGCGGGATACCTGCAGCCGGCTGGCCACATCGGGCTCATTGATGCGCTGGCCAGGGACCAGAACACCTTTCAGAATCATGCCGAGCATGTCGTCACGCACCAGCTTGGCCAGCGAGGTGTCGCGCACGCCGCTCAGCAGGTTGGGGTCGGTTGCGATCAGCCAGGGAAGCATGGAATTCTCGTTCGCATCCGATATATCGTATACGAAAACGAAAAACCAAGCATTTTTTTCGGATTGATGGTGGCGGCATCAGTTGAAATTATTGGCGCATCGGCTTTCTGCGGGACGCTGGGCGTAGCTGGTACTTCTTCGGCCGACTCGGAGAGTCGCCCCGCTACCCGCGTCGGTGCCTGTCAAACAGCGTGTTCGGGGAAGCTGGTAGCGAGGAAGAGACCAGCGGTCAGCGGGACGATCCGAAACCGCAGCAGCCAGATCAGCCAAGCAGCCGTCCAGCTACTGCTTGACTGTCAAACCAACCGGCATGCTGGGAATAGAGCCCTGCGTTACAACCGGTAGCAAAGTGTCGCCAGCTGCCGGCAGGCCTTTCAGCGTGGCCGTCATACCCCGGAAGACCACCTAAGTGGTTGATGTGCTGTTCGTCAAGGCAGGCGCCGCTCGTTGCGAGCATCTGGCACTTCCCGCATCTCCACGTCCACAATCTCGCCCTGTGCAGAGCCTGCAGCTGGCCGTACCGCGGGTGTGCCCGGCCATGAGCCCGTGGCCGGAAAGCCCTGGAACCGGCCAAAGATCCATGCATGCGCCGGTTTGCGACCTGTGACCAGTGCCCGAAGCCACGACAGCGCCAGCACCACCATCGCCAGCATCAGCAGACCAAAGCCAACGATCACGGCGGAAATGGCAAACACCAGTTTCACGAAAAACCTCAGGATCTTTCCGGGCAAAGTCATTCCTTCAAGGGTGTCAAAATAACAAGATCAGGCCGAATCCTGCAGATTGCAAGTGCCGCGGCAGCAGGCTTAAAGATTACCAGCGTATACCGAGCTTCACAAAGAGTCGGGACACTACAAAAAGCGGGCCCACCCACAGGTACTGGAGGTCTTCAAAAAACGAGGGCTTCTTGCCTTCGATCTTGTGGCCGATGAACTGCATGACCCAGGCGCCGACAAAGACCGCCACGCTGACCATCAGCACCAGCGGGCCGAGCGCCAGAATGACAGCGAACATCAGCACGCTCCATACCACCATGGTCAACAAGAAAACCAGCGACAGCCGCGCGTAATACATCATGCTGGCTGCCACAAAGGCATAGGCCACATAGGGATGCAGCGCAAACATCATGCCCACCAGGCTGACCATGATGAGCGGAATCGCCACAAAGTGGATCAGCTCATTGTGCGGGTTCTGATGGCTTTCGCCGTAGTGGTCCAGCAGCTGGTCAACCCGGCGGCTTTGGGTGGGAATGGTGTAGGCGGTTGCAGTAGGCATCGCATGCTTTCGTTAGCTGGCTTCAGACGCACGCTTGTTGCTTACACGGGCACAGGTACTGTCAGCAACTGGGCTAGGAAAATCGAAGTGCGTATTCACTAACTGTAAAACCCCCACGGTACTTAAACAAGAGCTTCGTGGCGCTATCGCATCAGGTATTTCACGCCCAGCACCGATGGACGGGCAGCTTTTTCTAAAAGAGTCGCCAAGACCGGAAATAGTTCCGAAAAAACATGAGGCTATGACAGGAGCGCCAGTGCAAATTCGCGCGCGTCGAAGGTTTCCAGGTCCTCCAGTTTTTCGCCCACCCCGATGAAGTAGACCGGCACCGGTTTGAGGTCCGGCTTGTCCTGGCTGCGCTCGCGCGACCAGAGTGCTATCGCCGCCAACACGCCGCCCTTGGCCGTGCCATCGAGCTTAGTCACGATCAGGCCAGTCAGTTGCAGCGCATCGTCAAATGACTTCACCTGCGACAGCGCGTTCTGCCCGGTGTTGCCATCGATGACCAGTAGCACCTCATGTGGCGCCGTGATATCCGCCTTCTGCACCACGCGCTTGATTTTTTTCAACTCCTCCATCAGGTGCAGCTGGGTAGGCAGCCGGCCGGCCGTGTCGACCAGCACCACGTCTTTGCCGCGCGCCTTGCCGGCGGTGACTGCATCGAAGCTCACGGCGGCGGGGTCGCCCCCTTCCTGGCTGATGATTTCCACCGTGTTGCGGTCTGCCCAGATGCTGAGCTGCTCGCGCGCCGCGGCCCGAAAAGTGTCTGCCGCGGCCAGTAGCACCGACGCGCCCTCATTGGCCAGATGCCGCGTCAACTTGCCGATGGAGGTGGTTTTGCCCGCGCCATTGACCCCCGCCACCATGATGACGGTGGGTTGAAACTCGCCGATCACCAGGGCTTTCTCCAGCGGCCGGAGCAGCTGGGCCAGTGCTTCGGTCAAAATATTGCGAACTGCCTGCGGATTGGTGACGCCGCTGTCCCTGACCTTGCGCTTGACCTCGTCCAGCAGATAGGTGGTGGCCTTCATGCCGGTATCAGCCATCAGCAGTGCCGACTCCAGGTCTTCGAACAAGGCGTCGTCCACTTCGGTGCCGGTGAACACCGCGGATATGCTGGAGCCGGTTTTCTTCAGGCCCGATGTGAGCTTGGCAAACCAGCGCTCGCGTTCGGGCGCTATCGCCGGAATCTTGGAGATGTCGATAGGCGTGACCAGCGCGCTGCCGATCATGCTTTTGCCGGAAGCGCCGAAGCCGCCCGGCATCGGTGCGGCAGGGGTGGCACTCACGCCGCTGGCAGGAGCCGGCCGAGCGGCATCTGATGCGCGGGCGGGTTCCGGCAGCGGCTCTGCGGCCGCAGGGGGCAACGGTAGCGTTGACGCTGGCGCCAGTGGAAACGTTGGTGCCGGTGCTGGTACGGGCTCCGGCGCAGGCAAGGGCGGCTGGGGTGGCGCGGCCGGCAGCAAGGGGTCTGCCACGGGAGGTGGTGGCGCACCGGATTTGAGTATTTTCTTGAAGAAACTGAACATTGGCTCTGCTTTTGAATCGCATCATTCTATGAAACGCTGCCCACAAGCCTGTCCGCCAGCGCAAGGTAGTCATGCTGGTAGCCGCTCATTCGGTCTCGTCATCCCAACCTTCGATCTATGAACCCTATTTTTCGCGCCGCCTCATGCTTTCTGCTGTTGCCGGGCGCACTGGCATCAAATCCTGCGTTATCGCAACCGGTTTCGCAGGCGCAGGGCAGCATCCCTTCCACGACAGCGCCCGTGCCCCCGCCTGTCGAGCAGTTCACCCTGCGCAACGGCATGACGGTGATCGTCAAGCCTGACAACCGGGCGCCTACCGTGGCGCACATGCTGTGGGTGCGCGTCGGCTCGATGGACGAGGTGGACGGCACGTCGGGCGTGGCTCATGTGCTCGAACACATGCTGTTCAAGGGCACGGCAGAAGTCAGGGCGGGCGAGTTCTCGCGGCGGGTGGCAGCGCTGGGCGGACGCGAGAACGCCTTCACCAGCAGGGACGCCACGGGCTACCACCAGCAGCTTCCGGCTGCGCGCCTGGAAGAAGTGATGCGACTGGAGGCGGACCGCTTTGCCAACAACCAATGGCCCGACGAAGAGTTCAAGCGCGAGATTGAGGTGGTGAAGGAGGAACGCCGCCTGCGCACCGAAGAGTCGCCGCGTGCGCAGATGTTCGAACTGGCCAATGCGCTGATGTTCACCGCCTCGCCGTACCGCCGGCCCATCGTCGGCTGGATGAGCGACCTGGACGCCATGACACCGGACGATGCGCGCGAGTTTTACCGCCGCTGGTACGTGCCGGCCAATGCCGCCGTAGTGATTGCCGGCGATGTCAAGGTGGCCGAGGTACGCCGCCTGGCCGAGAAATACTACGGCGCCATTGCCGCCCGGCCGGTGCCAGCCCGCAAGCCGCGGCTGGAACCCGAGCAATCCGGCCCGCGCCGCATGGACTTCAAGGCGGTCGCCAGCCAGTCGTATGTGGCGATGGCCTTCAAGGTGCCAAAGGTGGAGGCTGCCGATTTGCCGCCCGCGCCGGCTGCGGGTATGGCAGTTGCTGCGCTGGCGGCATCGCCCGGTCGCGATGCGCTGGCGCTCACCGTACTGTCGGCGGTACTTGATGGCTACAACGGCGCCCGCCTGCAGCGCGCGCTGGAGCAGGGCCAGGAAGGCAAACCCCGGGTCGCCGACAGTGCCGGTTCGTCCAACGGGCTGATGGGGCGCGGCCCGCAGATATTCATGCTGAGCGGCGTGCCGGCGGAGGGGAAGACCAGTGCTGATCTGTCAGCCGGTTTGCTGGCCGAAGTTGCGAAAATCGCCCGAGAAGGCGTGAGCGATGCAGAACTCAACCGCGTGAAAACGCAATGGGCCGCCGGCGAAACCTACAAGCTTGACGGCATCTTCAACCAGGCGCGGGAGTTGGGGTCGAACTGGGTCACCGGCTTGCCGCTGGACGCCGGCACCCGGCTGATTGCGCAGTTGCGCACGATTAGCAGCGCCGAGGTGCAGTCGGTCGCCGCGCGCTATTTTGGCGAAGACCAGATGACCACCGCCACCTTGTTGCCGCAGCCGGCCGACCCTGACCGCAAGCCCCGCGGCAGGCCCGCCAGTGGCACTGCCACACCCCGGCATTGATCCCACGTGTCTTGATTGTCGACAGCAGCAACCGGCCATGATCCCGATGAAAATTGCTACCAAAAAAATAGCTATACGCCCTCTTGTCTTGTGGGCTAGTGCTCTCTTTTGCCCTTATTCCTGGGCTGCCATACCGATTCAGCACTGGGTGCAGCCCAACGGCGCGCGGGTGTATCTGGTCGAAAGCCCGTCGATCGCCATGCTGGATGTGCAGATTGATTTTGATGCCGGCGGCCGGCGTGACCCGGCCGAGAAAGCCGGTCTTGCCAGCGCCACCGCATCGCTCATCACCTCAGGCGTTGCAGCGCGTGATGGCCAGCCCGCGCTGGACGAAAACGCACTGGGCGAAGCCTGGGCGGACCTGGGTGCGCAGTTTGGCAGCAGCGCCGGCGCAGACCGCATGAGTTTTTCGCTGCGCACGCTGACCGAGCCTGGTCTGCTCGACAAGGCGACGGCACTGGCGGCCCGGCATATCGGCGAGCCGTCCTTTCCGGAGCATGTGTGGCGGCGTGACCAGCAAAAAATCGTGGCCGGATTGCGGGAGTCCTACACCCGGCCTGCCAGTGTGGCCGGCCGCGCCTATTCAAAGGCGGTGTACGGCGACCATCCCTATGGCTATCAGATGACCGAGGCGTCGGTCGCGCGCATCAGCACGGCCGACATGCAGGCGTTTCATGCGGCCGGCGTAGTGGCATGCCGCGCGCGCATCAGCATGGTTGGCGCCGTGACACGCGCGCAGGCCGATGCGCTGGCCAGCCGCCTGCTGGCGCGCTTGCCACAAACGCCTTGCGCCAGCCTGCCCGCACCAGTGCCTGTGCCGGACGTGGCGCCCTTGCGCCAGGCCAGCGAGCAGCTGATTCCATTCGCTTCCGCCCAGGCGCAGGTGCTGATGGGTCAGCCAGGCTACAAGCGCGCTGATCCTGATTTTTTTGCGCTGCTGGTGGGCAACTATGTGCTGGGCGGCGGCGGCTTCGTGTCGCGGTTGACGAACGAGGTGCGTGAAAAACGCGGCCTGACCTATGGCGTCAGCAGCAGCTTTTCGCCAGGGCTGCATGCGGGCGCCTTCACCGTGAGCCTGCAGACGCGGCCCGATCAGGCCCGGCAGGCGCTGGACGTGACCCAGAAGGTGGTACGTGATTTTGTTGCCGAAGGCCCTACAACCGGTGAATTGCAGGCGGCCAAGGACAACCTGATCGGCGGCTTTGCGCTGCTCATCGACAGCAACCGCAAGTTGCTCGGCAATATCTCAAACATCGCCTGGAATGACCTGCCGCTGGACTACCTGGACACCTGGACGCAACAGGTTGACCGGATCACGGTGTCGGACGTGAAGGCAGCGTTTGCCAGAAAGCTGCGGCCTTCGAGTATGGTTACGGTCATTTTGGGCAGTACTCCATGAAATACACCGCAGCGGCCAAACGGCCAGTTCCCACCCAGGACGCACGTTCTGGCGCCAAGCCGGGCAGCCGGGCCGGCAACAAGCCCGGCAAGGTGGTGGCACGCAAGTCGGTGCCGCCCGGTGAGGTACGCATTATTGGCGGCCAGTACAAGCGCAGCAAGTTGCCGGTGGCCGACCGCCCCGGCCTGCGTCCTACCCCTGACCGGGTGCGCGAAACGCTTTTCAACTGGCTGGGCCAGGACTTGACCGGCTGGCGCTGCGCGGATGTGTTTGCCGGCACCGGCGTGCTGGGATTTGAAGCCGCGTCCCGTGGGGCGGCCGATGTCATCCTGGGCGAGCAGGACCCGCTGCTGGTTGACAAGCTCAAAGCCCTGCAAGTCAAGCTGAAAGCCACCATGGTGCGCATCGAGCGCAGCGACGGCGTCAGCCTGCTGCGTCGCTTGCCGGCTGACAGCCTGCAACTGGTGTTTATCGACCCGCCTTTTGACAGCGCGCTGTACGCCCCGGCGCTGAAAGCCGCAGCCCAGGCGATTCATCCCACTGGGCTGGTTTACCTGGAGGCACCCAAACCCTGGGCTGACGCCGAACTGCTGGAGTTCGGCCTGCAGGTGCGCAAGTCGGACAGGGCCGGTGCAGTGCACTTTCACCTGCTGGAGCGTGCGGACGGGACCCGTGCCACCGCTGCGCCTGACCTGGCTGACGCTGCCTGATCGCCGATCAGCCTTTTGATGCAGCCGGTAATGCCGGGCGCGGGATAATCAGCTGATGTCAAGCCATCCTCGCACCGCCGTCTACTCCGGCACTTTCGATCCTGTCACGCTGGGGCATGAAGATGTGGTGCGCCGCGCCGCGGGGCTTTTTGACAGGGTGATTGTTGCGGTAGCTGCCGCGCACCATAAAAAAACACTGTTTAGCCTTGAAGCCCGCGTGTCGCTTGTGCGGGCTGCCACTCAACGTATGGCAAACGTGTCGGTCTTGCCGTTCGACGGACTGATCATGGACTTTTGCAAGGTGCACGGCGCCAGTGCCGTGGTGCGCGGTATCCGCAACCTGACTGATTTTGACTATGAGGCGCAAATGGGTGCGATGAACCGCAAGCTGCGGCCAGAGGTCGAAACCGTGTTTTTGCTGCCCGATGCGCAGCTGCAGTGCATCAGCAGCACGCTGGTGCGCGAGATCAGCAAATTGAAAGGCGATGTGAGCCAGATGGCAAGCGCCGGTGTTCTGGCGGCACTGTCGTCTGCCCATGTTTCTGGCGTGAGAGGTGGCTGACCATGGCCTTGATGATCACTGACGAATGCATCAACTGCGATGTGTGCGAGCCCGAATGCCCGAACCAGGCGATTTATCTGGGCGTTGAGATCTACGAGATTGACCCGAAAAAATGCACCGAATGCGTCGGGCATTTTGACGAGCCGCAGTGTGTACAGGTCTGCCCGGTGGCGTGCATTCCGGTCAATCCGCAGCAGGTGGAGAGCAAGGAAACCCTGTGGCAGAAGTACCACCGCTTGACAGGTATGGCGCCCGCCACAACGCCAACGCCAACGCCAACGCGAGGCTGACGGCTGGCTTTGCCCCAGAGGGCTGACGCAACCTCCTCGACTTGCACGCTTTTGCTTTCGGCCATGTCAACACGTTGTTGCCAACGTAGCCTGTCGGTGCTTGCCTCAAAAGCCGCTTATTGCGCTTTTTAGGTCTGCGGCCCAGTATTCATATGGGGTATATGCTATGAATATAGAAGCAAAATAATGGTTTCAGTCGGTGCGACCAAGCGGCTGCGTCAGACAAGCTCTACCTTTTCCAGAAACCCGGCGCGCTCCATCACCCGTTTGGGCTGCGCATTGAGCCCGGCTAGCACCAGTTTGCCGCCACGCAGCACGATGGCCTTTTGCAACTGGTCCAGCACATCCAGGCCCGAGGTGTCGAGCGACTGCAGCGACTGCACATCCAGCCGCACCGCCAGGCCCTGGGGCGCGCTTTCCACCATGGTGAGGATGGGATCGATCTTGCCCACCGCGCCAAAAAAGAGCGAGCCATACAGCTGAAAGCTGGCCGAATCAGGCGTGTGCGAGACCTCGACCACCTGAAACAGGGTGCTCATGCGCCGGGCAAACAGCACGCATGCCAGGATCAGGCCCACCTGCAGCGCCACGGTCAGGTCAAAAATAACCGTCAGCAAAAAGGTGCCCAGCATGATCAGGCTGTAGTGGCTGGTGGCGCGGCTGATATGCGCAAACTCGCGCCACTCGCCCATGTTCCAGGCTACATACAGCAGGATGCCCGCCAGCACGGCCAGCGGCACATGCACCGCCAGGGGCGCGGCCACCAGCACCACCACCACCAGCGTCAGCGCATGCACCAGTCCAGACACCGGCGTGGTCGCGCCGGACCGCACATTGGTCACGGTGCGGGCAATGGTACCGGTGGCTGGCATGCCGCCGAAAAACGGCACCACAAAGTTGGCAATGCCCTGCGCCATCAGTTCCTGGTTCGGGTCATGCCGGCGCAGGCCGGAAATCTGGTCCGCCACACGGGCGCAGAGCAGCGATTCGATGGCGCCGAGCAACGCAATGGTGATGGTCGGCGCAATTAGCAGGCGCACCGTTTCCCATGAGAAATCGGGCAGGTCAAACGCTGGCAGGGCGCGCGGAATGCCCCCAAAGCGCGAGCCTATCGTTTCGACCGGCAACTGCAAAACGTATGACGCGGCGGTAAGCGTCACCAGCGCCACGATAGGCCCGGGCATGCGGGAGGCCTTGCGGGTGGCGCGCATGAGATGCAGGCCTTCCACCGCGTGAATCATCTTGAGCAGGCGGGCTGGCAAGCCGCTGGCGTCACGCTCTTTGACGGAAAAAAGCCGTGGCCAGATGAAAAGACCTGACAGGCAGACCAGCCCGAGCGCCAGTGCGTGAAAGTTCACGCCCTCAATATGACCTGCAATCACCTTGATCTGGGAGAAAAAATCCGCCGGCATCTTGGGCACGACCAAACCCAGCAGATCCTTGACCTGCGACAGCGCTATCAGTACCGCAATGCCGTTGGTAAAACCCACCACGATGCTGACCGGCACATAGCGCACCAGCGTACCCAGCTTGAAGAAACCCAGCAGAAAAAGCAGCACGCCCGCGCATGCTGTTGAAATCAGCAGGTTCGCCAGGCCGTAGCGTTCGACGATGCCGTAAACAATCACGATGAAGGCACCGGCCGGCCCGCCGATCTGTACGGCCGAGCCGCCCAGGCCCGAGATCAGCGCCCCGGCAATGATGGCGGTCCAGATGCCGGCTTCCGGCTTCAGGCCACTGGCAATCGCAAAGGCCATGGCCAGCGGCAGCGCAACAATGCCCACGGTCAGGCCGGCACCGGCGTCCTTGAAAAAAAGCTCGCGGCGGTAGCCCGCCATGGCCGACAGCAGCCGGGGGCGAAACCGGGCAAATTGAAAGGGCAGGTGCATGGTTTTGATTGTGCGCCCGTGTCCCGGCGTTTTCCATCGCGAGCGGCTTGCAGTGGTCTTTCTGCCACCGGCCATGCAATGACCGGGGCAGGCTGCGCTACAGGGGACGGAATCGACGCTGCAGGGCTTGGCCAGCCATGATGGCGGCGCCGGCCTGCTTCACAGCTCGTGCTTTTTAGGCCCTACTGTTCAGCGGCTGGCAGCACCGCATCTGCAGCCGCGCCAACTGCCGAGCCGGCGATGCGCGCCGTGCCAATCACTGCGCTGGCCGCCAGCCCGGCCGTGCCCACCGCCACCGACGTCACCGTGCTGGCAACCGTCACCACCGCGCAACCCTGCAGGCTGGACACGGCCAGCAAGCCGGCAAGCAGCAGCGCCTTGGAGTGCTGACGTAAAGCTAATGGGAAGGTCATGTTGGAAAACTCTCTCAGGTGCCGGCTCAGTGAATCCGCAGGCCCGGCGTGGCACCGGCTACCGGCTCCAGCACGTATATGCCTGGTTGCGCCTTCTCGTCGGCGTGGCTGGCAGCCAGCACCATGCCTTCGCTGATGCCAAACTTCATCTTGCGCGGCGCCAGATTGGCCACCATCACGGTGTGCTTGCCGATGAGGTCTTCAGGGCGGTAGACGCTGGCGATGCCGCTGAAAACATTGCGTGTCTTTCCTTCGCCCACATCCAGCGTCAGGCGCAGCAGCTTGGTCGAGCCTTCGACCGCTTCGCAATGAACGATTCTTGCAATGCGCAAATCAACCTTGGCGAAGTCGTCAATCGAGATCGTGGGCGCAATCGCCTCGCCGCCAGGTGCTAAGGTTTCAGGAGCTACCAAGGCTTGTTCTGCCTGGGCTGGCGCCTCAAAAAGAGCATCAAGCTGCTCGGGCGTCACGCGCTGCATCAGGTGCTTGTAGTCGCCGATCTGGTGACCTTCACCCAATGCGGTGGCGGCATCGCCAAAGGCCAGCGGCGCAGTCTTGAGGAACGCTTCGACCTGGCCCGCCAATCCCGGCAACACCGGTTTGAGGTAAATCGTCAGCAGGCGGAACGCCTCGATGCACACCGTGCACACATCCTGCAGCCGGGCGTCCATGCCAGCCTGTTTGGCCAGCTCCCAGGGCTTGTTCTGATCGACATAGGCGTTCACGCGGTCGGTCAACAGCATGGTTTCTTTCAGGGCCTTGGCCAGATCACGGCTGTCATACAGCGCAGCGATGGCATCGGCCTGTGAGCGCAAGCTTCCCAGCAGCGCCGCACCGTCGGCCGACACCGCGCCCAGTTTTCCGCCGAAGCGTTTGGCCACAAACCCGGCCGCGCGGCTGGCGATGTTGATGTACTTGCCGATCAGGTCGGAATTGACGCGCGCCATGAAGTCATCGGCATTGAAATCAATGTCCTCATTCTTCGCATTGAGCTTGGCAGCCAGGTAGTAGCGCAGCCATTCCGGGTTCATGCCCAGGCTCAGATACTTGAGCGGGTCCAGTCCGGTGCCGCGGCTTTTGCTCATTTTTTCGCCGTTGTTCACGGTAAGGAAGCCGTGCACAAAGATGCTGTCTGGCGTTTTGCGCCCGCTGAACTTGAGCATCGCGGGCCAGAACAGGGTGTGAAAGGTCACGATGTCCTTGCCGATGAAGTGGTACTGCTCCAGTGCCGGGTCGGCCATGTAGGCATCGAAATCCTGCCCGCGCCGGTCGAGCAGGTTTTTCAGCGATGCCAGATAGCCCACCGGTGCGTCGAGCCACACATAAAAATACTTGCCGGGCGCGTCGGGAATCTCGATGCCGAAGTAGGGCGCATCGCGGGAAATGTCCCAATCGCCCAGGCCCTCGGATGTGCTGCCATCCTGATTCGTCCGTACGCTGAACCATTCCCGGACCTTGTTGGCCACCTCGGGCTGCAGGCGCGAACGGCCGCTGGCATCAACGCCCTGCGTCCAATCTTCCAGAAACGCCACGCAGCGCGGGTCTGACAGGCTGAAAAAGAAGTGCTCCGAGCTTTTTAGGACCGGCTTGGCGCCCGACAGTGCCGAGTACGGGTTGATCAGGTCGGTAGGCGCATACACCGCGCCACAAACCTCGCAGTTGTCGCCGTACTGGTCCTTGCTATGGCAGCGCGGGCACTCGCCCTTGATGAAGCGGTCGGGCAAAAACATGTTTTTCTCGGCATCAAAAAACTGCTCGATCGTCTTGGTGGCGATGAGGCCGGCTGCCTTCAGGTCGAGGTAAATCTGCCGGGCCAGCGCATGGTTTTCCGGCGCATCGGTCGAATGCCAGTTGTCAAAGGCAATATGAAAGCCGTCAAGGTAGGGCTTGCGGCCAGCCGCAATGTTGGCCACAAATGCCTGCGGCGTCACGCCGGCTTTTTCTGCCGCAATCATGATGGGCGCGCCGTGGGTGTCGTCTGCGCCGACGAAATTGACTTCATGGCCCTGCATCCGCTGGTAGCGCACCCAGATGTCGGCCTGGATGTATTCCATGATGTGCCCGATGTGGAAGTTGCCGTTGGCATACGGCAGGGCGGTGGTGACGAAGAGGCGGCGAGGTGACATAAATAGAGCTTGCGGTTGCAAAGTAGCTAACCCGCGATTTTAAGTGGTGCGCATCCTGCGTCTGCATATCCCCGCTGCAGCCGGATTTGAACGCGCAGCGTTAGACTTCAGGCCACGCCAGCCGGCGGCGACGCCAGGCAAGGGCAGATCAGATCAAGCACAAAACAACCCCCCGGAGACTTTTGAGATGGCTATTGACCAACAGGCGGTAATGAACGCCTTGCAGACCGTTATCGATCCCAATACCGGCAAAGACTTTGTGACTGCCAAGGCGGTCAAAAACCTGCAGATCACCGACAGTGACCTGGCTTTTGATGTGGAACTGGGCTATCCGGCAAAAAGCCAGATTCCCGGTTTTCGCAAAAGCCTGATTGCCGCCGCCAAAAGCGTTGCCGGTGTCGAGAACGTATCCGTCAACGTAAGCGTGAAAATCGCCAGCCACAGCGTGCAGCGCGGCGTGCAACTGCTGCCCAATGTGAAAAACATCATTGCGGTTGCTTCGGGCAAGGGCGGCGTGGGTAAAAGCACCACTGCCGTCAACCTGGCGCTGGCGCTGGCCGCTGAAGGCGCCAGTGTCGGCCTGCTTGATGCCGACATTTACGGCCCCAGCCAGCCGATGATGATGGGCATCGAAGGCCGGCCCGAAAGCGTGGACGGCAAGAACATGGAGCCGATGGAAAACTATGGCATCCAGGTGATGTCCATCGGTTTTCTGGTGGCGCAGGATGAAGCCATGATCTGGCGCGGCCCGATGGCCACGCAGGCGCTGGAGCAACTGCTGCGCCAGACCAACTGGAAGGATCTGGACTACCTCATCGTCGACATGCCGCCCGGCACTGGCGACATCCAGCTGACCCTGAGCCAGCGGGTGCCGATGACCGGAGCGGTGATCGTCACCACGCCGCAGGACATTGCCCTGCTCGATGCGAAAAAGGGCATCAAGATGTTCGAAAAAGTGGGTGTTCCCATCCTGGGCATCGTGGAGAACATGGCTGTGCACATCTGCAGCCAGTGCGGCCATGCCGAGCACATTTTTGGCGAAGGCGGCGGCAAAAAAATGGCTGTTGACTACAACATGGATTACCTGGGCGCCTTGCCGCTCGACATGCAGATTCGCCTGCAGGCAGACAACGGCCGCCCGACGGTGGTGGCCGATCCTGACGGCGACGTTGCCGCCATTTACAAAACGGTGGCGCGCAAAGTGGCGATCACCGTGGCGGCCAAGTCCAAGGACTTTTCTGCCAAGTTCCCAACGATCAAGATCTCCAAGGACACCTGATCGCGGCTTGCCGATAACGCAACAGGCACCATGCCATGAACCTGCTGGCCTCTCTGCGTTACCTGGCCGCCCTGGACGAGCACCGGCATTTCGGCCGGGCGGCGCAGGCCTGCCACATCACCCAGCCGGCGTTGTCGAATGCCCTGCGTGCGCTGGAAGAAGAGTTCGGTACCGCCATCGTCAAACGAGGCCGCTCGTTTGGCGGCTTCACCGCCGAGGGCGAACGAGTTCTGGCCAGCGCGCAACGCATGCTGCATGAGCGTGAACTGCTGCAGCAAGACCTGAACAGCGTGGCTGGCAAGCCCCGGGGGTCCTTGAGCATTGGCGCTGTTCCCACGGCGATGCCGATTGCGGCGCGGTTTTCGGCCATGCTGCAGGCGCGGCATCCGGGCATCGCACCCGTGGTGTTGTCGATGAGTTCTTCGGAGCTTGAAAACGGACTGGACAACCTGTCGCTCGATATGGGGCTGGGCTACACCGAGCGCATGGCACGGCACGGCCGGCGCCTTCGGCATGTGGCGCAGTACACCGAACATTATTTTCTGGTGCGGCGGGCCGGACAGATTCACTCGGAGCAAATGCAGATAGGGCCGAAGATGTCCTGGCTGGAAGCAAGCGTGCTTCCGCTGTGTCTGCTCACCCCTGAGATGCACAACCGCGCCATCATTGACGCGGCATTCGAGATGGCCGGCGCCAGCGTCAAGCCCGCCATAGAAACCAACTCGATCCTGACGCTGGCCCTGAGCGTGGTGGTGGGCGAAGTCTGCAGCGTGCTGCCTGGCGCGCTGATTGGTGCGGTGCGCGGCTACCGTGAACTGGAAGCCCTGCCGCTTAGCGGGCCGGAGGTGCGGACCGCCATAGGCTTCATGATCCAGGCGGGCGATCGCACATCGCGCACCCTGGACGCTGCGATGACGCTGGCGCAGGATGCGGCCTGGCTGCGGCATGCGGCCGCGCACAGCGGCCTGCTGGCGGCCTAGTCACCGTTGCCGGCGGGTGGCATGCCTGCACCTGCCCGGCATGCGCCTTGCGGACCGACTCACCGAATGACTGACAGCCGGTTTCGAGCCTGCCAGACGCGACGATGATCGCAGATGCTACAAATAAAATGGCAATTAAGTAGAGCGGGCAATGGCTTAAAGAACATTCCTATCCTTTACGTCTTTTTTATTGCTTTGCAAGCGATCCGCACGAAGCTCTACGTACTAACACGCAGATTTAGTTTTTGAATCGCGGTATGTTTCGATTCAATTGGACGGCCTACGGCCTGCGCCCGACACTTCTGCGGCCTGATGCAAACCAGCAGGCCGTCCCCCCGTGACGGCCTGCGTGCTCAGCGGCCGGTTAATCTGGCCATGACCTCTTAAGAAAGCCTCATGAATCATCCCGTCGCTCCCCCTCAAGTGAAGGCTGTTGCCCTCGGAACCGCAGAGCAGCTGCGCGAGCGCATCCGCCAGAAGAGCAAGCTCAAGGGACGGCAGGCTGATGACGTATCGCTGTCGGAAGTCGAGGCATTGCTGGGGAAGGCTCCAACTGGCGGACATCGGCGTGACCTGCTGATCGAGCATCTGCACAAGCTCAACGACGCCTGGCGCGGCCTGCACGAGCGCCACCTGGTGGCATTGGGAAAGGTGATGAATATCCCGATGGCCGAGGTCTATGAGGTCGCGACTTTCTACCATCACTTTGAGGTGCTCAGGGGCGATGCCCGGGCGCCTGGCCTGACCGTGCGGGTGTGCGACGGCCTGGCCTGCGAGCTGGCCGGCGCCAAGGATTTGTTGGCCAGGCTGCCTGCGCTGTTGGGTACGCAGGATGTGCGTGTGATAGCAGCGCCCTGCATTGGCCGCTGTGAGCAGGCACCGGCAGCCGTGGTGCACCAGTGCCCGGTGCCCTTTGCCACATCGGAAAGCATTGTTTCAGTGGTAAATAGTGCTATAGACCATGAAGTACGAGGGGTTTCAGCTATTAATTTCGTAGCATCAGACTTTGCCGAGAAAAGCATACCGCAGGAAGCTGGCGGCATGACGCCTGGCTACACAACGTATGCCATGTACCGCGCAGCAGGCGGCTACCGTCTGGCGGCTGCGCTCGTCAACGGGGAGGAAAGCGGCGAACAGGTTCTTGAGGCGATGGAAAATTCCGGCTTGCGCGGACTGGGCGGCGCAGGCTTTCCGGCAGGGCGCAAATGGCGCATCGTGCGCGATCAGCCCGCGCCGCGCCTCATGGCTGTGAACATCGACGAAGGGGAGCCCGGCACTTTCAAGGACCGCACCTACCTGGAGCGTGATCCGCACCGATTTCTGGAAGGCTTGCTGGTGGCCGCGCAGGTGGTGGGCACTGCCAGCTGCTACATCTACCTGCGGGACGAATACCACGGCTGCCGTGAAGTGCTGGAGCTTGAACTGGGCCGCCTGCGCGCCGACCCGCCATGCCCCTTGCCGCTGATAGAGCTGCGCCGCGGGGGTGGCGCGTACATCTGCGGCGAAGAGTCCGCCATGATTGAAAGCATTGAAGGCAAGCGCGGCGAGCCCCGCATGCGTCCGCCCTATATCGCGCAGGTCGGCCTGTTCGGGCGGCCTACGCTGGAGCACAATTTTGAAACCCTTTACTGGGTGCGCGACATTGTTGAAAAAGGCCCCGATTGGTTCGGCGGCTTTGGCCGCCAAGGCCGCAAGGGCCTGCGCAGTTTCAGTGTCAGCGGGCGGGTCCGGCAACCCGGCGTCAAGTTGGCGCCAGCGGGCATCACCCTGCAGGAACTGATCGACGAGTATTGCGGCGGCATGGCTGAAGGCCACGAGCTGTATGCCTACTTGCCCGGTGGCGCATCGGGCGGAATTTTGCCGGCGAGCCTGAACAATATCCCGCTTGACTTCGACACGTTGCAGCCCTACGGCTGCTTCATCGGCTCTGCCGCCGTTATCGTGCTGGGCCATCGGGACAAGGCGAGCGACGCAGCACGCAATGTGATGCGCTTTTTCCAGCATGAAAGCTGCGGGCAGTGCACGCCATGCCGGGTAGGCACCGCGAAAGCATCGGCACTGATGCAGGCCGGGGTGTGGGACGCCGAACTGCTGGAGGACCTGGCTGAAGTCATGGGCGACGCATCCATTTGCGGCCTCGGTCAGGCTGCGCCGAACCCGATTCGGAGCATCCAGAAGTATTTTTCGCACGAGGTGGGTGAGCCGCCCTGGAAAGGAAGCTTGCCGCCACCCGGCGAGCCCGCCGTGACCGAACATTCGCCCCAGGAAGACCCGCTATGAACGCACCCACCCAACCCGTTGAAGTGCTGCCGCAAACTCTAGCGTTCAAGCTCGACGGCCGGGATGCAACTGCTTTTGATGGCGAGAGCATCCTCAAGGCTGCCGAGCGCCATGGCGTGGATATTCCCCGCCTTTGCTACAAGGACGGCATGCGTGCGGATGGCAACTGCCGCTCATGCGTGGTCGAGGTCAAGGGCGAAAGGGTGCTTGCCCCCAGCTGCTGCCGCAATGTCACAGCAGGCATGGAGGTTTCGGCCACCAGCCCGCGCGCGCTGAAGAGCCAGAAGATGGTGCTCGAGATGCTGCTGTCTGACATGCCGGATACCGGCTACAAATGGACAGATGGCGAAAGCGACGCGGCACCCACGGCTCCGGTGGGCCAGCATGGTGAACTGAGCGCCTGGGCCGCACGCATGGACGTCACCGTGCGTCCCGAACTGAAGGCGCTGCGGCGTGAGCAGCCCGCCGCCGATGTTTCGCATCCGGCCATGGCGGTCAACCTGGACGCCTGCATCCAGTGCAACCGCTGCGTACGGGCATGCCGGGAAGAGCAGGTCAATGATGTGATCGGCTATGCCTTGCGCGGCAACCACAGCGAGATCGTGTTCGATCTGGCAGACCCCATGGGCGACAGTACCTGCGTGGCCTGCGGCGAATGCGTGCAGGCCTGTCCGACCGGCGCCCTGATGCCGAAAACTCAGATCGGCAGCCAGGCGGTTGACAAGAAAGTGGATTCGGTATGCCCGTTTTGCGGCGTTGGCTGCCTGCTGACCTACAACGTCAAGGACAACGCCATCGTGAGCGTGGACGGCCGCGACGGGCCCGCCAATCACAGCCGGCTGTGCGTCAAGGGCCGTTTCGGTTTTGACTACGCCCACAGCCCGCAGCGCTTGACCAGGCCGCTGATTCGCAAGGCTGGCGTGGCCAAAGATCCGCAGGCACTGGAGTCGCTGAACCGGGACACTGCTGACTGGTCCGCCGTGTTTCGTGAGGCCAGCTGGGAAGAAGCGCTTGAGGTCAGCGGAAAAGCGCTCAGCAAGCTCCGCGACACCAAAGGCAAAAAATCGCTCGCTGGTTTCGGGTCTGCCAAAGGCAGCAACGAGGAAGCCTATCTGTTTCAAAAACTGGTGCGCACCGGTTTCGGCAGCAACAACGTCGATCACTGCACCCGTCTTTGCCATGCGTCCAGCGTAGCGGCCCTGCTGGAAGGCGTGGGCTCCGGCGCGGTGAGCAACCAGGTCAATGATGTCGAGCACTCTGACCTGATCTTCGTCATCGGCTCGAACCCGACAGCCAACCATCCGGTGGCCGCCACCTGGATGAAGAATGCGGCCAAGCGAGGCGCGAAGATCGTGCTGGCCGACCCGCGCGTCACCGATATTGGCAAGCATGCCTGGCGAACGCTGCAGTTCAAGGCTGATACCGATGTGGCCATGCTCAACGCGCTGATCCACACGGTGATCGAGGAGGGCCTGTCGGACCATGCATTCATTCGCGACCGGGCCAGCAACTTCGAGGCGCTGCGCCAGAATGTCAAGGCCTATAGCCCCGAGGCGATGGCGCCCATCTGCGGCATACCCGCCGATACCCTGCGTGAGGTCGCCCGTGCTTTTGCCAGCGCCAAAGGCGCGATGATTTTGTGGGGCATGGGCATCAGCCAGCATGTGCACGGCACTGACAACGCACGCTGCCTGATCGCACTGGTGACGGTCACCGGCCAGATTGGCAAACCGGGCTCCGGCCTGCATCCGCTGCGCGGCCAGAACAATGTGCAGGGCGCCAGCGACGCCGGGCTGATTCCGATGATGTTTCCGAATTACCAGCGGGTCGACAATGCGGCTGCGCATCAGTGGTTCGAAAGCTTCTGGGACACCAAACTGGATGAGAAGCCCGGCTATACCGTGGTCGAGATCATGCACAAGGCGCTGGCTGATGACAGCGACCCGCACAAGATACGCGGCATGTACGTGATGGGCGAAAACCCGGCCATGAGCGACCCTGACCTGAACCATGCACGGCATGCGCTGGCCAGTCTGGAGCATCTGGTCGTGCAGGATATCTTCATGACCGAAACCGCCTGGCTGGCCGATGTGGTGTTGCCTGCGACTGCCTGGCCCGAGAAAACCGGCACCGTCAGCAATACCGACCGCATGGTGCAACTGGGCAAGCAGGCGATTGACGCGCCCGGCGACGCGCGCGCGGACCTGTGGATTCTTCAGCAACTGGCTGCCCGGCTGGGCCTGGTGTGGGACTACCCGGGCGAGCACCACGGGGTTGCGGCGGTCTATGACGAGATGAGGCAGGCCATGCATGCCTCGATTGCCGGCATCACCTGGGAGCGGCTACAGCGCGAATCCAGCGTTACCTATCCGTGCCTGAGCGCCGAGGACCCTGGTGCGCCAACCGTGTTCATCGAGCGCTTTGCAACGAACGATGGCCGTGTGCACCTGGTGCCTGCCGACATCATTCCGGCCAACGAGAGACCTGATGCCGACTATCCGTTTGTGCTGATCACCGGCCGCCAGCTGGAGCACTGGCATACCGGCAGCATGACGCGGCGGGCAACGGTCCTCGATGCGATCGAGCCGATGGCGACTGCGTCCATGTGCGGGGCAGACCTTGCCGCCATGGGGCTTGCGCCGGGTGATGTCATCACGGTCGAATCGCGCCGTGGACGCGTGGGCATCCATGTGCGGCGTGATGACGGCACCCCGCAGGGCGCTGTCTTCATCCCCTTTGCCTATTACGAGGCGGCGGCAAACCTCATGACCAATGCCGCGCTCGACCCTTTCGGAAAGATTCCGGAGTTCAAGTACTGTGCAGTGGCTGTCAGGCGCGGCGGCCAGGCGGCTGTGGTTTCCGGCTATGGCGGGCCGGCGACAAGCCCTGTCTGATCTCGGGGTTTTCATGTGCCGGATGCAGGACCTGCTCACCGCTGTCGCCGTACACTGCCCGGATGTCTGATTTTGTGATGCGTTCGCCGGATACTGACGCCGCACTGCGTCGGCCTTGCATGCGGGTGGCCGTCATCATGCGGCGTGTGACGATTGCAAATACCTGGCAACCCTGGCGCTGGGAACTGGCGGATGTCGTCCCGCATGAGGAAGGTTTCGGCATGCAACCGCGCCTGCTGGTCAAGGACGGGCAGCATGAACGCTGGCTTTACCCGGCGTTTGATGTCGAACTTTTTTTGGGCGACGCCGAGGGCTACTACCTGAACCTCACCACGCCACAACCTTGTTTCTGGGTGGTCTGGCGGCTACAGGAAGACGCAAGCCGTGCTGGCGAGATGCTGGCCGTGCCGCAGACTGTGACCGTGAGTTATCACGACGCGGGCCGCTGGCTGGATGCGCAGGAGACGGTGGAGCAAGTTCCGGCCCCGGCATCGGTTGTCGATTGGATGCAGCAATTTGTAGACCAGCATCATGTGCTGGAAGCCAAGCGACGGCAACGCCCGCAGAGCTTCAAACCGCTGCAGGACCGGTTTGGCAATCCCGCGCGCGTCAGCACCGACAAGAGCAGGGGCGGACAAGACCATGGCTGAAGAGCGCAAAGGTTTTCTGGGTCGCTGGTCGCAGCGCAAGGCCGAGGTGTTGAAGGGCAAGCTACCCGCCGATCCTGCTCCCGCGCAGGCAGTGCCACCCGACAGGCCTGTTGTTTCCGACAAGCCGGCAGCCCAGGTGCTTGTCGATACCACCCGGGAACCGGTGCCGACAGCAGCCAGGAATGTCGAAGGTGCTGCGCCGCGACTGACGCTCGAGGATGCCCGCCTGCTCACCAGCGATTCGGATTTCAAACCCTTCATGACCAGCAGGGTGGAGCCCGGCGTCAGGAATGCGGCCATGAAAAAGCTGTTCTCAGACCCGCACTACAACATCATGGACGGCCTGGATATCTACATCGACGATTACTCGAAATCCGATCCGATTCCCGAATCCATGCTGAGGCAAATGGTGGGTGCAA
This sequence comes from Polaromonas sp., assembly GCA_028291985.1. Classification (GTDB taxonomy): domain Bacteria; phylum Pseudomonadota; class Gammaproteobacteria; order Burkholderiales; family Burkholderiaceae_C; genus Polaromonas. Next base: position 25,927 of record JAQGNE010000032.1, on the reverse strand, counting down.
AATTTCTGAATCTGTTTGGTGAGGACAAAGACACGGAAAACCCGGAAATCCCTCAGGTGCCGCGGGAAAATGCGAATAACGACGAGGTACAAACCGTGGCACATTCAACCAGAACCGACGGTGCGCGTATTGCCCCATCAACGGACGGCGCTTCGCCGATTTCCTCCCTAAATAGCCAGCCAGAGCCACTGCCCTCACCACCTGGCTCTGGCGCCAGCCACCAAGACCATGCCAACACTGATCTGCGACTGCAACCAGACGATGCCGCTCCAGGCCCAAAAGCTGGGCGCAGCGCTGAATGAACCGTTAACGCTGCACTCGGCGTTATGCCGGCGGGAGGCCGGCGAATTTCAAAAAGCCATCAAATCAGCAGATGATGTCATCGTCGCCTGCACCCAGGAAAAACGCCTTTTTACAGAAATCGCACAACAGACTGAAGGTGCCCAGTCGGTCATCCGTTTCGTCAACATCCGGGAGACCGGCGGCTGGAGCAAGGATGCCTCATCAGCCATGCCCAAGATGGCAGCACTTCTGTCGCTGGCTCATCTTCCCGATGCCGAGCCGGTTGCCACCGTCACCTACAGGAGCGCTGGCAGGGTGCTGGTGGTCGGACCGCTCAACCAGGCAGAACAGGTGTCGGCACTGCTGGCCGACACGATGGATGTGACGATTTTTGCGCAGGGAGTAACAGCCGCGGCACACGACCAGCCCTTCCAGGAGCGCAAATACCCTGTCATCAGCGGTAGCGGCCTGGGGGTTAAGGGCTGGTTGGGTGCCTTTGAGGCGACATGGAGCAAAACCAATCCGGTTGATCTGGACCTGTGCACCCGTTGCAATGCCTGTGTTGCCGCTTGCCCCGAGAACGCCATCGACCTCAGCTATCAGGTGGACAGCACCAAATGTACGTCGCACCGTGACTGCGTGGCGGTGTGCAGGGTCGCAGGCGCAATTGACTTCAACCGTCCCGCGCAGGCGCTCAGCGAGAAGTTCGACCTTGTGCTTGATTTGGGTGCTGTACCGCTGATCATGCTGCATGCACCGCCGCAAGGCTACTTTGCGGTGGATGCCCGGCAAGGGCTGGCATCGCCCGGCCTGCTTGCCACAGTGGTCCGGTTGCGCGACATGGTTGGCGAGTTCGAGAAACCAAAATTCTTCAATTACAAGCAAAAGCTTTGCGCGCACAGCCGCAATGAAACCGTGGGTTGCACGGCTTGTGTTGATATCTGCTCTGCCGCGGCCATCAGCAGCGAGAAAAGCCGCCAGCAAATCGTCGTCAATCCCAATCTGTGTGTAGGCTGCGGCGCGTGCACGACGGTTTGCCCGACCGGTGCGCTGACATATGCATACCCGCGCGCCAGCGAGCAGGGACTGCGGCTGAAGACCTTGTTGTCAAGCTATGCAAAGGCGGGCGGCACGGCTGCCACCTTGCTGCTGCACAGCCAAGTCAAGGGCCAGGCCGCAGTAGATGCGTTGGGCCGTGGCGCCAGCCTGAAAAAACAGATTCGTGGCGTGCCGGCGCAGATGATTCCGCTGGCGCTGTGGCATACCGCCAGCGTGGGCATCGATCTGTGGCTGTCGGCCGTCGCGTTTGGCGCGGCGCGGGTTGCAGTATTGGTCACAGATGAGGATGCGCCCGATTACGTTGCAGGCCTGAACGCACAAATGGCAATTGCGCAGTCCATCATGACTGGTCTGGGTTACCAGGGGGTTCACTTTCATCTGGTCCGTTTTCGCCCGGGGCAGGGCGATGCGGCCGTCGAGGAACTCGACCAAAGCCTTCAGGCATTGAGCAAGGGGCGCACGTCTGTGCCTGCTGCTTCCGCGCGCTTTGCTGTTGCCCAAGAAAAACGCAGCACGCTCGACATGGCGCTGGACCATTTGACAAGCAGTGCGCCAGCGCCACTGCCAGAGGCCATTGAGTTGCCGGGCGCTGGCTCGCCTTTCGGCAGCCTGCTGGTCAACAAGGATGCTTGCACGCTGTGCCTGAGTTGCGTTAGCGCCTGTCCGGCCAGTGCCCTGCAAGACAACCCGGACCGCCCACAGCTTAAGTTCATCGAGAAAAACTGCGTGCAGTGCGGCCTATGCGCCACCACCTGCCCGGAAGACGCCATTACCCTGCAGTCCCGGCTTCTGTTGTCACCGCAGCGCAAGGAGGCACGCATCCTCAACGAGAGCGCGCCCTACCACTGCGTTCGCTGCAGCAAACCTTTTGGCACCTTGAAAGGCATCGAGTCCATGCTCGGCAAACTCGCAGGCCACAGCATGTTTCAGGGCAGTGCGGCGGATCGACTGAAGATGTGCGGGGACTGCCGAGTGATTGACCTGTATTCGGCCAGCAACGAACTTCTCATAACCGACATTCGCTAGCCGCGTTCGGAACGGAAAAACAATGATTCAAACTGACCTGGCAGCGTCCTCGCTTGACGAAGAAACCGCGCGCGCCGAACTCTATGGCCTGCTGTCGGCTTTATTTTATTCGGCTCCCTCCGACGAGCTCTACCAGGGACTGAAAGTGGCAGCCACCCAGGCGCCGGCGCCAGGTGCGGTTCTGGAGGATTCCTGGACTGAGCTGGTAGCGGCGGCGCGCGGCAAAACGCTGGCCGATATCTGCGCGGAATATGACGCACTGTTCGGTGGCGTCGGCAAGCCCGAGGTCTATCTGTTCGGGTCACATTACCTGAGTGGCTTCTTGAACGAAAAACCACTGGCCTTGCTGCGAACGGACATTGCAGCACTGGGGCTGACGCGCGACGAATCGCTGCCAGAAACCGAGGACCATGCAGCTTATGTGCTTGAGGTCATGCGCTACCTTATCGCCGGTGACGATGCTGCGGTGTCGAATTTGACGCGCCAGCGAGAGTTCTTCGGGCGTCATGTGCAGACCTGGCTGCCCCGCATGTGCGAGTCACTGGCAGCTCATCCGAAGGCGCGCTTTTATGCAGCGCTTGCCGCATTAACCCAGGCTTTTGTCAGTGTCGAGGCACAAGGCTTTGACATGCTGGCATAGTGCCGAACAAGTGCTATCGCGGCACAATTTTTGATCGGTCTACGTACCTGCCATCATTGGCGCAATAACCATAAGTCTACTTATCGTTTTCCCTAGGGCTCGGCGGTTCAGCCGCGTTAACTATTGTGGTGCATGGCGCTCTGTCTTACAGTACAAGCACATGCAAACGGTTACATAGCCAGCAAGCATTTATTGGAGGTCATCTTATGCAGGATCATCAGCCCAAGCCCTCACGCAGGGGCTTCTTTTTCGGTACCGTCGCGACAGGTGCCGCGGCGGCTGCGGTGGTCGCACTGCCCCGTATCAGCAGTCAAGTGGCTGCAGAGGCTGCGGTTCCGGAGGCACGGCCCGCCCCTGAAAAAGGTGGTGGATATGTTTTGTCGGAACACGTCAAGCATTACTACAAAACAACTCGCGTTTAATTTTCTATTCCGGTTTCAATTTATACGGAGAGCACGATGCTTCTCACGAAAAAATCCCACGCCATTCATCTTGATTCCGCCAATCGTGGAAGTTCATCCCGTTTCGTGCACAGCCTCTCGAGGGGGCTTTCTGGCGCGCTGCCCACGATGGACCGGCGATCGTTTTTGCGGCGCTCCGGCCTTGGCGTCGGCGTTGGCCTCGCAGCTACCCAGTTGACGCTGGTCAAAAAGGCCGGCGCTGCCACTTCTGGCGCTGCTCCGGACGGCAGCGGAAAGATTGAAGTCAAGCGAACCGTTTGCACGCACTGCTCGGTAGGTTGCGCTGTCGACGCAGTGGTCGAAAATGGTGTTTGGGTTCGCCAGGAGCCGGTCTTCGATTCTCCGATCAACCTGGGTGCACATTGCGCCAAGGGTGCCGCGCTTCGCGAGCATGGCCATGGCGAGTACCGACTGCGTTATCCGATGAAGCTGGTCAACGGCAAGTACGAGCGCATCACATGGGACGTAGCGCTCAATGAAATCTCGGCCAAGATGCTGGCGCTGCGCAAGGAAAGTGGCGCGGATTCCCTTTATGTAATCGGCTCGTCCAAGCACAACAACGAACAAGCCTATTTGCTGCGCAAGTGGATGAGTTTCTGGGGTAGCAACAACTGCGATCACCAGGCGCGGATCTGCCACTCGACCACCGTCGCGGGCGTTGCCAATACATGGGGCTATGGCGCCATGACCAATTCGTACAACGACATGCAGAACAGTAAGTGCGCGTTGTACATCGGCTCGAACGCTGCAGAAGCCCATCCTGTCAGCATGCTGCACATGCTGCACGCCAAGGAAAAGGGCTGCAAGATGGTTGTGGTTGACCCACGTTTCACGCGCACAGCAGCGAAGGCCGACGAGTACATCCGGATACGCTCGGGCTCGGACATTCCATTCCTGTTTGGCATGCTGTACCACATCTTCAAGAACGGCTGGGAAGATACCAAGTACATCAATGACCGTGTGTATGGCATGGACAAGGTCAAGGCCGATGTGATGGCCAAATGGACGCCAGACAAGGTCGAAGAGGCTTGTGGCGTACCGGAAGCTCGTGTTTACATGGCTGCGGAGATGATGGCCAAGAACCGGCCATCAACCATCGTCTGGTGCATGGGACAGACCCAGCACTCCATCGGCAACGCCATGGTTCGTGCCTCGTGCATTCTTCAGTTGGCCTTGGGCAATGTTGGCATCTCCGGTGGCGGTACCAATATTTTCCGCGGTCACGATAACGTGCAAGGCGCTACCGACGTTGGCCCCAATCCCGATTCGCTGCCCGGCTACTACGGGCTGGCAGAAGGCTCATGGAAGCACTTTGCCAATACCTGGGGTGTGGACTTCGAGTGGATCAAGGGCCGTTACGCGTCACCGGCCATGATGGGCAAGCCCGGTATCACCGTATCGCGCTGGATCGACGGCGTGATGGAAAAAAACGAATTCATCGACCAAGACGCCAATTTGCGTGGTGTGGTTTTTTGGGGCCATGCGCCCAATTCGCAAACGCGCGGACTGGAAATGAAGCGTGCGATGGACAAGCTGGATCTGCTGGTAGTCATCGATCCCTATCCATCTGCTACTGCTGCCATGGCGGCCATGCCCGGAAAGGCCGAAGACCTCAACGCCAACCGTGCTGTTTATTTGCTGCCGGCAGCCACGCAATTCGAAACGAGCGGTTCTGTAACTGCATCAAATCGCTCGCTGCAATGGCGAGAAAAAGTGATCGAACCGCTGTGGGAAAGCCGCAGTGACCACATGATCATGCATCAACTTGCTGAAAAGCTCGGGTTCGCCAAGGAACTGTCCAAGAACTACAAGATGCAAAAGGTCAAGGGGATGGACGAGCCGGTTCCCGACGATATCCTGCGCGAAATCAACAAAAGCGTTTGGACCATTGGCTACACCGGTCAAAGCCCGGAGCGTTTGCAGGCGCACATGCGCAGCATGCACTTGTTTGACGTCAAGACACTCAAGTCCAAGGGCGGCAAGGATGCCAAGAGCGGCTATGACACCACTGGCGATTATTTTGGTTTGCCATGGCCGTGTTTTGGAACGCCGGAACTGAAGCATCCTGGGTCATCTAATTTGTACGACACCTCCAAGCATGTCATGGATGGCGGCGGCAACTTCCGTGCGAACTTCGGCGTTGACAAGGACGGCATCAATCTGCTTGCCGAGGACGGGTCGCACTCAAAGGGGGCTGACATCACGACCGGCTATCCTGAGTTTGACCACGTGCTGGTCAAAAAGCTGGGTTGGTGGGATGAACTCACCGAGCCTGAAAAGACCGCAGCAGAAGGTAAGAACTGGAAGACGGACTCGTCGGGCGGCATCATCCGGGTTGTGATGAAAAACCATGGTTGCCATGTATTTGGTAACGCCAAGGCCCGTGCTGTGGTCTGGAACTTTCCCGATGCGATACCGCAACATCGTGAGCCGCTCTACGGTACCCGTCCGGATCTGATGGCCAAATATCCAACCCATGACGACAAGAAAGCGTTCTGGCGCCTGCCCACGCTGTATAAGACCGTTCAGAACAAAAACATCGCCGACAAAGTGCATGAGAAGTTCCCACTGATCATGACATCGGGCCGACTGGTTGAATACGAGGGCGGCGGCGAAGAAACCCGATCCAACCCCTGGCTGGCCGAGTTGCAGCAGGAGATGTTTGTGGAGATCAATCCCTCACTCGCCGCGGCTAAGGGCATTCGCAACGGTGAGCGCGCGTGGGTGAGTACCCCCACCGGTGCCCGAATGAACGTGCAGGCATTGGTCACTGAGCGGGTTGGACCCGATACGGTTTTTCTGCCGTTTCACTTCTCTGGCCGGTGGCAGGGCGCCGACATGCTGGCCCATTACCCAGCAGGCGCCTACCCCGTCGTGCGCGGCGAGGCGGTCAACACCGGCACAACATACGGTTATGACAGCGTGACGATGATGCAGGAAACCAAGACGACGATCTGCAACGTCGAGAAAGCTTAAGGACTCAACATGGCACGCATGAAATTTGTCTGTGACGCCGAGCGCTGCATTGAATGCAATGGCTGCGTTACTGCCTGCAAAAACGAAAATGAAGTTCCCTGGGGCGTGAATCGCCGCCGCGTGGTCACCCTCAATGACGGTGTACCGGGTGAAAAATCGATTTCGGTAGCCTGCATGCACTGCAGCGATGCACCTTGCATGGCAGTGTGCCCCGTCAACTGCTTTTACCGTACCGACGAAGGTGTGGTGCTGCATGACAAGGACATCTGCATCGGTTGCGGTTACTGCTCATATGCCTGCCCGTTCGGTGCGCCACAGTTTCCGGCTTCCGGCACCTTCGGCGTGCGCGGCAAGATGGACAAGTGCACCTTCTGCGCTGGTGGTCCCGAGGCCAACGGCAGCCAGGCCGAGTTTGAAAAATATGGCCGCAACCGCCTGGCTGAAGGCAAACTGCCGGCCTGCGCTGAAATGTGCTCTACCAAGGCTCTGCTGGCCGGCGACGGCGATGTGGTTGCAGATATCTTCCGCACCCGGGTTGTCCAGCGTGGCAAGGGTGCCGAGGTCTGGGGCTGGGGAACCGCGTATGGCAGCCAGCAGGCTGGCAAGGCAGCACCAGGAGTCAAGTCATGAACCGTTCACTGATGTTTTTTGCACTCTCCGGTGTCATGGTGCTGTCCGCTTGCGGCGACAAGCCTCAGGTCATGCAGACTTACAAGAGCGATATTCCTGCTTTCCAGGGCGCTACAGGACCGTATACGACCACCGGCTGGAAGGCTGGCGACAAGGCAAGCTGGGAGCAAGGGCTCAAGGCGCGGCTGCAGAACACCCAGAACGAATACAACAAGCTGCCTTTAGCTAAATAATGCCCGGAGCCCCTATGAGAAAAGCGCATATAGCTATATTTTCTATAGCATTGGGTTTTGCCGGATTGCTCCACGCGCAAGCACCGTCAGGTGCTGCAGTAGCGCCTGCCGTGAAGGGCCCGCAGGCGTCGGGTCTGGTCAGCGGCCAGCCCGCTGCGGCTGCGGCGTCGCCTGGCACGGCTGGCATTCAGGGACAGAATATTTTTGAGGTGAAACCTGAGGCAAGCGAAGATCCGAGCTACCTCAAGCAGAGCAACGGAGAGCGTGCGCGGGTTCAGCCCGGTAACAATGCGCCGATGTGGCGGCAGGTGGGCGCGGGTGCCACAGGCTACAGCAGCCTGCCAAAAAGCGAAGCCCCCGAAGCAGGCAACCTGATTCAGCCTTTTGTGCAGTATCCCGGTTCGCGCCTGACCAACGCAGGCGAGGCCTGGCGGCAGGTTCGCAACAACTGGCTAATTCCGTACGGCGGCGCCTTGCTGCTGATCGTGATGCTGGCATTGGCTTTTGCTTATTTTGCCAAGGGTCCTATCAAGACCAAGCTGCCGGCAACAGGCCGCAAGATCGAACGCTTTACGCCATTTGAACGCGCAGCACATTGGGCTAATGCGATTGCTTTTGTGGTGCTCGGTGTGTCAGGCGTCGTCATGGCGTTCGGCAAGTTTTTCCTGTTGCCCATCATGGGTGGCACGCTCTTTGGCTGGCTCACTTATGCCCTGAAAAATTTGCACAATTTTGCCGGTCCCCTGTTTGCTGTCTCTCTGGTGGTGGTCTTCTTCACCTTCCTAAAAGACAACTGGCCCGAGAAAGGTGACTTGCAGTGGATACTGAAAGGTGGCGGCATGCTGGGAGACGGTCACGCACCACCAAGCAACCGTTTCAATCCAGGCTCAAAGATCATTTTCTGGGGCGGGGTGTTTTTCCTGGGCATCATCATCATCGCTTCAGGCTTTGTGATGGACAAGATCGTGCCGGGGCTGATTTACGAGCGTGGGACGATGCAGATCGCTCATATGGTGCACGCTTTGACCAGCGTGTTCATGCTGGCCATGTTCCTTGCACATGCCTACCTCGGCTCCGTGGGCATGGAGGGTGCTTATGACGGTATGCGCCATGGCTACGTGGATGAAGCTTGGGCACAGGAGCACCACGAGTACTGGTACGACGACATCAAGGCTGGAAGAATTCCTGCACACCGCAGCGAAGCTGCGGCGCAAGGTCAGCCAGTCCAGGCATAACCGAAAGACACTCATGAACCAGTTTTCCCAAATTTTGTCGGCCGGTCTTTTGATGGGACTGACAGCGTCGGCATTCGCGAAACTTCCACCCGTGAGCGATGAAGCCAAGGCAAAAGCCGCAGAAGCAGCAGCCAAGACGGCGTGGACGGCCAAGCAGGACGGCTACCAGTTGTGCAAATCACAGGACAAGGTAGCTGCCGCGTACTACAAGATGTCGCAAAGCGCTGGCAGGCAGACCAAGCCGCCAACTGCAACTGCGCCGTGCGCCGAGCCGGGGCCTTTCGCGTACGTACCGCCGGACGCCAAGCCGATTGAAGCGTCGGGCGCACATTCTCCCGCAGCCACTGCGGTAAGCCCGCCCAGCACCAAGACACCGGATGCGGTCGCCAATCCGGCCAAAAAGTAGCCTAGGGTGATGGCGTTTCACACGCCGCGCGAAAAAAGGCCAGCTCCGCAAGGTGTTGGCCTTTTTGTTGTAGCGTTCATGCATGCCTGACATCGACCTTGAACCCATGCTGTTGCCCCGCCTGACCCAGGCACAGGCGCCGCTAACCTGCGAGATCAACGCCATCAATGAGCACGGCGAGTCCCAGCAGGTGTCGATACCTGCAGAGCGTGCACTGACGGTGTATGTCGACAAACGCGAGCTGGTCACACTGATGACGCTGGGGGCAAATCCAGAGCTTCTGGTGTTGGGTTACCTGCGCAATCAGCGGCTGGTGACACGGGTACAGGATATCGAATCCATCACTGTCGATTGGGACGTCGGTGCGGCAGCGGTCAAGACACGTCATGGCATTGCAGACATCGAGGAGAAAACCGCGCGAAAAGTCGTGACGACCGGCTGTGGCCAAGGCAGCGTCTTTGGCGCGCTGATGGATGACGTCGGGCAAATCAGCCTGCCACCCTCCGGCAAGCTGACGCAGGGTCAGTTGTACTCGCTGGTCAACACGATTCGGCTCAAGGAAACCACTTACAAGTCAGCTGGTTCCGTGCATGCCTGTGCACTGTTCGACACCACGCCCGCGGCGCCGGCCATGCTGCTGTTTGTAGAAGATGTCGGCCGGCATAACGCGATTGACACGATTGCCGGCTGGATGTGGATGAATACGGCCCCCACGCTTCCCAGAGTGTGCGGGTCGCTGCCCCCCGAGGGAGCGCTGCGCCTGCGGCCCGGCGCAGCAGGTTCGGCGGTCCCGGCTGCTGTAGACAGTTCTACAGCGCCCGGCTCTCCATCAACCGATCTCTCCTCAAATGGGCTGGTTTTTTACACCACGGGGCGGCTGACGAGCGAGATGGTGATCAAGTCAGCCCAGATGAACGTACCCGTCGTGGTGTCGCGCAGCGGTATCACCCAGATGGGGCATGAGGTTGCGCAACTCGTCGGGCTATGTGCTATAGGCCGCGCGACCAACAAGCGGTTTATCTGCTACAGCCATTCCCAGCGGCTGCAGATGGAGCCAGGCCTCGCCGGCACGAAGCCGGACGACATACGCCCTGCCGCCTGACGGCCTCCAAAAACCCGCTGCGGCAGGTGGCGCTGCACTTTCGGGTATGGTCCAGCCATGAAATTGCTGTTCGTAAAATTGGGCTGGCGAACGCTGGTGCGCGACCTGCGCGCTGGAGAGCTTCGGCTGCTGATGGTGGCTGTCACGCTGGCAGTGGCGGCCTTGACCGCAGTAGGTTTCTTTGCCGACCGGCTCAAGGGTGGGCTTGAACGTGACGCGCGCCAGCTGCTTGGCGGCGATGCGGTGATTCGCAGCGATGGCGTCACGCCGGCCAGCTTTATTGCCAAGGCACAGGCGCTGGGGCTGAAGGCCACATCGACCGTGACGTTTCCCACGATGGCCCGCGCCACCGATGCCGATGGCGGCGCCAGCAAACTGGTCGCCTTCAAGGCCGTGCCTGAAGGCTATCCGCTGCGCGGCAGTGTAAGGACGGCCACAAACGCAGGAGAGCCGGGCGTTAATACCCGCGATATCCCTGCGCCCGGAACAGTCTGGGTCGATGCCTCGCTGCTTGACTCGATCGGCCTCCAGCTGGGGCAGACGCTGCTGATGGGTGATGCCAGCTTCAAGCTCACCCGTATCATCGTGCAGGAGCCCGACCGGGGCGCTGGCTTCATCAGCTTTTCGCCGCGCGTCATGGTCAATGCGTCCGATGTCGCCGCCACCGGCCTTATCCAGCCGGCAAGCCGTACCAATTACCGGTTTGCAGTCGCTGGCGACGAAAAAGCGGTCAGTGACTATGTGAAATGGGCCAATGAAGAGCTGCAAAAACCGTTTGATCAGTCGGGCGTGCGTGGCGCCAGGCTTGAGTCGCTGGAATCGGGCAGCCCGGAGATGCGGCAGACCCTGGACCGCGCCGAAAAATTCCTCAACCTGGTGGCGCTGCTGGCCGCACTGCTGAGTGCGGTCGCGGTGGCGATTGTGGCGCGCGGCTTTGCCGCCAAGCACCTTGACGACTGCGCCATGCTGCGGGTGCTGGGCCAGCCCCAGCGCACCATTGCCCTGGCGTACAGCTTCGAGTTCGTGATTGCCGGCATGGTGGCCAGCGCATTCGGCGTGCTGCTGGGGTTTGCAGTGCATTACGGCTTTGTACTGTTGCTGGCCGGTCTGGTCGAGACTTCATTGCCTGCCGCTACTGCATGGCCGGTAGCCTTTGGCATGGGCATGGGCCTGACCTTGCTGATGGCCTTTGGATTGCCGCCCGTGCTGCAGCTGGCCCAGGTCCCACCACTGCGGGTAATTCGCCGGGATGTGGGCAACCTCAAGCCGGCATCGATTGCCGTTCTCGGCCTGGGCATGCTGGGCTTTGCCGCCTTGCTTGTGGCCGCCAGTAGCGACCTGAAGCTCGGCCTGATAGCTGTTGGCGGATTTGCAGGTGCAGTGCTGGTGTTTGCCGGGGCCAGCTTTGCCGCCGTCAAGTTGCTGCGTGCCAGCGTCAACGAAACCACAGCGCCCCGCTGGCTGGTGCTGGCCACCCGGCAACTGTCGGCACGACCGGTATACGCCGTGGTGCAGACCAGCGCACTGGCCGTTGGCCTGCTGGCGCTCATGCTGCTGGTGCTGCTGCGAACCGACCTGATCAGCAGCTGGCGCAAGGCTACGCCGCCTGATGCACCCAACCGTTTTGTCATCAATGTGCAGCCCGATCAGAGCGAGGCTTTCCAGAAGGCCCTGCGCGCTGGCGGCGTGAGTAAATTCGATTGGTACCCTATGATTCGGGGCCGGCTGGTGGCGGTCAATGACAAGTCGGTGTCAACCAGCGATTATGAAGACGGTCGCGCGAAACGCCTGGTCGACCGCGAGTTCAACCTGTCCAACGACCTGACCATGCCTGGGCACAACCAGGTTGTCGCGGGGCAGTGGATTCCCGGCGAGAAAGATGCCGTCAGCGTGGAAGTGGGTCTGGCAGAAACGCTGGGCCTGAAGCTGGGTGATTCGCTCCGGTTTGATATCGGTGGGCAGCTCAGTGAGGCCACAATCACCAGCCTGCGCAAGGTCGACTGGGGTTCCATGCGGGTCAACTTTTTTGTGATGTATCCGGTGGCCGAACTGGCCGATGTGCCGGTGTCCTATATCAGTGCTTTCCGCGCGCCCGAGCCTGCCGCAGTGGCAAGCGGGCAGCCCAAGCCGCCCAGTTTTGACAATGCACTGGTCAAGGCTTTCCCCAACATCACCAATGTGGACATGAGCAGCACGCTTGCGCAGGTTCAGCGGGTGCTGGACCAGGTCATACGCGCGGTCGAGTTCCTGTTTGGTTTTACGCTGGCGGCCGGTCTGGTGGTGTTGTTTGCGGCCATTACCGCCACCCGCGAAGAGCGCGCGCGCGAGTTCGCCATCATGCGCGCCGTCGGGGCGCGGGCGTCCTTGCTCAGGCAGGTTCAGCGGGCAGAGCTGGCCGGTGTCGGCCTGCTGGCAGGCTTTCTGGCGTCTATCGTCGCGCTGGCCGTAGGCTGGGGGCTGGCGCGCTATGTGTTTGATTTCAACTGGACTGGCTCATGGACGGTGCCGGTGCTGGGCAGCCTTGCGGGCGCCTTGCTCGCACTTGCGGCCGGCTGGTGGGGTTTGCGCGCGGTGCTCAATACCCCGGTGGTCGAGACGCTGCGCAAGGCCCAGTAGCAGGGCGCGTCAGCCCAACCGATATTGCGTCTTTCTCCTTTCTAGCCAGCTCGCCAGACCATCAGACCACCCTATTTATTGCCATGCAGATTGAAGAAAAACCGCCCGGTGATCCACCGTTTGAAACACCTTACGCCTGGATAGGCGGCGAGGCCCGCGTCCAGGCACTGGTAGAGCGTTTCTACGACCTGATGGATCTGGAGCCTGCTTATGCGCTGCTACGCGCGGCGCATGGCTCGACGCTTGACAACGCACGCCAACGCCTCTTCTGGTTTCTGTGCGGCTGGCTCGGTGGACCCCAGCACTACACCGACCGCTTTGGCCACCCCCGGCTGCGCATGCGGCACATGCCGCAGCAGACCGGTGGCGGCTCGATCGGCGTCGCAGAGCGTGACCAGTGGCTGGCGTGCATGAACCAGGCAATGCTGGAAACCAGTGTGGACGACGCCTTGCGCATTCGTTTGAACGCTTCGTTTTTCCAGACGGCTGACTGGATGCGCAACCGCAGCGAAGCGTAGGAGCAGGGCGGCGAAAGGGGCGGTGAAAGGAGCGCGTGCTGCAAACCAGCCTGGGGTACCATTTTTCGCGAACTATCCTCATGGAAGCCGCTTTTCGAGTTGCATGCCTTGCGCCAACAACCGCCTGTGCGCCATGCAAAATACCGCCTTATGAAGCTCTCACGCCTTTTTCAGCCGCGCAATCCACTTTTCTGGATGATGATGGCGCTCAATCTGCTGTCGATGGCACTGGTATGGCTGGTGCAGAACAGGCCGCTCAATACACTGGGTGTGCTGCTGGTTGGTTTCTTCGCCCTGGCCAACGCCTTGCTGGGTACCTGGTTTGCCTGGCGGCTGGTGCGCAGCCCTGGTGCTCCGAAAGAGCTCTGAACTGACTGGCGCGGTCAGCTTCATAACGACTGGTTTTTGCTACAAAATAGATAGCCTGTACCCGGCGTAATTAATGGGCTAAAGCCCTATTTTGCTTATAAACCGGAGAACCCTGGCTTGCCAATCGGTATTGGCAGCATGCCGGTCGACCGTCCACGTTTGCCATCAGGCGGCATCGACAAGTGCATAGGCCTGAACAGCCTGCGCGGAGCGCAGCACCCGCACCCCGTATGCGGTCCTGCAGTCACCTCTGCGCGAGCAAGACCACCAGCGCGCCTGCGCCTCCCTGCGCTGGCCGGGCCTGCACAAAGGCCATCACTTCCTGCTTTTGAATCAGCCAGCTCTGCACCTTGCCTTTGAGCACGGGTGTCTTGCCGGGCGAGCCCAGGCCCTTGCCATGCACCACCCGCACGCAGCGCCAGCCCGCCTTGTGCGCATCCTTGACGAACTGGCTCAGGCTGTCGCGAGCCGCTTCCCGGCGCAGGCCATGCAGATCCAGCTGGCCCTGGATGCTCCAGCCGCCGCGGCGCAGCTTGCGCACCACTTCCGGCCCCACGCCCGGTCGCCTGAAGCTGAGCGCTTCATCGGTATCCAGCAAGGTTTCCACATCAAACTCGTCCGACAGCGCCTCATGCATCACACGCTGCTCATCGAGTTGCTGCTGCACGGCAATTGGTGCAGGTTGCGCCGCCGGAAGATAGACGCGGCTGCCGGGCAGATGCTTGGGCGGCAGCGGCTTGATCGGGCCGATGGCGCGCACAAACAACTCCTTTTCCTCGCGTGCCCTGGCCGCTGCCGCCTTGCGCGCGGCCTCCTGCTCGGCAGCCAGGCGCGCGCGCAGTTCAACCGCCTGCTTGACAATTTTCAGGTCCTTAAAGTCCCTGATCGGCGTGCCGGGAGAAGGTGCAGAAGGCTTGGGACGCTTGGGTGATTTAGGAGCAGGAGCGGACATGAGGTATCGACGGCGACATCGTGGCGTGGCAGTTGGCACCATGCTAGTTCAATACCGGCGGCCATCCGGCCGCCATGTCTAAGCCCCTGTGGCGCCGTTATCGCGCCGTTGTTGCCGTCACCGGCCTGCGGCCGCGAGCCTGCCGGGCTTGCTAGCCTCGGGGCCGCGGAGCTGATGATGAACGGGCTGCCTTCACCGATGCGGCTCTGGCGGGCTCGACCGGCTCCGACTTTGCCCACAAGCCCGGCGCTGCGGCATCCGGCGCCAACGGCGTCACGGCGCAAGCGGCATAGGCATTTCGCCTGGGATCGTAGCTGGCGCTGTTGATCTGCAGCAGGCCCAGCACCGAATGGAAATACTGGTCGTGCGTGACCCGCTCGTGGGCGTGAGCCCGCAAGCAAGCGCTGCTGATACCGGTTTGCCGCGTAAAGCCACCAGAAAACCAGGTGATCCAGGGCACATGTTTTTGAACGTCCGGCGCAATCAGATACGGAAGCCCATGCAGGTAAAGGTTGTGCTCGCCCAATGACTCGCCGTGGTCTGCCACAAACATTAGCGCCGGGGCGTAGCTGCCCTGCTGCGCCTTGAGCCAGTCGATGGCGGAGGCCAACACATGGTCGGTGTACGCCACGGTGTTGTCATAAGCATTGGTCAACTCTTCCGCGCTGCAGTTTTGCAGGTAGTTGTCGGCGCATTCGGGCATGAAGCGCTTGAAAGCCCGGGGTGAGCGCAAATGGTAGGCAGGCCCGTGGCTGCCCATTTGATGCAACACCAGCACCACGCCTTTGGCCCGGCGCTCAGCGGGCAGCGAAGCGATGCGCTGCTCCAGGCCCTTGAGCATGATGGCATCAAAGCATTCGTCGTTGGGGCACAGCTCGGCATCCTGCAGGTTGGCGGTGCTGACGCTGGGCACCCGGTCGCAAACGCCCTTGCAGCCCGACTGGTTGTCAAGCCACAGCACGGCCATTCCGGCATGCTGGATCACGTCAAGCAGCCCTTCAGTATTGCGGCTGCGGGCCTCATAGCCGCTGCGTCCCAAATTTGAAAACATGCAGGGAACCGACGCGGCGGTGCTGGTGCCGCAAGACCATGCATTGGTGAAGCTGGCAATGTCTTGCCGGGCCAGCTCAGGCGTCGTGCTGCGGGCATATCCGTTGACGCTGAAATTGCCGCTGCGCCCGGTTTCACCCAGCACCAGCACTAGCAATGGCGGGCGCGCACCCGCTGCCGGCATGGCGATGCGTGCATCAAGGCCCAGGGGCTCAATCACCGATTCGTTGCGGCGCAAGGGCACGGCCGCCAGTTGGCCCAGCGCATAAATGGTATTGAGCGGGTTGATCCGGTAGCGCAACTCGTGGTGGTTGCGCATGGTTGACGACAGCGGGTTGAAACTGGCAAGCACTGCCATGCCTACCACCACAACGGCTGCCACAAAAGTCGCCAGATTTTGCCAGGCGCGCCGCATCCAGTGGCCGTAAACCACCGGCCAGCGCCATACCACAATTGATGGCACGACCCACAGCACCAGCAAAAACCCAAGCAGCCTGGCACTGAGCAGATCGCGCACTTCACGTGCGTCGGTGTGCAGTGCATTGACCAGCATGGCCGAATCAATCACCACGTGGTAGCTGGTCATGAAGTAAGCGCCGCAACTGGCCATCAACATGGTCAGAATCAACGCAGGCTTGAGCGTCCAGCGCCAGGCGGCAAGACTGAGCAGAGCGGTAAGCGCTGCTGCAATCATCACCGCCATGCCGGTTTCAAAGGCCCAGGCCGCCTTGCCCGGTATGAGGATATCGGCCAGCGCCTGCCACAAGGAAAGATTGGCGGGAAGGGCCATCCAGGTGCCAGCTGCCAATAGCAGCCAGAGCGGATGGCGCAACCAGGTCGCACCGTGCAGGCCAGCAACTGCCCGCACGGTGTGATGTTCAACCGCCAGCGTCAGCGCGAGTTCTCCGGTGGCTGGCGCAGCGCCGGCGGCACTGTTGGTGCTTGCCAGTCGGCACAAGTAGGGCCAGGCCGCGTCGAGAGCCCAGGCGACGCACCAGCAGATCCAGCCCGACCACAAGGTGTGGCTCATGAAATGCGCGCCGCGCAGCTGCTGAGCCACTCCAAGGAAAAGGCCTGCCAGCACGGCACCCGCCAGCCAGCGGCGGGCCACAAGGGCGGAATGCCGGCGCCATGCGAAATACCCGCCAACGAAGGCAAAGCCCGAGACGGCATGGCCTGCCGGAAAGCAGCCTCCGCTGCCGCCGTCAGGCTGAAGCAGATAACGCCAGTGCGCGCTGTAGTGCGCGATGCCGCCAAAGTCTGCAAGGCTCCATGGGCAACTGATGGCGCTGAATGATTTGATCAGGCTGACAACCGCTGCGGCAAGCAGGGGCGTCACCGCCAGCTGCAGGCGCTGGCTGAACGGTAGACGGGGCAGGTGGCTCCAACGCTGGCCCGGCCACCACCATACACAAAGGCACAGCCCCAGCACCAGCAGCCAGGCCACACGGCGGGCGCCCTCGTGCAGCACTTGCACCAAAAACCAGTTTTCCCGTAGTGGAAAACCATTGGCGTTGCCCGACAGGTGCGCGAGAACAAGGTCAAAGCCAGAAAAATCCCAGGCTATCAGTGCCAGCCCGAGCGCGGCCGTGTACAGCGCCAGCCGCTTGTTAGTCATGATTTGCATGCGGGCAGCTTCGGCAGGTTGTCTTAAGGCATCCTTAACGGACTGCTGCATTGCATTGCATTGCATTCATGGCGTTCCTTTGCAAAGCAAGCCTCCTCCTCCTCGGGCTTTGCATGCCCACGTTGGCGTCGAGCACAATCGGGCGATGCGGGTACTTGTGGTTGAGGACGACGAAGGCATTGCCGCCGGGCTGGAAGTTCATTTGCGCCAGCTGGGCTGGGCCGTTGATGTCATGCCCAGCGTGGCCGAAGCGTGGCTTGCCTTGTGCGCCGAACCTTTCGACGTGGTTTTGCTTGATCTGGGTCTGCGCGACGGCGACGGCGCAGAAGTGTTGCAGCGGTTGCGGCAGGCGCCCGCCGGACGCCTGCCAGACAGTGCCACGCCGGTGCTGATCATGACTGCACGCGACCAGGTCAGCTCGCGTATCCAGACGCTGGACCTGGGCGCGGATGATTACGTCACCAAACCGTTTGACCCCGACGAGTTGGCCGCGCGCATGCGCGCACTGCGCAGGCGCTCGGTCGGCCGGGCGCAAGCGCTGCTGGTTTGTGGGCCGATTCAGATCGATCCCGCCACGCGGTCAGTGTTGCTTCACGGCAGGCCCGTCAACCTGTCATCGCGCGAATTTGGCATCTTGCTGGCCCTGGTCGAGGTGCGCCCGCGGGTGCTGTCGCGCGCGCAGATAGAAACCAGGCTCTACAACTGGGACAACGTGCTTGACAGCAACGCCGTAGAGGTACATGTGCATCACCTGCGCAAAAAACTGGGCGAGGGCGCGATACGAACCCTGCGCGGCGTAGGCTATTTTGTCGCCGAGGACGCCGCATGATGACCCAGCGCTCACTGACGCTAAACCTGATGGCATGGGCCTTGGGCGCGTTGCTGCTGGTGTGGGCAAGCTTTGTGGCCCTGGGTTACCGCACGGGCATTCACGAGGCCGACGAACTGACCGATGGCCACCTGGCGAGCGTGGCGCTTTTGCAGCTGGAGGGCTATTCGGGTGATTTTGCCAGTCGCGGCAGCGTTGCGGCTCTGCCCGAAATGGCTGATCTGAAAAGCCACGACTACCAGCGTTCGATGAGCCTGGTGGTCTGGGATGCAAGCGGCCGGGTTCTGATGCGCTCCGGCGAAGCCGCCCCTGTGCCGTTCAGTCAGAGCGAAGGCTTTGAAACCCTGCAGCTCGGCAACCCGCCGGTGGCCTGGCGCGCTTTTTCGCGCTGGGACGGGCCGCGCCATGAGCGCAAGGTTGCGGTGCTGCTCAGCGTGAGCGAGCGCGACGATCTGGCGCAGGATATTGCCGAACAGGTCACCGAGCCGGGTTTCTGGCTGCTACCGGTAGTGGCGCTGGCTTTGGGCCTGGCCATTCATCGGGGGCTGCGCCCGCTCTACCGGCTGGCGCACGATGTCGATGCGCTGGATATCCGGCAGGCATCGCCACTGCGCAACACTTACCAGCAGGCTGAGTTTCAAACTGTGGTCAATTCCATCAACACGCTGGCAGGCCGGTACCATGCCGCAGTGTCCCGGGAAAGAGACCTTGCCAATGAGTTTGCGCATGAACTGCGCACACCGCTGGCTTCGGTCACGCTGCAAGCGCGCGCGTTGCAGCAGGCGTTGCCGGAGCAGCACCGCATGGCGGTTCTGGACCAGCTCGAGCGCGACGCGCTTCGCGCTGGCCAAGTGCTCAATGACCTGCTGGCACTGGCCCGGGCTAGCCGCACCGAATTGGCCGAAGCCCGCCAGCCGCTTGACGTGGATGCGATAGCGCGTGAAGAGCTGGCCAGTTTTGCGCAAGCTGCCCTGCGCAGTGGCCATCAACTGGCGCTGCTCAGCCCAGGACCGTTTCCGGTCACGGGGCATCCGTTGCTGCTTGGTCTGGCGCTGCGAAATTTGCTGGAAAACGCTTTGAGCCACACCCCGGCCGGAACCCAGGTTGAGGTGCAGCTTGACCCCGTCAGTGGCTGGATACAGGTTTGCGACAACGCCGGCAGGCCGCCGTCAGACAGTGAGCGGCACGGTAAGCCGCCGCAGGGTACCTCGCTAGGCCTTGGGCTTGGCCATCGGGTCGTGGAAAAAATTGCTCACATCCACGGCGGCGTTTTCACGCGGGTCGCGGCGCCCAAGGGTTTTACCAGCTGCTATCGCCTGTCGGTTCCAGCTGCCTCCGCGCCGGTGGATTGAACGCCGGCGGCCGATACCCCCTGATCGGCCTTGCAAAGGCGGTCGTGCAATAGCGGTCTTGCAATAGCGGTCTTGCAGAGTAAATGCCATCGTCGATATGTCAAACCATGCCCATCTCGGCCATGGACACTGCTTGGGAGCTGGTCACCACAAAATGGTCCAGCACACGCACATCTACAAGCGCCAAAGCGGCTTTGAGCGTCTTCGTCAAGGCTTCATCGGCGCGAGAGGGCTGGGCCGTGCCACTAGGGTGGTTGTGCGCCAGGACCACACTGGCTGCATTCAGCGCCAGCGCCCTGATCACGACTTCGCGCGGGTATACACTGGACTGGCTCAAAGTGCCCCGAAACAGCTCTTCCAGCGCAATCAGGCGGTGCCGGCTGTCCAGAAACAACACTGCAAAAATCTCGTGCGGGCGGCTGCCCAGCTGCAATTGCAGGTAGTCGCGCACCGCCTGGGGTGATGCAAACAGCTGCTTTTCCTTCAACTGCTCAGCCAGGGCGCGGCGGGCGAGCTCCAGCACAGCCACAATTTCCGCCCGCTTGGCTGGGCCAAGTCCCTTGATGGCGGCTAGGGCTTGCGGCCCGGCATGCAGCAGGCCGGCCACGCCGCCGAAGGTGTCCATCATTTCCTGCCCCATCTGCAGCGCATTTTTGCCAGGCAACCCGGTGCGCAGCAGCAGTGCCAGTAGTTCGGCATCACTCAGGGCGCCAGGTCCGCGGGCCAGCAGCTTTTCGCGGGGGCGGGCGTCTTCGGGCAGGTCTTTGATCAGCATGGCACGCGTGCAGTTGGGTTTGCAGCGCAGCAGGAGCGTTACGCCAAGCCGGACAGTTTAGCGGTGCCGGTTCAGGCGCAGGCAGTAAGCCACTCAGGCCGGCAACTGGCGCTCGGCAGCGGCCGAAAAGCCGTGGCAAACCCGCCCATGGCCAACTTTCTACAATGGGGGCACTGCCGAACACGTGCCAACCCCATGCCAGCGCCCCGTAGCGCAGAAAGCCCTATGTCAACCCCACCACTTGCCCGGCCACCCCTTGTGAAGCAGGGCTCTTTTCTCACCTTGCACTACCGCATGGCTGGCCCCGACGGTGCAGACATCATCAACACCTTTCACGGCAAGCCCGCTACCCTGAGCCTGGGCGCTGGCGAGCTGTCGCCAGCCATTGAACAGCGCCTGATGGGGCTTGCTGAAGGCGCGCGCACCAGCTTCGCCCTGGCTGCCGGCGAGGCATTTGGCGAACGCAACCCTGACCTGGTGCAGTGGGTGGGCCGCAAGCTGCTCAATGAGCTGGGGGATCCTGATGAGCAATACCGCGCTGGCGATGTGGTGCAATTTCCGACGCCGGACGGCATGGGGCAGTACGCGGGCAGTGTGCAGCAGGTAAAGGCCGGTGGCGACGCAGTGCAGTTTGATTTCAACCATCCGCTGGCGGGCCAGCCGGTGGTGTTTGAAGTTCAGGTGATTGGCGTTTTATGACCAGTACTTCACACCTTTCGCCGGCGACCCTGCCTGGCACGTCAGCCGCACCTTCCGGCATTACCGCCAGGCAGCCGCATGAAATCGTACTGGCCGAGCCACGCGGTTTTTGTGCCGGCGTTGACCGCGCCATCGAGATCGTCGAGCGTGCACTGACCAAATTCGGTGCGCCGATTTATGTGCGGCACGAGATTGTTCACAACACCTATGTGGTCAATGACCTGAAGGAAAAGGGCGCCATATTCATCGAAGAGCTATCCGATGTGCCGCCCGGCGCAACACTGGTGTTCAGCGCGCACGGGGTGAGCAAGGCCATCCAGCTTGAGGCCGAGCGTCGTGGTTTTCAGGTTTTTGATGCGACCTGTCCGCTGGTGACGAAGGTCCATGTCGAAGTGGCCAAACTGCACAAGGAAGGCTTCGAGTTCATCATGATCGGCCACAAGGGTCATCCCGAAGTCGAAGGCACGATGGGCCAGCTGGATAGCGGCATCCATCTGGTGGAAGACGTGGCCGATGTGGCGCGCATTTCGCCGCTGCAGACCGAGCGGCTTGCGGTGGTCACGCAAACCACGCTGAGCGTGGATGACGCGGCCGAGATCACCGCGGCGGTGAAGACGCGCTTTCCCAGTGTGCGCAGCCCGAAGCTGCAGGATATTTGCTATGCCACCCAAAATCGTCAGGACGCCATCAAGGTATTGAGCCCTCAGGTTGACATCGTGATCGTGGTGGGAAGCCCCACCAGCTCCAACAGCAACCGCCTGCGCGAACTGGCCGCCAAGCTGGGCACAGAGGCGTATATGGTCGATGACGCCAGCGAACTGCAGGAAGCCTGGTTTGAGGGCAAATCACGCGTTGGCTTGACGGCCGGTGCATCAGCGCCAGAGGTTTTGGTGAGGCAGGTGATTGATCGCATCAAGGCGCTGGGCGCGGTTTCGGTGCGCAAGATGGAGGGCATTGAAGAAACCATTAAGTTTCCGTTGCCCAAGGGCCTGAAGCTCGATGCGTTCGGGCATACGCTGGAGATGGGCGACAGCCGGCTTCATCAGGCAACCTGATAAGCGTGGCCGTTTCCTGTGACTGGTTGCTATGAAATTGATAGCTGTTTGTGCAGATTTCATAAGGGCTACAGCCACTTTATTCTTGAAAATACACTCTAGAAGCTGCCTGGTAAGGCCTTGGGTGTTTCCTGCGCCGAGGTATGGCTCAAGCTGGAGCATCTTCAAACCGCAGGCAGCTTCCAGGCTCGCGGCATGCTTAACCGCCTGCTGTCCAACGCGATTCCAGAGGCTGGCGTCATCGTGGCTTCGGGTGGCAACGCAGGGATTTCCACGGCAGCTGCCGCGCGGCGCTTGGTGTGCGCTGCGAAGTGTTTGTGCCGGAGATCTCCAGCCTAGCCAAACGCGCCAGGCTGAAAGTGCTGGGGCCGACGTCATCGTGGGCGGTGCGGATGATGCACAGGCTTCCGAGGCGTGCAGGGCGCGGTAGGCACTGACTGGCGCACTGATGACGCATGCCTATGACCAGCCTGAGGTGCTGATAGGCGCCGGCACGCTGGCCCTGGACATCGAGCAGCAGGGCGGCTTGCCTGACAGCGTATTGGTCCGTGTCGGTGGTCGCGGCCTGATCGGCGGCGTTGCGAGCTGGTTCGAGCAGCGCAGCCGTGTTGTGGCGCTTGAGCCCGAACTCGCGCCTACGTTGTTCAAAGCGCGCGAGTCTGGTGGCCCGGTGGACGTCTGTGTCAGTGGTTTCGCAGCCGACTCGCTGGGCGCCAAGCGAATCGGCAGCCTGGCCTGGAGGCTACCGAAGCCTATGTCAGGGACTCCTTGTTGCTGCCCGATGACGCTATCCGCGCAGCGCAGCTGTGGCTGTGGAAAGAACTCAAACCCGCCGTCGAGCCCGCTGCAGCCTTGCCGCTGGCAGCACTGCAGACCGGACGTTATGTTCCCAAGCCAGACGAGAAAGTTTGCCTGATCATTTGCGGGGCCAACCTGGACCCGGCGTCGCTGGCCATCTGAAGCCGCCTTGACCGTGCAGCTTGGCGCGGTGCTGCCAGCATTGCAGCAAGCCGGCCACGAAAGGCGTACCCGCAGAAGGCACAAATACAATCGCAGCATGCTTGACATCAACTTACTCCGCAAAGACCTGCCAGCCGTCATCTCGCGCCTGGAGACACGCAAAAGCCCGCAGCTTTTTTTGAATGTAGAGGCCTTTCAGTCGCTGGAAGCCGAACGCAAAATGATTCAGACCCGGACCGAGGAGCTTCAGAACCAGCGCAACACGCTGTCCAAACAGATCGGTCAGCTCAAGTCAAAAGGTGAGGACGCATCGGCCGTGATGGCCTTGGTCAGCAGCTCGAAGCTGGAACTCGAAAGCTCTGCCTCCCGCTTGGACTCGCTGCAGGCCGAGATGCAGGCCCTGCTACTGGCGGTGCCCAACCTGCCGCATGCCAGCGTGCCGCCCGGCGCGGGTGAAGCTGGCAATGTCGAGGTACGCAAGTGGGCCCCGGTGGAGGGTTGGGGCGGCGAGCCGCCGGCCTATGCCTTCGAGGTTAAGGATCATGTCGACCTGGGGCAGCCTTTGGGCCTTGACTTCGAGTTGGGCACCAAGCTCACAGGCTCGCGTTTTACCGTGATGAAAGGGCCGCTGGCCCGCTTGCACCGTGCGTTATCGCAGTTCATGCTGGACCTGCAGACGGCCGAGCATGGCTACACCGAATGCTATGTTCCCTACATCGTCAACAGCGATTCGTTGCGCGGCACCGGCCAGCTACCGAAATTTGAGGAAGACCTGTTTGCAGCGAACAAGGGCGGGCAGGAAGGCGAGGCCGAAAACGCTGCGCTCTATTTGATTCCCACGTCCGAGGTGCCGCTGACCAACTTTGTCCGGGATGAAATTCTGGCGGAGTCTGACCTGCCGATAAAAGTGACGGCCCATACGCCATGCTTTCGTTCCGAGGCGGGCAGCTATGGGCGCGACACGCGGGGCATGATCCGGCAGCACCAGTTCGACAAGGTCGAGATGGTGCAGATTGTTCACCCGGCAAAAAGCGATGAGGCCCTGGAAGAGATGACCAGCCATGCGGAAGCTGTCTTGCAAAAGCTGTGTCTGCCTTACCGCGTCATGCTGCTATGCACGGGAGACATGGGTTTTGGCGCTAGCAAGACCTATGACCTGGAGGTTTGGCTCCCGGGGCAGAACAACTACCGCGAGATCAGCTCGATTTCAAACTGCGAAGCCTTCCAGGCGCGCCGGTTGCAAGCCCGCTTCAAAAATGCGCAGGGAAAAAACGAGTTTGTGCACACTTTGAACGGTTCGGGGCTGGCAGTAGGCCGAACCCTGGTTGCGGTGCTTGAGAATTACCAGCTCGCTGATGGCAGCATCGCTGTTCCGGTAGCGCTTCAGCCCTACATGGGCGGTTTGGCGGTACTCACTGCCTGAAGCCTGGTCCTAACCGCTGGGCAATCTGCGTGATATGCCGGCTTGGTGCGATAAAGCGGTTTGCGGCCCAACAGCTGCAAACGCAGGGGCATGATCACACATCGCAGGCTGCTAGAATCACGCCTCACGGAGAGGTGGCAGAGTGGCCGAATGTACCTGACTCGAAATCAGGCGTACCGCAAGGTACCGTGGGTTCGAATCCCACCCTCTCCGCCAGACAATCATGAAACAAGCGCCTTTCAAGGCGCTTTTTCTTTGCTTCTACCATCCCTTCTACCAATACGCGATGGGCTTGAATTCGCTTGTGAGTGCGATTGCCTTGTAGAGCTACTGGCTGCTTCCTCTAGGCTGCCCACTAGCAATCAACATGAAGCACGCGCGGAACGTACCCTGTTTCGCTTTATTCGCCCAGACTCATCGCTGTCGAATGCTCACAACTAGCGTTCCGCTGGTGGACCCCCGTTCGGGCGATGGCCGAGTTAGATATTCGACAGTTGAACTCATCAATGGAACTGACCTTTTAACGTATTGACGAGTTTGGCTTGGAGCCGACCTGTCTAAACAAGACTGCTTTCATGAGCCTTCTGTCCAATCTAGTTTTCGTATCGGCCATCGGGGGCGTCGCGTTCCTTGGCGTAGCAGTGCTCAAAGCCAAGCTCAGAGCGACCGGTTCATCTTCAGATGACCTGAATGCGTTCAAGCCGAAACGATTGGTGACTGCCAACGAGCTGGAGTTTCTCGGTCGCCTAAAAGCCGCAGCTCCTAAACTTAGGTTCCCGCCCAGGTCGCCATGGGAGCGCTGCCGGAGCCCTCAGCATTGAGCAGTGACCCTAAGCGCTACTACCGCCTTCGCGGAATGTTTTCTCAAAAGATCGTGAACTGAATCGCCCCGGCTTTGAACTGACCCCCAGAAGTTGGACAAACTTCAAAGGGTTTCATGGAAAAGTACAAACAGAGTTCAAGCTCAAAGTCGTAAAGAGTTTTATGGCCGGTGACGGCGGGGCAAAGTTGCTGGCGCGGCAGTGGTCAGTGGCCGAAGAGAAGATCCGAACCTGGGTGAACCACTAAACTCTTCCGCCTGCACGGTGTAGACGGTTTGCTTCCTAAACGCAGCGCGTACAGTGCCCAATTCAAACTACAGGTTCTGTCTCATCAGGACCGTGAACAGCTTTCGAGCCGTCAAGTGGCGGCGGTCTATGACATCCGTAATCCCAACCAAGTGGTGGTCTGGCGACGCAATTTCGATGAAAGCGGTATGGAGGCTTTCTCGAAGGGGGAGCAAAGGCGCACCAATATGAAGTCAGAACGACGCAGTCCGGCGCCGCCAAGCGCTGTTATCACCGATTCGACGCAGGCACTGCGTGAAGAGAACGAGCAACTGCGCGCGAAGGTGGCGTACTTAAAAAAATTGCAAGCCTTAATCCGGGCGAAAAGATCAGCTGCGCCGACAAAGCGCGTCTGATCGCTGGGTTAAGGCGTCACCATAAACTAGCGGACCTGCTGCAGGTAGCAGGCCTTGCCCGCAGCACAAGCTCTATCTGTCGGCCTGCATGGACCTCTACAACGGTGAGATCATCGCGTACCGCATGGCCAAACGGCCCGTGTTTGACCTGGTGTCTAACACGCTTCGAGAAGCCATTGCCCGGTCAGAA
>JAQGNE010000022.1 GCA_028291985.1 Polaromonas sp. | reverse complement strand
TGACCCATTGCAGCAGCGTTTGCGGCACGCAGCCGATCTTGGGTGCGATCGATTCGACCGCTGCCCACAAGGGCGGGGACTCCCCCCAGGTGCTCCTGCACCATCCTCACCTCCCGCTCACGGACCTCGGGCGAGAACTTGTTCGCCTTCTTCATGGCTCAATCCTCTCAGAGATTTGAGCCTCCTGAAAACCCGGGCGATTCACTCTGGCGCTCCAGGTGCATTTCAAAGCAGGTGTTGCCCTAGCCGATGTTTTTTCTTGCGCTGAAACTCGACCATGCCCAGCTGCTAGTCAACCTCTGCGGCGATTGCGCCTTTTGACATAATTGGCATGTAAGTTGCTTAAGTCTTGCGCAGGCGAATATTGATACCTGTTATGTTTTCGATAAAAACCCACCCATTTTTCTCAATATAGATGCTAGACTCAAAATTGAGACACACTTCTCCTTACCTAAATCACGCGGACGGAATGCCTTTATGGATACGCTAGAACTCAGCCTCGGATGTTGTAACTACGACCGGACCAAAGCCATTTTCGACGGGCGTGTCAGAATTGAAGGTTGTTCGCTAATCTCGCTGGCGTTGGAGCCCGAGGAAATATTTCACCGGGCTTTTCGCGGGCAGGAGTTCGACATCTGCGAAATGTCGTTGAGCAGTCATACACTCAACGTTGCGCGGGGTACTGAAAAATACGTGGCAATCCCGGCATTCCTGTCGCGGGCTTTTCGCCACTCAGGCATTTATGTGCGCGCCGACAGCGGGATTCGCACGCCGGCCGACCTTAAGGGTAAAAAAGTCGGCATCCCCGAATACCAGATCACAGCAAACGTATGGATACGCGGCATGCTGCTCGACGAATACGGCGTGCGCCCGGAAGACATACGCTGGCGGCGCGGCGGCCTGGAGCAACCTGGCCGTAGGGAGCGTTCGCCGATCACGCTTCCCGAAGGCATTGAAGTCGAGCAGATTCCGGACGACACAACCTTGTCTAGGCAGTTGGAAAGCGGGGAGCTTGACGCCGTATTCGGCGCAAAAGCCCCTTCGTGCTTCCTAAGCGGGTCGGGCAACGTGGTGCGCATGTTTGCCGACTACCGCAAGGCTGAGCAGGACTACTTCGCCAAGACGCGAATTTTCCCGACCATGCACGTCGTGGGCGTTCGCAAAAGCCTGGTTGAGAAGCACCCTTGGCTGCCGGTAAGCGTCTACAAAGGCTTTATTGAGGCGAAAAAAGTTGCCACTGAAGAACTTAAGCAGGTAGGCCATCTCGCCGTCACGCTGCCCTGGAGCGTGGCCGAACTAGAGGCGACGCAAAAGCTCATGGGACAGGACTACTGGAGTTACGGGCTTGCCGACAACCGGCACGTCTTGGAAACCTTCACGCGCTATCACCATGAGCAGGGTATATCGCCGCGCCGGGTGGAAGCCGATGAGCTGTTTTACGGTCCAGCGCTGGAGCTGGCCAAAAACTGAGACCGCCTTTCGTCTGCCTAGCCGTTACCCTTGTCTGATCTGTTTATCTTCGTTTCCCATATTTTCCCAGGAGTTCAACCATGTCCTGCTTTACCAAGTCTTTCGCTGTTCTGGCCCTCGCCTCAGCACTCGTACATTCTGCTTCCCACGCCCAAGATTTTCCGAATAGAGCCGTCAGGATCGTCGCCACTTTCACGGCCGGCGGTGCCGCCGATGCTACGGCCCGCCTCTTTGCGGAAAAGCTGTCCACACTGTGGAAGCAACCGGTTTTTGTAGAGAACCGTATTGGCGGCGGTGGCTCCATCGGTGCCGATGCTGTCTTTCGTGCGCCCGCAGACGGCTACACGCTGCTACTGGCTACTAACACGCATGTCATCAACCACGTATTGTTAAAAAACCTACCGTACGACTACACCAAGGACTTCGCGCCTTTGGGCTTGGTGACCTCTACCGCCACCCTGCTGGCCGTGACGCCATCGATAAAGGCGTCAAACCTCAAGGAGGTTACCGAAATGCTCCGGGCCTCACCGGGCAAATACCAGTATTCAGCTTGCAACATGGCCAGCCCTCAACATTTTTCGATGGAAATGTACAAACACGAGTTGAACCTCGAAGCGCAGAACATCCCTTACCGCGGCTGTGCGCCGGCTATTGCTGACGCCCTCGGCGGGCAGATCAATATCGTAATGGCTAGCGTTACTGCGATGAACGCTTTCGTCAAGCAGGGCACGCTCAAGCCCATCGCGGTGATGTCGTCCAAGCGCAGCCCGACGCTCCCCGATGTGCCTACTGCTCGTGAATCAGGTATCCCTGAATTGAAGAACTTCTCACTGGACAACTATTACGGGTTCATGGCACCGCGCGGTACTCCACAGGCCGTCCAGAAAAAAATTGAGGCCGACATCATGGCGGTCGCCAAAACTTTTAGCGAGCCTGAGATGAAGGCGCGCGTTGAGGCCGCCGGGCTGGAGCCCTTTGTTATGAACTCTACCGACATGATGAAGCTGATCCGCTCCGACGCTGACAAGCTGGCCACGGCCGCGAAACAGGCAAACATCCAGGCTGAATGACGAGGCGGCCCGGCTGCAAAGGCCGAGTGCACAAATGAAAGTCGGCACCGGATGTCGCCTGAATAGAACACGAATACGAGACGAAAGAAACTGACGATGCCGGTGCATGTACTGTCTTATGACACCGCCCATCCGGGCGACACCAGCGATCTGCTGCAGAACCTAGCGCGCTTCGACCCGCTGCAGATACGCCGGCTAGCCCTGCTTGTGAAGACCGATGGTAATTCGGACCTCAATGACTTTTCGCGAAGCTACGGGCTGCAGAGCGCAGGTCTGGCGATCGAACAGTTCGGTGGCGGCGTACTTCTGGAGCGCTCCACGTTTCTTTTTTCTTCGGGATGCGAAGGCGCGATGACGCCTTTCGGCCAGCTGTTTGTCGACGTCGCCGACGCGGAAGCGCCGGCCAGCCATGACAGCGCGCTGGTCTTCGGCTGCGCGCGCAGCCGCCAGCTGACGGGAGACGAAATCGGGACGCTGGTGCACGCCGACCTGGTGACGCAAACCGTGCAGGGCGCGATGGCCGATGCCGGCGTGACCGAAGCCGACGTGTCGCTGGTGATTGTCAAGACGCCCGTGATGAGTCGGGTGCCGGCCACCGCGCGGCAGGCTGTCAACAAGCGTATCACCTCGGCGTATTCCAAGGCAGTGGCCGCGCTAGGCGCCGGGGTGGCACTGGCCGAGGTCGAGCGCGCGCAGATAAAGCCAGAAACTTTCGACGCCGACCCTACGCTGCATGCAAGGCGCGCAATGGTGTTTTCGGGTAACGAGGTCGACTATGTGGAAGTGCTGCTGCTCGCCAACCGGGCCGGCGCGGCGGGGGACCTCTATGTGCAGACCGGCAGCATGCGTGACTTGCTCGACGCCAGTGGCCTGCGCAGGATGTTTGTTGCCGCGGGTTGCCGGATCAATGCGGACGGCGAGGTGGAAGACGGCGAGCGTGTCGTTGCCACGCTAGTCAAGGCAGGTGCCACTTCAGACGGCCGCGTGCGCGGCCGGCGCACCACCATCAAAAGCAGCCATATTGACATGGACAAGCACGTGCGCGCCGCGGTCAGCGGCGTGCTGGGCTCGGTCCTCGGCGACACGCGGGCCTTTATTTCCGCCAACACGGTGCACCAGGCACCGCCGGGCGGCGGCCTGTGCGCCTGCGTAGTGCGGCGATCTGCCACCGAATAACCATGGCCGCTCTGCGCATTCTTGCCGACGCCGACGTGCAGGCCGTGATTACGGGCGCTGTCGCGTTGGACCTTGCCCGCAAGGCGCTTTGCGGCCAGGCCGAAGGCAGCGTCATTCTTTCGTCACCGGCCGCCATGGCGCTGGACACCTCGGAACTCGGCGGCCCGCGCTTCAAGTTCAAGGCAGCCGCCGTGGGCCACCTCAATGCATCGGGCATACGGCTGGTAGGCCGCGGCGCGCACGCTCCCCGGGCCTCCAACTACTGCGCGATTTTTGACCACGCTAGCGCGGGGCTTTGTGGCCTGGTTCCCGATTTCTGGCTCAGCCGCATCCGAACGGCGGCTTTTGGTGTGGCCGTGGCTGAACGCTTAGTCAGTCCCGGGCCGCTGGTGATCGCGCTTTTCGGTGCCGGCGCCATTGCGCGTGAGATCGTGCCGCTGCTCGCTTTGGCCTTGCCAGTGAAAGAGCTGCGTGTGCACTCCCGCCGCGCCGAGAGCATGCAGGCCTTTGCCTCCGACATGTCTGCCCAAACGTCACTGGCCGTGCGCGCAGAGCCAATGCGCGCGAAGATGGCGCCTGGCGCGGACCTCGTGATCACCCTAACCGAATCCAAGGAGCCGCTAGTTCAACCTGGCGAAATGCAGGCCGGCGCCGTAGTCTGCTCCATGGGCGGCCACCACGAACTCGACTTTGGGGTGCTGCTCGAGTCGCAGCGCCTGGTGGTCGACGACACCGACTATGCCGCCGAAGCGGGCGATGGCGGCGCCTGGATCAGCCAGGGACATTTCAGCCTGCCGCAATTCCAAGCCCGCGTAGACGCCCTGGCTTGCGAAGTCGTGGGCGGGAAAAAACCCGGGCGGCTGCATACAAATGACCGCATCGTCGCATTGCTGCAGGGCATGGCGATAGGGGACATCGCTTTTGCCGCCCATGCCCTGCGCGAAGCCGAAAGCGGCCATCGCGGCACGGTGGTCGAGCTACCGTAAAACAGACCCCTTCCTATTATGAACACTACCTGCTTTGAATCGCCACGGCCGACCGGCACCGCTGCCGTCGCATCGCACCGCTGCGACGTGCTAGAGCACCGCTCGGTCAACAGTCGCTACCGTTACTTGCGCCTGCGCGCCCAAGCCGACTTGGCTGGCATGACGCGACCCGGTCAGTTTTATCAGCTGCGCTGCCCTACGACTGCGGAGCTTCAGCCATTCCTGCTGAGGCCCATGAGCGTTTACGGCACCGGGCCCGAGCCAGGCTGCATAGAGTTCCTGTACAACGTCACTGGCGTCGGCACCAGTGCGCTGGCCACGCTGGAGGTCGGCGGCAGTATGGACATTGTCGGGCCGGTGGGCAACACCTTTAGCTTCAGTCCCACGTTTAGCCGCGTGATGGTGGTGGCCCGTGGCGTAGGTCTGGCGACCATGGCGCCACTAGTTAAGGCAGCGGGTCAGGCAGGTGTCGCGGTGACCGCCTTGATGTCGGCGCGTTCGCCGAACGACCTGATGGAGAAGGAATTCTTGCGAGGCGTGCCGGCCGAGGTGCACAGCGTCTTTGACAGCGACGGCACTTCTGACGTGGCAAAGGTTGAGGCATTGGTGCGCACGCTGTTAGCGCGGCAACGTCCGGACGTGGTCTACACCTGCGGCTCACACCGGCTGCTCATGCTGCTGCAGCGCGTGCTAGTCGACCACCCCGAGGTCGCCGGTGAGGTCGCTATGGAGCAGCGCATGGCCTGCGGTATGGGCGTATGCCTGTCCTGCGTACGCCTTTTTGAGACACCGGATGGCAAGCAGTTCAAGCGAGTGTGCCGCGAAGGCCCGGTGTTTCCGATTCACGAAGTTGTAGGGGAGGTCGAGTTTGGCTGATTTGTCTGTAATGGTTGGCGCGCTACGGCTGCGAAACCCGGTCATGCCGGCGTCGGGCTGCTTTGCCATCGAATACCAGGAAGCGTTGGACCTGCGCCGCCTCGGCGCACTGGTCATCAAAAGTGTCTCACCGCAAAGCCGCGCCGGCAATCCGACGCCGCGTGTGGCCGAAACTCATGCCGGGATGCTCAACTCCATCGGCATTCCCAGTCAGGGTCTGGACCACTACCGCCGCGAAATACTGGCGGCTTACACCTGCTTCGAAACGCCAGTGGTGGTGTCGATCTCCGCCGAGACCACCAACGAATTCGCGGCCGCCTGCGCCGAGGTGTCGCTGCCCGAAGTGGCGGTAATCGAGGCCAACATTTCCTGCCCCAACCTTGAGGCGGACGGAATGGCCTTTGCCATGTCGCCAGACACGACGTTCCGGGCCGTCAGTGCTATACGCGCCGCAACCCGCCATCCGCTTTGGGTCAAGCTCACGCCGAATGCGTCCAACATTGCCGCGGTAGCCCAGGCCGCGGAGCTGGCCGGCGCGGATGCCATCGTCATGGGAAATACCGTACTTGGCATGGCCATCGACGCGCGCACCCGCAAGCCCAAGTTGGGCAATGTAATGGGTGGGCTCTCAGGCCCCGCCATCAAGCCGATTGCCCTGCGCCTGGTGCACCAGTGCTTTCGCGCCGTGCGGATTCCAGTGATTGGCTGCGGAGGCATCAGCAGCGCGGAGGACGCGGTGGAGTTCATGCTGGCTGGGGCCACGGCGGTGCAAGTGGGCACGGCTTCGTTCATTGACCCCGGTGTCATGGAAAAAATCATCGCCGGCCTAGACGATTACTGCCGTGACATGGGCCTGCAAAGCATTGCGGAAGTGACGGGGCAGGTTGAGCTCGACCCTTATCTCAGTGACCGCTGGCTGCGCTTTGCACAGCAGTCGGGTTGATCACGAAGCGATGACAAACATGCGCATTGAAGATCTCCAGTCGGTGGCTCAGCAGCTGTTCGACGCGGTGCGCCGCTTGAGCGACGACGGCGTGGGTGTGACGCGCGCCTCGTACGGCGCGGGCGAAAGCGCTGCCGCTGATTTCCTGCGCGCTTTTGCCGAACAGGAGGGGCTGGAAGTCAGCCTTGACCGGGCGGCCAACATGATTTTTAGTCTTCCCGGCGCGGGCACGGCCGCGGGGGTGTGGATTGGCTCGCACTTGGACTCGGTGCCGCAGGGCGGCAACTACGACGGCCTCGCGGGCGTGGTGGCCGGGCTGCTGTGCCTCATGAAGCAGCGTCGCTCCGGTCGGGCAACGACCGCACCGCTGCGCGTAATCGGTTTTCGTGGCGAAGAAAGCGCTTGGTTTGGCAAGGCATATATGGGCTCAGGCGCTCTGTTTGGCAAGCTTACGCCGGAAGACCTCGAACTTCGACAGCGCAGTACTCGCCAGACGCTTGCAGAATGCATGAACGCGGCAGGCGCAGACGTGGATGCCATACGCGCTCAGGTGCAGTTGCTAGATCAGGGCCAGGTAAGCGCATACCTCGAACTGCACATCGAACAGGGACCGGTCATGGTCGCTCGGGAACTGCCCGTGGCCGTAGTCTCCGGCATACGTGGCAACGTCCGCCATAACCAAGTGGTCTGCACCGGCGAGGCCGGGCACTCGGGCGTGGTGCCGCGCTGGCTACGACGAGACGCAATGTTCGCCGTCGCCGACCTAATCGTCCGGCTAGACGGGCACTGGCGTGTGCTGCTTGAGCGCGGGACCGACCTTGTAGTCACCACCGGCGTAGTGGCAACGGACCCGGCGGAGCATTCTATTTCCCGCATCCCTGGCCGCGTCAGCTTCAGCTTCGAGGCGCGCAGCCGTAGCCGGGACACGCTGGAAGCCTTTTATCAGTTGATGAGGGCCGAGTGCGACGCAATCTCGCGCGAGCGTCAGGTCGGCTTTGAGTTCGACCGGCGCCAGCTTTCTGACCCGGCGCAGATGGACCCGGCACTATGTGTAGTCTTGGCCGACGCTTGCCGTCAGCGCGGTATCACGCACGACCTGATCCCCAGCGGCGCCGGGCACGATGCCTCGCTATTTGCTAATGCTGGCCTCCCATCCGGTATGCTCTTCATCCGCAATCAAAACGGTTCGCATAATCCCGATGAAGCAATGGAAATTTCCGACTTTATGCTGGGCGTCCAAGTTCTAGACGACGCTGTGGAAAAGCTCTGCACTACTGTCGGAGAACCTCCTATATCATGAGACGATTTTAGTTCTGCCTACTCGGGTCGAAAACATTTTTACGCCATGACGCCGTTTACTTCATCGATCGACTACGCGGCCCTGGGCGACCGTCTGCGCGCGTACCGGTTGGGTGCGTCGCTTCAAGCCGAGGACGTGGCTGAGAAGCTTGGCCTCTCACGCGCCGTGGTCTACCGCATGGAAAGAGGCGAGATCGTCAAGATCGAAACGGTCGAGCGCTTGGCCCAGTTGTTAGGCACTTCCATGGCCTCCCTAATGGGCGTTGAGGTGGAATACTACGCAAATTTCTTGGCTTTTTTCGAGCGCATGCGTCAGCTGGAGCAAAGCGCAGATCGAATCATGGCCCACTTCGAGCCAATTTCGCTGCTGCTGACTTCAGGCGACTACCTGCACTATCTTCGGCTTATGCTGCTGGAAACACTTCCACAGGCGAAAGTAACCGGCGAAGGCTCTGCGATCGGCGAAAAGGAAATCGAGCAACTGGTGCAGATCTTGCAAGAGCGTATAACCTCCTTTACGCAGCGGCGGCCCGGTATCGTCAGCCTTGTTGGCCTACGCGAGCTGGAGCGTTTTGTGCACACCGGCCTAGTTGGCCGCCTCGACCTGCCCGCCGCTCTTCACAAAAAACGCATCGCGGCCGCGCGCTCGGAAGTAGCACGCATCGCGGATTTAATGGAAAGTGAGCCCATGCATGTGCAGATCGGGCTCGTAGACGACGCTATGCCTTCGTCGACCTTCCAAGTGTTCCAGAGCGCCAATCGCACCGTACTGGCACTCAGCCCGTTCCGCCTTGGCGAGCTCCCTAATGTACGCAATGGCATCGCCACCGTCACGGCTTCACCCGAGGCAGTCAGGCTGTATGAAGAGATGATAAGTCGGCTCTGGAAAACTGCCTACAAGGGAAAGGCCGGCGCGGACCGCCTGCGCGAGCTGCTGGCACGGGCCTGAAAAACGGCGGAAAGAAAACTTATCAATGGCAACTCATCCAGAGACGACGACATCGCGGCAAGTGGCAAGGGTGCTCTTGGATAGTGGCTGCGTCCAGGTCCGGACCGATGAGCCGTACCGCCTGCCCTCGGGCTGGGCGAGCCCGGTCTATATGGACTGCCGGCGGTTGATCTCCTTTCCTGCGGCGCGCCGGGAAGTGGTCCGCCAAGGTCTCTCGCTACTAGATCAGCATGGGCGTCTTGAGGGTTTGGGCGCTGTCGTGGGTGCTGAGGCCAGCGGCATCGCCTTTGCAGCATGGATGGCGGATGCGCTCGAACTACCCATGCACTACGTGCGCAAGCAGACCCGTGGCCTGGGGCAGGCAAGCCAGATGGTGGGCGCTGTCCCGGTCGCCGGCCGTCTACTTCTGGTCGACGACATGGTGGCAGGAGGGACCTCCAAACTCAATTTCGTGCGCGCCATCGCCGCAGGCGGGATGACAGACATGGACATCTTCGTAGTCTTTGACTACGGCACGTTTGCAGCCGATGCACTGCTCGCGCCGTTTAAGGTGAACATGTATTCTTTAGCGTGCTGGGCGGACGTTCTTGCTGTAGGGCGTGAGGATGGCGATTTCGACGCGCGAGCCGCCGCCGAGCTGCAGGCTTTTGTCGACGGTCCCGCCCGCTGGTCTGCAGCGCACGGCGGAATTTCCCGGCTTGCTCCGGATTTATGATTAACGTATGACACGCTGGAGGCTTTGCGATGACTTTTGACGACGCGGCGGATCGATTTCAAAAATCAGAATCTGGGACAGATTCTTTCAAGCTGCTTTACAAGGCGGCCTTCGATCTGATGATACAAGACCCTGCGCATGCAGCTTTCTATTTTGTGATCGGCGTGGCTGCACACAACTATGTCATGCAATATGCAGATCAGGGCGTGACCCCTGAGTTCGCGAATAAGGCCAGGGGCATTTTGATCGCCTTCAATAACAAGATTTCGCAAGCGCTGACCTCGTCCCCAGACGTGGCGCTTCGCCTTCTTGGGGAAGTGAGCAGCGACTACCAATTTAACGTCCGCGAGTTTTAAAATTGCCCCGTCTAATTTGAACCGCGCCGGATTTTGAGGAGGCTCTTTTCTCTGAGAGGATTGAGTCATGAAGAAGTCGAACCACTTTTCACCGGAAGTCCGCGAACCCGCTGTTCGCATAGTGCAGGAGCACCGAGGCGAGTACCCCTCGCTATGGGCTGCCATTGAATCTATCGTCCCCAAGATTGGCTGTGCCGCGTACCCTCAACGAATGGGTCAAGCGCCTGAGATCGACACCGGTGCCAGAGCCTGCGTCACGACAACCGACCTTCAGCGCCTGAAGGAACTCGAACGTGAGAACAAGGACCCTCGCCAGGCCAACGAGATCCTCAAACTGGCCAGGCGTTTTTAGCCCAGGCGGAGCTCGACTGCCGTCCAAAGAGCTGAAGGGCTTAATTGATCATCGACAGGCCCATGGGTTCGGGTCGATTTGCAAGGTGTTGCAGCTCGCCCGTCTGGCTACTGGTGCCACGCCGCCCAGCAGCGCACCGGCCCTGCGATGTCAGCGCGCTCAGCGTGACGGTGTGCTGTCGTCTCACATCGAACTCGTCTGGCGAGTCGACATGCAGGTCTACGGTGCTGACAAGGTCTGGAAGCAGCTCAACCGAGAGGGCATCTCCATTGCCCGCTGCGCGGTCGAGCGCTTGATGAAGTGCCTGGGGCTTGCAAGGTGCGCACCGTGGCGGTGCGCACCACCGTCGGTGATGGCAAGGCGCCATGCCCGTCGTGGAGCTGGCCACCTTGGAATGGGTGCCCTGGTTTAACCATCGCCGGCTCTTGGAGTCCATCGTCTACATACCTCAGCTCAGCCGAAGCTGAGGCAAACTATTGCCAGCAACTCGCCCATCAGGCTGCGACCGCTGTCTGACCAAAACCCCTTGGTTTCCACGCAACCCGGGGCGGTCAGGGCATTTTCTAAGTTTGGGACGCGATACGAGCATGTCACGCTACTCGCGTTAAGTTTTGTTGGTATATTTCTTGGTACACGACGAGATAGAGTTTGGAAATGTATATTCCATCGGGTTTCGGCCGTGTTGGAACGACACCCTCCCGCCGAGTGAATCACGATAAAAGCGCCTCTCAGGCGCTTTTTCTTTTTTGCTTTCCCAACCAAGTGCTGCTCACGCCGAAGGCCGCGTTACCGGTTTCGGTCCAGCAACGCGGCAAATCCTGTCAGCCTGGTTTTTGTATTGCCGCATTCAAGCTACGGGCGGTCGCAGCAAGACCTTTCACGCAGATCCGGCGAGCTGAACATCACCCAGCGTCAGTGCCATCCATGTATTGCTGAATTCCGGCAATGACCCAGCCGCCATGTCCGGCGCGCGCCTTTGTCAGATGCCAGATTTCGTCAAGATCCTCAGGCACGGCGCCGTGCTGGTCGCGCACGCTGCCGGTAAATCGCACGCTGGCCACGTATTGGCTCTCCTCTTCCACCACGGACAGCACCACAGCTTCCAGGCCAAACACTTGCGTCTGCTGCTGCATGGTGATGTCGCGTTCTGCTATTTCGCCGCGAACCGTTTCCAGCATGCCAGGTGTCAGGTAGGTTTGAAGACGCTCCAGGTCGCGTGCATCGTTGGCTGCCTGCAAGGCCAAAAATTGGGTCTTGGCGTTTCTTGCAAAAGCCGCTGTGTCAAAACCGGCTGGAATCTGACCGACGCCAGTTCGGGCGGTTGTGCCAGTCAAGCCGGAGGCGATGCGCGAGCCGATCAGCGAGCCGCCGCCCTGCTGCCCATCGCCCACCGAGTTGCGGTACGTGGCACCCAACGCAGGCGTACGCTGGAAAGGCTGAGGCGTGCCGCCACTGCTGCCTGCAGCGGCCAGCGTGCTGCCCTGAGCAGCAGCGCGCTTGCGCATCACAAAGCCCACCGCGAGCAGGGCGACCATGACCAGCAGGCCGATCATCATCATGTTGGCCAGCGCTTCACCAAAGCCCAGATAAGATGCCAGGGCTGCCAAGCCGAGTCCGGCGGCAAGACCGGCAAGCGGTCCCATCCAGCTGCGTTTGGTTGCTGCAGCGGCGGCAGGCGCGGCGGCTGCAGCGGTCGCGCCTGCGACTGGTGCAGCCTGTCCCGGTGACCCGGCTGCGTTAGCGCCACCAGGCGAGGCCGGTGGTGCGGCGGTGGCCTGGCGCTGCATGCCGCTGGATTTGCCACCGCCCAGTCGTTTGGCTTCGGCGTCGAACGCGACCGATGCTGTGCCCAGCATCAGCGCGACGGTGAACAGAGTAAGTGATTTTTTCAAGGGTTGTCCCGCAAGGTTGTATGAAGACAGCAACGGTAACTGCAGAACATCGAATAAAAAACCAGCGCGTGTCTGCGGATAACTCAGGAAAAACCGAAGTATGGACGAGGCGCGCGCTCTGGCTTTGCTGCATGGATGGCGCTACGGCGTCTCTCTTGATAGCGAACGGCGTTGGGTGCTTCGATGCGCCGCCAAGCGCGAAACCTTGGTTTCGTTAGCTGATGCTTTCGTCGTATATCCTTGAGCTGATGCACAGTCTGACGCAGGGCGCATGCGAGCGCGGGATGCTTATAAATGTCGGCATTTCCATACCATCCAATACACGATTCTTGCGCCAGCGTGCTGCAGGCTATCGTTGTGCTTATTGCGCCCACGCGTCACCTTGGCGATGACCGCTCACAACTCGAACCCGGACAAGGCAGACGGAACCGGTCACACGGTGGACTATTCGTTGCCGCCCGACGTCAGGCGATTTCTGGTGTCCACGGTCGATTCCATACCGTTTCTGGAGGCGTTGCTGTTGCTGCACGGCAACCCACAGGAGGTTTGGACAGGTGAAAAATTATCCAGGCGGCTGTACATCGCCGAACCTGCCGCGCTTGAGCTGTTGCAGGGTGCCGTTGCTGCGGGCATTGCCATTCGGGAGCCCACGGGCCTGCCACAGTTTCGATATCAGGCAGCGTCGCGTCAACTGCAGGTCATGCTGGATGAGCTTGCACTGACCTATTCTCGGAACCTGATGGCAGTTACTCAACTGGTTCATGCCAAAACAGATGCGCGCAGCAAGCGCGCTCGACAATTCGCCGATGCTTTTCGCTGGAAGAAAGATACCTGACTTTATGGCTGAACTGATCTATTCGATGTGCGCCCTGACGGCCATAGGTTGCGCATGGTTGGCACTGCGGGGTTATCGCCAGTCACGCTACCGACTTCTTTTCTGGACCGGTCTTTGTTTCCTCGGACTTTCCGTCAACAATATTTTGCTGGTACTGGACAAACTGGTCTTTCCGGAAATCGACCTCAGTCTGTTTCGCCAGCTGTTTGCACTGGCCTCGGTGCTGCTGTTGCTGTTCGGCCTGATCTGGGAAGAGGAATGATCCATGAATGAAATGCTTTCCGGTGCGATCGCCCTGGGTTCACTCGCTGTGGGGCTGTTTTTCTTCAAATACTGGTACCAGACGCGTGACCGGTTTTTTCTGTACTTTGCGCTGTCTTTCGGCATTGAGGCCATCAACCGTGTATATGCGGGCCTGAACTATTCACCGCGTGAAGACAGTCCGGCTTACTTCATCGTCAGACTGGTGAGTTACGGCCTGATCCTGCTGGCCATCTGGGAAAAGAATAGGCCGCGTTCCAAGGGGAAATGACCCTTGGCGATGCGCGAATCGGTCCTTACTTAG
>JAQGNE010000019.1 GCA_028291985.1 Polaromonas sp. | reverse complement strand
AACTGATTCACCGCCGGGCGCCTTGGAAAACCAAGGAATCGGTGGAACTGGCCACGCTCGCATGGGTGTCCTCGTTTAACCACCATCGCCTGCTCGAACCCATCGGCTACATTCCGCCGGCGGAGGCTGAGGCAAACTACTACCGGCAACTCGCCAGTCAGCCCACCTCGGTGGACGTCTGACTTAAACCAACTGGCCTCTAAGGAAGCCGGGGCGATTCAATGCGTCTCCCGAGCTTGACATAAAGCTTGACTGCGCGAATACGGTTTTCGTATGAATACATGAGCTACCTTCAAGTAGTCCAAGATTTCCACCGCACCCCCACCAAGCGCTATTTTGCCGACGACGAATTGACCACCCTAATGTTCTTGAAAGCGGCTTCAATCGCTGCACAGGGTAACTTTCACTTGGTCAATTAATGTTGGCGAGGCGGGGGTGCGCACAAACGTCGCATTGCTGCGAATTGCCGCTCCCTTGGTCCGATCACTGAACCGTGCGATGCAGCCGTATTAGCTGGCAAAAGCACCAGCCCAGGACTACTGCGAGAGCTAAATACCCGGTGCGGTAACTTCCGGTCGCACCGGCCAGCCATGAAAATATTGGCGGCCCTGCAACCACGCCCAAAAACGTGATGGCCGAGGTTCCACCGGTGGCGAGGCTCGCGAGGCCGGGCGGGGCCTGGCGGGCCACTTCAGCCAAAAATACGCCGTTCCAGCCGATCGCGGTGGCGCCCAGGATGGCCAGCAGGATCATGACCACTGGCCAGGAAGTGCTGGGCGACAGGAGCGAAGTTGCGACGCAACAGGCGGCGGTAGCGGCTGCCAGCACCGCCAGGGTGCGTATCGTCCCCAGACCTCCGTCGGCCACGTGGCCCCATACCACCCGTCCCGCCATACCCGCGAGCTGGCAGGCTGACAGCGCCAGGCCGGCAGCTACCAGCCCGAATCCCAGTTCGGAATGCAGGTAGATCACTGTGTAGGTCGTAACGGTGAGTTGCACAGCTGAAAAGAAGAGCGAGCAGACCGCGAGCGAGCGCAAACCCGGATCACTTGCCACCAGGCGGACCGGCTCTGCCAGCCGGTTCAGTGGAATCGCAGCGCCAGTGTTGCGGTCATTGTCAAGGCGCTGGCGCAGCGGCTGGGCCAGAGCTGTACAGGCCAGGCAGGTTGCGGCAACACACATGAGCCCCCAGCGCCAGCCCACCGCCAGCATCAGTGCGGGTGCCAGCGCACCAGCCAGCATGCCGCCCAGTGGAACGCCTGTTTGTTTGAGAGAAAACATCAGCGACAGCCGGTGAACAGGTGTGTTGCGGATCAGCAGGTGTGAACTGGCAGGTGTAATAGGCCCGTAACCAATGCCCATGATGACGGCACCCAAGGCCAGGGCTGCCGGCGAGCCGGTGCAGCACAGCAACAGGCCAGCCGCACCGCACATCAGTCCGAACTGGCTGACACGCACAGCTCCCCAGCGGTCCACTGCGGCACCGGCGCCCAGGCTCCCGAATATCGCGCCCACATAGGCCAACCCGATGAACAGGCCGATCAGTGAGGCGGGCAAGCCTATGGCAAGACCCACCAGCGGTGCCACAGCAGGCAGTGTCAACAAAGCCATGGAGGCAATCGCCTGGATGGCGAGGGTGACGACCAGCTCCAGCCAGCCATTCGGGGACGTTGGGGAAGCATCACTCATTAAAGTATTTTGATGGCAGTGGAGCCCGACACATCGCTGTATCACCTACCACAGGGAGCCAGACGACAGGGCTGGAGGTCCGCTAGCACGGATGTGCCATTCCCAATCAGATAACGGCCTGCTGCGGACATGAAGAACGATCAGGGGCGATGCGACGAAGCTGTCATAAGCTAGGACGAGACGTTGTTACCCAACCTTCTGCATACTAGCGCAGACATCCGAGCTGCTCGGTTTGCTGAATGATTGCTTTCGCGCGCAGCAGAACAGGCCGGTCCACGAACTCACCGTCGATAACAGCAGTTGCGCGCTCACCTGCTCCCGCTATCATCTTTTTTGCCCAGCGGATTTCGTCTTCGCTCGGTGCGAATCCCGCATTGACCGCGC
This sequence comes from Polaromonas sp., assembly GCA_028291985.1. Lineage (GTDB taxonomy): Bacteria > Pseudomonadota > Gammaproteobacteria > Burkholderiales > Burkholderiaceae_C > Polaromonas. The sequence goes on along the minus strand of JAQGNE010000019.1, from coordinate 28,531 downwards.
CAACCTGGCGTGGGTGGATGCATAGCTTGCCGCCAAAGCCGAGGTCGCGCGCACGCTGCGCCTCCCTTAACCAGCCACTGTCGTTGCTCAATTTAGCCATCACACCGTCCACGGGCGGTGTCAGGCCAGCGACGCGGGACACCAGCACCAGCTTTGATGCGAAGTAAAGCAATGCCTCGTCGGACGAACCGAGGCCCAGGTCAGCACGAAAATCATAGGTTCCAAAAATCAGCCTTCGTGTGGCAGGGTGTGCAGCAATTGCATCAAGCTGAACAAAGCCGAGCGCGGACTCAATAATTGGCAGTACCGGCTTCTCCGCAATCAGGGCGAGATTTTGGGCATTTTCAGCTTTGGGCAAGACTACAGCAGCAACATTGGGCGCCGTTGCCACACGCAGGTCATCGTAGTGCCAGCGTGTGCCAACCGCGTTGATGCGCAACAGAATCTGCCGCGCGGGATTGTTTTCAAGCCAAGTCTCGACTTGCTGGCGAGCATCGATTTTGTCTTCCGGCGCCACGGCGTCTTCCAGGTCCACGATCACAGCATGCGCCCCGCTTTCGAGTGCTTTCGAAATGCGGTCCGGCCGGGAGCCTGGGACAAACAGGTAGGAGCGGGCAAAGGCATCAAAGTGGTTTGACATGGTGCGATCGTGTCGGACTTAGCCCCAGTTAGCAAATCGTTGCAGATGCAGCAACGCTCAGCGGTTCGGCAGGCGATTTGCAACCTTGACATGGTTGCGAAAATGCTCCATCAGGGCTTTTGCCGCAGGCTGTAATGCCCGCTCTCTCGCCGTCGCAAGGCAAACCGGCCGGTACAGCGCTTGCGGCGCAATGTGAGAAACCCCGAGCCCATTTGGATCGAGCAGTTGCAGCACCCCTTTCGGCAGAAAGGTGAAGCGACCGGTGTGTTTGGCTAGCGACACGGCGGACATTGAATGTTGGGTCACTACGGCGGGCGGCATCAGCAGTGCCTGACTGGCGTAAGCGCGTCCGATCAGCTCCGACAAGGCAGTCTGCGATGACACCAAGACCATCGCCTCACTGACCGTGTCACGGAGTTCGCAGCGCTCATGCTGGACCAGCCGATGCCCGCTTCCAGCCACTATGACAACCTCTTCCTGTCCAATCTCCTCAAGAGCCAGACGTGGCCCAATGCCAAGGGAGGGTGTGATGGCGAAGTCTGCCTCACCGGTGAGCAAACGGTCGAGAGAGCGGCCAAAAAAATCATCGATCAGGGTGACCTCTATATTAGTAAATTTTCGGCCGAATTCGCCAATCACCTCCGCCGCCAGCGTAGCAGCCAATGTGGGCGTAGCCCCCACGATCACCTTGCCAGTCCGCAGTTGTGACTCGTCTTTGAAGGTGGCAGCCAGCACCTTCAAATCGTATAGCACACGCTCCGCGTAATCGCACAGCCGCTCGCCCTGTTCAGTTGGCACGACTTTACGCGTCGTTCGCTGGAACAAAACCACGCCGAGGACGGCTTCCGCGTGTTGGATGCGGGAAGAAACCGATGGCTGCGTGATGAACAGCTCCTGCGCCGCCGCACGAAAGCTTGCATGCCGGCGAACGGCAAGGACAGCTTCCAAATCAGTAATGCCGAGATTGATAGACATCTTCTTTCAACCTATAGAAATAAAAGAATTGTGCCTTGCAATGTTCTTTTCTACAGTGGGTTTCGCGACACACAAAAGGAGACCTGATGGACACAGCACTCACTTCCGAACTGCATGCGCTGCAATTAAGGCTGCGGCGCTTTGCCGAGGACAAGATTGCCCCGGTAGCGCAAGCGCTGCATCTGCGCGGCGAACAAATTCCCGACGACGTGCTCGAGGGCATCGTCGAACAGGGTGTTTTCACTCTGCCGCTGCGCAAGGAAATCGGTGGCAGCGGCATGGGCGCGATGGGCATGGTCATCGCGACAGAGGAACTGGGCCGAGCTTGGTTTGCCGCTGGCGCCCTCCCCGCGCGCAACTGGATGGCCGCGCTGATGCTCGACAAGTTCGGTACGGATGATCAAAAGCGCCGCTGGCTTCCCGGGGTGGTGTCCGGGCGCCTGCAATGTGCGCACTCGGCAACCGAGCCGGGCGCCGGCTCCGATGCCGCCAACATCCAGGTTCGCGCCATCCGCGACGGCGACACCTACCGGATCGACGGCTTGAAGCGCTGGTGCACCCATGCCAACCGTGCCGATCTGATCCTCACGTTCTGCCGCACCGGCGAGGGTGCGTCCAAACACGATGGAATTAGCGTGCTTGTAGTGGAAAAGCCGCGAGGAGAAGATTTCATGCCCCCTAGCCTCACCGCCCAGCGCATCGAGACGATTGGCTACCACGGGATGAAAACCTACGAACTCACCTTCAAGAACCATGTCGTCCCTGCGGTCAACCTGCTGGGCGGAGAAGAGGGCAAGGGGTTCCGGCAACTGATGGCTTGTTATGAATTGGTGCGCCTGCAATTCGCCTTCCGCTGCATCGGCCTTGCACAGGCCGCTTTTGAGGTCTCAGTTGATTACGCAAAAACCCGAAAACAGTTCAGCAAGCCCATCAGCCAATTCCAGCTGATTCGCGCCAAGCTGGCCGATATGGCGACACAGATCGAGACGGCCCGGCAACTGGGCTACGCGGTTGCTGCCAAATACGATGCCGGGGGGCGGCTTGACCTGGAGGCAGGGATGGCTAAGCTGTTTGCCTCGGAAATGGCCCAGCGGGTCTGTCAGGACGCGATGCAGGTGCACGGCGGCAACTCGATGGCCCTGGAGCTACCGGTTAATCGCTTCTGGCGCGACTCGTCGCTCTGCACGGTGGGCGAAGGCACGAGTGAGATTCAGCGCGAAATCATCGCCCGCCGAATTCTGGGAGAGCGCTGATGGCACCAGCAATCGCAACCACCGGTCGCCCGCTCGACGGCTTGATCGTCCTCGACCTCACGCACATGCTGTCCGGTCCTTATGGCAGCATGATGCTGGCCGACCTGGGTGCCCAGACCATCAAGGTCGAGCCGCCCGGTCGCGGTGAGCAGACGCGGCGGCTGGGCGAAGGCGATCCCGTGCACACCATCGATGGCGCCGGTGCATACTTCCTCACGCTCAATCGCAACAAAAAAAGCGTGGCTTTAAACCTTAAGTCACCGGATGGCCTGAAAGTGTTTCTCGACCTCGTGCGCCAAGCCGATGTGGTACTGGACAATTTTGCCGTTGGCGTGATGAAGCGGCTTGGCTTGGATCACGAAACCCTTTGCGCGGTCAATCCAAGCATTGTGACCTGCTCCATCACCGGATTTGGGGAGTATGGTCCCGACATTCAACGGCCCGCCTTCGACCAGGTTGTGCAAGCCATAAGCGGCGGCATGTCGATCACCGGCAACGGCGACAGCGGCCCGATGCGCAGCGGCGTGCCTATCGGCGATCTGGGAGGCGGCCTGTTTGCGGTGATTGGGATTCTCGCCGCGCTTCAAGAGCGCAGCCGCAGCGGTCAGGGCCAACACGTCGATGTCTCGATGCTTGATGGACAAATTTCTTTGCTCAGCTACATCGGCGCCATGTACCTGATGTCAGGCGTCGTACCGCAGGCGGTGGGTAATGGGCATGCCATGCATGTTCCCTACAACGTCTACCCGACCCTCGATGGTCATGTGGTGGTGGCTTGCATCGGTGACGAATTCTTTCGCCGGCTAGTTGAATGCCTTGATGACCCCGCGTTGGCGCTCGAGGCCTACGAGACCCAGCAAGGCCGGCTAGCTAATAAGGAGGCGATCGAGTTGGTGGTGCGGGCGCACATCGCCAGTCAGTCGACTGCGGTTTGGCTGGCGCGATTTAGCAAGGCCAAGGTGCCCAGTGCGCCAGTTAACAACCTGGCACAGGCCTTTGCCGACCCGCAAGTGCGAGCTCGAAACATGGCCGTTCCCATTCAACTGGACGGTGGAAAATCGATCCTGGTTCCAGGCACGCCAATCAAGTTCTCACGCAATGTGGAAGAACGCTTTGACCCGCCCCCGGCCGTCGGTCGGGACACGGTCTCCGTGATGCGTGAGTTGCTGCGCTACAGCGATGAAGAGGTCACCCGGCTGACCGATCTGGCCGACGTGGGATGACGGGCCATGAATAACACTTTGTCTACCGGTCTGCACGTGCTGGAGGCCCTGATTGTCGGGGAAATGCCATTGGGTGTCTCGGAGCTGGCCCGCTGCCTTGGCAAAGACAAAGGCAATGTGCACCGCGTGCTCTCGACGCTGTCGGACCACGGTCTGGTTTACCAAGACAGTGCAACCCGCAAGTACGCATTAGGACCCGGATGGGCACGTGGTATTGGCAACCGGCCAACCGCACATCCTGGAGCGCATCTTATGCGCCGTCCCGACATTGCGGCATGGTGGGCAGTTGATCGTTAAGCATGCCGCGAAGCGCGGCACCAGTAGGAGTAAACAAGATGGTTCAGGTATTTAACGAAATTGCGCCGCGGCGCTTCCGCGAGAGCTTTGGGCGCTACTACGAAGACTTCGAGGTCGGCGACATATACGAGCATCGCCCGGGCCGCACGATCAGTGAAACCGACAACACCTGGTTCACGCTGCTCACCATGAATACACATCCGATGCACTTCGATGCCGAGTACGCGAAGCACAGTGAATTCAAGCGGCCAATTGTGTGCAGCCCGCTGACAGTGGCGTTGCTAGTAGGCATGAGCGTCACCGATGTAAGCCAAAAGGCCATCGCCAACCTGGGGTGGGAATCGATCAAACTGACGCACCCGGTGTTTGCCGGGGATACGCTCTACGCTGCCTCCACCGTCAGAGGAAAACGTGAGTCGGCGTCGCGCAAGAACGCCGGCATCGTGACGGTCTATACCGCCGGCACCAACCAGGATGGCATCGAAGTGTGCACCTTCGACCGCACCATGCTCATTGCCCGGCGCGGCACGCTGCCGCAAGAATGAATTGCTTTTCAATCAAAAAAAGGAGACAGCTATGTTTCGACACACCGTAATCGCGCTTTTGGCGGGTGCCGCCACCCAACTCGCTGGTGCCCAGCCAGCAACAGAGACCTATCCAAACAAAGTAATTCGGGTCGTCGTCCCGTTTGCGGCAGGTTCCAGTTCAGACGTGCTTGGGCGCGTCGTTCTTGAACGAATGTCGCACAAGCTAAAGCAGCCGATCATCATCGACAACAAGGCCGGTGCCGGAGGGACGATTGGCACCGGATTCGTGGCCAAGGCGCCAGCAGACGGCTACACGCTGCTCTTGACGACCTCGTCACCACTGACCATCAACCCGCTCATCGACAAGTCGGTCACTTACGATGTGAGAAAAGATCTGATGCCGGTGGCGGTGCTCAACAACATTGGCCTGCTGTTGGTAGCACGACCTGATTTTCCGGCCAAGGATTTACAGGAACTGATTGCCCTGGTCAAGCGCGATCCAGGCAAGTACAGTTTTGCCACGAATGGCAGCGGCAGCTATTCGCACATGAGCATGGAGCTCTTCAAAAAGGAATTGGGCCTAGAACTGACACACATTCCGTACAAGGGCGCTGCCCAGGCCGAAACGGATGTGCTCGGCGGGCAAGTCAGCCTGATGTTCGATTCAGTGGCCACGGGTTCCGAATTCGTCAAGACCGGCCGCCTGAAGTCATTTGGCATCAGCTCGGCCAACGCCGATGCTCTAGCCCCACAACACCGGCCACTAGCCCAGCAAGGGGTGCAGCAACTGCGCAATTTCGACGTCACTGCCTTTACAGGCCTGTTGGCGCCTGCGGGCACACCGCAAAGGGTGATCACGATATTGAAGGAATCCGTGATCGACGCGTTGAACGACCCTCAGCTGCGCGCTCAATTTGCCAAACGCAACATACCACTGGCCGAGTCTCGCGATGCTTTTAGCATGGAGCAACAGCTGCAGGCCGACCATGCGAAATGGAGCGAGTTGGTCAAAACGGCGAACATCAAAATCGAATAGACGTAGTCAGGGCGGATTGGATTTCATTCAGGCGTGCGACATGCTCCGACGCTAGTACGCGAAACAAGTCGGTTCTGTCGCAATAAGCGTAAAAGGCAGTCACATCATGCTTGTTTTCCGCATCAGTTCGACTGCTAACGCCTCGCGCAAGGTAGTCATTCCGTTCCCCTATCCTGACCAATCTGCCTTGGTCACGCAGAGTTGACAGCTAGAGCGTGCAATGGCACGGGTTTTTAGTCGCGCCGTGACATGGCAGCGACAAGTGCGTAGCTATTCTCATGGTCCAAGGCGGCACCGACCACTCGCGCACATGACGTTGCATGCCGCTGACAGACATGGAAGTCGGCAAGATCCCGCTGCGCAACGCAGTGGAAAGACGACATGCGATAACGGCGTCAGCTTATTAGTTCTTCGACCAGTAGGTCGATAAATCGTCTGACGCGAGGTTCTAGCAGGAACCGCTTTGGATAGATTGTCACAACGTCGACCTCGTCGAAAACGAGGTCGGGAGGGACCTGCCGAAAGCGATTTGTCGGGAGAAACAATGCGCTGGACCGAAACCCCCTCGGGCTGATTCAGGCCAGCGATGGCAGTCTCGGTTGCCACCGTGTGTCCGACTCCCTCAGCCACCAGCTGTTCCTGCCGACCTATAAGGGGTCAAATATTTATTGACCGAAACAGTCCGGTTTGCTTTTCTTGTCAACTCCACAAGTGTTGGCCAAGGATTTTCGAGGCGTGCGCGTCTGACAGAGTTTGATACTTCAAGGCGAAAATTAAGCAGCCATAGGGCCAGCAAGACCATCGTGCAGCGCAGTCCACTGACCCCACGACAGCGAAGTCCGCTGTTTCTGCCGACTGCATCATCCACAATTGCCTGGTGAGACGGGCATGCATCAGCTTTTAAAGCAACGGTGACACCTCCGCCCCAAACGTCATTGCCTTAGGTATCGTTCATATGCGGATGGGCCGCAGATTGGTCCCGGCGTCCCCGGGTGCTAGGCCAATACAAGCGGATTCGATTCAGACGGCTTTATCGTGTTAGGACCGATGCAATCTTGACCACCGGGGTGCGGCATAAACCAGTCCAAGTTTTGCGCCGCACCCCCGGCTGGTCAAATCGAGGTTGGCGCCAACAGCCAGGCGAACAGGCTATCCCACATTGTTTACATACCTGAGTCCGACGACCAGTCCAAGCCTTAGGAAACAGCAATTTCTGATCAGTTTCGGCCACTGTTTGCCTCCGCTCCAGTCCACAATCAATGAACCTCTCTTGAGGAAAGAATTGATCATTTGTAAACAAGTCGTACCAATTCAGTCACTTGTTGAAAGTGCATTGTTGGGAAAACGAAAAAATCGTTTGGAATCGATGGCTTTTACTTGTTTAGAAGGTATTGCTAGGTATCAAAATCAATTCCGCATCGATGACAACGTCATGACGTAAAGCTTTGCTTCTCTTGCAACTTTTCGTTTTTATCTGTGCCCGCGCTTGGCAACTGTGGGTGGAGGGCGCAGCGGTTACAGCGACGCGATGCTGCTCCCTCGATTGTCAGCCAAAAGACCCTGTGAAGCCGCATTCAACAGGTGCACGGCAAGCACTGACAGGGATGAGCTGGGCCGCCTGCGTGAAGAAATTTGCACCTGTCGCGCTGCTAATTTCAACTGCTATCCCCTGCACGAATGCCTATAGTAGGCTCTGCGGCGATTGCTCGTTACACCTGTACGGTGACGTTATGCATGGCCGCCGTGCGTTTTGAAACCCTACAGGAGACAGTCATGACCTGGCAGCAGATATACGATCCTTTTGGCAGCATGTTCATTTCGACCCTGCTGGCTGCCGTGCCAGTGGTGGTGATGCTGGTCGGGCTGGGCTTTCTGCACATGAAGGCGCATTTTGCAGCGGGCGCTGGCCTGGTTGCCGCGCTGCTGGTGGCTATTTTTGCGTATGGCATGCCCGCGGGCATGGCCGGCAATGCAGCCTTGTATGGCGCATTTACCGGCTTGCTGCCTATAGGCTGGATTGTGCTGACCATCATCTTTTTGCACCAGTTGACCGAGCAGAACGGCAGCTTCAAGGTGCTGCAGGACTCGATTGCCGGCATCACCGAAGACCGGCGTTTGCAACTCCTGCTGATCGCCTTTGCCTTTGGTGCTTTTTTTGAAGGTGCAGCTGGCTTTGGAACACCGGTGGCGGTTACCGCCGCCATCTTGATCGGCCTGGGGTTCTCGCCGCTGGCCGCATCCGGTTTGTCACTGATCGCCAATACGGCACCGGTGGCTTTTGGCGCCCTCGGCACGCCCATCATCACCATGGCGAAGGTGCACGGTTATGACGTGATGGCGCTGTCGCAGATGGTGGGGCGGCAACTGCCGTTTTTCTCGCTGCTGGTGCCCTTCTGGCTGATATGGGCATTTGCCGGGCGCAAGGCCATGATGGAGATCTGGCCTGCGATTCTGGTCACCGGCGCTTCGTTCGCGCTGGCACAGTTTCTGGTGTCCAACTACATCGGCCCCGAGCTGGTGGACGTGATTGCCGCCGTGGTCTCGATGGCGGCGCTGGTCGGGTTTTTGAAGGTCTGGCAGCCGAAAAAAATCTGGACTTCGGTGTCTTTGCGCAATCATGAAACCACAGGTGGCGAGGGCCGGGTAGCGGCTGCGCCAGCACGCCATGCGCGTGCCGATGTCATCCGGGCCTGGACGCCCTGGGCGATTCTGACGGTGTTTGTCTTCGTGTGGGGCCTGCCGCCCGTCAAGGCCGCGCTGAACAGTATCTTTGCGCCGGCCTTCCCAATGGGCGGTCTGCATAACCTGGTGTTCAAAATGCCGCCAGCTGTGCCCACACCGCATCCTGAAGCCGCGGTTTACACCCTCAACCTGTTGTCGGCCACCGGCACCGGCATCTTTTTGTCGGCCATCGTGGGCGGTCTGGTGATGAAGTACAACCCGCTGCAACTGCTGGCGGTGTTCGGCCGCACGGTCTGGCTGGTCCGTTATTCCTTGCTCACGATTGTGCTCATGCTGGCGTTGGGCTCACTCACCCGTTATTCGGGCACCGACACCACGCTGGGACTGGCTTTTGCCAACACCGGCGTGTTCTATCCGTTTTTTGGCACCCTGATGGGCTGGCTGGGCGTGGCGCTAACCGGTTCGGACACCGCGTCGAATGTGCTGTTCGGCGGCATGCAGAAAGTCGCGGCCGAGCAGCTGGGCCTGTCGCCTAATCTAATGGGGGCTGCCAACAGCTCGGGCGGCGTGATGGGCAAGATGATCGATGCGCAGTCCATTGTGGTGGCCGCCACGGCAACCAAGTGGTTCAACCATGAAGGCGACATCCTGCGTTTTGTGTTTTTCCACTCGATCGCACTGGCCAGCCTGGTGGGCCTGTACGTGACGCTACAGGCCTATGTCTGGCCCTTCAAGCTGATGGTGGTGCACTGACCGGGCACGGCCAGGCATTCACCGGGCATCGTCAGCAGGCGAGCTGGCAACCTCAATCGGCAGCCAGTTCGCTGATGCATCAGAAGCTGTGCGAGACGCCTACCGAGGTACCGGTGGCGTTCTGCTTCGTTCCAGCGGTCTCATAGCCGGTCTTGAAACGGGTGTGGTCCAGTTCCAGATAGGCACGCGTGCGCTTGGAAAACTTGTACTCGGCAAACGCAATCACGCGGCTGAAGCCGTCGTCAGGTGCAGCGGTGCGGGTTCTGGCAACTTTGTAGTACGCGCCCACCAGATCGATCTGGGGCGTGATGGGCACCAGGCCACCAATACCGAAGGTGCGGTTGCGCGTGGTTGCGGTTGCTGTGGTTTCGGCATTGTGGCTGCCGTAGGTCACGGACAGCCGGTTCTTGCCCAGCATGGCGCTGACACCGCCCAGGTAGCCCTTGAGGGTCAGGCCGGCAGCCGTTTTGAATTGCCCATAGGACAAGGCAGCGCTGTAGTTACCCGCTTGGTAGTTGCCGCCCAGGCCATTGAACGAGCGGTTGGAGTTGGAACCCGACTCGCCAGCGGCGTGCATGGCGCGCACGCTGAATGCGCCGACCTGGCCCACATACTTCAGCGAGTTGTCGAGTCGATAGGCGCCGGTGGTCGAGCCCGCCGGGCCGTATTCCTGGCCCAGGCGGTGTGCGCTCAGCGCGCCGATGGCCACATTGGGGTTGAAACTGGTGTAACGCGCGCCCAGCGGATCAACCGCACCGATCACATCGGCGATAACGGTGGTCTGGCGGCCTGCGGTCAGCGTGCCCCAGTTGCCTCGCAAGCCGACAACCGCCGCGCGGTCGAACAGCTTGGTGGCGCTGGCTGAGGCGCCGGTATCAACCCCGACTCCGCCCTCCAGGTTGAAGATGGCTTTCAGTCCGCCGCCCAGGTCTTCTGTTCCACGCATGCCGAAACGGCTGGTCGAATTGATGCCGCTGCCGACGGATGTGGCATTGGTCGACGAGCCTGCGTTGGCGGCATTCAAGCCTGTACTGTAGCGCAGGCCGGCATCCAGAATGCCGTACAACGTGACGGTGCTCTGGGCTTGTGCTGCGCCGGCACATGCCATGATGGCGGACAGGCAAAGCAGGTTGCGCTTGAAGGCGCAGGGGGTGAAAGTCATGGTTGTCTCCTCCGGTGATTGGGTATGCGTCGTCAGGCCTGCATCAGGCGGTGCCGGCCTCGCACAGGCGCTGCCGCCAGTCCATCCGGCAGACCTCGGAAGAGTTTAGGGGTCGCTTGCCAGAATGCGCTGCGTAATACCGCGTATACATATCCAATTTGGCGTTAAGTCACAGAATCCGGGTGGGTACGACGGTCCGCGAAGGCGGCCCTGGGTTTGGCTGCTGCGGGCAGCGGCAGGCCCATCGAGCCAGAAGGCTGCGCAGCGCAGACAGACGCTAGAGGCGTGGCGCGTCGGCCATGGCACCCGCGCCCGGTGCTGTTCGACCCGACGACTGCGCCGGCCAGTTTTGCACATTGCTTGCGGCAATGACGCCGCCGCCAAGGCAGACATCACCGTCATACAGCACTGCAGACTGGCCCGGCGTAACAGCCCATTGCGCAGCCGCAAAATGCAGATCGAAACCGTCGTCTGGCGCAGGTGCCAGCTGACACGCGGCATCCGTCTGCCGGTAGCGTGCCTTGGCGGCGTAGCTTCCAGCAACAGGCGCATGGCCGCTAACCCAGCTGCAATCCTGCGCTGTCAGCCGGGTCGATTGCAACCACGGATGGTCGTGTCCCTGCACAACCCACAAGGTGTTGGTGTCCAGATCCTTGCGCGCCACAAACCAGGGCGCATGCTCGCCCGCGCCGCGCTGGCCGCGCGCTTCAATGGCCTTGAGTTCCGCACCTCTTGCCTTGACGCCGCCGATGCCCAGCCCCTGGCGTTGGCCCAGGGTATAGAAGCTCAGGCCCACATGCTCGCCCAGCACATGACCCTTGTCGTTTTTGATCGACCCTGGCGCCCTGGCGATGTAGCGGTTCAAAAAGTCGCGGAAAGGGCGCTCGCCAATAAAGCAGATGCCGGTCGAGTCTTTCTTTTTGGCATTGGGAAGACCGATTTCATCAGCAATGCGGCGCACCTCGGTCTTGTGAAGCTCGCCCACCGGAAACAGTGTTCGTGACAGCTGGGCCTGGTTCAGGCGATGCAGAAAATAACTCTGGTCCTTGGCTGGGTCGAGGCCCTTGAGTAGTTCATGCAGTCCGGTACCCCGGTTGTGCCTGACCCGGGCATAGTGGCCGGTGGCGATTTTCTCGGCACCGAGCCGCATGGCGTGGTCAAGAAAGGCCTTGAACTTGATCTCGGCATTGCACAGGATGTCGGGGTTGGGTGTACGGCCGGCCTGGTATTCACGCAGAAACTCGGCGAACACGCGGTCTTTGTAGTTGGCGGCAAAGTTGACATGCTCAATCTCGATGCCAATCACGTCGGCCACGGCCGCGGCGTCCACAAAATCGATGTTGGACGAACAGAACTCGCTGTCGTCATCATCTTCCCAGTTCTTCATGAAGATGCCGATCACCTCATGCCCCATTGCCTTAAGCAAATGCGCCGTGACGGCAGAATCCACGCCGCCGCTCAAGCCGACGACGATTCTTTGTTTTCTTGCCTCTGATGCTGCAGCCATGGCGCGATTATCCGTGGCCCCCTGGCCGGCACGGGGGAGCAGGGTTGTCACGGCTGCCAAGCCTGGTCGGCGCACAACAAATTTTCAAGGAAATAATAGCTGTTGACCGTTAAAAACAAAGGTTACCTAGCTATGGATTCAATAGCAAACGGAGCGGCGATACAGGAGCTGCCGTGGCCAGCCCGCCAGGGCTTAGCGCAACACCGATGCGTCAGTGGTCACCAGATCAAGCGGAAAGCGCTTGCCCGCCAGGTAGTCGCCCAGGCAGCGCAGCAGCAATGGGCTGCGGTGCTTGTCCGGGCAGGCGCGGATTTCATCGGCGGTCAGCCATACGGTTCGAACTATGCCTTCGTCTAGCGCCTGGCCAGGCACCTGCTCACCAAGCTGGCCGCAAAAAGCAAAGCGCAGATAGGTGATGTCTTCGACGTTCTCGTCAGGCGCCCGATTCGGTTGGGCTTCATCCCACGGACGCTGGAAACGCGACAAATACACGCCCACCAATGCAGTCGGCTTGAAATGAAACGCGGTTTCCTCCAGCGTTTCCCGTGCGCATCCCTGCTCGGGGCTTTCGCCAGGGTCCAGATGGCCGGCCGGGTTGTTGAGCTTCAGGCCGTCGCGGGTGTGTTCTTCCACCAGCAAAAACTTCGCCGTACCGTTGAAATCACGCTCGATGATCGCGGCAACGGTGACGCTGGGTTTCCATCTCGGGGTCATAGGCAGCTCATCAAGAACAGCAGCGCCGTACGCACGGCGCTGTCAGGGCGGGTTGTAACCGGGGCATTGTACGTTTTCAAGCAGTTTAGGTCTCTGGCCCAGTAGATATCAGGGTTTGTAGCTATCTATAGCATAGCAATGCATCATAAAACCATCGGAAAGCCGCTTGAAAAGCCTTGCCTTAAATGCGCCACAAGGCACTGCACTGCCTTGGGTATCTGGGCCGACCAGGGGCGCAGGGCGTAAATGCGATTGGCAAAAAAACCCTGCACCTGCCAGTCGGGCAGCACCTGCACCAGCGGCGCTTCGCCTGGCCTGCCGGGGCCTACGCTGAAATCCGGCAGCAGCCCGATGCCCAGACCGGCCAGCAGGGCTTCGCGCAGCACTTCGCTGTTGTTCGCCTTGAGGCCGCCGCCGATGGCGACGCCCACTTTCTCGGGCAGCGCTGCAGACTTGCGCTTGCCCTGCCGCGCAAAGGTCCAGCTGCTGGCCTGGTGGCCAAGGTAAAGCAGGCAGTCATGCGTGGCCAGCTGCGACGGATGGCTGGGGCAGCCGCGGCGCGCCAGATAGGCGCTGCTGGCCAGCAACACCGAGCGGGTTTCGCAGAGCACCCAGGCCACATGGGTTTCGGGCGGCGACTGGGTGTGGCGTATCGCGAGGTCAAAACCCTCTTGCGCGAGGTTGACGAAGCGGTCGGTCAGTTCAAGCTCGATCCGGATGTCTGGATACAGCTTTAGAAATTCCGCCACCTGCGGCGCCAGATGCTGCCGGCCAAGCGCTACCGGTGCGGTCAGGCGGATCAGGCCGCGCGGCGCGCCGACCAGGTCCCTGGCGGCGGTGTAGCTTTCACTGATGCGGCTGAAGGCGGGTTGCAGCTCGTTCACCAGCTGCTGTCCGGCTTCGGTCAGCCCTACAGACCGGGTGGTGCGCCTGACCAGGCTGACGCCAGCCGCCCGCTCCAGTTCGGTGATGCGGCTGCTGGCCGACGCTTTGGAAACCCCCAGCCGGCGCGCGGTTTCGGTGAAGCTTCGGGTGTCGGCCAGCACCGTGAGCAAATGCAGGTCCGAGACGAGCGGGTGAAGATGGTCGACAGACATGAGCGCTTCTTTCAGGCGGGGCGAGAATTTTTCTGCGAGGCAGTGTGATCTTGGGAGCTAATGATTGTTCATTTAAACGAACAATGTAATCACCGATAAGGCATTATCAAACAGGCCTTGCAGGCCTAGACTGGCGCGACCTCCATCAAAGGATTTGCCATGACGCTGACCCCGCCCTCAACTGCCGCTTCTATTGGCCATTTTGTCAACGGACAGGTGATCTCGCCGCAGGCCGGACGGGCGCAGGAGGTGTTCAACCCGGCAACGGGCGCGGTGTCAGGGCATGTGGCGCTGGCCAGCGCGGCCGATGTGGATGCAGCGGTCACTGCGGCACAGGCGGCGTTTCCTGCCTGGTCGGATACACCGCCCATCCGGCGTGCCCGGGTGCTGTTCAAATTTCTGGAACTGCTCAATCTCAACAAGGACAAGCTGGCCCATCTGATCACCGCCGAGCATGGCAAGGTGTTCACCGATGCGCAGGGCGAGGTCTCGCGCGGCATCGACATCGTCGAGTTCGCCTGCGGCATTCCGCAGCTGCTCAAGGGCGACTTCACCGACCAGGTATCGACCGGCATCGACAACTGGACGCTGCGCCAGCCGCTGGGCGTGGTGGCGGGCATCACGCCGTTCAATTTTCCGGTGATGGTGCCGATGTGGATGTTTCCGGTGGCGATTGCGGCCGGCAACTGCTTTGTGCTAAAGCCCAGCCCGATTGATCCCAGCCCCAGCTTGCTGATGGCTGATTTGCTAAAGCAGGCGGGCCTGCCCGATGGCGTATTCAACGTGGTGCAGGGCGACAAGGAAGCAGTCGATGCACTGCTGGTACATCCAGATGTCAAGGCAGTCTCCTTTGTTGGCTCAACGCCGATTGCCAACTACATCTATGAGACCGGTGCGCATCACGGCAAGCGGGTGCAGGCCCTGGGCGGCGCCAAGAACCATATGGTCGTGATGCCGGATGCCGATCTGGAGCAGGCCGTTGATGCGCTGATCGGCGCCGGGTATGGCTCAGCCGGCGAGCGCTGCATGGCGATATCGGTGGCGGTGCTGGTCGGCAATGTGGCCGAAAAACTGGTGCCCATGCTGCAGGCTCGCGCCAAGACACTGGTGGTCAAGGACGGCGTCAACCTTGATGCGGAAATGGGCCCTATCGTCACCGCCGCCGCGCACAGCCGCATCACCGGCTACATCGACCAGGGCGTGAAAGAAGGGGCAAAGCTGCTCGTCGATGGCCGTACCTTTACCGGTGCCGATGCCGGCAAAGGCTGTGACAAGGGCTTCTGGATGGGCGGCACCCTGTTTGACCATGTCACGCCCGACATGGGTATTTATAAGAAAGAGATATTTGGCCCGGTGCTGGGTTGCGTGCGTGTCAAGGATCTCGCTGAAGCGGTAGAGCTGATCAATGCGCATGAATTCGGCAACGGCGTCAGCTGCTTTACCCGCGACGGGCATGTGGCGCGTGAGTTCAGCCGCCGCATCCAGGTCGGCATGGTCGGCATCAATGTGCCGATTCCCGTGCCCATGGCGTGGCACGGTTTTGGCGGCTGGAAGAAAAGCCTGTTTGGTGACATGCATGCCTATGGCGAAGAGGGCGTGCGCTTTTATACCAAGCAGAAATCCATCATGCAGCGCTGGCCGGAAAGCATCGGCAAGGGTGCCGAGTTTGTGATGCCCACTGCAAAGTAGATGGCCCCACGGTTGCTCACTTTGTGTGGCACGCCGGTCGTGCCGAGGGGCTGTACCGCTTCGGCGACCCGGATATCTCAGGTTAGAGTGACCTTCTCTTTTGCTCAAAAGCATGGAATACCCAAGCTGGCAACGGAAAAAACTCATGTAAGCTAGCTGACAGTAAAAATAAGCCTGCGCCGTCTTGTGGTGAGGCGCCAGAAAAACCATAGCTACCTGAGGAGAAACCCATGCTGATTGGGGTACCTGCCGAAATCATGGACGGTGAGACGCGTGTTGCCGTCACGCCCGAAACCGCCAAGAAGCTCAAAGCGCTAGGGCACACTGTCCGTGTGCAGTCGGGTGCTGGCATAACCGCCAGCGTTCCTGATGAGGCCTACACCGCAGTCGGCGCCGAGATCACCGACGCAGCGGGCGCTTACGCGGCTGACATCGTGCTCAAGGTGCGCGCTCCGCTTGACAGCGAAATCGGGCATGCCAGGGCAGGCGGTGTGCTGGTTGGCATGCTCAACCCCTTTGATGCGGCTGGCCTGGAACGCATCGCGTCGGCTCGGCTTACGTCATTTGCACTGGAGGCGGCGCCCCGCACCAGCCGCGCGCAAAGCATGGACGTGCTGTCATCGCAAGCCAACATCGCGGGCTACAAGGCGGTCATGATAGCGGCGGAAAAATACCAGCGCTTTTTCCCGATGCTGATGACAGCGGCTGGCACTGTCAAGGCGGCGCGCGTGGTCATCCTGGGTGTGGGTGTTGCAGGACTGCAGGCCATTGCCACGGCCAAGCGCCTGGGCGCAGTGATTGAAGCCAGCGATGTCCGGCCCAGCGTCAAGGAGCAGGTGGAGTCCCTGGGTGGCAAGTTCATCGATGTGCCCTACGAAACCGATGAAGAGCGTGAAGCCGCAGTTGGCGTTGGCGGTTATGCCAAGCCGATGCCGCCGAGCTGGCTGGCACGGCAAAAAATCGAGGTGGCCAAGCGGATTGCGCAGGCCGACGTGGTCATCACCACCGCGCTGATCCCGGGGCGACCGGCACCGGTGCTGGTGACCGAAGAGATGGTCAGGGCCATGAAGCCCGGCAGCGTCATTGTTGACCTTGCGGCGCCCCAGGGCGGCAATTGCCCGCTGACCGAACCCGGCAAAACCGTGGTGAAGCATGGCGTCACCTTGGTTGGCGAGACCAATGTGCCAGCGCTGGTTGCAGCCGATGCCAGCGCGCTCTATGCCCGCAACCTACTGGACTTCCTCAAGCTCATCATCACGAAAGAAGGTGCCCTCAATATCGACATGGCAGACGACATCGTCGCCGCATGCCTGATGACCCAGGACGGCTCTGTCAGGCGCAAGTCCTGAGCGCTTGGCGCAACGCAGCGCCCGGAAGAAGCGCACGCAACTCAACAAGATCAACAAGACCGCTAGAGGAAAAACCCCGTACACCCTGAGCCTGTAACCCCTGTTGGCGCGATGCCGAGATGGCCCGACAAGCTCATGACCACGGAACTGGAGACCCTATGGAAGCCGTATCCCCCACCATCATCAACCTCATCATCTTCGTGCTGGCCATCTATGTGGGCTACCACGTGGTGTGGACTGTCACGCCGGCGTTGCATACGCCGTTGATGGCGGTCACCAATGCGATTTCCGCGATTGTCATCGTCGGCGCCATGCTGGCGGCTGCGCTGACGATCACGCCGCTCGGCAAGACCATGGGGGTGCTGGCAGTCGCACTGGCGGCGGTCAATGTGTTTGGCGGTTTCCTGGTCACCCGCCGCATGCTGGAGATGTTCCGCAAAAAAGAAAAAAAGGTCATTGCGCCAGCCGCTGACGCGTCGGCATCAGGAGTGACGAAATGAGCATGAACGTCGTCACGCTGCTGTACCTGGTGGCTTCTGTCTGTTTCATCCAGGCGCTCAAGGGCCTTTCGCATCCGACGACATCCATCCGGGGCAACCTGTTCGGCATGATCGGCATGGCCATCGCGGTGGCGACCACTGGCGCGCTCATCGTCGAGATTTCCGGCAGCGCATCCGGCATGGCCTACGTGCTGGGCGCCCTGGTGGTGGGCGGCGCTGCTGGCACCCTGATGGCCAAGCGGGTCGAGATGACCAAGATGCCCGAGCTGGTCGCGTTTATGCACAGCATGATCGGCCTGGCAGCGGTGTTCATCGCTGTCGCCGCCATGGCCGAGCCAGACGCTTTTGGTATCGTGGCCCAGGGTTTGCCTACAGCCGCCATTCCCGCCGGCAACCGGCTTGAGCTCTTTCTGGGCGCTGCGATTGGCGCCATCACCTTCAGCGGGTCGGTCATTGCTTTTGGCAAACTGAGCGGTAAATACAAGTTTCGTCTGTTCCAGGGCGCGCCGGTCGCTTTCTCTGGTCAGCACATGCTCAATCTGGTGCTGGGCCTGGCAACGCTGGCATTGGGCCTGGTCTTCATGTTCACCGGCAACTGGCCTGCCTTCTTCGCGATGCTGGCGCTGTCGTTTGTGCTGGGTGTGCTGATCATCATCCCAATTGGCGGAGCCGACATGCCGGTGGTGGTGTCAATGCTGAACAGCTATTCAGGCTGGGCCGCGGCCGGCATCGGCTTTTCACTGAATAACGCGATGCTGATCGTTGCCGGGTCGCTGGTGGGCTCTTCGGGTGCCATCCTGTCCTACATCATGTGCAAGGCGATGAACCGGTCATTCTTCAATGTGATTTTGGGCGGCTTTGGTGGCGAGGGCGGCTCGGCGGCCGCCGGCGCGCAGGAGCAGCGTCCCGTCAAGTCGGGTTCGGCAGACGACGCCGCCTTCATTTTGGGCAATGCTGAGACCGTCATCATCGTGCCCGGTTATGGCCTGGCAGTGGCGCGGGCGCAGCATTCGGTCAAGGAACTGGCGGCCAAGCTGACAGAGCGCGGCGTCAATGTCAAATATGCGATCCATCCGGTTGCAGGGCGCATGCCCGGCCATATGAACGTGCTGCTGGCCGAGGCTGAAGTGCCTTATGACCAGGTGCATGAAATGGAAGACATCAACGCGGAGTTCGGGCAGGCCGACGTGGCGATCATTCTGGGCGCTAACGACGTGGTCAACCCGGCGGCGCATGTCAAGGGAAGCGCCATCTACGGCATGCCTATTCTTGAAGCCTACAAGGCCAAGACCGTTATCGTGAACAAGCGCTCCATGGCGGCCGGCTACGCAGGGCTGGACAACGAGCTTTTCTATATGGACAAGACCATGATGGTCTTTGGCGATGCCAAGAAGATCATTGAAGACATGGGCAAAGCCATCGAGTAATTGCGCGGCTCCCGCATCCGAAAACACGGGTTCACGCTTTCAAAAGCCTGAACCCGCTTTTTTATTAGAGGGGTTCCTCTTCGGATTTTCCGCTTCTGGCCCGCCCCCTAGGGGAAAACGCAGTGGTCATGCCGAAGCGGCACCGCCAGAATCCGAGGCTGTCAGTTAATCGTAATGGAGACAACAATGAACGCAGCAGTACAAGCCGGAGTCATCGAGCGCCCGTGGCTCAAGGTTTATCCGGCGGGAGTGCCCAGTGATGTAGATATCACCCAGTACGCTTCCCTGGTGGGGCTGATGGAGGAAAGCTTCAGAAAAAACGCCAGCAAAGTAGCCTACAGCTTCATGGGCAAGGAAGTGACCTTCGGGCGGACCGACAGCCTCTCGGTTGCGCTGGGTGCTTATTTTCAGGGCCTGGGTCTTGCCAAGGGCGACCGCATTGCCATCATGATGCCCAATGTGCCGCAGTACCCCATTACCGTGGCTGCCATCCTGCGAGCCGGCTTCGTGGTCGTCAACGTCAATCCCCTGTACACGCCCCGCGAGCTGGAGCACCAGCTCAAAGACTCTGGCGCCAAGGCCATCGTCATCATCGAGAATTTTGCCAACACCCTAGAGCAATGCATTGCCAGCACACCGGTAAAGCATGTGGTGCTGTGCGCCATGGGAGACCAGCTGGGCATGCTCAAGGGTGCATTGGTCAACTATGTCGTGCGCAATGTCAAGAAGATGGTGCCAACCTTTAATCTGCCTGGCGCAGTGCGCTTCAACGATGCGGTTGCGCGCGGCACGCGTGGCACGCTCAAGCGCCCCGACATCAAGCCTGATGATGTGGCAGTTTTGCAATACACCGGCGGAACCACCGGCGTTTCCAAAGGCGCAGTGCTTCTGCACCGCAACGTCATTGCCAACGTGCTGCAGTCGGAAGCCTGGAACGGCCCTGCCATGGCGACCCTGCAGCCTGGCGTGCAGCCGGTCTATGTTTGCGCCTTGCCGCTTTACCACATCTTTGCATTCACGGTAAACATGATGCTCGGCATGCGTACCGGTGGAAAAAACATCCTCATCCCGAACCCGCGAGACCTGCCGGCGGTTTTGAAAGAGCTCGCAAAGCACAAGATCAACAGCTTTCCCGCAGTTAACACTCTCTTTAATGGCCTTGCCAATCATCCGGATTTCAACACGGTTGACTGGTCGCACCTGAAAATCTCACTGGGTGGCGGTATGGCCGTGACCAGCGCGGTCGCCAAACTGTGGCTTGAAAAAACCGGCTGCCCGATCTGCGAAGGGTACGGATTGTCAGAGACTTCTCCTTCGGCTAGCTGCAATCCGACCAACAGCAAGGCATTTACCGGAACCATCGGCGTGCCGATTCCCGGCACCTACTTCAAGCTGCTGGACGATGATGGCAACGAAGTTCCACCTGGGCAACCCGGCGAAATCGCCATCAAGGGCCCGCAGGTGATGGCGGGCTACTGGCAGCGTCCGGACGAAACAGCCAAGGTCATGACGCCCGATGGCTATTTCAAATCGGGCGATATCGGTATTCTGGACGACAACGGACTCTTCAAGATTGTTGACCGCAAAAAAGACATGATCCTGGTCAGTGGTTTCAATGTCTACCCCAACGAAATCGAGGATGTTCTCGGCAAGCTCGATGGCGTGATGGAATGCGCATGTGTGGGCGTGGCGGACGATAGGTCAGGCGAGGCCGTCAAGCTGGTCATCGTCAAGAAAAACCCTGATCTCAGCGAAGCCCAGGTACGCGAATTCTGCAAGACCAATCTCACAGGCTACAAGCAGCCCAAGGTGATCGAGTTCCGCACCGAACTGCCCAAAACGCCTGTCGGCAAAATACTGCGCCGCGAGCTGCGCGACAAGAAATAGACATCAATAGCGTTTTCGCGAGTGTGCGGAACATAAAAAAGGCAGCGCAAGCTGCCTTTTTTCTTGGTGGCACCGCAGACGCCGGTAGGGTTTCATGCACACTGGCAGCCATGACCTCCACCGCCATCCTCAGCGCGCTGCCCGAAGAGCAGCACGGCCTGATCGAGCTGCTGCTGCATCCCCGTAAAACCGCACATGCCGGCCGCGACTTCTGGCAGGGCGATCTGCACGGCCAGCCGGTGGTGTTGGCGCTGTCCAGGATAGGCAAGGTCGCAGCCGCAACGACGGCAACTGCATTGATTGAGCGCTTTGCGGTGAACCGCGTGGTCTTCACGGGTGTGGCAGGGGGTTTGGGCGCGAACGTGCAGGTAGGCGATGTCGTCGTGGCGACCGAGTTCTTGCAGCACGACCTGGATGTCTCGCCGCTGTTCCCTCGTTACGAGGTCCCGTTTTATGGAAAAGCCCGTTTCGTGAGCGACTCAGCTCTGACGGAGTTGCTGTATAGAGCAACTTGCGAGGCGCTCGCGTCTTCCAAGTTACGCACTCTTTCAAAGGTGACTTCCGGTGCACGCGTTCATCGGGGGCTGCTGGCAAGCGGCGACCGGTTTGTCTCGGATGCAAAGGAGTCGTCTGCCTTGCAGGCTTCGCTCGCCGGTGCCGGGCACGAAGTGCTGGCCGTCGAGATGGAAGGTGCGGCGGTCGCACAGGTCTGCCTGGACTACGGTGTGCCCTTCGCCGCTATGCGCACCATCTCAGACCGTGCGGACGACAGCGCTCATGTTGATTTTTCCGGCTTCGTCGATCAAGTCGCCAGCCACTACGCACAAGCCATCGTGGAGCGGTTTTTACTTTCGCTATCAATAGAGTAGCTAAAAGCGCTGATGGGGTAAGCGCCTGATGCCGATTTAACAGTGAACCGCGGCCCGTCTCGGGAGACTGCTCTTCGACAGGCTCAGGACGAAAGGACAGAAGGAGCGCACACAGGTGCTTTTCTCCTGCCTGTCATTGCAAGCAGGGGCCGCGGGTCCGGCTTCGCCGGCCCGATGGCGCAGCAGCTTGCAGGTCGGGCTGCGGGATGCAGCTCTTCTTCGTGCCGTCCGAGCCTGCAGCGGCAGGCGCGTAGCCGCGGCACGAACCCCCCTCAGAGGACAAGGCGCTACAAGCAGTAAGCAACCTTGGGAGCTATTTCAACCAGCCGCGCTTTCTGAAGTACCACATCGGCACGACCGCGCTTGCGGCCATGAGCAGTAGCGCATAGGGGTAGCCCACCACCCAGTCCAGTTCAGGCATGAACTTGAAATTCATGCCGTATACGCTGGCAATCAAGGTCGGCGGAAGCAATGCCACGCTGGCAACAGAGAAGATCTTGATGATCTTGTTCTGGTTGATGTTGATGAAGCCGACCGTCGCGTCCATCAAGAAGTTGATCTTGTCGAAAAGAAAAGCCGTATGCGAATCCAGCGAATCGATGTCGCGCAGAATCTGGCGTGCCTCTTCAAACTGCTCGCTGTTGAGCATTTTGCTGCGCATCATGAAGCTGACCGCGCGCCGCGTGTCCATCATGTTGCGTCGGATGCGGCCATTTAAATCTTCATGGCGGGCAATGGCGCCCAGCACCTCGCCGGCCAACGCATCGGTCACGTCCCCTGACAGCACCTGCGCGCTGACTTTTTCGAGATCGACATAAATACCTTCGAGCGTGTCGGCCGAGTACTCTGCATCGGCGTCAAAAAGCTTCAGAAGGACTTCCTTGGCGTCTTCGATCAAGCCGGGCGCACGGCGTGCCCGCATGCGAAGCAGCCGGAAGACCGGAACGTCCTCATCATGAATGGAAAACAGAACGCCCTTGCTGCGCAGGTCGTCATTGACAAGGTTCAGGATGAAGGCAACCCGCACCGTGCGTGGCTCGGTTTCATCGGCCACAAGAAAGTCCGACCGGATGTGCAACTCACCGTTGTCTTCTTCGTAAAACCGCGCGGACTCCTCAATGTCTTCATCCATCGCGTCCTCTGGAATCGACAAGCCGTAATACTGTTTTACCCAGCGCTTTTCCTCCAGCGTCGGCGACTCCAGATCCACCCATATCGGCTGGAAACGTGAGAGTTCTTCCAGCGATTCAATCTCCTCCTGGAAGAGGCGCCCGTTGGCAAGCGTGAAAATATTGAGCATGACTCGATGGCGGTAAGTTCGGGCAGTCCGCCACCGCAGGCGACTGGCGCGCTGAATAGCGGTATAAGGTCATTTGGGCCAACCCGACCGGAGTGGCTCGCGGCGCGGCGCACAACCCGCCAGCTGGCGGATGCCGGCGGTACGCAAGTCTTCCTGTGAGATTGCCGCAATTATGGCACCGCGGTTCTACCCTGCCTCACACTCCTGCCGGGCGGAAGGGCCGCTTGTGAGCACTGCTGATGCAACTCCCTATATATATTTGGCCGCCCTGGCGTCCGTAAACAAAGTTGCATTTTTTGTGCGCCGCATGATTGCAATTGCCCGGCTAAGCGCGCATAGTGAATGCGAGAGAGTTGTCCCGTCGCCATCTGTTGCCCCGCGGCAGGTGGTTTTTTCAACCCGTTCCAATTTTGGAAAAGGAGCTTGTTTATGAATTTGACGATCAGCGGTCACCATCTCGAAGTTACACCCGCATTGCGTGGTTATGTAACCAGCAAACTGGATCGAATCACCCGGCACTTTGATCAGGTAGTCGACGTCAAGGTTCTGTTGACGGTAGACAACATGAAGGAAAAGGAAAGACGCCAGCGCGCTGAATGCAATGTGCATGTCAAGGGCCGTGATCTGTTTGCCGAGAGCTCCCACGCTGATCTGTATGCTGCTGTTGACGAACTGACCGACAAGCTGGACCGCCAGGTAGGTCGCTACAAGACCAAGACCCAGGACCACCACCATGCGACGTCCAAGCGACACGATCACCGGCTTTCATCTTAAAGTGCCATTCGGTTCGATGTAGCTGCACAAGACCTCGCGCAGGAATCGCCAGAAAATCATCGAATCGGCAATGACGGAACACCCCTCGCAAGGGTGCAAGACAGCCGCCAAAGGCCTTGGCGGCTTTTTTAATGGTTGTGCTGCCAGCTGGCTTGCGGCAAAGTGCATAATTCGCCGACTAAGAGCTATGAACCGTCTTTCGCAAATTTTGCCTCCCACGCACGTGCTGGTCAGCGTCGAAGCGACTAGCAAGAAGCGCGCGTTCGAAGAGGCCGGCCTGCTATTTGAAAACCAGAACGGCCTTAACCGTGCCCTGATCACCGACAGCCTCTTCGCGCGTGAGCGGCTCGGCTCGACCGGGCTTGGGCACGGCGTCGCGATTCCGCACGGCCGCATCAAAGGACTCAAGGCGCCGATGGCTGCGGTCTTTCAGCTCAACGCAGCGATCGGCTTTGACGCCCCGGACGAGCAGGCAGTGGCGCTGCTCATCTTCCTGCTGGTTCCTGAGGCCGCAACCCAGAAGCATCTCGAAATCCTCTCGGAAATTGCCGAACTGCTTAGCGACAGCGGACTCCGTGAGCAGATGAAAACCAGCACAGATGCACACGTGCTTCACCACCTGATTGTCAGCTGGCGTTCGGCGCACGAGGCGGCTTCCTGACGCTTGCCTTCGGGCTTTGTGTTGTCCCAGCAAGGCATGTAAAGGCCTTTTCGCATGAAACCAACCGCCATCAGTGCAGATGTTCTTTTTGAGGAGCACCGAGCCACCTTGAAGTGGGAATGGGTGGCAGGGCTAGGGGCGTCCGAGCGCCGTTTTGACGAGGTGGCGGTGCGCGCCGCCCGTTCCGGTGCCGACCTGGTCGGTTATCTCAACTACATACACCCCTACAGGGTGCAGATACTTGGCGAACGCGAAGTTGCCTATCTGGCCAGGGGCAATGCCGACGATTGCGCACGGCGCATATCGCGCATCATCACCCTGGAGCCGCCGGTGCTTGTAGTGGCCGATGGGCACTCTGCGCCCGACACCCTTATATCGATGTGCGAGCGCGCGCAACTTCCTATGTTTGCGACGCCAGAGTCAGCGGCTTTCGTCATCGACGTCCTGCGGGCCTACCTGTCCAAGCATTTTGCAGACCGCACCTCCATGCATGGCGTGTTCATGGACATTCTGGGCATGGGCGTGATGATTACCGGCGAATCAGGCCTGGGAAAAAGCGAGCTCGGGCTGGAGTTGATCTCGCGCGGACACGGTCTGGTGGCTGACGACGCAGTCGATCTTTTTCGCATCAACCAGACCTCGATCGAGGGTCGCTGCCCGGACCTGCTGCAGAACTTGCTGGAAGTGCGCGGAATCGGCCTGCTCGACATCAAGGCTATCTTTGGCGAAACAGCGGTGCGCCGCAAGATGCGGCTGAAACTCATTGTTCATCTGGTGCGCCGCGAGACGCTGGAGCGCGAGTACGAACGCATTCCCTATGAGCCCCTGACGCAGGATGTCCTGGGCGTACCTGTTCGCAAGGTCATTATTCAGGTAGAAGCCGGGCGCAACATTGCCGTACTGGTGGAAGCCGCCGTGCGCAATGCCATCTTGCAGCTGCGCGGCATCAACACCTACCAGGAGTTTGTGGAGCGGCATCGCAAGGCGATGGAACAAGAGGGTTGAGCCTCCGCGGTTGCTCGCTCGTGTAGCGCCTGCCCCGAGGGGTTTCTTGCCGCGGCTCCGAGCCTGCCAATGCAGGCTTGGACGGCATGAAGGGGGGCTGCGTTGCTCTCGGGCACTGCAGGTCGGCCCTCAAAACTCAGGCGTGATGATGGCGCACCGGGCCTGAGCCGCGGTTCGGGCACTGGTCCTTGGTGCAATGGGCATAGATTGACAGCGAATGATCGGCGATCGTGAAGCCTTTGGATTGCGCCACCGCGTGCTGGCGCTTTTCAATCTCGGCGTCGTAAAACTCTTCGACCTTGCCGCAGTCCAGGCATACCAGGTGGTCGTGATGCTGCCCCTCGTTGATTTCATAGACCGCCTTGCCTGACTCGAAATTGCTGCGGTTCAGCAGGCCCGCCTGCTCGAATTGGGTGAGCACCCGGTAAACCGTGGCCAGGCCAATGTCGGAATGGTCTTCCAGCAGTACCCTGAACACGTCTTCGGCCGTCATGTGGCGCTGCTTGCCAGCTTGAAATATTTCCAGTATTTTCAGGCGGGGAAGTGTGGCTTTGAGGCCGGTATTTTTCAGCTCGCTGATGTTGTCCATATGAAGTGTTCTCGGCGGAAATGCGCTCCGGAGGCGGGAAGGTACGGCAGGACCGTCTTGCCCTTACCAGAGGAGAAAAACCCAGCCGCTACAATGATTAATCATATCGCTACACCCTATCCCATGTCTGCAAAAACCCGCTACAGCGTTCGATCAGCGCCTCATTTCGCAGCGCTTGCCATCATGGCCTGTGTAGCCTTGTCGGGCTGCAGCACGCAGCAGCGCGCCAGCAGTTCACTGAATCCGGTCAACTGGCTAACGCCGTACAAGGTTGATGTCATTCAGGGCAACTTCATCTCCAAAGAGCAGGTCGAAGCGCTCAAACCTGGCATGCCGCGCACCCAGGTCAAGGATATTCTGGGGACACCCCTGGTTGCCAGCGTTTTTCATGCTGACCGTTGGGACTATGTTTTCACCCTGAAGCGCCAGGGTGTCGAGCCGCAGTCGTACCGGTATGCGGTGTATTTCAAGGGTGATCAGCTGGAGCGTTTTGAAGGCGACACCATGCCGAGCGAGGCGGAATTCATTGCCAAACTCGACAACTCGCGCAAGTTTGGCAAGGTGCCGGTTCTGGAGGCCACGGAAGAGCAGCTGAAAGCTGCTGAAAAATCTTCTGTAAGGTCCACCAGTTCATCGGCATCCACGGCATCGACTGCAAACAGGGCAGGTAGCGGTCCTGCAGGCGTTCCCGCAACCGTGTACCCGCCGCTAGAAAGCCCCAAGCAGTGAACGCGGTGTTGGCGGCCAACGATACCGCAGCAACCGCCTCGCACCCTATCGCGGTGGCAGGAGCCAGTGGCCGAATGGGCCATATGCTGATCGAAGCCATCGGCATCAGCCCTGACTGCACGCTGGCCGGTGCATTGGATCTAGCGGGAAGCCCCTTCATCGGCACGGATGCGGCTGCGTTTTCAGGCCACGCCAGCGGAGTACTGATCCATTCCGATATCGCTGCCGGTCTGAAAAACGCCGGTGTACTGATCGACTTCACCCGGCCCGAAGGCACCATGGCGCATCTTGCGGTGTGCCGCACGCTAGGGGTAAAACTGGTCATCGGTACCACCGGGTTTTCTGATGCGCAGAAAGCCGAAATTGCTGCGGCATCCCGCGACATCGCCATCGTCATGGCGCCCAACATGAGTGTGGGCGTCAATGTCACGCTCAAACTGCTTGAAATGGCTGCCAGGGCCATGCCAGAGGGCTACGACATTGAAATCGTCGAGTCCCACCACCGCCACAAGGTTGACGCACCCTCGGGCACGGCGCTCAAGATGGGCGAGGTGATTGCCGGGGCATTGGGCCGCGACCTGAAAGATTGCGCGGTCTATGCCCGCGAAGGCGTAACCGGCGAGCGTGATCCCTCCAGCATCGGATTTGCCACGGTACGTGGTGGCGATGTTGTCGGGGACCACACCGTGATGTTTCTGGGAACCGGTGAGCGCATCGAGATCACCCACAGATCATCAAGCCGCGCGACGTATGCCCAGGGCAGCCTTCGCGCTGCTCGCTTCCTGGCCGGCCACGACAGCGGGCTTTTTGACATGTTCGACGTGCTCAATTTGAATCGCTGATGAACGGGCTGGGCATTCTGGCGCAGGGTGACGCCGTGAGCCGGCTGGTTGCGCTGGCATTGCTGGCGATGTCCGTGAGCAGTTGGGTCGTGATCGTCATCAAAAGCTGGACACTGGTTCGCGCAGCCAGGAATCTGGCCCGCAGCACAGCAGCCTTCTGGCAATCTGCAAGCCTTGACGAGGCAGAAAACAGGCTGGTTGCCTTTGACCGGCAGGGTCTGCTGATGCCGTTGGTACTCGCGGCGCAACTGCGGCCAGGGGTGACGCTGGCGTCGGCGGGCAGTGCGGCCCAGCAGCTGACGCGGCTGCTGCGCGATGCGTTGCATGCGGTGCTGCACAAGCTGCAGTTCGGCCAGGTCCTGCTGGCCACCGTGGGCTCGACAGCACCGTTTGTCGGACTGCTCGGAACCGTCTGGGGAATTTACAACGCGCTGACGGGCATGGCGTCGGCTGGCCAGGTCACGATTGACAAGGTATCGGGTCCGGTGGGCGAAGCACTCATCATGACAGCGGCCGGCCTTGCCGTGGCGATTCCGGCCGTGCTGGCTTACAACATCTTCGGCCGGCTGGTGGGACGCCTGGAGGCGGACCTTGAAGGCTTTGCACGCGATCTGCGTGAACTGTTGGCCAACCCGCAAAGCCCATTGCTTTCGCCGCTGTCAGCGCAAAGCCGGCAGACGCCGGAAAGCCCGTCATGAGCTTCGGGCGGCTGGAGCGCACCGAAAGCCCGAAACCCATGAGCGACATCAACGTCACCCCATTGGTCGACGTGATGCTGGTGCTGGTGGTGATCTTCATCATCACTGCGCCCCTGCTGGCATCGTCCATCAAAATCGATCTGCCCAACGCGGCGGGCGCGCAGACTGCGGGAACCGTGCCTGCCTTCGTCACGCTTGTGATGAACAAGTCCGGCCAAGTGTTTCTGAACGACCAAGCCTTGTCGCTGGCGCAGCTTCAAACCCGCCTTGAGCAGGTAGCGCTGCAAAACCCCGATACCGAGATCCAGCTGCGAGCCGATGAAGCCGTGTCTTATGGCAAGGTGGC
>JAQGNE010000010.1 GCA_028291985.1 Polaromonas sp. | reverse complement strand
ACCCATCACCGAGTTGCGCAGCGCCGTGATCTGGACCAAAGGCGTGTCAACTTTCCAAGCCGATTACTCGGTTGAAACGCTGCCCACCAATCCCTGGATTCACCAGCCGTTTGAAAGCTATGACGCGCTTTCGCCCGTGCAGCTGATGAACAAGTGGAAAGTGTAGCCCCCACGGTCGCTCACTGCGTGTAGCTTCCTGCCCCCCGAGGGGGCCGCTGCGCCTGCGCTCCGGCAAAGCCGGCCCCGCGGCTCTGGCTTGCAAAAGACATAAGCCCCCACGCTTGCTCGCTGCGTGTAGCTCCCTGCCCCCCGCGGGGTCGCTGCGCCTGCGGTCGGGCAAAGCCGGTCCCGCAGCCCCTGCTTGCAAAGAAACGTTGCCCTTGCCGCGCACGGCCATTGACGCCCTTTGACAAACATGACTACTCCCAAGCGCATCCCGCCGATCCAGTGCCTGCTGACCTTCGAGGCGCTGGCGCGGCTGCGCAGCGTGACGCAGACCGCCGAAGAGCTGTGCGTGACGCCCAGTGCGGTCAGTCACCGCGTCAAGCAGCTCGAGCAGATCATCGGAACCAAGCTGTTTGGCCGTGCCGACTTTTCCCTGACCACTGAAGGCAGCGAGTACCTGGCGCATGTGCGTGAAGGCCTGGCCACGCTACAGAAGTTTCCGGGTGCAGCGGGGCAAAGCGGTACGCCGAACAAGCGCAAGTTGCGGCTGGCGGTGACGCCTACTTTTGCGCGCTCGGTGCTGATTCCGCGGCTGCGCCAGTTCACCGATGCCTATCCCGAGATTGACCTCACGCTGCAGGTGTCGATTCCGCTGCTGGATGTGGTGGCAGAAGATGCCGACCTGCTGGTGCGCTTTGGCACCGGCCGCTATGCCGACATGGAGCATGTGTGCCTGTCCCGGGACGAGGTCACGCCGCTGGCCTCGCCCGCCTTTGTGAGGGAGCATGGCCCGTTTGAGATAGCGCAGGATATCGAAGGCGAAAGCCTGCTGCGCTCACCACTGGAGCCCTGGCGCACCTGGTTTGCCGCGCACAAGCTGGACTGGCCAGAGCCGCTGGAGGGCTCCCAGTTCAACGACATCGGCCTGATGTGCGATGCGGCCGCGGCCGGCATGGGCATCGCCCTGATACGCCTCAAGCTCGGCGTGCCCTGGCTTGATAACGGCTCGCTGGTGCGCCTGGGCAACAACGCCGTCTTCGGCCGCAACGTGGCCAGCCCGCATGCGCATTACCTGTGCTGGCGCACCGGCACCATGGACCGCTGGGAATGCAGCGCCTTTGCCGACTGGCTGCGCAAGAGCCTCGGGGAGGCTTGAAGAGGCTGGCCTCCAGCTCGCCCGGCCAGTCAGTCAGTCAGTCTGCTACCTTATCAATAGCTATCTGACAAGGAAATACATGGGCTGCAGGCACTTTTGACTTGAACTTAAGTATTGCGCCGGCCTTCCGGGTGTCTAGCCGCCTTTTACCTGCGGGTCATGCCCCCAGTTCATCAGTGAGTAGCGCCAGGGGGTGTCTGTGATGTCGCCATCAGGCCGCTGCGCCATGTGGCGGTGGATATAGCCCAGCACTTTTCGGGCGTGCTGCACATCGTCGTCGCTGAAGTCAGCCTCCTGTTTACCCAGCAGTTCGATGATGCGGCGCCCTGATGCATGGCCGACCGACTCATCGCCCTGGCTGGTTTTGTAGCCCACTTCTTTTGACTCGGCAGCCTCCAGCCAGCGGGTCAATTCTTGCGGCGACATGTTCACCGCATCCTTGAAATCCCGGATGACAGCCTGCTTTTCGGCGCCGCTCATTTGCCGGTAACTTTTTTCAAAGCCGCTGGTTTGTGGGCGGCCGCTTGTCCCGTGGCACCGCTTTCCACCAGAAACTCGGGATTTGCGGGAGACGCAGCCACATGATGCTTTTTGATATCGGTTGGCGCCGTCAATTTTTTCTTGATGGTGCCGGTCACCTCGCCTCGCGAGGACTTCCATGTCACGTCATCACCGGGTCTCAATTTCTGATCGGCCATGCGTTGTTGCTCCTTGTGAATGAAAAAGGGCGGGCGGGTTCGTATGCGCCGCTGCTGGCATCCATATGGGCACTGACGCTTTTGTCAGCCCGACGGGAAGCGGCGCGCCTGCCTGCCAGACAAAACCTTCTTGCGGTCAGGCCGCAATTCACACGCTGGTGTAAATTTGATCAATCTGCGGGCTTTCGCAATGCCCTAAAGTCAGGCAGCAGCTGTCAAGCCGGCCGGTGACTGCAGCCGACCGTGGCAGATTGGTTCCGACAGCCGCAAGCTCTGCCGAATGCAACGCCCACCAGCACAGGAGAATTCATGAACGCAGCCCTCTTACCCGAGCAACAGCAGCTGCTGGCGCGTGCCGAGCGACAGTCGCAGCTGGTCAATGCATTGCTGGCGGTGCTTCCAAAGCATGCGCTGCTCTGGAACAGCGAAGACACAACGCCTTATGAATGCGACGGCCTGACCGCTTATCGCGAACGGCCGATGGCGGTGGCCCTGCCGGAAACCTATGCGCAGGTGCAGGCGGTACTCAAAACCTGTCACGCACTGAAGGTGCCAGTGGTGGCACGGGGCGCCGGCACCGGCCTGAGCGGCGGGGCGATGCCGCACAAACTGGGCCTGACGCTGAGCCTGGCGAAGTTCAACAAGATTCTCAAGATGGACCCGGTCAGCCGTACCGCCGTTGTGCAGGGCGGCGTGCGCAACCTGGCTATTTCAGAGGCAGCGGCGCAGCACGGGCTGTACTACGCGCCCGACCCTTCCAGCCAGATTGCCTGCACGATTGGCGGCAATGTGGCCGAAAACTCGGGAGGCGTGCACTGCCTCAAATACGGCCTGACGGTGCACAACGTGCTCAAGGTGCGCGGCTTCACGATTGAAGGCGAAGAGGTCGAGTTTGGCGGCGACGCGCTCGACGCTGCCGGTTTCGATCTGCTCAGCATCGTGATCGGCAGCGAAGGGATGTTGGCCATCACCACGGAAGTGACCGTCAAGCTGATTCCCAAGCCGCAACTCGCACGCTGCATCATGGCCAGCTTTGACGACCTGCGCAAAGCCGGTGATGCGGTGGCGTCGGTGATTGCCGCTGGCATCATTCCTGCCGGCCTCGAGATGATGGACAAGCCCATGACCGCCGCGGTTGAGGACTTCGTTCATGCCGGCTACGACCTCTCGGCAGAGGCCATCCTGCTGTGCGAAAGCGACGGCACGGTGGAAGAGGTTGAGGAAGAGATCGGGCGTATGAGCGAGGTCCTGAGGCGCTGCGGTGCCACTGCAATTGCGGTCAGCAACAGCGAGGCTGAGCGCCTGCGCTTCTGGAGCGGCCGCAAAAACGCCTTTCCGGCGTCAGGGCGCATCAGCCCCGACTACATGTGCATGGACTCGACCATTCCGCGCAAGCGCCTGGCCGACATTCTGCTGGCCATCGCAGAGATGGAAAAGAAGTACCAGCTGCGCTGCGCCAATGTCTTCCATGCCGGCGACGGCAACCTGCATCCGCTGATTTTGTTCGATGCCAATGATGCGGACCAGCTGCACCGCTGCGAACTGTTTGGTGCCGACATACTGGAAACCAGCGTGGCGATGGGTGGCACCGTAACCGGCGAGCACGGAGTTGGCGTGGAAAAGCTCAACTCGATGTGCGTGCAGTTCTCGGCCGAGGAAAACGAGCAGATGTTTGGCGTCAAACGTGCCTTTGACACGCGCGGCCTGCTCAACCCCGGCAAGGTGATACCCACCCTGAACCGCTGCGCCGAGTACGGGAAAATGCTGGTACGTGGCGGCAAAATTTCTCACCCTGACCTGCCGCGCTTCTGATGCAGGCCTTGCGCGGACTGGCTTGGCTGCTGGCGCTGCAGTCCATAGGCGAGCTGCTGGCGAGGGGCCTGTCACTGCCGTTTCCCGGCCCGGTGCTCGGCATGATTTTGCTATTGGGTGCGCTGCAAT
The DNA here is from genome assembly GCA_028291985.1 of Polaromonas sp. Taxonomy (GTDB): domain Bacteria; phylum Pseudomonadota; class Gammaproteobacteria; order Burkholderiales; family Burkholderiaceae_C; genus Polaromonas. The sequence continues at coordinate 19,558 of JAQGNE010000010.1, read as the reverse complement.
GGAAAGCTGTTCAGGAGCCCGTCGGCGCCTGCGCAGACTTTCTCCTCATGCACCTTTCGTTACTCTTTGTGCCAGTTGGGGTGGGTGTAATGACCCATTTTTCGCTGGTTGCCGCTTACGGGGTACGGATGCTGGCGGTTATTGTGGTGTCGACCCTTCTGGGGTTGGTGGTGACAGTGTTATGCCTGCACTGGATGTGTGACCGCGCAGCAACAGATTCGGCGGGCCAGCCGCCCCTGAAAGAGCCACATGCTTAGCTTCGTGCAGCTGTGGGTTTACCTGTCGGCCACGCCTCTTTTTGGCTTGACGGCGACGCTGGTTGTGTATGTGATCGCGCATGCGGCCTACACCCGCCTGGGCCAGGCGCCGTGGGCCAACCCGGTGCTGTGGACGGTGATGGCCCTGGCCGGCGGGCTGATGCTGACCGGCGTGCCCTACCCCACCTACTTTTCAGGCGCGCAATTCATTCATTTTCTGCTCGGGCCCGCTGTGGTTGCCCTGGCCTGGCCGCTCTGGAAACGGCGCGACGAATTGCGCCGGCGCTGGGGACGCCTGCTGATAGCCGCGCTGGCCGGCGGCACAGCTGCCAGCGGCTCGGCACTGTTGCTCGCGGTAGCGTTTGGCCTGCCGCCGGAGGTCAGCCTGTCGCTGGTGCCAAAGTCTGTTACTGCGCCGGTAGCGATGGGTATTGCTGACAAGATTGGCGGCATACCTGCGCTGGCTGCGGTGTTTGCGGTGGTGACAGGCCTGGTGGGTGCGCTTACCGCGAAATACCTGTTCGATGGGCTGCGTATTCCTACCAACCCGTCGGGCTGGGCGGCACGCGGTTTCTCGCTGGGAACGGCAGCACATGGCCTGGGTGCTGCACGTGCGTTACAGGTGAACAGCGACGCAGGCGCCTACGCCGGGCTGGCGCTGGGCCTGCAGGTGGTGCTGGCTTCGCTGTTGATACCGCTGGTGTTCAAGTTGCTGGCGTACTGGGGCTAGCCACGCCAGCAGTCCGGACAGGGCAGCCTTCAGGCGGCCTGCAGGCCCGGCTTGACGGTGTTTGACAGCGCTGCTGGTTTCGGCGTCGGTGTCTGGGTACCAAAAAGAATCTCACCGGCCAGTTGACCGCCTTCTTCAATCACCAGCTTGCCGTAGCGAATGGTGCCGGTGACTTTGCCAGTGGAATAGATGACCAGCTTCTGGCGAACCGTCAGGTTACCGTTGAATTCGCCGCGGATTTCAGCCACATCGATTTCGGCCGAACCGCGGAAAGCGCCCTGCTCCGCAATCTGCATGACCCGGGAGTCCATGGTGGCCTCGACCAGGCCTTCAACCACCAGCGTATCGCAATCGGTGATTTCAACGCCCTTGAGCTTGATGTTCGGTCCTACCGTCAGCTTGCTGCCGCCTTCTGACGACGAGCTGCTGGACTGGGTGGCAAGCTCGCTTCCTGAACGGGTCGTGCCCGAGCTTGACGAGCCGGACGTGGACTGCAGCGAATTCGACGAGGAGCCGCTACCGCCAAACGCGCTGGTGGAAGATGAGCCCTGCCGCAGGTTGGACGGCGTTGTGGGGCTGACGGTATCGATATCGCGCTTGCCAAAAAACGGTGTTGCCATTACGGGTTCCTTAGAAAAGAAGCATCGTACGTCTGCAAAACACTTATAGACCACACCGGATGCAATAGAAGTAACCAAATTAATTCTGTTTTGGCACGGCCAAATTGACAAACGGCCAAGACGCACGTGCAAATTAACGTTATGAATAGTCCTACCAAGCTGCGGCGCCATGTCTGGCAAGCCGTACGGCGACACAGTGACTTGCTTGTGTTGCATTAACGTGCGATTGTGACGGCAATCTTGTGCGTCATTGGCAATCAAAGCTGCACCATGGCGCTCGTAATCATCGCGCTCACGTTGTGGCCGACCTGGACAACCGAAAAAAATGCCACCACCTGGGGTGCAATCGACCGGTAGCAAAAGGACCCGAACGCTGGTTCGCCTGTTGGAACTCGCGGGCACCGCCGGGGGCTGGACGTACGCAGCACCGAATCAGCTGAGCCTGACCCAGGGCTTGAACAGCTTGCTTGGGTTGCCCCCAGAGGCGCAGAACCTTCCTGCAGAGCCTTTTGCCGATACGCTTTTTAGCGCTTATTCCAGCAGTTGCGCCACCCCTTATGCCAGCCCGGTTGAATTTTTCGCGCCGCCCTACCAGCAAAGCATGGCATCGGCACTTGCCGCATGCCTTGCCGATGGACAGCCGTTTGACATGCGGGCGGAAGTCATCACCGCGAGCGGGCGGCGTTTTTGGGTTCGCTCGCTGGGGGAGGCGCTGCGTGATGCCACGGGCAGGATCGTGCAGGTTCAGGGCGTGCTGCGTGACCTGAGCGACACCTTCAAGGCCGAACCTGCGGCCAGCCACGTCGCGATCCGGCTGAGCACCACGCTGGACAGCATCTCGGAGGCCTTCGTCACGCTTGACCGTAAAGGCCGGTTCACCTATGCCAACCGCGAGAGCCTGCATCTGCTGGACGCCAGAGAAGCAGACATTCTGGGCCAGCGAATCACTGATCACCTGGACAAAGTCAACAGCCGGTTGCACCGGGAAATACGGCTTGCGCTGGCCAGCGGCAAAAGCGTCGAGTTCGAGGAGTTTTATGCCGCGCTGGGCAAATGGCTGGAAGTGCGCGCCTATCCTTTTGAAGATGGGGTCGCCCTGTACCTGCGCGACATGACCGAACGCAAGGCCGCCAAGGATGAGATCGAGCATCTGGCTTTTTATGATGCACTGACCCAGCTGCCGAACCGCCAGCTGCTGATGGACCGCCTTGGCCGCGCGCAGGATGAAATCCCACCGCATGGGGCGCCAGCCCAAAGCGGTGCGCTCATGTTTATTGACCTGGATCATTTCAAGGTGCTCAACGACACGCTGGGGCATGCCAAGGGCGACCTGTTGTTGCAACAGGCGGCTGTCCGGCTCTCGGGCTGTGTGCAGGCAACTGACACCGTGGCCAGGCTGGGCGGCGACGAGTTCGTCATCATGCTGGACAGCACGGCCACACACACACAAGACGCGGAGTTGCGCGCGCATGCGGTGGGGCAACAGGTGCTGGCCGCGCTGAGCGAGCCCTACGATCTGGCGGGTTACGAGCACCATGCCACCTGCAGCATAGGGGTGACGATCTTCAGCGGTCACGGCTTCAGCATCGGCGAGCTGCTCAAGCAGGCTGACCTGGCGATGTATGAAGCCAAGGCGGCAGGCCGCAACACCCTCTGTTTTTTCAACCCGCGCATGCAGGCAACCGCCACCGCCAACGCTGCGCTCAACATCGAATTGCGGCAAGGCCTTCGCAACCAGAATTTCGCGCTGCATTACCAGCCCCAGGTGGCGCGCGACGGGCGAATGAGCGGGGTCGAGGCGCTGCTGCGCTGGCAACATCCAAGACGGGGGCTGGTCTACCCTAAAGAATTCATTGCCCAGGCCGAAGAAAGCGGCCTGATACTGCCGCTGGGAAAATGGGTCCTGGACTCGGCCTGCCGCCAGCTGGCGCTGTGGTCTGGCCGGCCGGAAACCGAGGGCTTGAGCATTGCCGTCAATGTCAGCGCGCGGCAGTTCAGGCATCCGGAATTTGTCGATCTGGTGATGAACGCTATCGGCGAGGCGGGCGTCAAGGCCCGGCGCCTGAAGCTGGAGTTGACCGAAAGCCTGCTGGCCACGCATATAGACGTGACGATCGCCAAGATGGGCGTTCTGAAGGAAGCGGGCGTCACGCTATCGATAGACGATTTCGGCATGGGCTACTCCGGGCTGTCCTACCTCAAACGCCTGCCGCTGGACCAGTTGAAGATCGACCGTTCCTTCATCAAGGATGTGTTGACAGACCCGAACGACGCCGCGATTGCGCGCACCATCATCGGCCTGGCGCAAAGCCTGGGCCTGGACATACTGGCAGAAGGCGTGGAAACCGAAGCCCAGCGCGAACTGCTGGTGCGGTTTGGCTGCGAACGCTACCAAGGCTATCTCTTTTGTCAGCCGCTTCCGATTGACGAGCTTGAACGCTTCATGCGGAAGCTGCCCAAAACGGCAGTCACCGCCAGCATCACGCCCTGTCAATACAGCCGTATGGCCCTATAGTCTTGCGATGGCCTACCTGCTGAAAATCTTTACCGCCGATGATGTGGGCATTACCGAACGTGAGCAGGCCACTCAACGGTTTCGCGCCGCGCTTGAGGCCTCGCTCGGTGATGAAAGCCTGGTGATGCCGGTCTACAGCGCGTACCTTCGGCTGTGGCAAACCTATGGCGACCATCCCCGCCCCTGGCCGGTATCACCCGCCGAACAAATGCTGGCCGCCCAGTGGGAAGCGGCGGAGCTGGAAGCCACGCAGGCGGCCTTCGGTCCAAACCGCTACCTGGGCGATGCGGATTTCGAACTGGTGGGGCTGCCGGTGCCTGCTGCGCCTGGCGACGCAACCTGAGCGAGCCACCTCGGCTCGCGTGAGCCTGCCGTGCAAGACTGAACAGAAAAGGGTAGATGCACCAGGGAGAATAGGGACGGTGCTGGCCCCCGGTCGATTCACTGCTATCGCACCAATCCCCGTAAATGCACGGCAACGACACCATGAGTAGGCTCCAACTGACAGGTTGAGTTTGACTCGGCCTATCCCTGGCCTCACCCGTCCTGCGCACAATCACTTGCATGATTACCAGAGACAACCACAGCACCACAGGCCAGCCTTCCGTGGCTTACCGGCAACCTGCTGCAGCTCTGGCAGATGACGACTTTTTGCGATCGACTTATCAGGTGTTGCTGCGGGCGCAGCAGCCCAACGCTGCCGCCATTCATGCAGCGTTTGATGCCCTGCAGGCCGCGCACCGGCGCCTGCAGCTTGCCCACAGCGACCATCTGGCAAGCCGTGCCGCCGGCGGCCGTGCACCAGCCCTTTCACCGAAGCAGTGACCACCCTCATGCATAGCTATGCCCGTCGATCGCTACCCCCTCTTTTAACCTGCCCGGGAAACTCTATGAACCATTCCTCGTCTGCCGCGTCCCCTGATGCCGAACTTGAGACCCTGCATGAGCGTGTTAACGCCATGCTGGACATTCCGGTCCCCAAGGAAGGTGATGCTTTTCCGCTGCCTCTGGAGGCCGCTGTAGGCGCGCCACCGTCAGGACACGAGCGGGACAGCAAGGTCTGATGCCAACCTGCAGCAGCCTGGCAATCATTCAATAGCGAGGCCTTGCGATGGGCGATGACCCCGAAAAGGGCTCGCCTGCTCGCGCTTATCTTGTCAAAGGGCGAGCGCCCCGGCGGCAGGCCACCGCCGCCAGCACCGAATCAGTTAACACTAGAGCCGCGTAACTCGCTTGCGGAGTGCTGCGCACGCGCGGGCGTCATGAAGGGCTCTGCCAGCACCTCCGGCGATTCGGGACACACAGTCGTGAATCGTTGTGCATCCCATAGATTGTTCATGAGTCCACGCTGCGCGGTGGCCGCACATGGATCGGCAGACTCAGCGCCTTTCAAATCGACGATCACCACAATATCGCCGCCAAAACGTCCTACACCCAGCTCGCGCATCAGCAACTCTTCCTGCTGAGGGGTGGCCATGCGCAAAAAACACAAGGCCTGGCGCTTGCCAACCTGGCTGGACATCAGGATATCGACACGGGCAACAGCGCCACAGCCCAGGCAGATCGCGTGCAGCAACGGCCGCAACTCGGTCACGCTGCGGCAATTCTGCAAAAGTTCAAGAGCCTTGGTCATCATGCTCGAATCCTCGAAAGGAAAGCATGTCACCGGTCTCATGCTTTTGGTTGGAAGAGCTATTGACGCGTAATCGGCCCGATTCACCCATGAGCCAAAAACCGTGTTTCGTGTAGGACGCCGCCCTATGTCCGTCTTGCCGGGCTTTCTGCCGTGTTGAAGCGTTACTGAAAAGGTAAGCTCCTGCCTGCCCCTTACCCGCCCACCTGGCCATCCGGCCCCGAGCCCGCCCATGCTATTTGATTCACAGACGCTTCCCGCCAGCATGACCACAGACTCACAGGGCACTGACACCGCTGCCGGCCTTTTTGCGGCGGCAAGCCCGCATCTGCTGGAACTGATGGAGCAGGTCACGGGCGCGTGTATCTGGCTTTATGAGTTTTCGCCAGGCCGCATGCAGGTCAGTGCGCGAACGGCCGCGCTGCTGGGGCTGGCGCCAAACGCACATGCTTGCCACGCCTGGGCGGACCCGCTGCAGATATACGCGCCGGAATCGCGCGAGCAAATGGCCGCTGCCCTGGAAAACTGTCGTCAGCATGCATGCCCTTTTGATGAAGAGGTGCTGGTGATCACGCCCGCGGGCCACCGGCTATGGGTGCGCGTGTGCGGCAGTGCAGTTCTGGACGCCACTGGCGCCATTTGCCGGGTTCAGGGCGTGCTGCAGGACCTGACGACGAAAAAACGCGCCGAGAGCGAATCCCTGGGTGTGACGATGCGGCTGAGCACCACGCTGGCCAGTATTCGGGAAGCTTTCGTCACACTTGATCGCACCGGGCGCTTCAACTACGTCAACTTGGAAGCAGAGCAATTGCTGATGCGGGCTAGCGGCGACCTGCTGGGCAGTGAGCTCTGGCGCGAACTCGATGAACGCGAAGACGGCCATCTGCACCAGAAAATACGCTCTGTGCTGGACACTGGCGACAGCATCGAGTTTGAGGAATTCAATCCTCGGCTCGGCAAATGGCTGGAGTTGCGGGCCTACCCCTTTGAAGAAGGCGTGGCGCTATACCTGCGCGACGTGACGCCAGCGCGCAAGTCGCAAGAGCAGATGCTGCTGCTGCAGACCAGCATCTCGCACCTGAATGACACCGTGCTGATCACCGAGGCCCGCTCGCATGGCGACCCCGACCAGCGCATTGTTTTCGTCAACGATGCCTTCGAGCGCCTCACCGGCTACACCCGCGCCGAGGTGCTGGGTCAGACACCGCGCATGCTACAGGGCGGCGGTACCCAGCGCCGGGAGCTTGACCGCATCAGCCGGGCGCTCAAGCTGTCGCAACCGGTGCGCGCAGAGCTCATCAACTACAAGAAAAACGGCGACTCCTTCTGGATAGAGCTGGACATCGTGCCAGTGGAGCATTTCAGCCGCGGCATGACGCACTGGGTTTCAGTGGCCCGCGACATCACCGAGCGCAAGGCGGCGGTCGATGAGATCGAGCACCTGGCTTTTTATGACACCCTCACCCAACTGCCCAACCGCAAGCTGCTGATGGACCGGCTCGAACGGGCGCTGACCCGTGGCGGCAACAGCGCCAGCCTGGGGGCGCTGATGTTCATCGACCTCGACCAGTTCAAGGTGCTCAATGACACGCTGGGGCACTCCAAGGGCGACTTGCTGCTGCAAAAAGTGGCACTGCGCCTGGCAAGCTGCGTGCGTTTGAGCGATACCGTGGCCCGGCTGGGGGGCGACGAATTCGTCGTCATGCTGGAAGACCTCGGCGAGGATCCGCAGGTTGCCAACGACTATGCGCGCGCCGTGGCCCAGAAGGTTCTGGCAGCGCTCAGCGAGCCCTATGAGCTGACCGGCTACCAGCACCATGGCACTTGCAGCGTGGGCATCGCGTGCTTCACCAGCCAAGGGAAAAGCGTGGGCGATCTGCTCAAGCAGGCCGACCTGGCGATGTACCAGGCCAAGGCTGCAGGGCGCAACACGCTGTGCTTTTTCGACCCCGACATGCAGGCGGCGGCCACCGCCAATGCCGCGCTCAGCTCGGACCTGCGCCGGGGCTTGCATGAGGGTGAATTTTTGCTGTACTACCAGCCGCAGGTAGGGCATGACAACCATATGTTTGCAGCCGAGGCACTGATCCGCTGGCAGCATCCGCAGCGCGGGCTCGTTACGCCGACCGATTTCATCGCGCAGGCCGAGGAAAGCGGCCTGATCCTGCTGCTGGGGCAATGGGTGCTGGAGGCAGCCTGCGCGCAACTGGCCGCGTGGGCGAAGCGGCCCGAAACCGCGCACCTGCGGGTAGCGGTCAATGTCAGCGTGCGGCAGTTTCGCCATCCGGAGTTCGTCGAAATGGTGATGCAGGTCATCCGCGAGACCGGCATCGAGGCCAACCGGCTCAAGCTTGAGCTGACCGAAAGCCTGCTGGCTACCGACATCGAGGTCACCATCGCCAAGATGAGCATGCTGAAAGACCGCGGCGTGACGCTGTCGATCGACGACTTCGGCATGGGTTATTCCGCGCTGTCTTACCTCAAGCGGCTGCCACTGGACCAGCTGAAAATCGACCGGAGCTTTGTCAAGGACATCCTGACCGACCCGAACGACGCGGCCATTGCCCGCACCATCATCGGGCTGGCCCAGAGCCTGGGGCTGGGTGTGATTGCCGAAGGCGTTGAGAACGAAAGCCAGCGCGCACTGCTGGCCCGGTTCGGCTGCGAAAGCTACCAGGGCTACCTGTATTGCGGAGCGCTTCCCATCGATGAGCTGGAGGCTTTCATGGCGCAATCCGCGCTACCGCCCGCAGGCCTGCAGCACTGAGGCAGCGCCGCCTTGACCGGCTGCGTGGCCGTCCGCCATGCCTGACAATTGCGGCATGACCCAACACATACCCCTGATCGAGATGACCCGTGGCGGCACGCTGGAGTGCCAGCACTTTGGATCTGTGGCTGTTGTCGATGCCAGCGGCCGCCTGCTCGCCCAGGCCGGCGACCCGCACTGGCTGACGTTTTCACGCTCTACGCTGAAGGCCCTGCAGGCACTGCCGTTGATGGAGTCCGGCGGTGCCAGGCAGTTTGGTTTTACCACCGCGCAACTGGCGATGCTGTGCGCCAGCCACAACGGCGAGGACATGCATGTGGCGCAGACCGAAAGCATGCTGGACAAGGCCGGCCTGAACCACAAGGCGCTGCGCTGCGGCTGCCATGTGCCGGGCCTGTTCACGCTGCTGGATGTGGCGCCGCCGGAAGGCCTGGTCTATGACGAGCGTCACAACAACTGCAGCGGCAAGCATGCCGGCTTCCTGGCGTATTGCGTGCAGCACGGCCTCAGCCTGGACGACTACACCGAGCCTGGTCACCCGCTGCAGCAGGTCATACGCCGCGATGTGGCACGCGCCGTCGGTATGGACGCCGAGGATTTCAAGATGGGGATCGACGGCTGTTCGGCACCCAATTACGCCATGCCCCTGGCCAGCCTGGCGCGGGGCTATGCGCGCCTGGCCAGCGGACTGCAGGACGCCGAGTTTGGCGAAAGCTTTGCGGCCCTTGGCAACGCGATGACCACGCATCCCGAGCTGGTATCCGGCACCGGGCGCAACGACCTCGCCTTCATGCAGATCGGGCGCGGCGACTGGGTGACCAAGATCGGCGCGGATGGCGTACAGGTGATCGGCAGCAAGAGCCGGCAGGAGGCGCTGGCCATCAAGATCATCGATGCCAACAAGCCGGCGCTTTACGCGGCAACCGTGGAGGTGCTGGAGCAACTGGGCTGGCTGGACGATGCGCAGCGTGAGGCGCTCGAACCCTGGCGGGCGCGCGAGATCATCAACGCGCGCGGCATGCGAGTGGGCGAGCGCCTGCCGGCCTTTCAGCTGACAGTAAAGGCTTGAGGCAAACCCGCAGGGAAGCAGCCCGGCATCGCGCTCTGACGCCATCACCTGGGTTCGTGTTCTGAACAACCCGATTTGCTACGTTATCCATAGCTACTACCCTTCATGTATGCTGGGCTAGCGGCATAAAACGCTTGAAATCGGGGTCATGCTTCAGACGACAGCCCATCCACTGCCTGAAACAGTGCCTGACGCGCCCGGCTGATGACCTGGCCTTTCCAGGCATCGGTATCGGTGTAGAAGGCGTCTTTGATCTGCTGCCTGATCTGCCGGGCGGCTGCAGGTGGCGCTTGCGGGTGAAGGTTCAGCCAGTGTTCGGCGCGCAGCGCCTGCATCACGTCCAGCGGCGGCAAGGTGCCGTATTCCATTGCAATGCCGGTGTAGTCGGCCGCAGGGCATTCGTCGTAGACGGCGCTCCACATCGCGCCTGTCAGCAGCGCGGAGCTTGAGGAACCGTCGTATATCGAGGTGACCGGCGTAGTCCCGCCGCCATCCCACCAGCAGCGCGCGCGGGCCAGCGCCAAGGGGTCATCACGGCAGGCAGAGATCCGCTCACCAATACCATTAGGGCCCAGCCCTGCATGAATATCGATCCACGCCACCCGGCGCGCGCGGCCACCGTGCGTGCGCAGCACTTGCCGCAGCTGGGTGTTGCTCCATGAAGGCGCCGTGCGCCGTAAAAAAGGCCATCGGCAAATTCATGCTGGCCGCGGGTGATGGCGGCCTGGTAGGCCTGCATGCCCATGCTGGCGATGCCCTGCTCTATGGCGGAGCCGTTGGCTTCATCAGGTGGCCAGCGCTCCGGCAGCAGCAGCGAGTGCAACGCCCGGTAGGCTTCGTTGACCGGAAGTGGCTGGGAAAAATCCTGAAAGTTTCGGTTCAGGTCAATGTTCTCGTGTGTGGCCCGCCGCATATGCGAAAAGCCGTAGGGGTTGACTGCATGCACATACAGCACCGCAATGCCCTGCGTTCTGGCCTTGTCGCGCCAGTCGGCGTCATGCAGCGCAAACACCTGCACGCCAGAGCCGCAAAAGCCTTCCACCCCGTGGCAGGCGCTGCTCACGATCAGCAGCGAATGCGCATCCGGCGCGCTGTCGAGTGCCACATCCATCGCCAGGGTTTCGCCGTCCAGCCCTTGCAGCGGATGCTCATGCGACGCCACGTTTACGTTGGCTAGCGCCGCAGCTTCCAGAAACTTGACACGCGCCTTAGCGTAGTTGCTGCTGAAAGCCTGCGTGAGACCGATCATTCGGGGGCCTGCTCAGCCAGCGCTGGGCCAGGCGAACCCCCAACGCTGCCCCCAGGGGAATCAGGTCGTCATTGAAGTCATAGCTCGGGTTGTGCAACATGCAGGGGCCGCCGCCGTGGCCCATTTCGCGGTGCGCGCCGTCGCCGTTGGCAATAAAGGCATAGCAGCCCTGCCGCGCACCGTGATTTTGAATTGGCTGGTCGCCGCCATCACCGGCCGGAGCTGGCCGCAAAACTGCGTAACTTCATATCAACAAAGGTTATTTATGCAAATTTTCCATTAGATGGTAAATTTGCATGGATGTTATCCCGCAAAACATTTGAAGTTGTCCAAAGTGCTTTGTCACGCCAGGCCTCAAGAGTCTGGTAAAAATCAACCGCCGCCACTGTATCTGGGTACTGATGACCAGACCCTTGAAATCCGTGTTGGCGCGAAGGAGCAGGCAAATGTGCCTAAAGGTTTAGGCCTTGGCTTACCTTCGGTGTCTAACATCACTCTCCCGCGAGCAACGCCGCATTTCCCCCGGCAGCCGTCGTATTCACCGTCAGCGTTTGCTCAGCGCAAAAACGGTACAGATAATGCGGCCCGCCCGCCTTGGGGCCCGTTCCGCTCAAACCCTCGCCGCCAAACGGTTGCACCCCCACCACCGCGCCGATCATGTTGCGGTTGACGTACACATTGCCGATATGGGCGCGGGTTGCCAGCGCGTGGGCGCGCGAGTCGATCCGGGTCTGGATGCCCAGCGTGAGGCCGAAGCCAAGCGCATTGATCTGGTCCATCACCGCTTCTGGCGTGGCCAGCTCGCCACTGCCCCAGCGCACGATCTGCAGCACCGGGCCAAAAATCTCATCTTTAACCTGAGACAGGCTGCTGACTTCAAATGCAGCTGGCGCGATCAGCTGCGAACCGAAGTCGCTGCCCGCTATTGATTCAGTAGCTTCTACGCCTCGTGAGGCTCGGCCTAGAAGCACCTTTGACTCATTTTTCAGACGTGCAAGATGGCGCTGGATATTGTCAAAGGCCTCCCGGTCGATCACCGGGCCGACATCGGTAGCCAAGTCGGCAGTGTCGCCGAGTGTCAGCTCTTTTGCCGCGCCCTGAATCATCTCGATCATGCGGTCGGCAATGCTGTCATGCACGCACAGGAGGCGCAGCGCCGAGCACCGCTGGCCGGCCGATCGAAAGGCGCTTTGCACCACCGCGTCGGCCACTTGCTCGGGCAGGGCGCTGCTGTCCACCAGCATGGCGTTGATGCCACCCGTCTCGGCGATCAGCGGCACGATGGCGCCGTCTTTCGCGGCCAGCGTGCGGTTGATGGTTTTGGCAACCTGGGTAGAGCCGGTAAACACCACGCCGGCCACGCCGGGCGAGCTTACCAGCGCGGCGCCTACTGTTTCGCCGGGGCCGTGCGCCAACTGCAGAGCGCCTTCGGGAATGCCTGCGGCATGCAGCAAGCGGACGGCCTCCCGCGCAACACCCGGCGTTTGCTCAGCCGGCTTGGCCACCACCGCATTGCCCGTGGCCAGCGCTGCGGCCACCTGGCCGACAAAGATGGCCAGCGGAAAATTCCACGGGCTGATGCAGACCCAGACACCGCGTGCCGACAGGCGCAGCTCATTGGTCTCGCCGGTCGGTCCCGGCAAGGCGATGGGTTGCATGATGCGCTCGGCCTCATTGGCGTAGTAGCGCAAAAAGTCTACGGCTTCACGCACTTCTGACACCGCATCGCCCCAGGTTTTGAAGGCCTCTTTGACCAGCAGCGCGCAGAAGCGAGGCATCTGGCTTTCCAGATCGTCTGCAGCGCGGCGCAGCACCGCAGCGCGCTCAGTCACCGGTTTTTTGCTCCATTTTTGATAGCTTATAGCGCAGGTACCGATTAGGCTGGAGGCCGATTTGGCATCAAAAACAGCTAGTTCTGGCACCTGGGTGCGAGCCAACGCATCACGCAACGGTGCGCGCATGCTTTCAACCGTTAAATCAAGTCCGGCGCTGTTTTTGCGGCTGGGTCCGAACAAATCCAGCGGCAGCGGCAATGAGGGTTCCGGCTCCAGCCGCAGCGGTGAGGTCAACAGCAAGTCCATGCCGACCGATTCATCGGCGAGCTGGTGTACGAAGGAAGAATTCGCGCCGTTTTCCAGCAGGCGGCGTACCAGGTAAGCCAGCAGGTCGCGGTGCGAGCCGACGGGCGCATAGACGCGGCAACTGACCTGTGGGTTTTTCAACAACTCGCGAAAGACGCCCTCGCCCATGCCGTGCAGACGCTGCAGTTCAAACTGGGGGCGGTCTTGAGCCGGAAAACCCGTCTCCCCGGAGGATCGAGGCGGCAAGTCTAACGAGGCGCGCGCAGCCAGACCAGTGCCCTTCAAGCCGGGGCTGCGGGACTGGCTCTGCCAAACCGCAGGCGCAGCGGCCCCCTCGGGGGGCGGCGACCCGCGCAACGGCGGAGCGTGGGGGCTTATTTTTGATGCCATCTGCAAAATCGCCGCAATCGTGCCGGCGTTGTGTCCGGCAAACTGCGCATACACCGCATCAGGCCCTTCCAGCAAGGCCCTGGCGCAAGCGAGATACGAAACGTCAGTATGGTGCTTGTGGGTGAAGACGGGGTAATGCGGCAGCCCCATCTCTTGCGCACGCTTGATCTCCGAGTCCCAGTAGGCGCCCTTGACCAGCCGGCACATCAGGCGCAGCTTGTATTTGCGGCCAATGGCGATGACATGGTGAATCAAATCCAGCGAACGTGTCTGGTAGGCCTGCATGGCCAGACCAAAGCCCCGCCATGCCGGATGCTGCTCGGCCACTTTAGCGGCAAGGGCTTCGAAAACATCCAGCGACAGCTCCAGCCGGTCCACCTCTTCGGCATCAATCGTCAGGTTGATGTTGGCGCGCGCGGCCTGCTGGCATAAACCCCACACGCGTGGCACCAGCTCGGTCATCACCCGCTCGCGCTGGGCATCTTCATACCGCGGATGCAGGGCGCTCAACTTGATGGAAATACCATCATTTAACTCCGTAGCCTTTGCTATGTCAGCGGTTTTAGCTATTGATTCAATAGCAATCTGGTAACTGGCCAGGTACTTGAGTGCATCCGCGCCGGTGCGTGCGCCTTCGCCCAGCATGTCGTAGCTGAAGCGCAGGTTGGCCTGGCGCTTGCGGGATGCTGTGGCTTCATCCATCGCCTCGCCTATCGTCTGCCCCAGCACAAACTGGCGGCCGAGCAACTGCACTGCACGCAGGGTTGCGGCCACCACCGCGCGTGCGCCAAGCTTGTTGAAAAGCCCTGGACTGGCATCGCCTGCGCTTTCAGATGACGGCAGGAATCTCTTGGACATCGCAATCGCGGTAGACGACAGCCGCGCGAGCGCCTTGTCAGCGCTGCGGTCAAAGTCAGCGCGGCCCAGCTGGTCGGCGGTCAATGCAATCGCGGTCTCGGCATCCGGCACGCGAAGCAGCGCTTCAGCCAGGCGCATCAGGGCCAGGCCTTCGGCACTTGAAATCGGGTATTCCTTCAGCAGACTTTCCATCGCCCAAAAGGGCGGCGGGTTGCGCCGAACTGCTTGCACCCACGGCTGGGCCGCATGCGCTGCCGCGTCCCAATCCAGCGCGCCCGACAGGCCGCGCAGCAAATCGGACACGACGGCGGCTTCGGCCCGGTACGGAAAAGGCAAATGTGGGGCGCTGGCAGGCTGATGCATGAGGGGGCTCCTGGGCGTGGCGTTGATGACGGTCAATTCATCAATATTCCTGCAGACCTGACAGAATAATTCGCTATATTTAGGCTGGGTTAATTAATTTATAACTACTAATGACGGAAGCCTCCCGCGAACTGGACCGGATAGACATGAAAATCCTGAATGTCCTGCAAAACGATGGACGGGTTTCAAACCTCAAGCTGGCAGAAGCCGTCAACCTGTCGCCAACCGCAGTGCTGGCGCGGGTGCAGCGCCTCAGCCGCGACGGCTACATCCTGGGTTATGAGGCGCAACTCAACCCGTTAAAGCTGGGCGCCGGCCTGATGGTGTTTGTCGAAGTGCTGCTTGACCGGACCACACCCAACGTGTTCGAGGCCTTCAAGGCAGCGGTACAGGTCCGGCCGGAGATCACCGAATGCCACATGGTGGCCGGCGGCTTTGACTACCTGCTCAAGACCCGCATGGCTGACATGGCGGCCTACCGGTCGTTTGCGGGCACGGTGCTGTGGCAGTTGCCGGGCGTGCGCGAAACCCGCACCTACGCAGTGATGGAAGCGGTCAAAAGCACCACCCGGCTGGACCTTGGCTTCTAGGTGCCAGATGGTGAAGAGGCTCGCGCAAGAATCAAGCGTGGGTGCGCCATGAACAAAGGCTTGGCGCCTGACGACGCACCGGTCGAGGCTGCTTTGCTTTACATCGTGCAGGAGCGCGGCAACAACGCGAGTGCCTGCCCGTCGGAAGTTGCCCGCTCGCTGTCAGCAGACAACTGGCGCCGCCTGATGCCGCATGTGCGCCAGGTGGCGTTGAAGCTGGCGCAAGGGCGTCACATCGAGATCACGCAGAAGGGCCAGGTGCTGCCGCCTGGCGCGGTCATCAAGGGGCCGATCAGACTGCGCTTGCCGCGTGAATGACTGCCCGGTAGCCGACGCCGGCGCCCCCACTACCGCATGCCGAAAATCGCGGTGCCCACACGCACCATCGTGCTGCCAGCATGGATGGCAGCTTCCAGGTCAGCGGTCATGCCCATGGACAGCGTGTCCAGCGGCGCTGGCAGCTCGCCAGATGCATTTATAAGGTCAAAAAGCCTTCTGGCGTTTTCATGTACTGCGCATGCAGCTGCAAAATCAGGAGCGGGATCCGGAATCGACATCAGGCCGCGCAGCACCAGGCGTGGCAGCTCGGCGACCTCCCGGGCCAATGCCAGCGCTTCACCCGGCGCGGCGCCTGACTTGTTGGCGCCACCGTCGATATTGACCTGCAGACAGACCTGCAGTGGTGGCAGGCCTGCCGGACGCTGGTCGCTCAGGCGCTGGGCAATCTTCAGCCGGTCGATCGACTGGACCCAGTCAAAGTGCTCGGCCACCAGCCGTGTCTTGTTGCTTTGTATCGGCCCGACGCAATGCCATTGAAGGGCTGTGTTCGGCTCGTCTGCTGGTGCTGCAAGCGAGCCCGGTAGGCGCAAGGCAATGATTTTTCCAACGCCTTCGGTGATGTAGTTCTCACCAAATGCATGTTGCCCGCCGCCCAGGGCTTCACGCACGGCATCAGCGCCAAATGTCTTGGATACAGCCAGCAGCTGCACGCTCGCCGGGTCGCGCCCGGCGGCCTCGCAGGCCGTGGTAATACGGTCACGTACAAGCTGGAGGTTGCGAACAATCGTGGTCATAATCGCACTTTAACTGCCCCGCTTCGTTTGTAATTTCGACCTCCAAGGATCCCCGGGATGGACATCACCCAGCTGCTTGCCTTTAGTGTGAAAAACAAGGCGTCGGACTTGCATCTCTCGGCTGGTTTACCTCCCATGATCCGGGTTCACGGCGATGTGCGGCGCATCAACATCGATCCGCTGGACCACAAGCAGGTGCATGCCATGGTGTACGACATCATGAACGACACCCAGCGCAAAAATTACGAAGAGTTTCTGGAGGTTGACTTTTCCTTCGAGATCGATGGCCTGGCACGTTTTCGGGTGAACGCCTTCAACCACAACCGTGGCGCCGGCGCGGTGCTGCGAACCATTCCCTCGAAAATCCTGACGCTTGAGCAGCTGAACGCGCCCAAGATTTTTGGCGACCTGGCGCTGAAGCCGCGCGGCATGGTGCTGGTGACAGGGCCCACTGGCTCTGGCAAGTCCACCACGCTGGCGGCCATGGTCAATTACCTCAATGAAACCGAGTACGGCCACATCCTGACGGTAGAAGACCCGATCGAGTTTGTGCATGAGTCCAAAAAATGCCTGATCAACCAGCGTGAGGTCGGCCCGCATACCCTGAGTTTTTCTGCCGCGCTGAAGTCCGCCCTGCGTGAAGACCCCGACGCCATTCTGGTGGGCGAGATGCGCGACCTTGAAACGATTCGCCTGGCCATGACGGCCGCTGAAACCGGGCATCTGGTGTTTGGCACGCTGCACACGTCCAGTGCCGCCAAAACGATTGACCGGATCATTGACGTGTTTCCGGCCGAAGAAAAGGAAATGATCCGGTCCATGCTGTCGGAGTCTTTGCAGGCCGTGATTTCGCAGACGCTGTGCAAGACCAAGGACGGCGCTGGCCGCGTTGCCGCACATGAGATCATGCTGGGCACCAGCGCGATACGCAACCTGATCCGCGAGGCCAAGGTGGCGCAGATGTATTCATCGATCCAGACCGGCAACAGCGTCGGCATGCAGACGCTGGACCAGAACCTGACGGACCTGGTCAAACGCAATGTGATCTCTGCTGCCGAGGCGCGGGGCAAGGCCAAGATTCCCGACAACTTTCCAGGCTAGTCTGCGCAGGCGTAGCCGGTGGCGTTCGACGTTCCGGTCCTTATTTGTCAACATATCCTTACTGGAGCCGCCCATGAAGGGAATTCTTGACCTGCTGAAGCGGTCGTCCCCGCCCAGGCACGGAGTGGACAAACTGGACTCAATGATGTTCTCGTCGGCTTTTGCCGAACATGACATCGAGGGCTCGATGCTGGTCCCCTGGGAAGCCCGCGCCAACGAGGTTGGTGCCATGCGCCTGCCCACCGAGAGCGCGCTCAGGCTGCTGCAGGCGGCCTGGTCCAAAGACCGCTACATGAAAAAGCTGGACGTAACTTCCGTGCAGCAGATGGAGCGCTTCTTCGAATTTGCGACCGTGGCAGCCGATCGTGATGTCATCCGGCAGGACGAATACGGAAATTTCATGATGGTCCTGCTCAGCGGCTCCATCTCGATCGAACGGATACAGCCCTGGGGCGAAAACCTCCGGCTGGCGGAAGCTAAGCCCGGGGACATTCTGGGTGAAATGTCGCTGCTGGACAGCGGCATGCGGTTTTCTCAATGCCGCACACTCAGCCAGTGCGAGATAGCGGTATTGGGAGCGGACGCGCTTGATGAGATGCTGACGGTGGAGCCACTGATGGCTGCCAGTCTGATTGGCCTTCTTGCCCGAAAACTTTCGCAGCGACTGCGCGTGGTCAGCGCTCGGCTGACCGAAAATCGACTGTAAATCCGACGGTCCTTCGAGCTATAAGTTATCGCGCGCCGCAGCGCCCAGCAAGGAATTTTCATGGAACGCGATCAGGCCAGTAAATTTATCAACGACCTTCTCAAGCTGATGGTCAGCCGCAACGGTAGCGACCTGTTTATCACGGGCGATTTTCCGCCGGCGATGAAAGTTGACGGCAAGGTGACCAAGGTGTCGAGCCAACCGCTCAATGCCACCCACACGATTGCGTTGGCCCGCGCCGTCATGAACGACAAGCAGGCCGCCGAATTCGAGCGCACCAAGGAGTGCAATTTCGCGATCTCGCCACCTAGCGTCGGGCGCTTTCGCGTCAACGCCTTCATCCAGCAGGGGAAGGTCGGCATGGTGATGCGGGTGATTCCAGCGGTGCTGCCAACGATTGACGGGCTGGGATTGCCGCAGGTCCTGAAAGACGTCGTGATGTCAAAGCGGGGCCTGACCATTCTGGTGGGCGCCACAGGCTCCGGCAAATCGACATCGCTGGCAGCCATGGTCGACTGGCGCAATGAACAGTCTTACGGACACATCATCACCATTGAAGATCCGGTGGAGTTTGTGCACCCGCACAAAAACTGCGTGATCACCCAGCGAGAGGTGGGACTGGACACAGACAGCTGGGAATCAGCATTGAAAAACACGCTGCGCCAGGCACCTGACGTTATTTTGATGGGCGAGGTGCGTGACCGTGAAACCATGGAGCACGCCATCGCGTTTGCCGAAACCGGCCATTTGTGCCTGTGTACCCTGCACGCCAACAGCGCCAACCAGGCGCTTGACCGGGTGATCAACTTCTTTCCCGAAGAGCGCCGCGCACAGCTGCTGATGGATCTGTCACTGAATTTGAAAGCCATGGTGTCGCAGCGTCTGGTGCCCAGGCAGGACAGCAAAGGCCGTGCGGCGGTGGTCGAAATCATGCTGAACACGCCGCTGATTTCAGACCTTATCTTCAAGGGCGATGTCTCCGAAATCAAGGAGATCATGAAGAAAAGCCGCAACCTGGGCATGCAAACATTTGACCAGGCCCTGTTTGACGCCTTTGAAACCAATCAAATCACCTACGAGGATGCATTGCGCAACGCCGACTCGGTCAACGATCTGCGCCTGCAGATCAAGCTCAACTCACAGCGCGCCAAGTCGGTCGATCTGGCTGCAGGTACTGAAAACATGGCGATTGTCTAGCCGCCGTTTCTGAAAGCGCGAAGCACACCACGAGGTGGTCCACCATGGCACGGATCTTGGGCGCGCGCTGCCGGGCCACCAGGATTCCGGCATGGAATTGGTGCTCAGCTGGAATGCCGGGCCACCACAGGCTGCAGCCGCCCCTGCCCGTCCAGCTGGCCATCCAGCACCTCGTTGATGCGTGCAATGCCGCAGCCGGCCAGAGCCAGCGACACCACGGCGGCACTGCTGTTGATCAGCAACTGGCCCGCAACCGTGCGTGTCACGGGTGTTCCGTCCACCATGAAATCCGGACGGTTATGGCTGGGCGAAGCCGTGTTACCGATGCGCGGCATGCCCATGTTTTTCATGGGTACTGA
>JAQGNE010000005.1 GCA_028291985.1 Polaromonas sp. | reverse complement strand
CTGGCTGGTATGAAGCTTCAGGCGGCATACCAGATTCGCGCCAAACAGGCCCGCACCCAGGCTTGCCGCGTGGTGACCTCAGAAGTCCTGGCAGCCCTGAAGGCCGAAGGCGTGGCTTTTGATGGGGTGACGGTTGAAGGCATGCTGTTCGACATCGAAGCCAAGATCGTCCGCAGCCAGATCCTCGCCGGCGAGCCCCGCATCGACGGCCGTGATACGCGCACGGTTCGCCCGATTGAAATCCGCAACGGCGTGCTGCCGCGCACCCATGGTTCAGCCCTGTTCACGCGGGGTGAAACCCAGGCCATGGTCATCACCACGCTGGGTACCGAGCGCGATGCCCAGCGCATCGACGCCCTGAGCGGCGACTATGAAGACCGCTTCATGCTGCACTACAACATGCCTCCGTTCGCCACCGGCGAAACCGGACGTGTGGGCTCGCCAAAGCGCCGTGAGATCGGTCATGGCCGTCTCGCCAAACGCGCCCTGATTGCCGCGCTGCCGTCCAAGGAAGAGTTTCCCTACACGATGCGTGTGGTGTCCGAGATCACCGAGTCGAATGGTTCGTCGTCGATGGCTTCGGTTTGCGGCGGCTGCCTGTCGCTGATGGATGCCGGTGTGCCAATGAAGGCGCACGTGGCGGGTATCGCCATGGGCCTCATTAAGGAAGACAACCGTTTTGCCGTGCTGACCGACATTCTGGGCGATGAAGATCACCTCGGGGACATGGACTTCAAGGTGGCGGGGACCACCGCTGGCATTACCGCGCTGCAGATGGATATCAAGATCCAGGGCATCACGAAGGAAATCATGCAGGTCGCACTGGCCCAGGCCAAGGAAGCCCGCATGCATATCCTGGGCAAGATGCAGGAAGCCATGGGCGAAGCTAAGGCCGAGGTGTCTGACTTTGCGCCGCGCCTCTATGTCATGAAGATCAACCCGGACAAGATCCGCGACGTGATCGGCAAGGGCGGCGCTGTCATCCGCGCGCTGACCGAAGAAACCGGCACCCAGATCAACATCGAGGAAGACGGCACCATTACTATCGCGTCGAACGACAGCGCCAAGGCTGATGAAGCCAAGCGCCGCATCGCCGAGATCACCGCCGAGCTGGAAGTTGGCAAGGTGTATGAAGGCCCGGTCACGAAGATTCTGGATTTCGGCGCATTGATCAACTTGCTGCCCGGCAAGGATGGTTTGCTCCACATCAGCCAGATCGCCCATGAGCGTGTCGAGAAAGTGACCGACTACCTCAAGGAAGGCCAGATCGTCAAGGTCAAGGTCATGGAAACCGACGAGAAGGGCCGCGTCAAGCTGTCCATGAAGGCCCTGCTGGACCGCCCGGCCCAGAACCAGGATTACAACTGATCGACAGTCGGTATTGATTTTGTAGCGGTCAGCCCACGTACTACCTGGGCTGGCGGCATAAAACATTAAAAACAAAGATGAAAGCAGTCGAGATCACCTCTTTTGGCGGACCGGAAGTCCTGCGCGTGGGCGAGCGTCCTGTGCCGGCCTTTGCGGCCGGCGAGGTGCTCATCCGTGTCAGCGCCAGCGGCATCAACCGGCCTGATGTGCTGCAACGTACCGGCAACTATCCGGTGCCGGCTGGCGCGTCCGATATCCCGGGGCTGGAGGTCGCTGGCGTCATAGCCGATGGTGACGCAGCGGCGATGTCTGCTGCGGGTTTTAGAGTGGGTGATCGCATCTGCGCCCTGGTGGCAGGCGGTGGCTATGCCCAGTTTTGTGTGGCGCCGATTGGCCAGTGTCTGCCGTCACCGGCAGACTTGAGCGACGTGGAAGCGGCATCCCTGCCCGAGACATTTTTCACCGTCTGGAGCAATGTTTTCGAGCGGGCAGGGCTGAAACCAGGCGAAAGCCTGCTGATCCAGGGCGGCTCGAGCGGAATCGGCGTAACCGCCATCCAGATGGCAAAAGCCTTGGGCGCGACGGTGTATGTCACCGCAGGCAGCGACGAAAAATGCGCCGCCTGCGTCGAGCTGGGGGCTGACCTCGCCTTCAACTACAAGACATCGGATTTTGCTGAAGAGGTCAAAAAAGCGACAGGTGGCAAGGGCGTCAATGTCATTCTTGACATGGTGGCCGGAAGCTATGTGGCGCGCGAACTGGAAGCCCTGGCAGAGGACGGACGCCTGGTCATCATCGCGGTGCAGGGCGGTGTCAAGGCGGAAATCAACGCCGGACTCGTGCTGCGCAGACGCCTGACGATCACCGGGTCAACCTTGCGGCCCCGGTCGCTCTCATTCAAGACCGCTATTGCTCAGGCACTTCGCCAGACCGTCTGGCCCCTGCTGCAGACTGGCCAGATCAAACCCGTGATTCACAGCACGTTTGCTGCTGCAGACGCGTCTCGGGCACATGCGCTGATGGAATCCAACCAGCACGTCGGCAAGATTGTGCTGACCTGGTGACATCCGGTATGACGAGCACAACGCAATCCTATTCACCCATGAAAAAACTCATTGCCGGCAACTGGAAGATGAATGGCAGCCTGGCTGCCAACGAGTCACTGCTGCATGCGCTGGCCGAAGGCCTGGCTGACGAGGCCGCCAGCGAAATCGCCATTTGCGTGCCCGCTGTTTATCTGGCGCAGGTTCAGTCGCTGAAAAAAACTGTGGCTCGGCTTGCGCCGTTAGGTGTCGGTGCCCAGGACGTGTCAGCGCAGCTGGAAGGCGCCTATACCGGCGAGATCAGCGCCCGCATGCTGCTTGACATGGGCTGCCGCTACGTGATCGTTGGTCATTCAGAGCGCCGGCAGTACCACGCCGAAACGGATGTGCTGGTCGCTGAAAAAACCAGGGCAGCACTGGGTGTGGGCATCACGCCGATTGTGTGCGTCGGCGAGACGCTCATGGAACGCGAAGCGGGTTACACCGAAGAGGTTGTGAAGCGGCAATTGGCAGCCGTGGTTCATGCCAACGGTCACTGTATTTCCGAGATCGTGGTGGCCTATGAGCCGGTATGGGCTATCGGCACCGGCAAAACGCCCTCACCGGAAGACGCACAGTCTGTTCACGCGGTATTGCGCGCACAGCTCAAGGCGGCAACCGATCAGTTTTCCCGGGTAAGAATCCTGTATGGCGGCAGCATGAATGCAACCAACGCGTCTGCACTGCTTGCGCAGCCCGATATTGACGGCGGCCTGATTGGCGGAGCCTCTTTGAAATCGGTGGATTTTTTGAAAATTATTGCTGCAGCCCAGGTTTGACGCTCGCAGTACGCTATTAATTTAGGAGTAGTTATGAATGTAATTTTGACGGTTGTGCTGGCTTTGCAAAT
Organism: Polaromonas sp.; assembly: GCA_028291985.1. Classification (GTDB taxonomy): domain Bacteria; phylum Pseudomonadota; class Gammaproteobacteria; order Burkholderiales; family Burkholderiaceae_C; genus Polaromonas. The sequence goes on along the minus strand of JAQGNE010000005.1, from coordinate 74,994 downwards.
GCTTGCCGCCCTGGGCATGATCGGACTGATTTTGGTGCAACATGGAAAAGGCGCTGATATGGGAGCGGCTTTCGGTAGCGGTGGATCAGGAAGTCTTTTCGGTGCCAGCGGCAGCGCCAACTTCCTGTCGCGCACGACGGGCGTCCTCGCAGCACTCTTTTTTGTGTGCACCTTGCTGCTTGCCTACTTTGGCAACGCCCAACCGCGAACCGGCTCTAGTGTTCTGGAAGGATCGGTACTGACTGCACCCGTCCCTGCAACCGCAGCGTCGGGTGCCGCACAGATCCCCGGAACGACCGCTCCAGTCGCGCCTGTGGCAGGCAGCGGTTCATCAGCGGCGGTGCCCCCGGCGGTTCCCGCTTCCGGTGCAGCGCAGATACCGACCAAATAAGGCATTTTGCTTAGCATCCGCCTTCGTGGGAAGGGGTTTTTCAGGGTAAACTCTGAGACTGCCTGGAAAGCGAAAACCTCCTCGTGGTTTTCAATGCGTGACAGGTGTTGCTAGGTCAGGTTACAAGCGCGGACGTGGTGAAATTGGTAGACACGCTATCTTGAGGGGGTAGTGGCGAAAGCTGTGCGAGTTCGAGTCTCGCCGTCCGCACCACATTGGCAAACATCGGTAGCATCACATGCGGGAAACCGGTGAGCTACCGGTTCAATTGGCAAAATTTCTGCACCTGCACAGGTGATGCTCAGAATTTGATTCATCGATGGACCTCAATCAATACCTTCCCGTTCTGCTCTTCATTCTGGTCGGTGTTGGTGTTGGCGTGGTACCTCAGGTTCTAGGTCGACTTTTGGGTCCGGTGCGGCCCGACAGCGAAAAAAATTCCCCGTATGAGTGCGGCTTCGAGGCGTTTGAAGATGCGCGCATGAAGTTTGATGTGCGTTACTACCTCGTCGCCATCCTGTTCATTCTTTTTGACCTCGAAATCGCGTTCCTTTTCCCCTGGGCGGTTGCCCTAAAGGATGTAGGTCTCGTCGGGTTCTGGTCGGTGATTATTTTTCTGGGCATTCTGGTCGTAGGGTTTGTCTACGAGTGGAAAAAAGGGGCTCTGGACTGGGAGTGAGCCGGCTGTGCAGGATTTACTTGCACAAAGGCGCTCCAGTTCGTTGTTCAGGTTATCTGCTTCGGTACGGGAACAAGGTACAGGTATGTCATTAGAAGGTGTATTTAACGAAGGCTTCATGACCACCAGCTACGACTCGGTGGTGAACTGGGCCAAAACCGGTTCTCTGTGGCCCATGACGTTTGGCCTGGCGTGCTGCGCCGTCGAGATGATGCACGCTGGCGCCGCCCGTTACGATCTGGACCGCTTTGGCATGCTTTTCAGGCCCAGCCCCCGCCAGTCCGACCTGATGATCGTGGCCGGCACCTTGTGCAACAAAATGGGCCCGGCCCTGCGCAAGGTGTATGACCAAATGTCAGAGCCTCGCTGGGTGTTGTCGATGGGCTCCTGCGCCAACGGTGGTGGTTATTACCACTACAGCTATTCCGTCGTTCGGGGCTGTGACCGTATCGTTCCCGTTGATGTGTATGTGCCCGGTTGCCCGCCCACTGCTGAAGCATTGATGTACGGAATCATTCAGCTGCAGCAAAAAATTCGCCGCACCAACACCATTGCGAGAGCTTGATGCAGGCACAGTTGTCATCACCAGCCACGGCTGAACACATTGGCGCCGCCGTCACCGGAGCATTGGGCGACAAGCTGAAGAATCTTACCGTGGCTTTCGGTGAGGTTACTGTGGTTGTCGGTGCGCGTGACTACCATGCGGCCTCTCTCTTGCTGCGTGACTCGCCTGGATGTAAGTTCGAGCAACTAATTGATTTGTGTGGTCTGGATTACTCGGAATACAAAGACGGCATGTACGACGGCCCGCGTTTTTGTGTGTCCGTGCATCTGCTGTCAGTCAGCCTGAACCAGCGCTTGCGCCTGAAGGTGTTTTGTGACGACGACGATTTTCCGGTGGTGGATTCGGTAAATGACACCTGGAATTCCGCCAATTGGTTCGAGCGGGAAGCATTTGACTTGTACGGCATCATTTTTGAAGGTCACAACGACTTGCGGCGTATCCTGACGGACTACGGGTTTATCGGACATCCATTCCGCAAGGACTTTCCGACCACCGGGCATGTGGAAATGCGATACGACGCGGAGCAGAAACGCGTGATCTACCAGCCCGTCACTATTGAGCCGCGAGAGATTATTCCCCGCGTCATCCGTGAAGATAACTATGGTGGTGGCGTTCGTTAGCGCCTGGACACTTCTACAACATGGCTGAAATCAAAAACTACACGCTGAACTTTGGGCCGCAGCATCCCGCAGCGCACGGCGTGCTGCGGCTGGTGCTGGAGCTTGATGGTGAGGTTATCCAGCGTGCTGATCCACATATTGGACTGCTGCACCGGGCGACCGAGAAGCTTGCCGAAAGCCGCACGTACATCCAGTCGCTTCCCTATATGGATCGTCTCGATTATGTGTCGATGATGTCGAACGAGCAGGCTTATTGCCTGGCTATCGAAAAGCTGCTGGGCGTTGATGTGCCGGTGCGGGCGCAGTACATCCGGGTGATGTATGCAGAAATCACGCGCTTGCTGAATCATCTGCTGTGGCTGGGTGCACATGGTTTCGACTGTGGCGCCATGAACATTCTGATTTACTGCTTCCGTGAGCGTGAATCGCTGTTCGACATGTATGAGGCGGTATCCGGTGCGCGCATGCATGCGGCCTATTTTCGGCCGGGAGGCGTGTACCGTGACCTGCCTGACAGCATGCCGCAATACAAAGTCAGCAAGGTCAAGAACGCTAAGGCCATAGAGGCGCTGAATGAAAACCGGCAGGGGTCATTGCTCGACTTCATCGAAGATTTCACCAACCGGTTTCCCGGGTACGTGGACGAGTACGAAACCCTGCTGACGGATAACCGTATCTGGAAACAGCGGACAGTTGGTGTAGGTGTCGTATCGCCAGAGCGTGCCTTGAATCTGGGATTTACCGGCCCTATGTTGCGTGGTTCTGGTTTTGCCTGGGATTTGCGCAAGACGCAGCCTTACGATGTTTATGACCAAATGGACTTCGATATTCCGGTCGGAAAGACAGGCGACTGTTACGACCGTTATCTCGTTCGCATCGAGGAGATGCGCCAGTCGAACCGGATCATCAAACAGTGCATCGATTGGCTTCGTGTCAACCCTGGCCCTGTGATCAGCAGAAACCACAAGGTTGCGCCGCCTGACCGTGAATCCATGAAATCGAACATGGAAGAGTTGATTCATCACTTCAAGCTGTTTACGGAAGGTTTCCACGTACCCGAGGGCGAAGCTTACGCAGCGGTCGAGCATCCCAAGGGAGAGTTTGGTATTTATATCGTCAGTGATGGCGCAAACAAGCCATACCGCTTGAAGATTCGACCGCCAGGTTTCGCCCATCTGGCCGCCATGGATGAAATGTCCAGGGGCCACATGATTGCTGATGCTGTTGCTGTCATCGGCACGATGGATATCGTGTTTGGTGAAATTGATCGATGAATGAACGAGCATTCGTATGACATCACCCATAAATGAAACCACACTGTCGCCTGCACAGTCGCGCAATGCGTCTGCCTTATCAGACCAGGCTTTCCAGCGGTTTGCGCGTGAAGTTGCAAAGTACCCGTCCGAGGGAAAACAGTCCGCCGTCATGGCGTGCCTGGCCATAGTTCAGGAAGAGCTTGGCTACGTCAGCGCTGAAAGCGAGAAGGACGTGGCGGCTTACCTGGAAATGGCGCCGATTGCTGTGCATGAGGTCACGACCTTCTACAACATGTACAACCAGAAGCCGCTGGGCAAATACAAGTTCAATGTATGCACCAACCTGCCTTGCCAGCTTCGCGAGGGGTCGACCGCGCTCGCGCACCTGGAGCATGCGCTGGGTATTGAAATGGGCGGTACAACCGCTGACGGCCTTTTTACGCTGCAGCAATCGGAGTGCCTGGGCGCCTGCGCAGATTCACCTGTCATGCTGGTGAACGATGTGACGATGTGCAGTTTCATGACCACCGAAAAACTGGATCAGCTGGTGGCGGGGCTGCGAGCAGCGGAGCGGGGGGCGGTATGACGGTTTCTACGCCAACAGCAAACAAGGCAGCCGCGCGCGTGTTGTCGCAGTTCGTCGCGACCGGTGTGCAGACCTGCTTTCACGGTCGTCATATCAACCCCCAGATTCTTGCGGATCTCGACGGTAACAACTGGCGCTTGAAGGATTACCAGCAGCGCGGCGGCTATGAGGCTTTGCGCAAAATTCTTGCGTTGGACGGCGGTGCGGGACTGACGCCTGACCAGGTCATCGCAGAGGTAAAGGCCGGCAGCCTGCGTGGTCGCGGTGGCGCGGGCTTTCCGACGGGTTTGAAGTGGAGCTTCATGCCGCGTCAATTTCCCGGCCAAAAGTATCTGGTCTGCAACTCGGACGAAGGCGAACCCGGCACCTGCAAAGACCGCGACATCATGCAGTACAACCCCCACAGCGTGATCGAGGGCATGGCAATTGCCGCGTATGCCATGGGTATCTCGGTGGGTTACAACTATATCCATGGCGAGATATTCGCCACTTATCAGCGTTTTGAAGAAGCACTCGAAGAAGCCAGGACGGCAGGCTTCCTAGGCACCGCAATTCTGGGAAGCAGTTTCAATTTTCAACTGCATGCGTCGCATGGGTTTGGCGCCTATATCTGCGGCGAAGAAACGGCACTGCTTGAGTCACTTGAGGGTAAAAAAGGACAGCCACGCTTCAAGCCGCCTTTTCCAGCGAGCTTTGGTCTTTACGGAAAGCCGACAACGATCAACAACACGGAAACTTTTGCTGCTGTCCCCTGGATCATTCGACATGGCGGCCAGGCTTATCTGGAGTGCGGCAAACCCAATAACGGCGGAACCAAGATCTATTCGGTTTCGGGAGACGTTGAGCTTCCTGGAAATTATGAAGTACCCATGGGAACGCCATTCTCCCGCCTGCTGGAGTTGGCAGGTGGGGTCAGAAACGCGAAGCAGGGCCGCACATTGAAGGCAGTCATCCCGGGCGGCTCGTCTTCCCCGGTGCTGCCAGCGTCCATCATGATGAACTGCACAATGGACTACGACTCGATCGCCAAAGCAGGCTCAATGCTGGGTTCCGGCGCGGTCATTGTCATGGACGACACGCGCTGCATGGTTGAATCGCTCAAGCGTCTGTCGTATTTTTATATGCACGAATCATGTGGTCAGTGCACGCCATGCCGTGAAGGCACAGGATGGCTGTGGCGCCTGGTAAGTCGGGTGCATGAAGGTCGTGGCAAGCCTGGTGACATGGACCTTCTCAATTCGGTGGCAGACAACATTCAGGGCCGCACCATCTGTGCGCTGGGCGATGCTGCCGCCATGCCGGTCCGGGCGATGATCAAACATTTCAGGGCAGAGTTTGAAGCCATGATCACAAATTCCCGAGCCGCCGCAACTGCAAGCCCTGCCGGTATGCGTATGGCGAGTACAGAAGCGCGGAGCATCTGACTTCATGATTGAAATTGAACTGGACGGCCAAAAAGTCGAGGTGCTGGAGGGAAGCACCGTCATGCACGCTGCTGAAAAAGCAGGCACTTATATTCCTCATTTCTGCTACCACAAGAAGCTGAGCATTGCGGCCAACTGCCGCATGTGCCTTGTCGATGTGGAGAAAGCGCCAAAGCCGATGCCGGCCTGCGCCACGCCAGTCACGCAGGGCATGATCGTTCATACCAAGAACGAGAAAGCGGTAAAGGCGCAAAAAGGGGTGATGGAGTTCCTGCTGATCAACCACCCGCTGGATTGCCCGATTTGCGATCAGGGCGGAGAGTGCCAGTTGCAGGACCTCGCCATGGGCTATGGCAGCAGTGAATCCCGCTACGACGAAGAAAAACGGGTGATTCCTGAAAAGAACACCGGGCCATTGATCTCGAGCAAGGAGATGAGTCGTTGTATTCATTGCACGCGCTGTGTCCGGTTCGGGCAGGAAGTCGCAGGTGTCATGGAACTGGGAATGTCCAACCGGGGCGAGCACGCCGAGATTGAAACTTTTGTTGGCATGACGGTCAACTCCGAACTGTCGGGCAACATGATTGACCTGTGCCCGGTCGGTGCATTGACCAGCAAACCGTTTCGCTATAGTGCCCGCACCTGGGAGCTGTCACGTCGAAAGTCGATCAGTCCGCACGATTCTACCGGCACCAACCTGATTGTTCAGGTCAAGAACAGCAAGGTCATGCGGGTACTTCCCCTGGAAAATGAGGATGTCAATGAATGCTGGCTGGCTGACCGTGACCGCTTTTCGTATGAGGCGCTGGATTGCAATGATCGTCTGTTGACCCCCATGCTCAAGCAGGGTGGCGTCTGGAAGTCTGTGGATTGGCAAACTGCGCTGGAATACGTTGCCAATGGTCTACAACAGATCAAGGCTCAATACGGCGCTACCAGCATCGGTATGCTGGCAAGTCCGCACAGCACTTTAGAAGAGCTGTATCTGGGTTCTTCCCTCGTGCGTGGGCTTGGAAGCGAAAATATCGACTACCGCCTGCGCAACAGCGAGTTCTCCGTGGCGGGTTCGGTGCGCTGGCTCGGAACCTCCATAGCCTCGCTGTCACAACTGCAGCGCGTGCTAGTGGTCGGCTCGAATCTGCGCAAAGACCATCCGCTCTTTGCCCAGCGTATTCGGCAGTCTGCACGCAAGGGCTGTGCAGTCCATGTGATCAATTCGAGCGCCGAACTGGTCTCTTTGGATGCCTGGGCCATGCCGGTTGCACAGGCGATGATGGGTGAACACGGTGATTGGGCGGGTTTGCTGGCCAGTCTGGCCGCTGCCGTCGCAGCTGAGAAGGGCGTTATCGCCCCAGTCGCTGCAGAGGTGACAGATCCTGCCCGGCTGATGGCGTCGTCACTTCTCGGCGGCGAGCGTAAAGCCATCTTGTTGGGTAACGCTGCGACGCACCATGCGAACGCATCCAGCTTGCTGGTGCTGGCCAACTGGATTGGTGAACACACAGGTGCTTCGGTGGGTTATCTCACGGAAGCGGCCAACACGGTAGGTGCCCAATGGGTCGGGGCGCTGCCTGGCCACGAGGGGTTTGATGCCAGACAGATGCTCGACGGGAAGCTGAAGGCCGTCTTGCTGCTCAATACCGAGCCAGCATTTGATTCCGTGCTGGGTTCAAAGGCACTGGAGACGCTGCAAGCGTCTCAAATGGTGGTCACTTTGAGTCCGTTCAAAGCCAACATGGAATTCAGCGATGTGTTGCTACCGGTTGCGCCTTTCACCGAAACACCGGGCACTTTTGTAAATGCAGAAGGCCGTATTCAAGGATTCCACGCGGTTGCCAAGCCGCTGGGCGAAACGCGACCGGCCTGGAAGGTACTGCGGGTCCTTGCCAACCTGCTCGATCTGCCCGGCTTTGACTTCGAGTCTTCTCAGGATGTACTTCGCCAGGTCAATGCTGCGCAGGCCACACATATTCCGGCCGACAGACTCGGCAATGCGTGCAATGCCGCCATTCGTCTCGACGCACCGACGGGGCTCGCTCCGGCTGTTGCCGGAATTTATCAGCTCGACAGTCTGGTCCGACGCTCAACGTCCTTACAACTGACCGCCGACGGCCGCCACGGTGCCGAGGCTCAATTGCTGGACGAGGAGATCACCACATGATCGACACCATCTATGGTTTCGGCCAGGGGCTGATGGGTGGCATCTGGCCGGCAACCGTGTGGCCTGTTTTGTGGGCGCTCGTCAAGATCGTCTGTGTGGTGTTGCCGCTGATGGGTTGTGTGGCATACCTCACGCTGTGGGAGCGTAAGGCCATCGGCTTTACCCAGATTCGCCTGGGCCCGAACCGGGTTGGACCGTTCGGCTTGCTTCAGCCAATAGCTGATGCGTTGAAGCTGCTGACCAAGGAGATCATCATTCCCACGGCTGCCAGCAAAGGCTTGTTTGTGCTGGGCCCGATCATGACCATCATGCCGGCGCTTGCAGCCTGGGCGGTCATACCGTTTGGTCCCGATGTGGCTTTGGCTAATATCAACGCTGGCTTGCTGTTTCTGATGGCGATCACATCGCTCGAAGTTTATGGCGTCATCATTGCCGGTTGGGCATCTAATTCCAAGTACGCCTTTTTGGGCGCCATGCGTGCTTCAGCGCAGATGGTCAGCTACGAAATTGCCATGGGTTTCTGCCTCGTGATCGTTTTGATGGTCTCGGGTAGTTTGAACATGACCGACATCGTGATGGGGCAGGCAAAGGGAGTTGCAGCAAGCAACGGGTTGACGTTCCTGTCGTGGAACTGGCTGCCTCTACTGCCCGTTTTCGTGGTGTATTTCATCTCTGGTCTTGCCGAGACGAATCGGCATCCCTTTGATGTGGTCGAAGGCGAATCCGAAATTGTTGCCGGCCACATGGTCGAGTACTCCGGCATGGCATTTGCCATGTTCTTTCTGGCCGAATACGCCAATATGTGGCTGGTCGCGATCATTGCCGTGTTGCTGTTTCTGGGCGGCTGGTTGCCGCCGTTCGAGTTCCTGAGCTTCATCCCGGGCTGGATCTGGCTGGGCGCGAAAACCTTTGTCGTCGTCACCATGTTCCTATGGGTGCGCGCAACCTTTCCACGTTTTCGCTATGACCAGATCATGCGTCTCGGCTGGAAGATATTCATACCGGTCACCCTGGTGTGGCTGGTAGTGGTCGGCGGATGGATGCAGACCTCCTACAACATCTGGAAATGATCATGCGCCCCCACGTTCGAGGACTTCGTGCCGCTCTTTCCCCCCTCAAGCGGCCGCTGTGCATGCGGTCTGGCAGAGCCAGTCCCGCAGTCCCCGCTGGTGTGAAGAGCCTTCACGCACGCCCTATTTTTGCAGGAACCTGAGATATGTCCGCCGTAGCATCCGTCAAGGATTTTGTGTCAAGCTTTATGCTGACCGAGTTGTTCAAGGGCATGGCATTGACCGGAAAATACATGTTCCGTCGCAAGATAACGGTGCAGTTTCCCGAGGAAAAAACACCGTTGAGTCCGCGCTTTCGTGGACTGCACGCGCTCCGGCGGTATGAGAACGGCGAGGAGCGTTGCATTGCCTGCAAGCTGTGCGAAGCCGTGTGTCCCGCGCTCGCCATCACTATCGAGTCCGATGTTCGGGAGGACGGCAGTCGTCGCACGTCTCGCTATGACATCGACTTGACCAAGTGCATCTTCTGCGGTTTCTGTGAGGAAAGCTGCCCAGTCGATTCGATCGTGGAAACCAATATTCTGGAATACCACGGCGAAAAGCGGGGTGACTTGTACTTCACTAAGGATATGTTGCTTGCTATCGGTGACCGTTATGAATCCGAGATTGCTGCCAGCCGTGCAGCCGATGCCAAGTACCGCTAGATCATCCCCCTGAGGTCACGTTGTTCCAACCTGGCCAGAACAAAGAATCAATAACAAGATGGACGCCCAAACTGGACTTTTTTATGTGTTTGCCGCAGTGCTGCTTTTTGCAGCGTTTCGCGTCATCACCGCTCGTAACCCGGTGCATGCAGCGCTCTACCTGGTGCTAGCGTTTTTCCAGGCCGCGGCTGTCTGGATTTTGTTGAAAGCTGAGTTTTTGGCAATCACGCTGGTTTTGGTTTACGTTGGCGCGGTGATGGTGCTTTTTCTGTTCGTCGTCATGATGCTCGATGTCAATCTCGACGGGGTACGTAAAGGCTTCTGGAAGCACTTTCCGCTTGCCGGCGCTGTTGGCGCAATCATTGCACTTGAAATGTCCTATGTGCTTATGGGCGGTTTTCGTGAGCCACCCAAGGTAGCTGCTGCAACTGGGGATATCGGTGCGCAGCTGTCCAACACGAAAGAGCTGGGAAAAATTCTCTATTCGCAATATCTGTACCCGCTGGAGATTGCGGCGGTCATTTTGCTGGTCGCCATCATTGCGGCGATTGCACTGACGTTGCGTCGGCGCAAGGATTCCAAGTACCAGAACCCTTCCGATCAGATACGCGTCAAAAGTGCGGACCGCTTGACCCTCGTCAAGATGAAGCCAGTGGTTGCTGCGCCGCAGCAAATTGCTGAAGCACCAAACACCGAGAGCAAACCATCATGATGCTGACGCTGGGCCATTTTCTCTCCCTCGGCGCCATGTTGTTCGCGCTCTCCGTCATCGGTATTTTCTTGAACCGTAAAAACCTCATCGTTCTTTTGATGGCCATCGAGTTGATGCTGCTGGCCGTCAATATGAATTTTGTCGCGTTCTCGTATTACCTCAATGACATGGCGGGCCAGATTTTTGTGTTTTTCATTCTTACCGTAGCGGCTGCGGAGTCAGCCATAGGGCTGGCAATTCTTGTGCTCCTGTTCCGCAACAAGTCGACGATCAATGTCGACGAACTCAACACGTTGCAGGGCTGAAGATATGAGTCAAACCCTCTCTGCAACTTCGTTGCTTGCTGTACCGCTGGCACCATTGGCCGGTGCTGTACTGGCTGGCGTATTGGGCACGGCATTCGGTGGCAACTGGATTGGCCGACGGCTTTCGCACAGCCTGACGATTCTGGGCGTATTGCTGGCTTTCATCCTGTCGGCCATGACGCTGAAAAGCGTTGCGGTGGACGGCGCACGTTTCAACGAAACGCTTTACACCTGGATGGTGGTCGGCGGCCTGAAAATGGAGGTCGGCTTCCTCGTCGATGGCTTGACCGCAATGATGATGTGCGTGGTGACCTTCGTGTCCCTGATGGTGCATATCTACACCATCGGCTACATGGAAGAGGAGGATGGCTACAACCGCTTTTTCGGTTACATCTCGCTTTTCACCTTTGCCATGCTGATGCTGGTCATGAGCAACAACCTTCTGCAGCTGTTCTTTGGCTGGGAAGCGGTGGGTCTGGTGTCTTACCTGTTGATCGGGTTCTATTTCAACAAACCCAGCGCCATATTCGCGAATATGAAAGCCTTCCTGGTCAACCGCGTTGGGGACTTCGGGTTCATTCTGGGTATCGGTCTTATTGCCGCCTATGCCGGAACCCTGAATTACGGGGAAGTTTTTGCCAAGGCGGATGAGCTTTCACGGCTGGTCATGCCGGGTACCGGCTGGATGCTGATCACTGTGGTCTGTATTTGCCTTTTCATCGGGGCGATGGGCAAGTCGGCGCAGTTTCCGCTGCATGTATGGCTGCCCGATTCGATGGAAGGCCCTACGCCGATATCAGCACTGATTCATGCTGCCACGATGGTGACCGCTGGGATCTTCATGGTTGCTCGCCTGTCACCGATGTTCGAGCTCAGTGATGCGGCGCTCAGTTTTATCATGGTCATTGGCGGCATCACTGCCTTGTTCATGGGCGTTCTTGGCATCATCCAGAACGATATCAAGCGTGTGGTTGCCTATTCCACGCTTTCCCAGTTGGGTTACATGACGGTCGCACTGGGCGCTTCAGCTTACTCGGTTGCGGTCTTTCATTTGATGACGCACGCGTTTTTCAAAGCCCTGCTGTTTCTGGGTGCCGGCTCAGTCATTCTCGGCATGCACCACAACCAGGACATCCGCTGGATGGGCAATGTGCGCAAGTACATGCCGATTACCTGGTTGACGTCTCTGCTGGGTTCACTGGCTTTGATCGGAACGCCGCTGTTTTCAGGTTTTTACTCCAAGGACAGCATCATCGAGGCGGTGCATGAAAGCCATCTTGCCGGCTCTGGGTTTGCATATTTTGCAGTTCTTGCGGGTGTTTTCATCACGGCGTTTTATTCTTTCAGGCTGTACTTTCTGGTGTTCCATGGGAAAGAGCGCTATGACCAGAACCCCGACGCGCACGACGACCATCATGACGCCCACGCGTCGGCGGAGCATCATCATCCGCATGAATCGCCTTGGGTGATTACCGTACCTTTGATCCTGCTGGCCATTCCATCGGTCGTCATCGGGTTCATGACCATCCAGCCGATGCTGTTTGGTGAATTTTTCAAAGATTCGATTTTTGTGAACGCGCAGCGCCACCCTGTCATGCAGGAGCTGGCCAGTGCTTTTCACGGGCCTGCCCAGATGGCGCTGCATGGTGTGATGACAGCTCCGTTCTGGCTGGCGCTTGCAGGAGTTGCCTTGTCGTACTACCTGTATATGGTCAACCCGGCGCTACCGGCCGCCATACAGCGCAAGGTCCAGCCTCTCTACACACTGCTGGACAACAAGTACTACCTCGACTGGTTCAACGAAAATGTTCTGGCACGTGGTGCCCGCCTGTTGGGAACCGGCTTGTGGAAAGGCGGGGATCAGAAACTGATCGATGGAGCCCTCGTCAACGGCTCGTGGAAGCTGGTAGGGTGGGTCTCGAGCGTGGTGCGGCGCTTGCAGTCAGGCTACATCTACCACTACGCCTTCGGAATGATTGTTGGCGTTGTCGTGCTGATGACGTACTTCGTCTGGCTGAACAAATAACTACAACAACAAGAAGGAACTTCGTCAATGGGAATGCTGAGCCTTGCCATATGGACACCGATTGTTTTCGGTGTCGTGCTGCTCGCACTGGGGCGAGACGATCAGGCCCGCATGGTGCGATGGGTTGCACTGATAGGCGCTGTGGTCAGTTTTTTGGTCACGTTGCCGCTATACAGCGGATTCAAGCTCGGCAGTTCGGTCATGCAGTTCGTCGAGAAAGCCGGCTGGATTGAGCGCTTCAATGTCAACTACCACCTGGGTGTTGACGGAATTTCGGTTTGGTTCGTACTACTCACCGCATTTATCAATGTGGTGGTCGTCATTGCAAGCTGGGAGACGATCACCACCCGCGTGAACCAGTACATGGCGTCATTCCTGATACTGAGCGGTTTGATGATCGGCGTGTTTGCCGCGCTGGACGGTCTGCTGTTCTATGTATTTTTTGAGGCCACGCTCATACCCATGTACCTCATCATCGGTATATGGGGCGGGCCCAACAAGATATATGCAGCGTTCAAGTTCTTTTTGTATACGCTGCTCGGCTCACTGCTGATGCTGGTCGCATTGATCTACCTGTACAACAAGTCGGGCGGAAGTTTTGACATACTGGCCTGGCACCAGTTGCCGCTTGGCCGGACGATTCAGACACTGCTGTTTTTTGCATTTTTTGCCGCATTCGCGGTCAAGGTGCCAATGTGGCCGGTGCACACCTGGCTGCCAGACGTTCACGTAGAGGCCCCAACTGGTGGCTCTGCGGTGCTGGCTGCGATCATGCTCAAGCTTGGCGCATACGGTTTCCTGCGGTTTTCCATGCCTATCGCACCTGATGCGGCGCGCGAATGGGCGTGGTTGATGATCGGTTTGTCGCTGATTGCCGTCATATATGTGGGCCTTGTCGCCATGGTTCAGCAGGACATGAAAAAGCTGGTGGCCTACTCCTCGGTGGCCCATATGGGTTTCGTCACGCTGGGCTTTTTCATCTTCAATGACCTGGGCGTGGCGGGCGGCATCGTCCAGATGATCGCGCACGGTTTTGTTTCGGGGGCCATGTTTCTCTGTATCGGCGTGCTCTATGACCGTGTGCATTCGCGCGACATTGCAAGCTATGGCGGTGTCGTCAACACCATGCCGAAGTTCGCTGCGTTTTCACTGCTGTTTGCGATGGCGAATTGCGGCCTGCCCGCGACCGCCGGTTTTGTGGGTGAGTGGATGGTGATTCTGGGTGCCGTCAAGTTCAACTTCTGGACCGGCCTTGCCGCCGCTACCGCGTTGATATGGGGCGCTGCCTACACCCTCTGGATGTACAAGCGGGTCTATCTGGGCCCCGTCGCCAACGAGGATGTGAAGAACCTCAAGGACATCAACGGCCGTGAATTCCTCATGCTGTCAATGCTTGCCATTGCTGTGTTGTACATGGGTATCTATCCCAAGCCGTTCACGGATGTGATGGACGCATCTGTCGCGGACCTGCTAAAGCACGTGGCGATATCCAAACTGAACTAATCAGAAGCATTCAGATGATTGACAAACTTTCCTGGATCGCGGTTTACCCCGAGATCATTCTGCTGGTCATGGCCTGCGTGATAGCACTGGTTGATCTCGGCGTCACCAGTTCCCACCGCAAGCTTACCCATGTGCTGACGCTGCTGACCCTGGCTGGAGTTGCCGCACTGGAGGCTTCTGTTGCGATGGGCGGCCAGACCTTTTACGGCTTCAGCAAGATGGTGGTGGTCGATCCCATGGGCAGCTGGCTCAAATGCTTTGCCAGCATTGCGCTGATGGCGACGCTGATCTACGGCCGGCCTTATGCCGCCGACCGGGACATGCTGCGCGGTGGCGAGTTCTTCACCCTGAGTCTTTTTGCGCTGCTGGGTATTTTTGTGATGATTTCCGGGCATAACTTCCTGGTCATCTATATGGGTCTTGAGCTCATGACACTGTGCAGCTACGCGCTGGTGGCCCTGCGCCGCGACGACGCCACCGCCACCGAGGCGGCGATGAAGTATTTTGTGCTGGGCGCGTTGGCATCGGGCTTCCTGCTGTACGGTTTGTCCATGCTGTACGGCGCAACCGGGTCGCTTGACGTCAACGAAGTCTTCAACGCCATCGCAAGCCGCCAGGTCAAGCATCAGGTGTTGGTTTTCGGACTGGTCTTTATTGTGGCTGGCCTCGCATTCAAGCTTGGTGCGGTACCTTTTCACATGTGGCTTCCCGACGTTTATCAGGGTGCGCCTACCGCGGTGACGCTGCTGATCGGCGCCGCGCCGCAGCTGGCTGCATTTGCCATCTGCATCCGCCTGCTGGTGGAGGGCCTGCTGCCCCTGGCCATCGACTGGCAACAGATGCTGGGCCTCATGGCAATCGGTTCGCTGCTGGTGGGTAATCTGGCCGCTGTGGCGCAATCGAATCTCAAGCGCATGCTGGCCTATTCAACCATCTCGCAGATGGGTTTTCTGCTGCTGGGTCTGATGTCGGGTGTGGTCAACGGAAACCAGCTCAATGCAGAGTCTGCCTACAGCGCGGCAATGTTCTATGCCATCACCTACGTCCTGACCACGCTGGCTGCTTTCGGCGTCATCATGCTGCTGGCCCGAAGCGGCCATGAGTCCGAAGAGATCAGTGATCTGGCAGGTCTCAACCAGCGCAGCCCCTTGTATGCGGGCGTGATGGCCATGGCCATGTTTTCGCTGGCAGGGCTGCCGCCTTTGGTTGGCTTCTATGCCAAGCTCGCTGTTTTACAAGCGCTCATTTCATCGCAGCTGACGAGCTATCTGGTGCTGGCTGTCTTTGCGGTGCTGATGTCCCTGATTGGTGCGTTCTATTACCTGCGCATTGTCAAGGTGATGTATTTTGATGAGCCCGTGGCGCCGAACGCCGGTCCCATCGTGGCGCCCGGCGATGCCTCTGCGGTTCTGGCGGTTAACGGTGCGCTCCTGCTGGCACTGGGCCTATTGCCTGGCGGTTTGATGACGCTGTGTGCGCAGTCCGTCAGCAGCGTCGTCAAGTCGCTCGGTACCTGAGCGACAACCGATGAATCAGACCGCCTCAGTGTGGCTGGTGCTGGTGATGGGGCTAGTGGCCGCTAACTTGCCTTTCATCAGCAACCGGCTCTTTGCTGTCATTGCTCTCAGGTCGCCAAAAAATCTTGCGCTCCGCCTGGCCGAGCTTGTGGTGTTCTATTTGTTGACGGGTATTCTGGGCCTGACCCTGGAGCAGAAAGCGGGACAACTGGCACCGCAAGGCTGGGAGTTTTACGCCGTTACCGGCACGCTCTTCATCACCTTCGCTTTCCCGGGGTTTACCTGGCGTTATCTGTTCAAGCAACGTCACTGAGCGTCCTGGCCCGACCGGGGCAGTCATCATGAATCAGTATCCTCATCTCACTGAAACAACAACCAGCTCCGAGGAAATCCTGAAGGGCCGGTTTCTGCACGTCTTCCGCGACATGGTGGCATTACCCGACGGTAGCGCGGCGTCTCGCGAATATGTTGTCCACCCCGGGGCTGTCATGGTCGTTGCCCAGCTCGCTGATGGCAGCCTGATCCTCGAGCGGCAGTATCGTTATCCCATGAAGGCGGCCATGATCGAGTTTCCTGCGGGCAAGCTCGACCCTGGTGAGTCATCACTCGCGTGTGCCCAGCGGGAGCTTCTGGAAGAAACAGGATACACAGCGCGTGAGTGGGCAAGGGCCGGGGTACTTCATCCCGTGATCTCCTATTCAACCGAATTCATAGACATCTGGTTTGCGCGCAAGCTGAGCGCCGGCAAGGCGCAACTCGATGCCGGGGAATTTCTGGATGTCCTCACCGCAAGCCCTGCGGATTTGTTGTCGTGGTGCGGCAATGGTGCGGTAACCGACGCCAAAACGCTGGCAGGCATGCTCTGGCTGCAAAACGTCAGCTCTGGCGCCTGGTCCCTTGACTGGCAAACGCTGTAATCGTTGCCTGTGCATTCTGGCGCCGCTCCATCGCTGCCGCGATGAGGGTTTCGGCATGACAGCGATAATCCCTGCATGAAGGTTCTCAATCTCCAGTGTTCGCGCCAGCATTCGTTTGAAGGCTGGTTTGGCTCGGAAGATGAGTTTCAATCCCAGCTTGCGCGGGCTCTGATCGAGTGCCCGCTCTGCGCGGACACGCAGGTCCGCAAAATGCCCACCGCGCCGCGGTTGAACCTGGGCGCACAAGATCCGCGGACGCCCGGGTCTGCCGCAAAACCAGCTGACGTCACCGCCCATGCTGGCGCCGATACCGCATCGAGCGGAGTCGGGGTGCCTGCGCAGACAGAGGCTCATCCGCAGGCCGATGTCCTCAAGGCGCTTCGTCAGCTGGTCGCGCGCACCGAAGATGTTGGCAACCGGTTCGCCAGCGAAGCACGCCGTATGCATGATGGCGATATCGAAACCCGCAGCATTCGGGGCCGCGCCAGCGCTGATGAGGTACGTGAGCTTCTTGACGACGGTATTGAGGTGCTGCCGCTTGCCATTCCAGCGGCCCTTATCGAAACCCTGCAATAGCTTTGACTTTGAGAGGCCTGCCTCGCAGACCACCGGCGCTTAAAAGCGCGGCGGCAGCGTCCAGCCCGATTGCCAAATGGCGCTCATCCAAGTCGCAGCGCGTACCCGAAAAACGGCAATCTGTTGTCCCTGCTACCACTGTGGCATGGCAGCCATCAACCTACCAGCCCATCAGCCCTGTCGATGAGGGCTTGGATCAAGGGTACAGGCCCCGCAACTCGCGTGTATGCAGGATGCGCTTGCAAGCAACGATGAAGGTTGCGGTACGCAGGCTTACCTTTTGTTCCTGTGCCACGTTCCAGACGCCCGCGAAGGCATCTTTCATGATCTTGACCAGCCGCGCGTTGATCTCTTCCTCGTCCCAGAAAAAGCTCGAGAAATCCTGAACCCATTCAAAGTAGCTGACCGTCACGCCGCCTGCGTTGGCGATAACGTCCGGCAGCACCAGTACATTGCGGTCCCGCAGGATGTCATCGGCCGCCGGCGTGGTCGGCCCGTTGGCGCCCTCGATGATCATGCGGGCCTTGATGCGGTGCGCATTGGCGGCCGTGATCTGCTGCTCCAGCGCAGCCGGAATCAGGATGTCGCAGTCAACATCCCAGAAGCTGTCGTTGGCAAGGACTTCAGCCTGCGGAAAGCCGCCCACGCTACCGTGTTCTGCCACATGCCTGAGCAGTGCGGGCACATCCAGACCGGCTTCACGGTAAATCGTGCCGCCATGGTCTTGCACCGCCACCACCAGCGCGCCCGCATCGGCAAACAGCTTGCCGGCAACGCCGCCTACATTGCCAAACCCTTGCACCGCAAGGCGCGAGCCGGAAATCTCCAGCCCGATGTGCCGCGCTGCTTCCGCACCGACGGTATACACGCCGCGGCCCGTGGCTTCGCGTCGGCCCAGGGAGCCGCCCAGGTCTACCGGCTTGCCGGTCACCACGCCGGTCGCCGTCGATCCGGTGTTCATGGAGTAGGTGTCCATCATCCACGCCATGATCTGCTCATTGGTGTTGACGTCAGGGGCGGGGATGTCCTTGTTGGGGCCGATGATGATGCCGATCTCGCTGGTGTAGCGCCGCGTCATGCGCTCAAGCTCGCCGCGTGACAGCTTCTTCGGATCGACCCGGATGCCGCCCTTGGCGCCGCCGTAAGGAACATTGACCGCGGCGTTTTTCACTGACATCCAGGCCGACAGCGCCATCACTTCAGACAGCGTCACATCCTGGTGAAAGCGCACGCCACCC
Source organism: Polaromonas sp. (assembly GCA_028291985.1). Taxonomy (GTDB): domain Bacteria; phylum Pseudomonadota; class Gammaproteobacteria; order Burkholderiales; family Burkholderiaceae_C; genus Polaromonas. The sequence goes on along the minus strand of JAQGNE010000005.1, from coordinate 56,804 downwards.
TTGCCGGGGCCGCGCGACACATTGTGCTGAACCCGGTAGCCTTCAAAGTGCGCCACCGTGCCATCGTCCATGTGAATCGGTACGTCCACAATCAACACCCGCTTCGGACGCTTCAGGGTTTCTGCCCAACGCGCCAGGCTGCCCAAGTGCGGAATGACCCGGTCGACCTGCTGCAGGTAGTTGCCCCAAGGCCCGAGATTGTCAGACTGAAGATAGGACGGCAGCGGATGCTCGCCAGCGGACAGGTTGGTGATCGGGTTGCTGGGGGCCTGGGACATCAGATACTCCTGGTAGGAATGGTCAATCAAGGCGCCAAGCTTAAGGGGACACAGCCGTAATGTCCAAGGCAAGCATCGTGCTACGTCATGCAAAAAACACATAACGTATCAAATACGGTATGGCCGCCTGGGGCTGCCGATGCGGGGAAGCGGGTAGCCGGCGCGTGCGTCACGGCAAAAATCGTGGTCAGACCGAAAACTGCAAGGCAGCCAGCCGCGCATAAACGCCGCCCCGTTCCATCAGTTGCGCATGGGTGCCTTGCTCAACCAGGCGGCCATGGTCCAGCACGATGATGCGGTCAGCCTGTTGCACAGTGGCGAGCCGGTGCGCAATGACCAGCGTGGTGCGGCCTTTCATGGCCGATTGCAGCGCCGCCTGCACCATGCGCTCGCTTTCGGCATCTAGCGCGCTGGTTGCTTCGTCCAGCAGCAGCAGGGCCGAGTTTTTCAGCATCGCCCGTGCGATGGAAATGCGCTGGCGCTGTCCGCCAGACAGGCGCACGCCGCGCTCGCCCAGAAAGGTGTCATAGCCCTCGGGCAGGCTGCTGATGAACTCATCGGCATAAGCGGCCTTCGCGGCCGCTTTCGCTTCGTCGTCGGTTGCGCCGGGCTTGCCGTAACGAATGTTTTCCAGCGCGCTGGTCGAAAAAATCACAGCGTCCTGCGGGACGATGCCGATGCGCTGGCGCAGCTCGTCCAATGCCATGTCACGGGTAGCGACATTATCGAGCGCTATGCCTCCCTGCTGCGGATCGTAAAAGCGCAGCAGCAGTTGAAACACCGTGCTCTTGCCGGCGCCGCTGGGCCCTACGATGGCCACCGTTTCACCTGGCGCGATCTGAAGCGAGAAATCAGTCAGCGCAGCCTGCATCGGACGGGACGGGTAGCGAAACGTTACTGCATCAAATTTGATAGCGCTACCCGACCGTGTTTCCTGGGCTGGGGCCGGATTTGGCGGTGAAAACACCGCTGACCGGGTTTGCAGCAGTTCCATCAGTCGCTCGGTTGCCCCGGCTGCCCGCAGCAGGTCGCCATATACCTCGCCCAGCACCGCGGCGGCGCTTGCCAGGATGATGACGTAGACCACAGTTTGCCCGAGGTGTCCGGCTGTGATGTCGCCGCGTATCACCGCTTCGGTTCCCTGGTACAAGCCCCACAGCAGTGCCGCAGAGGTTGCGATGATGATGAAGGCCACCAGCACCGCCCTGGCACGGGTGCGGCGCACGGCAGTCTTGAAAGCATGGGTGGTCGACAGATTGAATCGATCTGCCTCGCGCCCCTCGGCGGTGTAGCTCTGAACCACCGGAATCGCATTCAGCACCTCGGCGGCGATGGCGCTCGTATCTGCCACGCGGTCCTGGCTGGCGCGCGAAAGCTTGCGCACCCGCCGCCCGAACCATGCCGACGGGGCGACGATGAGCACGAGCACGGCCAGCACCTGCACCATCAGGTAGGGGTTGGTGAGGACCAGCATGATGAGTGCGCCAAAGCCCATCACGCCGTTGCGCAAACCGAGGCTGAGCGATGAACCGACAACGGTTTGCACCAGCGTGGTGTCGCCGGTCAGGCGGCTCAGCACTTCACCGGTCTGGGTGGTTTCGAAAAAAGCCGGGCTCTGGCGCACGACGTGAGAATAAACCGCGTTGCGCAGGTCTGCCGTGACGCGTTCGCCCAGCCAGCTGACCATGTAAAACCGGCCTGCCGAAAAGAGCCCCAACGCTGCTGCAACTGCAAAGAGCTCGAGAAAATGGTTGCGCAAAGCCAGCAACTGTTCGCCCTTGCCTGCGTTGGCGCTGTCCCCGGTCACGCTCGCATCGACCATGCCGCCATCGATCAGGCTGCGAAGCGCCAGAGGAAACACCAGGGTGGCGACCGCCGCCATGACAAGAAAAAACACTGCGATACAGATTTGCAGCCGGTACGGTCGCAAAAAGGGCAACAGGCCTGACAGCGAGCGTGGCGAAACGGCGGTTGGAATGGGGGTTGGAACGGCCGTTCTGCCAGGCACCTCTGAGCCACTGGTCACATCGGGAACATCTGCTCCGGCGGGTGTTTCGCGTGTCGAAGATGTTGATGTGACCATGGCGGGAGTTTAGCGATCAAAAATTCGCCACCAGCGCGTATAGGTATCAAATACGCCTCTAGCCCAATCATTTAAAGGGCATATAGCTATCTTAAAAATAGCAAATACTGTTCGGTGTAGCGGACCTCAAAATAATGCGGCCGCTCAAAAGTGTGTAGTAGATGTGCTGTATCTCAAGGGTAGGTGGGATCGTCCTACAGTTCTGGCTAAGCGCGACGGTTATCGTTGCTCATCTTCCAGGCCTTCACCGAAATATAGTTTCTTTGGGGGGTTTCCGGGTCGACAACAAAGCTCTGCGCAATCTTGCATGCAGGGCTAACAAAACTTCAAAGGACTCCCCATGAAATACAGCATCTTGCTTGCCGCCATGATCGCCACCCTTGGCCTGACCGCTTGCGAACGTACCGTCGTTACGCCCCCTGCTGTTGCGGTTCCAGGCCCTGCAGGTGCAACGGGCGCCACGGGTTCTTCAGGTGCAACCGGCTCTACCGGTTCCACAGGTTCCACGGGTTCCACCGGCTCGACCGGATCCACGGGTTCAACCGGCTACACCGGATCAACCGGCGCAACTGGCGCGACGGGTCCTAGCGGTGGCGCAACCGGTGCTACCGGTGCAACCGGCGACACAGGCGCTACGGGCGCGACTGGCGCAACCGGTTCTGCGGGTTCTACCGGCTCCACAGGTTCGACCGGCGCTACCGGCGCAACTGGTGACACCGGAAAAACCGGCAGCACGGTCGTCGTAGTTCCTGCCAAGTAAATTCAGCTCAGGCGTAATGCCTGCCTGACAGGACGCACTGGCTGTTGGGCCAGGGTCCGATCAAACCGCCCGTTTGCCAGTTGGTAGCGGGCGTTTCGCGTTGTGGGCGTCAGAATTATGCGTGACTGGCGCAAATGACGCGCCAGCGACAGGCAACGTGCGCCGCAGGGCTGCGGTTTGTCTGGCAAGGTAGCCGCAGGGGCGGGCAGCGGTTAGTAGGGTCCGTTCTCGTCAAGCAGGCGCCGAACCTCTTCAGCGGTCAGGATGGCATCGCCCTGTGTTTCCGCTGGATAGCGGCTCTGCGGTACGGACAGGGCCTCTGGTGGCGGCTCCTGGGGCGCTGCAGGCTGGGCCACCACCTGCAGACCTTGCCGGGCCAGGCGCGATATGGCCTCACCGAGCGATATCGATTCGGTGCGCGCATAGCGACGCGCCAGCAGCAGCACATCGTCCGCCAGGGTAATGGTCGTTCTCACACAAGCCTCTTAGCGGCTGAGAGAGCCAGCCTTCACGTAAGTTCAACTCATCGGTCAGCGATCCCCTGATGCGCCACGGACTGCAGGGCCTGGTCGGCGCTACCGGAACGCCTGCATCAAAGCGTGGCGGCGGCGGCACAATCGGCACTATGAAACCTCCTAAAAGACTGCAGGCACTGATTGAAGAAGGCCTGATTGACAGCGTGGTGCGCCAGCTCATGAGCGGCAAGGAAGCCACTGTGTATGTGGTGCGCTGCGGCGGTGAGACGCGCTGCGCCAAGGTCTACAAGGAAGCCACCGAGCGCAGCTTTCGGCAGGCGGTCGACTACACCGAAAACCGTAAGGTCAAGAACAGCCGGCAGGCAAGAGCCATGGCCAAGGGCACAAAATTCGGCCGTGAGGCCGCCGAAGCTGCATGGCAAAGCGCAGAGGTTGACGCGCTGTACCGCCTGGCTGCAGCCGGCGTGCGGGTGCCGAGGCCCTACAACTTTTGCGACGGCGTCTTGTTGATGGAACTGGTGACCGATGCCAACGGCGACGCCGCGCCGCGCCTGAACGATGTGGAGTTCACACCGTCAGAAGCACGCCGTCATCACGCCAGCCTGCTGATCGAGGTCAAGCGCATGCTGTGCGCAGGCGTGGTGCATGGTGACCTGTCCGAGTTCAATATTTTGCTCGGCACGGACGATACCGGTGAAGCGGGTACACACCAGCCCAACCCGGTCATCATCGACCTGCCGCAAGCAGTTGATGCTGCCGGCAACAACCATGCACAGCGCATGCTGCTGCGGGATGTCAACAACCTGCGCGTGTTCTTTGGCCGCTTTGCGCCGGACTTGCTGCCAACCGACTATGGCCACGAGATGTGGGAGCTGTACCAGGGCGGACTGCTGCGGCCCGACTCGGTACTGACCGGACGCTTCAGGCACAAGACCGGCCCTGTCAATGTTGGCGATGTGATGGGCGCCATCGATGACGCGCGAATGGAAGAATCGGCCCGCCGTCTGCGCATGCAAACACCGCGCTGATCTTGCGGCCGACGGGCTGAGCTGCGACCCCGCGGCTGTGCCGCAGGCCGTTGTCATTGACCCAGCAATTGCAAATAAGCCTGGCGCGTGGCCGGCGATACCGACGCCAGCAGCTGCTCATAGCTGGTCTGGTGCCGCATAGCCAGCCGCGCACTGGCAATGCCTTTTGATTTGCAGAACCAGTGGCAGGAATGCTGCATCAGCAGCATCTCAGCCGACAGTGTGAAGGCGCGGCTTTTGTGGTCGCGGCCGTCGTCAGGGTCTGCTGACAGGGCAATACCCCGTGCATGGATGGCCAGTGCCTTGCGCATGTCAAAGGCTACCTGCGGCAGCAGTTTCCTGGCGAACGGAAACGACAGCGGCAGCTTGCTGATGCGAGCGTCCGGCTCGGCCACCGCCTGAAAATCAGTGGAAAACCTGCTCAGCTGATCACTGAGCCGCGCCTCGGTACTTTCCATTTGCTGCCATACCTGGTCACGCCGCTGCGGCTCGGCTTCACCCAGCGCTCGCATATAGCCCTGTGTCAGGGTTTCCATGAGCTTTTCAATCTGGTAACGGGCGAGGTAGCTGGCCAGCAGGGCTACGCGCGCGCGCTCGTCCACAAATTTGAGAAAGTAGATTGCAGCGGCAGGGGCCACCGCCAGAATGAAAAAATCCATGAAATCCAGGCGTGCGTTGAAGGGTTCTGGGCAAAGCCTTCGAGTGTAGTCATGCAGTGCCTGCATGCTGGTTGCAAGGGCGGTTCTGGAGCTGCCTTTTACATTCTTTTCAACGCCAGTGAAGCAGCTACAGGCGCAGTGGCGATGCATAGCCGGTCATCTCGAGATAGCCGCTGCCCACGCGGCGGCCATTGCTGTCGATGAGCTCGCTCAGGCCTTCCCAGTAGATTGATCCGGTCGACTGCCGGCTATCCAGCTCCTGGTTGTCGAGCACCGCGCGCACGGTATAAAAATCGCCGGGGGTGCGCACCATCCATTCGACGGGATAGGTGGTGCGGGTAAGCGGGCTGGTCCAGAAGCGCACCGGTTTGAAGATGACCTCGCCCCGCGTGAACGTGTACAGGGCTCCTGCTGCCGAGCGGAAGGAGCCGCCGTCCCACACCGCACCGCCGTACTTGCTGCGCAGCCTGAAAGCAGTGAGTGCGCTGCCGTCGTCCAGGTTCATGCCGATCCAGTCCCAGCCGGTGGCGCTGGGGTGCAGCAGTTCCTGGCTCCATTCATGGTCCAGCCAGGCTTTGCCGGTAACGGTGAAGCTGTTGTCCTTCAGGCGCAGCGCGCCTGTTGCCGACAATTGCGGCTGGCTGTAGTAATAGCTAGCCTGTTTTTCTTCAGGCCCTTTGCGCGACAGGCCGTTCCTGCCTTGCAGCAGAACCGGCTGGGTTTCCGCAAACTGCAGCTGCAGCCCGAAGTCGGCCGAGGGAAGTTCGGCGGCGTAGCGCTTGCCGCTGGCGTGCAGCGACCAGTCACGCAGCTTGATGTCCATGTCCTGCTCGCTGGCCTCGGCCACCCCGAAACCGCTGCGCGCGATGCGCTGGTCGTGCCAGAGCTTTTTGCCGTCGACATCGGTCATGGCGGCATGTGCAAACAGCAGCTGCTTGGCGGCAAAGCTGGAACGCATGCCCTGGGTTTCCTCAATGCGCGACCTGAAAAACGTAAGTTGAAATCCAAAGCGACGTGCGGTGGCGCCAGCCGTGCATTCGCCGGTGATGTACCACCATTCGGTTCTGAAATCCGGATGAGAGCCACGGTCGCGCGGAAACGCCAGTGCTTGTGCAGGCAGACCATACGCAGCCTGCAGCCGCGTCAAGACGGCAAGCCCTGCGGCTCCGCCCTGCAGCAGGCGCCGCCGCAAGGGGCTGGGCAAAAACGATGCGGCAGATGGGCGCTTCATGATGTCAGTCAGGCTGCGTGTAACAGACGGGCGTCAGATATCGGGCGTCACACGTCGCGGGACACTGGCAACGGCCGCATGTGCCGGGCAACGGTGTCAGCGGCCGCGCTGCAGGCGCCCATTTTTTGCGCAACCCAGGCGCTGTCGTGATAGGTCGGCAGGTAGCGCTCGCCGGAATCGCATAACAGCGACAGGATGGAGCCGGTCTCGCCGCGCGCCAGCATCTCGTGCGCCACGGCCAGCATGCCGATGAAGTTGGTTTCGGCAGATGGCCCGACCTTTTGCCCAGCAGTGCAGACAGTGCCTGCATGGCGGCCACCGGATCGACATCAGCCACAACAATCATGCGGTCGATGACGCTGCGTATGAAGCTGGCCTCGACCTGCGGCCTGCCAATGCCCTCTATCCGCGAGCCGGCACCCCTGAGGCCGATATCACCAGACCGGCGGTAGTCGCTGAAAACCGAGCCTTGCGGGTCGGCCACGCACAGCTGGGTCTGGTAGCGCTGGTAGCGCACGAAGCGGCCAATGGTGGCGCTGGTGTCGCCGGTACCCGCACCCAGCACAATCCAGCGCGGCACCGGATGCCGCTCGTGGGCCATCTGGCTGAACATGCTTTGCGCAATGTTGTTGTTGCCGCGCCAGTCGGTCGCGCGCTCGGTATAGGTGAACTGGTCCGTGTAGTGACCACCGGTCTCGTGCGCAAGCCGACCCGCTTCGTCATACACCTCGGCAGCGCTGTCAACCCAGTGGCAGCTGCCGCCGTGGTGCGTGATCTGCGCCACTTTTTCGGGCGAGGTGGCGCGCGGCATCACCGCGATGAACCTCAAGCCCAGCAGGCGCGCGAAGTAGGCCTCGCTCACCGCGGTGGAGCCGCTGGACGCTTCGACGATGGTGGATGCGGCGTGAATCATGCCGTTGCACAGCGTATACAGAAACAGCGAGCGCGCCAGCCGGTGCTTCAGGCTTCCTGTCGGGTGGGTCGACTTGTCCTTCAGGTAAAAGTCGATGCCACGCGCGGCAGATTCAGCCAGGTTGAGCGTGATCAGATGGGTGTCGGCGCTGCGCTGGAAATCAGCCTCGATGCGGCTGATGGCGCTATGCAGCCAAGCGTCGCCCCGCGCTACGCCACCTGTGGAGACGGGCAAGGGTGAGACGGGGCTGGTCTGGAGCATGGCCTGATTCTCGCCGTGGCTACCAGTCTTCCTTGACCGCCAGCACCGCGTCCCTGCCAGCGGCCGCGCGTCCGGCCAGCCAGGCGGTGAAGGTGCCGGCCGCCACCACTGCCGCACACAGCGCCAAGAGGCGCAGCCACGGCACGATCAGGTCCATCGTCCAGTGAAAGCTTTGCGGGTTGACCACATGCACCAGCACCACGGCAACCGCCAGGCCCAGGCCCAGCCCGGCCACCGATCCGATCAGTGTCCAGGCTGCGCCTTCGCCGGCCACCACGGCCAGGATCTGCCCGCGTGTAAGCCCGAGGTGCGCCAGCAGGCCAAATTCCTTGCGCCGCGCCAGCACCTGCGCGCTGAAGCTGGCCGCCACGCCAAAAAGGCCAATGGCAATCGCCACGCCTTGCAGCCAGTAGGTGACCGCAAAACTGCGGTCAAAAATCCTGAGCGAGGTGGCGCGTATCTGCGCCGTCGACGCAAACTCGATCAGCCCACCAGCACCTGCCAGCTCGTCGGCGGCTGCGCGCACCGCTTTTTCAACCACGTTGCCGTCGGCACCTTCGGCCAGCCACAATCCCAAATCGTTCACGCGGCGGTCACCCGTCAGGCGCTGAAAGTCGCGCTGGTCGATGGCAATGGCGCCGAACTGCCGCGCATAGTCGCGCCAGATGCCGGCAACAAAAAATAGGGGCGATAGCTGCACCGCCTGCGTAGCTGGAAGTGTTGCTATGGATTCAGTAGCTATACCCCCTCGTTCCACTTGGTCTAGAGCCATAAAAAACCCTGAAAGTGGCTGGAAGACGCTGCCCGGCCTGGCGCCATACAGGTCGACCATCGCCTCGCTCACATAGATGCCGATCTGGCCTTCAGGCACCGGCAAGGCAGTGCCGACCAGCGGCAGTACGCTGGCCGGCTCGCTGATGTCGCGCGAGATCAGCGCCACTGGCGGTTGCGCGGCATCCAGCAGCAGGGACATGGTGCGCAGCGCACTGATGCGTGCCACGCCGTCCACCCGGGCCACGCCCGCCACGAACTCGGGCGTGAAATACACCGTCTCTCCGCCTGCGCCAGACGTCGACGGTGCCGCCGTTCGCATGTACAAGTCCGCCGGCAGGACCACGTCCAGCCACTGCGTGACCGAATCCCGAAAACTGGCCACCATGACCGTCAGCGCCACCGCCAGGCTGAGCGACGCCACCACGCCGCTGACCGCCACCGCAGCGCTTTCGCGCACGCGGCGGGCGCGTTCCACTGCCAGCATGGGCAGCAGACGCGTCGCCACCCATGCACCGAGCTGGTCATACAGCAACGCAATCAGCCAGGGCAGAGCGGTGATGCCGCCGATGAGCAGCAAGGCCACTGACACATAGGCGCCCAGTGGAACGCCCAGCACCGGCGGCGTCAGGGCAAGCAGGCCGCCAGCGCCGATCAGCAGCAGGCTGAACCCGTGCGCCCGGCTGCCGGCAGGCGCTGCGCCAAGTCCCTTCAGTGTCTGGGCCGGTGGCAACTGCTGCGCCGCGCGCGCCGGCCACCAGCCGCCCACGGTGGATGCCGCAACACCCAGTGCGCCATAGCCCAGCGCTGCCAAGCCGTTCCACTGCAGGCTGGGAGCCACGCCTGAAAAATACCCGCCGCCCAGGTCGCCGCCCAGCAGACGCAAGGCCAATGCCGCCAGGCCAGTGCCCAACGCAATGCCGAGAGTCGCACCGATAAGACCCAGCACCGCTGACTCGACCAGCACCAGGCGAAGCCGCTCGCGTCCGGTAAGGCCCAGGACGCCGAGCAAGGCAAACTGCTGCGCACGTTTGGCCACGCTGAGCGACAGCACTGAAAAAACCAGGAAGGCGCCGGTGAAAAGCGCCACCAGCGCTAGCACGGTGAGGTTGACGCGGTAAGCGCGAGACAGGTTGCTCACGCGCTGCGCCGCATCAGCGGGCTCGGTGGCCGACATACCGGCAGGCAGGGCCAGCGACCGGACAAAAGTCATGCGGTCTGCACCAGGCCTCAGCCGCACATCGATGCGCGACAGTTGACCCGTCTTGCCGAACAGGTCTTGCGCAGCGGCGATGTCCATCACCGCCAGTGGCCCGCCGCCGGCGCTCACCGTACCTGCGGTGTTGACATCCACCAGCTGCAGGCCGCTTTGCAGCTTGAAGCTTTCAGCGTTGCCTTCCAGGCTTTTTCGCGCAGCAGGGTTGAGAAATACCGTGCCCGGCGTGAACAGGGTAAAGCGGTCAGCTTCGCGGTCGGGCAGCGGCATCAGGGCGGGCGCAAGTTGGGCCACCACCAGTGCATCCAGGCCTACTACCTGCAAGGCAAAACGCCGGCCCTGGGCGGTGCTGGCGTAGCTGGCCAGCTCCAATACCGGGCTGGCCACCGCCACCTGGGGATGGGTGGCAACCTGCGCAAAGATGCGCTCGTCAAAGCTGCCCTGGGCCGCGCGCAGTTCCAGATCAGGCTGGCCGTTCACCGAGCGCACCGCCTGTGAAAATTCGCTGAGCGCCGAGGCGTTGATCAGCTGCACCGAAAACGCCAGCGCCACGCCGAGCATCACCGCCACCACAGCGGCCAGGTTGCGCCACGGGTGGTGGCGCAGCTCTTGCCAGGAAAAGGTGCGTAGCAGTGCGAGCATCAGCCCATTGTGCCCGGCGCTGGATACTTGCTTCACACAGCGGTATGCTTGCCGGCAACTTCCATTACCAACACCCATGACAACTCTGCAACTGCCCACTTTCGATGATGTCCGCGCGGCAGCTGCCCGCCTAGCGGGCCATGCCCACCGCACACCGGTGCTGCGTTCAGCCACTGCCGACGAACGCTGGGGCGCCTCGTTTTTCTTCAAATGCGAGAACTTCCAGCGCATGGGCGCCTTCAAGTTTCGCGGTGCCTTCAATGCGCTGTCACGCTTTGATGACCGGCAGCGCAAGGCGGGCGCGATTGCGTTCTCGTCCGGTAACCATGCACAGGCTGTTGCGCTGTCGGCGCGTCTGCTGGGTATGCCGGCGCTGATCGTGATGCCGGCCGATGCGCCGGCCGCGAAGCTGGCTGCTACACGCGCTTATGGCGCCGAGGTGGTGCTGTACGACCGCTTCACCGAAGACCGCGAGGCACTTACATGGCAACTGGCTACCGAGCGCGGCATGACCTTGATTCCGCCGTATGACCACCCGGATGTGATCACCGGCCAGGGCACGGCAGCGCTGGAGCTTTTCGAAGAGACCGGGCCGCTTGACCGCCTGTATGTGTGCCTTGGCGGCGGTGGCCTGACAAGCGGCTCTGCGTTGGCGGCGCGCGCGCTCTCACCGCAATGCCAGGTGCTGGGTGTGGAGCCCGAAGCGGGCAACGATGGCCAGCAATCGCTGCGTGCGGGTCATATCGTCACGATTCCGACACCGCAGACGATTGCAGATGGCGCGCAAACCCAACATCTTGGCAAGTACACCTTTGCGGTGATACAGCGCGATGTTGCAGACATTCAGACGGTCAGTGATGCGCAGTTGGTGGACGCCATGAGGTTTTTTGCCGAGCGCATGAAGATGGTGGTGGAACCCACCGGATGCCTGGCATTTGCCGCAGCCTGCGCTGACGCCACGCTGCCCAGAGGCGCGCGCGTCGGCATCATCGTGAGCGGTGGCAATGTCGACCTCGGACGTTATGCGGCCCTGATTGCTGGTGCATGAACAACACTGGCGCGCGTGTCACCAGGTGTCCGCACATGGTTGCGAGAAACCGGCCGACAGTTCAGGCGGATTCGCTGTCCAGCAGGCTGTTGGTCGCCATTGATCTTGCGCAGGGCGTGCTGGCCTGCAGCCGGGTCTTGAGCAGGTCTGCAAGGCGTATGGCCATCGCGATGATGGTCAGCGTTGGGTTTGCATAGCCGCCAGTGGGAAACGTGGAACTGCCAGCCACGAACAGGTTGTGCATTTCATGCACCTGGCAGTCCGCATTGACGACGCCAAGCCTTGCATTGACATGCATGCGGGTGGTGCCCATCAAGTGGTGCGAACCCACCGGCCTTTCAATGTTGGGTAATCCCTGCGGGTCATACTCAGGCTGAAAGCTACCAAGGCCGGCTTTCTCCATCCCCTGGCCAATCAGCTGCTGCGCCCTCAGTGTCTGGTAGATGTCGTCTTGCGGCCACTGCCAGTGCAGTTCAAGCTTGGGGCAGCCCAGCGCGTCTGTATCCTGGCTCAAGGTGACGCGGTTCTCAGGGCGGGGCGACTGCTCGATCGAATGCCAGAGCTCCAGCCGTGTGAAGCGCTGGTCAATATTGCTCAGCCGTGACCAGCCGCCATGGCACAGGCCGTAAGACGTGGACTGCTGGCCGGTCTTGGTCTGATAGGCCATTCGCGTCACATAGTCCAGGCCGCAGGCAACATTCAGAATATGTTTTGCCGAACTTTCCCTGGGGAAAACAGAAATGACCTCATGGCGTTTTTGCGCATGGAACTTCTTGTTGCGCAGCATGTTGAAGGAATCAATGGCCTGGTTCTGTCGCTGCGCGGGTTTCGGAAAAACAAAGCAATTGATGTTCAGCAATTTCTCTTTTTCCAGGACCGCTCTGGACAGCTTGACATAAGCCATCACCGACGTGCCATGCACCTGACGCAGGTCATAGAGAGCGCTCTGGTTGAACAGCCCGGGCTGACGCGGCGTCAGGTAGCCGCCCCGGCCCTGAAGATGATCATGGTAGTAGCGGCCCACCACATCGTGCCGGTTGCCAATGCCTGCCTCCTGCTGGCGGTTGGACATCAACAACAGGCGCGCATTTTCAAAAGCGCCTGCCGCGAGGATGAAAACCTTGGCGGCGACCCAGAAATGGCGACCGCCCGGCTGCATCACCTTGACCCGGGTGATCGTCTGTCCGCTGTCATCGGTCACCAGCTCGACCACGCTGGCATGCGTCATCAGCGTCACATTCTGACCGGCGACCAACTCCCTGCGGTATTCTTTCAAAAAAACCTGGGCTGCACTGAACTGGAACATACCGGTTTCAAGCCCGCTGCCGTCCAGGGGCCAGCGCCTGGCTTCGCGGCTTTCCCAGTCATCCGGCGCATATGAAAACGGGCCGGCCCCGCAAACCGCCTGGGCGCGCTTGTAATAAGGCGCCAGGTGCTGACGGTCGAAAGGCCAGCCGCTGTTGGCAATCCAGGGGCGCTCGACGAAGTCAATCTCATCGAAAATCGCATGCCGCAAGCCGGGCTCACTGGGCTTGAGCTCGACGCCCCAGTTGCTGGCATTGCCGCCAAACTGCCGGCGATTGACGCCGACTGACGGCTTGACGTCCCCATAGGTGAAGCCACCCGCCAGTGCCTGCGCCGCCGGGTCAGGATCGAACCCGCCGCTTTCCAGCAGGGCTACCTGCAGACGCTGACCCAGAAATTCGCGGCATAGGCTGATTCCCCCCGGACCCGCTCCCACGATGCAAATGTCTTGTTGAAGGGTTTCTGCATCCAGTGCGCGTGCGTCAATCAGCATAAGTGCTTGAGTAAGGGTGTCACGCCGCTGCATGGCCGTGGCTGTTGCAAGGTGGAAGGACTGGCGTGCCAGTCCCCTAGCCAGACGCAGCTGCAGGTAGAAACTGCAACCTTATGTACATTGTTGGCAAGCCAATACAGCGGGGCTGTAGGAAATGTGCCCTACCGTTCGACGAAGATGTTTGCCAACGTCAATGGTTCACATCAATACCGGTAGAGCCTGACCGAATATTTGTCGTGCAGTGAGTCTCTGAAAGACATCTTGACGCGTTTATTACATCGAACAGGATTGCGGTGGTTCTCTTCTTCCGGACAGGTTCGGAGAACATAGAGACATGAAACCGTCGGGGCCGGGATGCGCCCGTACACATCAACGCTGGTGGCGCTGTCGTGACACGTTGCAGCGGTGTCGTCAACGGACGCCGTTACTGCCCAGGTGTATGACGCGGTCAGCGCGGGCTGCCGCGGCTTCGGAGTGGGTGACCAGCACCAGCGAGGCCTGATGCTCGCGTGTCTGGCCGATCAAGGCATCCATCACCCTGGCGGCGGTACCAGGGTCGAGATTGCCGGTGGGCTCGTCGGCAAGCAGCAGTGCCGGCCTGTGCACCAGCGCGCGGGCAATCGCCACCCGTTGCAGTTGCCCGCCGCTCAGTTGCTGTGGCAGCCGGTCTTCCAGGCCATTGAGCCCCACTGCAGACAACATGGCTGACACTCGCACCGCGTCAGGCCGGTCCAGCAGGAGCAACGGAAGCCCCACGTTTTGTGCCACGCTCAAATGCGGCAGCACATGAAAAGCCTGGAACACAAACCCCACATGCTGACGCCGGAGCAGGGCGCGCTGGTCATCGGAAAGGCTGGCGAGGTTGTTCCCCATCAGTGTGACGCGGCCTTCATCCCAGGTATCCAGCCCCGCCATGCAATTGAGCAGCGTGGACTTGCCTACGCCTGAGTCCCCCACGATGGCGACAAATTCGCCCGCTTTCACTGCCAGCGACACGCCGCTGAAAACGCGGTTATCGCCGTAACGTTTGCCCAGTCCTGCGATCTGAAGGTTCATGTCGGCACTGACTCTTTCTGCACAGGCATCTGCATGGCGATATGCACCGCCTGCAGAACCCGGTCCTGGGCATCTGCCGCATCGCAGGGCACCAGCTGGCGCTGCGGCATCGAGCGCAGCCAGGTCAGCTGCCGCTTGGCGAGCTGGCGCGTGGCAAAAATACCCAGGTCGCGCAGTCCGCCCGGCGCCAGCGGATCCAGCGCGTTGCCGACAGCCACCGCATCCAGATAGTCCCACGCCTGGCGGTAGCCGACGCAGCGGATGGCGGGGAGCTCAGGGTGCAGGTCACCGCGCGCGCGCAGCGCCCGAACCTCGTCCAGAAGCCCGGCCGACAGCATGTCGTCGAAGCGCCGGGCAATGCGGGCATGCAGCCACGCCCGGTCGGCCGGTTCAAGAGAAATAAGGGCTGTAGCCCGCATTTGGCCTTGTGTAGCAGCTATGTTTTTAGGAGTATTTTTCTGAAACGACGACAGCGGCTGGCCTGACACCCGAAAGACCTCCAGCGCCCGCGAGATGCGCTGGGAATCGTTGGGCTGCAGCCGGGCGGCAGTCAATGCATCGACACCGGCCAGCTCGGCATGCAGTGCTGGCCATCCCTTGGTCGCAGCTTCCTGGGCGATCCGCGCGCGCGCCGCGGGGTCCGCCTGGGGCATGTCGTCCAGGCCGTCGATCAGCGCTTTAAGGTAAAGCATAGTTCCGCCAACCAGCAGCGGCAACCTGCCGCGTGCAGCAATTTCGCCCATCAGCCTGCCCGCGTCGCGCGCAAATTCTGCAGCACTGTAGGCACGGATCGGGTCTCGTATATCTATCAGGTGATGGGGCACCGACGCGAGTTCTGCCGCGCTTGGTTTTGCGGTACCGATGTTCATGCCGCGGTAAACCAGTGCCGAATCCATGCTGATGATCTCCGACGGCCACCGCTCCGCGATGGCCAGGGCCGCGGCTGTCTTGCCAGAGGCCGTCGGGCCGGCAAGGGCGATGAAGGAAAGAGTCATGGGGTTCGGTGCAAACGCGGGGTGATCGTTTTATGTCGGGGCGAGAGCGACCGGTTGCGGTTCGCCGTGCTTTTGTACCAGTGTCCAAGCACTGAGCGCCACCAGAACGCTCCAGAACCAGACCCCCAGGGTCAGCGGGCGTACCGTTCCGTCCATGTGGGTCCCCAGCCAGCCGCCCATCGCAAAAGCCACCACCATCATCAAAAAACCGTTAAGTGCCGATGCTGCACCGGCGGCGTGCGGGAAGGGCCCGACGGCGCCGCTTTGCCCGCACGGCTGGTGCACACCGTGGCCCAGCATGAAAAGATAGTAAGGCAGCATGATGGCCCAGACATTGCGTATGCCGGCCAGGCTGAGCAGGCCCATCAGGGTTCCGCCGGCCAGACTCAGGCCAGCGGCAATGGCGACCGACCGGCGCACCCCGAAACGCGGCAGCAAACGCCGGCAGATGAAGGTTCCGAGCACATAAAAAGCGCACATTGAAAACATCACCATGCCGTATTGCGCCTTGCCCAGCCCAAGCACGCCGATGAACACAAAGGACGAACTCCCCAGAAAAGTGAAGAGGCCGCCGTAGGACGCAGCCGACAAGGCCGAAAACGCCAGGAAAGCAGGGTTGCTGACAATGCAAAGCCAATTGCGCGCCAGGCCGCCGAACTCCAGCGCTCGCCTGTTCTTGTGGGGCAGGGTTTCCTCAAAACGAAGCGCAACCAGCAGCAGGGAGGCAGCGCCAAATATGGCTACCGCTGTCAGTGCCGCGCGCCATCCCAGAAATTCTGCGAGCAGGCCGCCTACCGGCGCGCTGAGGCACGCCAGCACACCCAGCCCGCTAAGCCCCTTCGACATCACCCGCGCGCCATCGACCGGCTGGTACAGATCCCGAACAACCGCCCTGGCGCACATCACCACCGCGCCCATGGCAGCACCCTGTACGACGCGCCACACAATCAGAAGCGCCATGGAGGGCGCAAAGGTACTCCCCACTGACGCCAGCGTATACGCGGTGAGTCCGCACAGCAGGATGGGCCGGCGACCGAAACGGTCGGACAGCGGACCCCAGATCAGCTGCGAACCGCCGAAGGCCAGCAGCAGTGCACTAAGAGTGAGTTGGGCATCCCGCATCGAGGCACCAAACCCTTCAGTGAGGGCCGGCAGTGCGGGCAGGTACAGATCGGTGGTGATGGGCTGGATACCGAGCAACGCTGAAAGTATCAGCACCACCAGGCCGGGCGACATGACAGGCGGGCTGCCCGGGGCAGGGGTGGAACGGTCAGAAAAAATCACGAAGGCATCCGGCTTGGGGTTGACGGGAAGCGTAGCAGACAAGGTCAGTGCAAAGCGGGTGCCAGGCTGCGGCTGGCCCCAGGCGGCTTAGCGGCGGTGAGTGGGCAGGGCTTGCGCTGATAGCAGCCTGCAGGGTCAATGCCTGGAGCCAGGCGGGTTTGGCGCTGTTGATGACGGCGTTTGCGGTAGGGCGCACCGGGGCTGCTGGTGCCGTTTGCCTTGCCGCATACAAGCTGCTGCCAGCTTGAACAGCCAACAGGCCTGCTTTTCGGGCGGCCGCAGTGACAGCGGGAAATGCACGACGCGTAGCGTTCATGGGCGTGGCTGCCTATACAACCGTTTGTCGAGGATTTCTACAAAGACGCCGAACCGGTAACCAGATGAATTGCTCGCATGAGAAGAAAACGACAGGACGCGGCCTTCTTCGCAACAGCACAGGGCGCGGCTACACGGCAGCTATTTGACGTCCATCAGCTGCGCCAGGGCTTCACGGTAAAGCGGCATGCCGCGCTGATTGGTATTGTGGTGCGATCCGCCCGGCACCAGCACAAACCGTTTTGGCTCCGCCGCTGCCTTAAACAGCTTGCGGCCCAGGTCCGGCAGGATCAGCCGGTCATCGTCACCATGCACGACCAGCAGTGGAGAGCCAATGCGGCTGACCTTGCGCATCGAATCGAACCGCTGGGTGATGAGCAGCGACAAAGGCATCCAGCCCCATTCGGATGTGCTGACCACGTCAGCAATCGATGTAAACGTGCCTTCGACAATCGTGCCGCTTTCGTTGCTGACCTCGGAAGCCAGGTTGATGGCGATAGGCCCACCCAGCGAATGGCCGAAGATGTAACGCTGCCGGTCGGGGTATTTTTTGGCCAGCCACTCCCAGGCGACGCGGGCATCTTCATAAGCAGACGCCTCCGATGGCAGCTCGTTGGTGCTCTTGCCGAAGCCGCGGTAGTCAATGGCCAGCACCGAAAAACCCAGCTCCTGCATGCGGCGTACGCGAGGCGCGGAGCCGGTGACGTTGTAGCGTGCGCCATGCAGATACAGCAGAACTGGCGGCTTTGCGCCTCTGGCTTCATCTTCTGCCGCATGCGCCAGCCACAGGCCGTGCAACCGGATGGACTCGCCGCGTTTTTGCTCGATAAAGTCAATCCACACATCTTCCATGCCTTCCGCAGCAGCAACGCCGCCACCCCAGCTGCGGTCGCTGGGCTGAAAGATCCAGGTGCGCTCCCGCTCATCGAGCGTGGAGCAGCTAGCCAGAAGCGCCAGGGCCGTGAAAACAGCCCCCAGGAAATGCCATCGTTTCATAGTGGTGACTGACCAAGCTCAGCCTGAAAAGTTCGCGGCAGGGCTTGCCGCTTGGCGTCAAGCATGAATAAGTCACGTTTCGCACCCATTTACCGTTGGTATGGCCGAGGTATCGCGTTTGTATCGCGCGAATAAAGACGGGTAGCGCCAGCGCAACAGGTCGGCGCTACGTTAGCTGCCTCGACGCAGCAAGCCCAGGCTCCTAGCGGCCACGCATGAACAGCGCATCCAGTTCGCGGATGCTGATCTGGCGCCACGTCGGTCTGCCGTGGTTGCACTGGTCGGAACGCTCGGTGGCTTCCATCTGGCGAAGCAGGGCGTTCATTTCCTCAAGGCTGAGTTGACGGTTGGCGCGAACGGCGCCGTGACAGGCCATGCTGGACAGCAACTCGTTTTGCGCGCGTTCGACAACCGTACTGGCATCGTGCTGAGCCAGTTCAGCCAGCACGGTACGCGCGAGTTCAACCGCATCGCCTTGCGCCAGGCTGGTGGGAACGGCCCGCACGGCGAGGGTCCTGGTTGAGAACGCGGTAATGTCCAGCCCCAGCTGCGCCAGCGTCCCGGTGCTTGCTTCCGCGGTAGCAACCTCCTGAGGGGTTGCCGCAAAAGTGGCTGGAATCAGCAGTGGCTGGCTGTGGATGCCGGCCGCGTCGATTTGAGCCTTCAATCGTTCGTAAACGATTCTTTCATGGGCGGCATGCATGTCGACAATGACCAGGCCTTGCCGGTTTTCAGCCAGGATATAGATACCCTGCAGTTGCGCAACGGCACGGCCCAGCGGCCATTCGCCAGGGTCGGATAGGGGGACCGCTTGCACTGGCTGGGCCGCGTCGCGTGTCGGCTGGTTTTGCTCGCCGGCTGGCAACGAGCGCACCGGCCATAAAGCCTCAAGGTCCGACACATGGTTGCGCAGGTTTGCTGCGAAATCTATAGCAGATTGCCCCCATCCCTGCTGCGCAAAAGCAGTATTTGACGATGAATCCGGGCTTGTATCGCCAGCAGCTGCAAACCCGTTGACCAGCCTTGCCGCACCCGCTTGCGCCGCTTGGGCGGCGCGGGGAGCGGCAAGTGCGTTCTCGGTCGCCCGGCGCACTGCCTGATGCACTTCGCGGCTGTCTCGAAAACGCACCTCGATCTTGGTGGGGTGCACGTTGACATCCACCCGCGTCGGATCTATCTGGGCATACAGCACATAAACGGGCTGGCGGTGGCCGTGCAGCAGATCCTCGTAAGCGCTGCGCACCGCATGGGTCACCACCTTGTCACGTACATAACGGCCGTTGACAAAGGCAAACTGCTGGTCGGCCCGCGACCGAGCAGCATCTGGCACACCGGCCAGACCCCATACGCGAATGGCGGGTAGCCCATCGGCACGTCGCGCACTGCTTTCATAAGTGACCTCAACCGATTGCCCGACAAACTCGCTACCCAAGACATCGGCCAGGCGCTTGCGGTGCGCATCGCTGCCGCTCGCGGCACGCCACTGCTCCACCGGCTTGCCCTCGTGCCAGATGGCAAAACCGACGTCCGGCCGTACCAGCGCATGGCGACGGACGGCTTCGATGCAATGCGCCAGTTCTGTGGCATCGGTCTTGAGGAATTTGCGGCGTGCAGGGGTTGCGTAGAAGAGTTCGCGCACCTCGACGCTGGTACCGCGTCCACGTGCCGCAGGTTTCAATTCGCCCGTGCGGCCGTCAAGTTGCCAGGCGTGCTCTGCGCCCGCTACTGCCGAGATGAGACTCATGTCGGCAATCGCGTTGATGGCGGCCAGCGCTTCGCCCCTGAAACCCATGGTGCCAACGGATTCCAGGTCCTGCAGGGAGGCAATCTTGCTGGTGGCATGTCGCCTCAAGGCCAGAACCAGCTCCTCGCGCGGTATCCCGATGCCATCATCCTCCACCAGAATGAGCCGGACGCCGCCGGCCTGCAGGCGCACGGTAACCTGGGCGGCGCCAGCGTCCAGCGCGTTGTCCAGCAGTTCACGCACCACCGACGCAGGGCGCTCGACCACCTCCCCAGCGGCAATCTGGCTGATCAGCTCATCGGGAAGCTCGCGAACCGGCCGGCGGAGGGGGTGAATGCTCATGCGCACGATTCTAGGGTTCGGTGTGCGAGCTCCCGTCAACCCAAGCCTTCGGGAAAAGCCACGAGAGCGCTCGCCGGGGTCAGCTGTCACGCCCTGTTGATCAGCCAGGTGTCAGGCCTGTCAAAATCAGGCGTATGGAAATAGTTACCTTTCTCATCGATTTCATTCTTCACGTCGACAAGCACCTCGAGACCTTCGTCACCACCTATGGCGTGTGGGTCTATGCCTTGTTGTTCATCATTATTTTTGTTGAAACCGGTGTGGTGATCATGCCATTCCTGCCGGGCGATTCACTGCTTTTCGTGGTGGGTGCAATGTGCGGTGTGGGGCTGATGAGCTACCCGCTGGCCGTCGTATTGCTGTTTGTGGCGGCTGTACTGGGCGACCAGTGCAATTACATGATCGGCCGGCACTTCGGAGCGCGCGTGTTTCAGTGGGAGAATTCGCGCTATTTCAATAAAAAAGCGTTCCATCAGGCCCACGCTTTTTATGAGCGCTATGGCGGTATCACCATCATTGCCGCGCGTTTCATGCCGTTTTTGCGTACCTTTGCGCCGTTTGTGGCGGGGGTCTCAGAAATGACACGCAGCAAGTTCTCGCTATACAACGTGGCTGGAGCCGCGCTATGGGTCGGTGGCATCGTTACCGTGGGCTATCTCTTTGGTAACGTTGCATTTGTGAAGACAAATCTGGACAAGATCATCTGGGCCATGATTTTGATTCCGGGTTTGCTGGTGATTTATGGCGCGTGGAAAGCGCGCCGCACACTCAATCAGCAACTGGCGGCAACTGATAAGTAAGCGTATTATTTCGGGTACTGCTTTCCAACTCCCTGCACCTGGCCGTTTTGCGGCGCGGTGGCGTGGGAACCTGCCCACATCCATACATGCCACAGTCCACGCTTCCTGATGCTGTGTTGCCCCGCTGGGCGGGTGCAGGCTCGAGCCGCGTGCCGTTCTGGGCCTACACCGACGCGCAGCTCTACCAGCGAGAGCTCGACAATATTTTCTACGGTGCGCATTGGTGCTATGTCGGGCTTGAGGTGGAGATTCCCAACATCGGCGACTACAGGCTGAGCCACGTCGGCGAGCGTCAGGTACTCATGGTACGGGACCGTGTCGCGCCCCGGGACAGGGCAACAGATCACGGCATCCGCGTGATCGAAAACCGCTGTGCGCATCGGGGCGTACGTTTTTGCCAGAACCAGCATGGCAATGCGCGCAGTTTTGTGTGTCCGTATCACCAGTGGACCTACAAGCTGAACGGCGACCTGGCAGGGTTGCCTTTCAAGGATGGGGTGAAGGAGGGCGACGCCACCCATGGCGGCATGCCTGAAGGCTTCGACCTCAAGGACCATGGCCTCACCAAGCTGCGCGTTGCAGTGCTGCACGGGCTGGTTTTTGCCACCTTCAGTGCCGATACCGAACCGCTTGAGGTCTACCTTGGTGTCAACATCCTGCCGTGGATAGATCGAATTTTCAAAGGCCCGGACGGCGCGCGCAAGCTGACGCTGCTCGGCTACAACCGCCAGCGCATTCCGGGTAACTGGAAGCTGATGATGGAAAACATCAAGGACCCTTATCACCCAGGCCTGCTGCACACCTGGTTCGTGACCTTTGGGCTCTGGCGCGCAGACCAGAAAAGCCGCATGGTGATGGACGCCCGCGGGCGTCATGCGGTCATGATCTCGCGGCGCAACGAAGGCGGCAGCAACACAGCGGTGACACAAGGCGTCACCAGCTTCAAGGCCGATATGGCATTGCAGGACGACCGGCTGCTGGATGTGGTGCCCGAACCCTGGTGGAAGGTTGATGATCCATCGTGTCCAGGTACTGCGATCACGCCGACGGTCACCATGATCACGCTGTTTCCCAGCCTCATCATCCAGCAGCAGGTCAACTCGCTCAGCACGCGTCATATCGTTCCACGTGGTAACGGCGAGTTCGACTTTGTCTGGACCCACTTCGGTTTTGCCGACGACGCACCGGAGATGACGCGGCGGCGCCTTCGACAGGCCAACCTGTTTGGTCCGGCCGGGTTCGTCAGTGCTGATGACGGTGAGGTGATTCAGTTCAGTCAGGAAGGTTTTGCCCAGGCTGAAAAGGCTGGCCAGACGCTGTGCGAACTGGGCGGTACCGGCACCGAGATGACCGAGCATATGGTGACCGAAACCCTGATTCGCAGCATGTATGCCTACTGGCGAAAAGTGATGGGCCTGTGATACACACGCCAGCCCAGACAGACTTGGATGCCGTGCTCGCCAGGCTGTCGCTTCACCACGAAATTGATCGGCTCTACGCCGCTTATGCCGCAGCACTGGACGACAGGCGATTCGACGACTGGCCCCTGTTTTTCACGGAAGACGGGCACTATAAGCTGCAGGCCCGTGAGAACTTCGAGCGGGGTCTGCCACTGGCACTGATCGCGCTGGAAAGCCGCGCCATGATGCGCGACCGTGTCTACGGCATTACCCAGACCATCTACCATCAGCCGTATTACACGCGGCATGTGGTCAGTGCAGCCAGGGTGCTGTCGTCAGAAGATGGCATTACCACGGCTGAGGCGAACTATGCTGTTTTTCGTACCCGGCCCGCTGGCGTAAGCGAGGTTTACAACGTCGGGCGCTATATCGATGAACTGGTGCGCCAAGAAGGGGCTTTGCGGTTCAAGTCCCGTTTGGCGGTGTACGACAGCGAGATGGTCCTCAATTCACTGATCTATCCGGTCTGACCAGGGCGAATCTGTTGCGTGCTCTGTGGCCGCTTTGAAGTCAAAAGCGTGCCGCTTCAAAGTCATCATGATCACCAACGAAAAAGCGGCCGATAAGGCCGCTTTCTTAAGGCGAAGAAAACCAGCGGTGTTTTCGGGCTGGCGTCTGGACTCTGCTGGCTGGCGTCGTGGCCAGTTTCGCAGGAGCAGATATCCGTCAGTATTTTTTTCCGACCTCGTTGCCGATGACGGCACCGGCAGCTGCGCCACCCAGGGTTCCCAGCGTTCCGCCGAAAATGGCATTACCCGCTGCGCCGCCGAGCACTGCTCCGCCAGCTGTGCCGATCTGTGCATTGGTCGGACTGGTACTGCATCCTGACAGGGTGGTCAGGGCGATTACTGAAGCGACTGCGACAGACATTAAAAGTTTGGATTTCATATCAATTACCTTTTCAAAGAGTTCAGGCTCCGTCGAAATTGGCATCCTTGCATTCGCAACGCCCGCGTGGGGCCTGGTCATGCGGTTGATTCGCTCAGCCTGTAGCGCTACTGTAGGCTGGCGCTATGGCGGCAACTGTAGGAGAAGGGCGGACCCACCTGTGGGGACTGTCGCGTTTAGCTGGTGCGCGAAATGTAGCTGCGCATGGCACCTGGCTTACAGCTGGCGGTTGCGCGCCAGCGGCGGGTTCTTGGCAAAGTAGCGATTAATGCCCCGCATGAGTGCATCGGCGAGCTGCACCTGATAGCCGTCACTGCGTAGCTTGGCTTCTTCATCCGGATTGCTGATGAAAGCGGTCTCCACCAGCACGCTGGGAATGTCGGGCGCCTTGAGCACCGCAAAGCCGGCTTGTTCGACATTGGCCTTGTGCAGCTTGCCGACGCTGCCAATCTCGCCCAGCATGGCGCTGCCAAGCTTCAGGCTGTCATTGATCTGCGCGGTGGTGCTCATGTCCAGCATGGCCGACTGCACCTGTGCATCCTTGGCCTTGACGTTGATGCCACCAACCAAATCGGACGAGTTTTCCTTGTCAGCCATCCACCGGGCAGCGCTGCTGGATGCACCCTTGCCGCTTAATGCAAAGACGCTGGCGCCCTGGGGACGCGCGGTAAAAAAAGCATCGGCATGGATGCTGACGAACAAATCTGCCTGAACCTTGCGCGCCTTTTGCACGCGAATATGCAGCGGCACAAAAAAATCCGCGTCCCGGGTCAGATAGGCCCGCATGTTGGGTTGCTGGTTGATGCGCGCTGCCAGACGCTGGGCGATCTGCAGCACGACGTCTTTCTCGCGTGTACCGCCCGGCCCGATGGCGCCCGGGTCTTCGCCGCCGTGGCCGGGGTCCAACGCCACGATAACCAGCCTGTCGGTCTTGTTTTCGGCCTGCGTTCTGGCTTGCCCCAGCGGCGGGCTCGCCGTCCTGGCAGACGCCGTGGCTGTGGAAGGGGCTGCTGGTGCGCCGGGGTTCACCGGGTTTGTGGGCGAAGCGCCGCCTGCAGCAGGCCTGCCGGATTGGCGCGCCATGAGTTCACCAAGCGGGTCGCCGGCGACCGGGGTAGCCGATCCCGTGGCGGGCGCCGCAGCCCCGGCCGCAGTCTGGCGTTCTGCCAGCCGCTCTGCTATCAATGCCTCGAGCGGGTCGACAGTCTGCGCCGGGTATAAATCAAAAACCAGCCGGTACTGGTAGGCCGCAACCGGCGGCAGCGTGAACACCTGCGGCAGCATGGGGCGCTTCAGGTCTATCACCAGCCGAACCACACCGGGTGCGTTCTGCCCAACCCGCATGCCTGAAATATTGGGGTCGTCCGATGTCACCTTTGCCACCAGTTCACGCAGTGCCGGAATAAAGTCAATGCCTTCAATGTCCACTGCCAGGCGCGGTGGGTCGGCCACAAAAAACTGCCTGGCCTTGATCTCGCCGTCCGACTCGATCGTCAGGCGGGTGTAGTCGGCAGATGGCCAGACTCGCACCGCAACAATGTTCGCGCCGCGGGCCAGGTGCTGTGTGCCAAGCAGCAGCACCAGACTGCCAGCCTGCAGCACATGGCGCCGGCGGGGCACGCTTGGTATGCCGGGTATCGCGGCGGTCAAAAGATGGGCCAGGGTCTTCATGCCAGCAGGCGGCTTCCGGTGGTGGTGAATGCGCTCAGGGTAACAGCACGCGAGTCATCAGCCAGCAGTGCAATGGACAGCCCCAGGTCAGGCTGAGGCAGGTGCGGCCCGGCGTTGTCAGGCCATTCGACCAGCTTGAGGCCGGGGCTGGCAAAAATGTCGCGAAAGCCTGCTTCTTCCCATTCATCGGGATCGTTGAAACGGTAAAAATCAAAGTGCCAAATGTCCAGGCCGCCATCAGGTAGGTTGTAAGGCTCGACCACCGCATACGTCGGGCTCTTGATGCGGCCCTGTACACCGAGCGCGTGCAGCAGGTGGCGCACGAAGGTGGTTTTTCCGGCACCCAGGTCGCCACGCAATTCGACCATGGCATCGGCCAGTGCCGGATGTTGAGCCAGCGTCTGAGCGCTGGCAGCCGTGTCAGCCTCGGTATGCCAGGCAATCGTTTTTACAATCAGCGGGTGGAGCCTGGCAATCATCAGTTCAAACAGCAACTTGTAGAGCAGATACAGGGGTGGGCGCGTGAGCTCGGATTTTCGCAAATCGGCATCGCAGGTGTTGATCTTTCGTCGGCCGAGCCTGGATTATCGGCCTGGCTGTCGGCAGGCTTCCACGCTGGCATGCACTACATGCAGGCGCACGGCCTTAAGCGGGCACGGCCTGCCGAACTGGTGCCGGGCACGGCAAGCGTCATCACGGCGCGCATGGACTACCTGCCTGTCAGCACAAGCTCTGCAAGCTGGCAGGCCGATGAGTTGCGGCGTCTGCAGCGTCCGGGAGAGGCCATCGTGTCGGTGTATGCACGCGGCCGTGACTACCACAAGGTGATGCGCCGTCGCCTGCAGCAGTTGGGCGAGCGCATTGCCGCCGAGGTTGAATCATTGGGTCATCGCGCCTTTACTGATTCGGCGCCGGTGCTGGAGGCTGAGCTGGCTTCCCGTAGCGGCCAGGGCTGGCGCGGCAAACATACCTTGCTGCTGAACCGAGAGGCGGGGTCGATGTTCTTTCTGGGAGAAATTTATGTGGACCTGGCCTTGCCGCCCAGCTTGCCAGTCACCGCTCACTGTGGCAGCTGCAACGCCTGCATCGACGTGTGCCCGACGCAGGCGATTGTTGCGCCCCACCGTCTGGACGCCCGGCGCTGCATTTCCTACCTGACCATAGAGCACGAGGGTGCGATACCGCTGGAGTTGCGCCCGCTAATCGGCAACCGCATCTACGGTTGCGACGATTGCCAGCTGGTCTGTCCGTGGAACAAGTTTGCCCAGCGCAGTGCCTTGCCGGATTTTGATGAAAGAGCTGGCCTGACCGGGCAGCAACTGGCCACGCTTTTCGCCTGGACTGAAGACGACTTTTTGCGCATGACCGAAGGCAGCGCGATCCGGCGTATCGGTCACGTCAGGTGGCTTCGAAATATTGCTATTGCGATGGGCAACGCCTTGCAAACCGGTGCCCTGGACACTGCGGACGCTGGAATTATCACCAAGTGCCTGCAGGGGCGGCTGGGGCACCCGAGCGACGTGGTTCGGGAACATGTCCTGTGGGCATTGTCATGCCGCGACGTGGTCAATCTGACTGAATGAACGAAAAAGCTCCCCAGCCCAACAGCTACAAGTGGTAACAGCTATGAAATTGGTAGTCACTGCCGGCAGCTTTTCTAACGTAACCAGCCGACGCTCACACCTGACGCAGCACACCCAGCGCAAACGGCAAGCTCAGCGTGCCCAAAATCGTTGACAGCGTGACCAGCGCTGCTACATAGGCCCCGTTGTAGCCCATGCGGGCCGCCAGCACATACGCGCTTGAGGCCGTGGGCAGCGCTGAAAAAGCCAGCAGGATGCTGGTCTGCACCGCAGACAGGCCAAATACCAGTGCCAGCATCAGACCGATCACCGGCGTCAGCAGGTGGCGGATGGTCAGCACCGCCACGGCCAGCAACTTGGCCTGCGACAGGTGCGCAAACTGCATGCCCGCGCCAGCTGCCAGCAAGCCCAGCGCCAGCGATGCGGCGCCGATGCGCGTCACGGTGGGCTCCAGCCAATAGGGGATGGAAAGCCCCATCACATTGGCCACAAGCCCTGCAGCTGTCGCAATGATGAGCGGATTGCGGGCCAACTCGCCGATAAAGCCGCGCTGGGCATGCCTGGCCATGGGCCAGACGGCGGCCACATTGAAAAGCGGTACGCACACGCCGATCAGCACGGCAATCAGCTGCAGGCCTTCTGCGCCAGCGAGCTTGTCGGCCAGCGCCAGCCCGATGAAGGAATTGAAGCGAAACGCAACCTGGGCGCTGGCCGCATGTTCACGCCGGTCGATGCGCTTACCCAGCCATGGCAGAAAAGGCAGGCTGTAGGCCAGCGCGATAGCGGCCAGGCTCATCAGCAGGCCGGCCCCGATCAGGCTGGAAGTGGCGACAAAATCCAGTGGGCTTCGAACGATGGACTGAAACAGCAGCACCGGAAACAGGAAGAAATAGACCAGACTTTCCACCTGTTGCCAGACGGTGCGGTTCAGGGCGGTGTATCGGCAAACCAGGTAACCGCAAACAATAAGGGAGAAGTCGGGAAACAGCAGTTGGGCGTAATTCACCGGCCCGAGAATAACGCATGCTTTTCGGCAGATCGGGGTTTGCCCTTATGTGTATTCCACAGTGCTGCTGATCGCCCGTCGCGTACCATACCCGCAGTTTCAATGAAAGGACTCTTTATGCAGCGTCGATATCTTTTTGCCCTGTCAACCGCGTCCGTGCTCGCTTTGACTGGCGTATCCGGCTCAGCATTGGCACAGGCCTATCCGAACAAGGTGATCAAGCTGCAAGTGCCATTTGCACCTGGCGGCACCACTGACATCATTGCTCGCGTGATTGCCGATCCGTTGGGCAAGGCACTGGGGCAAAGCGTCATCGTCGAGAACAAGGCCGGCGGCGGCGGGGTGGTCGGTGCGCTCGAGCTGTCCCGCGCAGCGCCGGATGGCTACACCCTGGGCGTAGCCACGGTCTCCAGTACTGCAGCCAACCCGGCTATCAACCCGAAGATTCCGTACAACACGCTGACGGACTTCACGCCCATCATCAACATTGCGGCCACGCCCAATGTGATTGCCGTGAACCCCAGCTTTCCGGCACGCAACTACAAGGAGTTTCTGGCCGAGATCAAGAAGAACCCCGGCAAGTATTCATTTGGCTCGTCAGGCACCGGCAGCATCGCGCACCTGCAGATGGAGCTCTACAAGAACCTGAGCGGCACCTTCATCACGCACATTCCGTATCGTGGATCTGGCCCCGCGCTCAACGACGCCGTTGCCGGACAGATACCTATTATTTTTGACAACCTGCCGTCGGCCTTGCCTTTTATCCTGCAGAAGCGGCTTATCGCCATTGCAGTTGCCGCGCCCCAGCGCGTCGCCGCCATGCCTGATGTCCCGACCTTCAAGGAAGTAGGCCTGGAGCCCGTCAATCGCATGGCTTATTACGGCATCACCGCTCCGAAGGGAATACCGGCAGATGTGGTTGAAAAGGTTAGCCTTGGCGTCAAGAAGTCGCTGGAAGACCCGGCGGTGCGCAGGCGGATCGAAGACACCGGCTCCATCATCATCGCCAATACGCCTGAGCAGTTTGCAGCACAGATCAAGGCTGAATACGAGGTCTATAAAAAGGTGGTGGAAAGCGCCAAGCTGACGCTCGAGTAAGCGTTTCGGGCCTTGACCGACAACGCCCCACTGGCTTGCCAGCGGGGCGTTTTTTTATGCGCTTCAAATTTTGTTAAGGTCAGACGGATGCAGCCAAACAGCCAAGCCAGTATTGACGCTTTCATTGACGCCCTGTGGCTGGAAGACGGCTTGTCGAAAAACACCCTGGCGGCCTACCGGCGCGACCTTTCGCTGTATGCCGACTGGCTGGCAGGCAAGGAGCAGCACGCCCGGGAACTGAACCAGTCGGATGAGACCGACCTGAACCGCTATTTTTCAGTCCGGCACAACTCGACCAAGGCGACTTCTGCTAACCGGCGTTTGACGGTTTTCAAGCGCTACTTTCGGTGGGCGCTGCGTGAGCAGCACATAGCTGCTGACCCAACGCTCAAGCTGCAATCGGCAAAGCAGGCGCTCCGCGTACCCAAGTCGATGACCGAGGCGCAGGTTGAGGCCTTGCTTGCAGCGCCCGGTGGGGACACCCTGCTGGAGCTGCGCGATCGGGCCATGCTGGAACTGCTGTACGCCAGCGGGCTGCGCGTCACTGAACTGGTCGGACTGAAGACTTTTCACCTGGGGATGAACGAAGGAGTGCTGCGCGTCATGGGAAAGGGCAGCAAGGAGCGGCTGGTGCCGTTTGGCGAAGTGGCACGCGAGGCGATCGAGCGATACCTGGCCAGCGCGCGGCCTGGCATTCTGGGAGGGCAGCAGACCGATGACCTGTTTGTCACCGGCCACGGCCGGGGCATGAGCCGTGTGATGTTCTGGATGCTGGTTAAAAAATACGCGATGCGTGCCAGCATCCATGCGCCGTTGTCGCCCCACACCCTACGCCATGCTTTTGCCACGCACCTGCTCAACCACGGGGCCGACTTGCGGGCGGTGCAGATGCTGCTCGGTCATGCCGATATTTCAACCACGACCATTTACACCCATGTGGCGCGTGAGCGCTTGAAGTCGCTGCATGCGCAGCATCATCCGCGCGGTTGATGGACTGCGGCCGGGTCGCGCGCCTAAGCGCCGCTGTAGATAGCCGAAAGGCTCAGCAGACGTACTGCAGCAGCGCCAGCTCGCGCTCGTCAAAGCCGGCCAGTCGCCGAGCGTTCAGGTTGAGCGGCCCCTTGAGCCGGGGTGCCGAATAGGTTACCGCGAGCACCGCGTAGGTGGCGACCGGCTCCAGGCCTCGCTCGGCGCACAGGTGGCGGTACCAGTAGTTGCCGATGCCGACATGGCCGATCTCATCGCGCAGGATGATGTCCAGAATCTCTACCGCACGCAGGGCGTGGGTCGTCCCCACCTTGCGCAGCTTCAGCTGCATCGGCGGCGTGGCATCCAGACCGCGCGCTTCCAGCGTGCGCGGTACCAGCGCCATACGGGCGAGCACATCACCGCGAGTTTTTTCGGTCATGTCCCAGAGGCCGGTGTGCGCTGCGAAGTCTCCGTACTCATGGCCCATCTCCAGCAGCAAGCCGCGCAGCAGGCTGAAATGATGCGCCTCTTCTGCGGCCACCTGCAGCCAGTCGCGGTAATACGCATCGGGCATGCCCGCAAACCGCCATACCGCATCCAGCGCCAGATTGATGGCATTGAACTCGATATGGGTCACCGCATGCAGCAGCGCGGCCAGGCCTTGCGGCGTGTGCGGCGAGCGCTTGGGTACGTCCAGATGCGCGCGCAACTCGGGCTGTGATGGTTGTCCGGGAACGCCGCAGGGCTCGGCAATAAGATCGTTATTTGCTATCGAGAAAGTAGCTAATACCTCTTGCATATGTTGGGCTAGAGCCACTTTTCGTTCAAAATCGGGCTCGCAGAGCGCTGCCAGCGCCGCGCGCCGGAGCTCGGTCACCAGGGTGGGCATCTGTGGCGCTGTCATGCCAGGATTGTCGGCCAACCGCGCGCTGGCGCTGGCATCACGCCAGCCGATCGCGTACTTACAATCACACAGTCGGCCAGCCCCGCGATGCAGGGCGCCGTGCCGCTCAAAAATGGGTGGCTGCGCAAAACCTCTAACAAGCCCATTACCTCGGAAACACACCATGGCCATTTATCAGCTGGACGAGGTTCAACCTGACATACACGAAACCGCCTGGGTAGCCGATAGCGCGCAGGTCATCGGCAAGGTCAGCCTGGCTGAAGACAGCAGCGTGTGGTTTGGCGTGGTGATTCGAGGCGACAACGAAGCCATCACCGTAGGCAAGGGTTCCAATATCCAGGAAAACAGCGTGCTGCATACCGACCATGGCATGCCGATGATGATTGGCGAGAACGTCACCATCGGCCATCAGGTGATGCTGCATGGCTGCACCATTGGCGACAACTCGCTGATCGGCATCCAGGCTGTCGTGCTCAATGGCGCCAGGATCGGCAGGAACTGCCTGGTAGGCGCGGGCTCGCTGGTGACCGAGGGCAAGGAGTTTCCGGATGGCTCGATGATCTTCGGCAGCCCGGCCAAGGCGGTTCGCCAACTCACGCCTGAGCAGATAGAGGCTTTAAAAACCGGTGCTGAGCACTATGTAGAAAATGCCCGCCGGTTTCGGCGCGGTCTGAGAAAGCTCACTTAAGCGCAGAGAACATGATCGAACTTCACAGGGTTGCCCCGCTAAATAGCATCTTCATTCAAGCAGGGGCCGCGGGACTGGCTTCGCCAGACCGCAGGTGCGTCCTTCGCTACCTCAGGCCAAACGGAAACTCCGCTAAGGGGCAGGGCGCGACACGAAGTGCGCAACCGTGGGGGCGCAATGTCCGAACTTCATAAATTTATCTTTGACGGCCTGCCCGTGCGCGGCATGCTGGTGCGCTTGACCGGTTCCTGGCAGGAGATTTTGAAACGCCGTGAAGAGGCCGGTGGCTATCCGCCTGAAGTGATGCACCTGCTGGGCCAGATGGCGGCTGCCGGCACGCTGATGCAGGGCAACATCAAGTTCAACGGCGCGCTGGTTCTGCAGATCTTTGGCGATGGCCCGGTGAAGCTGGCCGTGGCTGAGATTCAACCCGACCTGACGTTTCGGGCCACCGCCACGGTAACGGGCACTGTCAATGAGGGCAGCTCGCTGAGCCAGATGGTCAACGTCAACAACGAGGGCCGCTGCGCCATCACGCTGGATCCCAAGGACAAGCTTCCAGGG
This sequence comes from Polaromonas sp., assembly GCA_028291985.1. Taxonomy (GTDB): domain Bacteria; phylum Pseudomonadota; class Gammaproteobacteria; order Burkholderiales; family Burkholderiaceae_C; genus Polaromonas. Next base: position 25,277 of record JAQGNE010000005.1, on the reverse strand, counting down.
CAGCAGGCGTATCAGGGCGTGGTTCCGCTGTTTGGCGACAGCCACGAAAAAATAGAAAGCCTGGGGGAGGTACTGGAGCACTACATGCTGCAAAGCGAACAGCTCGACACCAAACTTATCCTGGCTGCCGATGGCCAGGTCGCCGCCGGGCTGCTTATCCAGCGCCTGCCGGTCAAGGGGAAGGGCAACCTGGAGGGGCTGATCGACAGCGATGCGAATGAAGACCAGATCGGCATCAACGAGGATTACAACCGCATCGCGATACTGGCGTCTACTCTGAAGCCCGAGGAACTGCTGGGCCTGGATGTCGACACGATTTTGCGGCGCCTGTTCTGGGAAGAACCGATTACCCGTTTCGAACCCCTGCACCCCGAGTTTTCCTGCAGTTGCTCCCGCGAACGGGTGGGCAGCATGCTGCGCAGCCTGGGTACGGAAGAAATCGAAAGCATCATTGCCGAGCGTGGAACGGTTGGTGTGACCTGCGAGTTTTGTGGCGCGCCGTACGAGTTTGACCCTGTCGATGCCGCGCAGCTTTTCACCCACCCGGATCGTCAGCAGCCACCGCCGGCAACGGTGCAGTAGGCGCCGACCTGCTGGTTGATCGCTTGGCCAGCAGGTCAGACAGCAGTTGGTGTTCGCAAGCCGCGTCACCGCAGGTGTCGCAGGCCCATACCCAGGCTCCGGTTCCGCTTATCAGTGGTTGAGCGCCTTTGTGCAACAAGCGGCCAAACAGGCTGCTGTCGCGTCCAGGTAAGGCTTGCGCCTTGCCAGGCTCCTCGGTAGACAAGCGATTGGCGATTAATTCTGCGGCTTGCTCCAGGCGCTCCTGATGCGATCCGTACAGCACCGTGTACGGCCAGCCCGAGCAGTCCAGTACCTGCCTGATAGCCTGGTCCAGTGGCAGATGTGACAGCGAATCGCGCGCGTCCAGTCCCATCAGAAGGATGAGATCGTGTCTGCGGTGAACGCCGACGGATTGCCCGACAGACGGCAATTCCTTCAGGCTGTCATTGGCTGTTGGGTCAAAAGCCTCCAGCGACACCAGAGCGGGCGCTACCAGCGCCTGTTCAAGCGATGCGCGAAGCGCCGCAAGCAGGGACATCAGCGCATTGCCATGTGCACTGCACAGCGCCACGCGAAGCATTAACGCCCGGCGCCGCTAGGGCGTGATCTGCACAAAAATCTCATTGGGTTTGACCATGCCCAGCTCGCTGCGCGCTTTTTCCTCGACGATTTCCAGGCCCTCCTTGAGGTCTTTCACCTCAGCGGCCAGCTGCTCGTTGGCTGCCTCCGCTTTCGCGTTCCTGAGCAACTGGTCGTCCAGCTTGCGCTGAAGTTCGATCACATTGGGAATGCTGCCCCGGCCCATCCAGAGCTGCGCGTGAAAAAGCACCAGCAATGCAAGCAGGATGGCGGGGACGAGGCGGTTTCCCAATGTTTCTCCAACCGGTAGGCTGGCCTCAGCGCAGGTTGTAGAAAGCGGCGCGCCCCGGGTATGAAGCAACTTCGCCCAGGTCTTCTTCAATACGCAGCAACTGGTTGTACTTGGCCATGCGGTCCGACCGGCTGAGCGATCCGGTCTTGATCTGGCCAGCATTGGTACCCACGGCGATGTCCGCAATCGTCGAATCTTCCGTCTCACCCGAACGGTGCGAAATCACCGCGGTGTAGCCGGCGCGCTTGGCCATCTCGATGGCGGCAAAGGTTTCAGTCAGGGTGCCGATCTGGTTGATCTTGATCAGGATGGAATTGGCGATCTTCTTGTCGATGCCTTCTTTCAGGATCTTGGTGTTGGTGACAAACAGGTCGTCACCCACCAGTTGCACCTTGCCTGCCAAGCGCTCGGTCAGAATCTTCCAGCCGTCCCAGTCGCCCTCGGCCATGCCGTCCTCGATGCTGATGATCGGGTATTTGTCGACCCAGGTCGCCAGCATGTCGGTCCACTGCGTGGCATCGAGGCTGAGGCCGCCTTCGCCTTCCAGCACATATTTGCCGTCCTTGTAGAACTCGGAGGCCGCGCAGTCGAGGCCCAGCGCGATCTGCTCGCCTGCCACATAGCCGGCTTTGTCGATGGCTTCCAGAATCATCTGGATGGCCGCTTCATGATTCGCAACGCTGGGCGCGAAACCGCCTTCATCGCCCACTGCAGTGCTCATGCCCTTGTCGTGCAGGATGGTTTTGAGCGCGTGGAAGACTTCCGCGCCATAACGAACCGCTTCCCGGAAACTGGGCGCGCCAATCGGAATGATCATCAACTCCTGCAGGTCCAGGTTGTTGTTGGCATGCGCGCCGCCATTGACCACATTCATCATGGGCACCGGCAACTGCATGGCGCCACTGCCGCCGAAATAGCGGTACAGCGGAAGGCCGGCTTCTTCAGCTGCGGCGCGGGCGACTGCCATGCTGACGGCGAGGATCGCGTTGGCGCCCAGCCTTGCCTTGTTGTCCGTTCCGTCGAGATCGATCAGGGTGCGGTCCAGGAAAGCCTGCTCGCTGGCATCCAGGCCCAGCACGGCTTCAGCGATTTCGGTGTTGATGTGTTCCACCGCCTTGAGAACACCCTTGCCCAGGTATCGACCCTTGTCGCCATCGCGCAACTCGATGGCCTCGCGTGAGCCGGTTGATGCACCTGACGGCACAGCCGCCCGGCCCATCACGCCCGATTCCAGCAACACATCGCACTCAACGGTGGGGTTGCCGCGGCTGTCCAAAATTTCGCGTCCGACGATATCAACGATTGCGCTCATGAGAAATCTCCCTCTGGGTATTGCAAATTCAAAAAAGCAGTCTGGTCAGGCGGGCGGGGCGGCGCCTTCAACTAAAACCATGTTGAAAAATTCGGTCGCGCCCGAGCGTTTGGCTCGCGCAGCGCGGTACAGCTCGTCATCGTAAAAGGTCTTGGCGGCCTCGAAGCTTGGAAACCGCAGCATGGCAAGCCGGGCAGGCTGCCAGTTGCCTTCCAGGGTTTCAAAACGTCCGCCACGCACCAGGTATTCGCCACCGGCTGCGGCAACAGCGGCCGGCGCTGCTGCCATGTATTGCTTGTACTGCTCGGCGTCAGTGATTTTCATGTCAACAATGATGTATGCGGCGGGCATGGTGGTCCTTTAAACGAGGCTGGTGGTCGCTGAAGGGCAAGCGAAGACGGTGCTGACTCAGGCCACCACTTTGAGAGACTTGCCGACCAGTTGATGGTCGAGCGCGGCCTTGATGTAGGCATTAAAGAGTGGATGGCCCGCCCACGGCGTCGACTTGAATTCAGGGTGGAACTGAACGCCCACAAACCAGGGATGAGCGCTTTGCGGCAATTCAACGATTTCCGTCAGGCTCTCGCGCTGGGTCAGTGCAGAAATGATCAGGCCTGACTCGCGTAAGGGGTCCAGATAGTTGACGTTGGCTTCATAACGATGGCGGTGGCGTTCGGTGACAACATCGCCGTAAATGTCGTGCGCCAAAGTGTCCTGCGCGACGTCAGAGCTTTGCGCGCCCAGCCGCATGGTTCCGCCAAGGTCGGACTTGGCGTTGCGCGTCTTGATGGTGCCGTCCGCGTCCTTCCATTCGGTAATCAACGCGATCACCGGGTGCGGGGTATGCGGGTCAAATTCGGTGCTGTTGGCATCTTTCAGACCGGCCACATTGCGCGCAAATTCAATCGTGGCCACCTGCATGCCCAGGCAAATTCCGAGATACGGCACCTTGTTTTCCCGCGCGAAACGGGCCGCGCAAATCTTGCCCTCGACACCGCGCACACCGAACCCTCCGGGCACCAGGATGCCGTCGAATTTGGCCAGGCGCGACACGTTCTCGGGGGTGATGCTTTCGGAGTCGACATACTCGATCACCACCTTGGCATGGTTCTTCATGCCCGCGTGACGCAAGGCCTCATTGAGGGACTTGTAACTGTCGCTCAGATCAACATACTTGCCCACCATGGCGATGTTGACCTCATGCTGCGGATGCGCGGTTTCATAGACCAGATCGTCCCAACGCTTGAGGCTGGCGGGCGGCGTATTCAAGCGCAGCTTGTCGCAGATCAGGCCGTCGAGGCCCTGCTCATGCAGCATGCGGGGCACCTTGTAGATCGTGTCCACATCCCACATCGAGATCACGCCCCATTCCGGGACGTTGGAGAACAGTGAAATTTTCTGGCGCTCTTCCTGTGGAATACGCCGGTCGGCACGGCACAGCAGCACATCTGCCTGGATGCCGATTTCACGCAGCTGCTTGGCGGTGTGCTGGGTCGGCTTGGTCTTGAGTTCGCCCGCAGCGGCAATCCATGGCACATAGCTCAGATGCACGAAGGCGGTGTTGTTCGCGCCCATGCGCAGGCTCATCTGCCTAACGGCCTCCAGAAACGGCAGTGACTCGATGTCGCCGACCGTGCCACCAATTTCGACGATGGCAACATCGACTGCTTCAGCCGTGCCGTAACCTGCGCCGCGCTTGACGAAATCCTGGATTTCGTTGGTGACGTGGGGGATTACCTGAACCGTCTTGCCGAGGTAGTCGCCGCGCCGCTCTTTTTCGAGCACGCTTTTATAAATTTGACCGGTGGTGAAGTTGTTGGCCTTCTTCATGCGCGTTTCAATAAAACGCTCATAGTGGCCAAGATCCAGGTCAGTTTCTGCGCCGTCATCGGTGACAAACACCTCGCCATGCTGAAACGGCGACATCGTGCCGGGGTCAACATTGAGGTAGGGATCGAGCTTGATGAGGGTGACTTTGAGGCCGCGGGATTCGAGGAGGGCGGCCAGGGAGGCGGAGGCGATTCCCTTGCCCAGGGAAGACACCACACCGCCGGTGACGAAGACAAATTTGGTCATGTCAGGCACGAACCAGAAGTTCGTCGAGTGGGAAAGCAGGATTATAGGCATGGCCCCGGGCCCTGATTTCGGCGCATCCAAGCTGATACATTGCGAAACATGACCTATCAAGCGCCAACCTCGCCCGATCTTCACGTTGCCGATGAGCCGCTCGAGTTGGCCGGAAAGCACATCCTTCTGTGCCTTACGGGCGGCATCGCCTGCTACAAGGCGGCAGAACTCTGCCGGGCGCTCATCAAGGCTGGCGCAACCGTACAGGTGGTCATGACGGAAGCTGCCGAGCAGTTCATCACCGCGGTGACGTTCCAGGCACTGAGCGGTCGGCCGGTGTATTCCAACCAGTGGGATAAGCGCGAAGCCAACAACATGGCGCACATCAACCTGTCGCGGGCCGCCGATGCGATCCTGATTGCGCCTTGCAGTGCCGACTTCATCGCCAAACTGGTGCAGGGCCGGGCTGACGACCTGCTCAGCCTGATGTGCCTGGCCCGACCGCTGGGCAGCACGCCGCTTCTGATCGCGCCGGCGATGAACCGGGAGATGTATGCGCATCCGGCAACCCAGCGTAACCTCGCGCAGCTGCAGGCCGATGGCGCCACTGTGCTGGGCGTGGGGACTGGCTTTCAGGCCTGCGGCGAAACCGGCGACGGCCGCATGCTGGAGCCCGAGCAGCTGCTGGAGGATGTAATCGCGTTCTTTGCTCCCAAATTACTGCTGGGTCAGCGCGTTGTAGTCACAGCCGGCCCCACCTATGAGGCAATCGATCCGGTTCGCGGCATCACCAATCTGTCGAGCGGCAAGATGGGCTTCGCCATCGCACGTGCCGCGCACGAAGCGGGCGCACAGGTCACGCTGATTGCCGGGCCGGTAAGCCTTTCTACCCCGCGCGGTGTTGACAGAATCGATGTCAAATCAGCAGAAAATATGCTTCAAGCCGTTATAAATAAAGCGCATGAAGCTACTATATTCATAGCAACTGCCGCGGTGGCGGATTGGCGTGTTGCGGCGCCATCCGACCGAAAACTCAAGAAAGACGGCACTGGCAGTACGCCGCAACTTGTCTTTGAAGAAAACCCTGACATCCTCGCTACCGTGGCCAGTTCGCCGGCGGCCTTGCAAGGCCGCTTGTTTTGCGTCGGCTTCGCAGCAGAAAGCCACGACCTGGCTGCGCACGCACAGGCCAAACGCTTACGCAAAAACGTACCGCTGCTGGTGGGCAACATCGGCCCAGCCGCTTTCGGCAAGGACCACAATGCGCTGCTGCTGGTGGATGCGGCAGGTACGACCGAATTGCCCCGGGCCTCCAAGCGGTCGCTGGCGCGCGCGCTGGTCAACGAAATCGCGCGGCGTTGCCCATCACCAGCCCAGTGACGGCAACTTCAGCGCCACGCGCGTGAGGGCCTCGTCGCTCTGGTGTAATTCCGCCATGCCGCCATGCCGCCAGCAAGCGCCCAAGCTTGCTTGTCGCACGCAGCGCCTTAATTCGTACGCAGCAGTGCCTGTCGGCAAGAACATCCTCATCGCTTCCAACATCCATGAAAATTGACGTCAAGATCATCGACCCGCGCCTGTCCAACAACCTGCCGGCTTATGCCACGCCGGGCAGCGCCGGGCTGGACTTGCGAGCCTGTATCAGCGAGCCGCTGACGCTGCAGGCCAACGCCTGGCAACTGGTGCCCACCGGTATCGCAATCTACCTGCGCGATGCCGGCTTTGCGGGGTTGATCCTTCCGCGCTCCGGGCTCGGTCACAAGCACGGCATCGTGCTGGGTAACCTGGTCGGTCTGATCGACAGCGACTACCAGGGACAGCTGATGGTGAGCGCCTGGAACCGCAGCGATGTTCCTTTCACAATAGAGCCCATGGAACGTATTGCCCAGCTGGTGGTTGTTCCGGTGATTCAGGCGCAATTCAACATCGTCAGCGAGTTTCCCGCCAGCGAGCGCGGCGAGGGTGGCTACGGCTCGACGGGAAAAGCCTGACGATACCCAGGTCTTATGCCAGCCGCCATTTTGGTGGCATCAGCCTACAGGTGCGCCAAGGAGCATCCGACGATAGGGCTGCGGGTGGGCCGACCTCGAGCGCGCGACTTAAACGGTGTAATAAGTACTTCATCGCAAAGGTGGTAGCGCATCCCTGCCTTCCGCCTGCGCGGTGTCATTCAAGGAGACTTATATGCTTAACTCATCCAGGCTTGCGTCCCTAGCGGCCGCAGCGGCATTGACGGCGACATTGGCCGCCTGCAGTTCGCAGCCGCTTTATCCCGGTGGCCAGCCCACCACTTATCCATCGTCGTCCTATCCCAGTACCGGTTACCCAACCGGGCAATATCCTTCGGGCAGCACCGCGCCCGGCTATGCCGAGTACGGCCGCGTTACCAACGTGCAACTCGTTCAGGGTCAGGAAGCAGGACGCACCAGCGGAGCCGGCGCCGTGATCGGCGGGATTGGAGGCGCTGTCATAGGCAACCAGGTGGGTGGAGGCTCTGGTCGGGATGTTGCCCGCATTGCCGGCATTGTCGGCGGTGCAATCGCCGGTAACGCCATCGAAAAAAATTCCAACAACCGGGTCACCGAAGCCTATCGCGTGTCGGTGCAGACCGACAACGGAACGCTCAGAGCGTATGACCTGCCGGGCACTACAGACCTGCGCGCAGGCGACCGGGTAAGAATTGAAAACGGTCAGCTCTTTCGCTACTGATTCGGGCGGCACAGAGTGGTTGGGCATCCGGCTGCGGTGCCCACGCCGCTCCTAGCTTCGACGTAATACTTGCCGTCAACGCCTTTCGATGTCTCGGGGCGAACCAGGCAAAACTGTCACCTCATGGACAGCATCAAGAGCAAGGGATGTCGTACCGAGGATCAATGAATCGTGTCGTTTCCACCTGCCAGGGGTTCGAGCTTGAAAAAGCCGGTACCCAGGCTGCCCGCGGCCGTTTCTTCATCCGTAGCGGCACGCACTGAGTCGATTGAGAGGTTGAGCCGGATGGCAATGCCGGCCAGCGGATGGTTGCCGTCTAGCACCACATGCTCCGGGTAGATTTCTGTCACGGTGTAAATATGTTCAGCCGGAATGCCGGGGCTGGCGCCTGCTGGCAAGGCTGCACCGTCAAAAGACATTCCTTCTTCGATTTCCTGCGGGAAAAGAGCACGGGCTTCCAGAAACACACGCTGCTCGTCATAATCGCCAAACGCATTTTCGGGCTCCAGATGCAGCTCCAGCCTGTCGCCAGCCTCATGTCCCTGAAGCTCTTCTTCGATCTGAGCCAGCAGGTCGTCGCCACCTAGTAAGAACTCGACCGGCTCCTCAAGTTCATCCAGGACTTCGCCCAAAGTGTCTTTGAGTGTCCAGGTCAGGGCGACCACGCATCGGGGTGTGATTTTCATTGGACAATTGTCCCATGGATGTCGATCAATCATTAGAGCTGCTGGCGGGCTTGAGCCCTGCACAATTCATGCGCCGCTATTGGCAAAAGAAGCCCCTGGTGGTGCGCCAGGCGCTTCCCGGCTTCAAGCCGTTCCTGAGTCGTGCAGCGCTATTTGGGCTCGCAGCCAGTGCAGACGTCGAATCCAGGCTGATTGCGCAGCAGCCCAGTGGCTGGGTCATGAGGCATGGGCCGTTTCCGCCGCGCAGTCTGCCGCCGCTCAAGCAAGCGGGTTGGACATTGCTGGTGCAAAGTGTGGATCTTCACTGTGCGCAAGCCCATGAATTACTGCAGCGCTTTCGCTTCGTTCCGGATGCGCGCCTGGACGATCTGATGATTTCATTTGCGACGCCCGGTGGCGGTGTCGGTCCGCACTTTGACAGCTATGACGTTTTTCTGTTTCAGGCCAGCGGCCGGCGCCGATGGAGGATCAGCAAACAAAAAGAACTGACCCTGCAGGAAGGTGTGCCGCTAAAAATACTCAGCAATTTCCAGTCTGAGGAAGAGTTTGTGCTCGAAGCCGGGGACATGCTTTACCTGCCGCCGCGTTATGCCCATGACGGCGTTGCAGAGCTGGCGCAGGACGCTGACGGCAAGGCCAGCGACTGCATGACCTATTCGATTGGGTTCAGAGCGCCCGCGCGCCAGGAACTGGCTGCAGAGATGCTTCACCGGCTGGCCGAGTTTCATGAGGCTGACGACGCGCGAAAGGAGCCTGTGAATGGACGGCAGCCCAGGTCACCTGCGCAAAAGCTGTACCGCGATGCCAGCCAGCCGGCAACCGCCCATCCGGCCGCGTTGCCGCAAGGCCTGCTGGACTATGCGCAGGCCTCCGTTGTCGAGGCCCTGAAGGACCCGCTGGCAATTGCCTGTGCGCTGGGCGAATACATGACGCAGCCAAAGCCAACGGTGTGGTTTGATGATTCGCCGCAGGTCTTTGTAGTCGGGCCGGGCAGCCCCGGCGTGTGCCTTGCAGCGCAAACCCGCATGATGTACGGTGAGCATCATGTGTTTATCAATGGCGAGAGTTATCGGGCCCGGGGCGCTGATGCGCGCTTGATGCACCTGCTTGCGGACCAGCGCAGGCTGTCCGTCGAGCAGCTGCGAAAAGCCAGCCCAGCTGCCCTTGAGCTTTTGAGTGAATGGCATGAAGAAGGGTGGTTGCGCTGTGGTGTCGGGTCAGTTGCATGAATCCTGATCGGTCTACGGACCGTATCCGCAGTGCCCGGATCAACTTCCCAGCGCAGAACTGAAAGGACCTGGTGATGAATGATGAGCAGCCTCTGCCACCAGATGCGTACGGCTTGCCAGCGTTGCACGACGGTCGTTTTTCAGGGCCTCGCGAATTTGCCGGGCTGGTCCGGCTGGCTTTTGCCACCGCAGCCGAGCGAGGCTGGAGAGAGCTCATTCTGAGCGATGGAAATTTCGAGGCCTGGCCACTGGGCGAGCGTGCTGTTGCAGAGTCGCTGCATGAGTGGTCGCGAGCCGGCCGCAAATTCACCATGCTGGCGAAGTCCTACGATGAGGTTGTGCGGCGACACGCCCGTTTTGTCAGTTGGCGGCGTACCTGGAGCCGCATTGTTGAATGCCGAAGTCTCGCACTGGTTTCCCCCGGTGATTTTCCCAGTGCGTTCTGGAGCCCCGACTGGGTTTTTCAGCGGCTGGACACCGCGCGTTCTACCGGGTTCGCCGGCTCCGAGGCCATCAGGCGAACCGCGCTCAAGGAACAATTGGATGAATGCCTGGGCAAAAGCGCATCAGCATTTCCGGCAACCACGCTTGGCCTGTAAGAAAGCCCGGTGGTAGCGAACCCGGCGACGGCATTGGGGACGTTCATCATTCACAGGCAGGCGATGGCAGCAGCTAACGGCTATTTCGTTTACCCACGGTAGCGGACTTTTTCGTACCCATATAATCTGCGGCTGGGCTGTGTCGCACGGATCTTTTGCCCAGTCGGATGGCATTTCTTTTTGCGCTTTCGGCTCTTCGGCGGCTTGCGAATCGTTTCCACTAATTGAGGTATCCCTATGAATAAAACTCTTGTACTCGCCGCTGCTGTTGCCGCATTGTCATTGGCTGCCTGCAGCAAGACAGAAGTTGCGCCAGCGCCTGCTCCTGCGCCGGTAGCTGCTCCCGCACCTGCACCAGCTGCTGCTGCTCCTGCAGCCGACGCCGCTGCCGCAGCTCCCGCTGCCGGCACATCCGCTCCTGGTTCCGCCGCACCCGGTATGGACGCAGGCGCTGCAGCAGCAGCCGCCGCCGCGGCTGCCACGCCATCGGCTGCTCCTGCCAGCGCTGCCAAGTAAGCGCTGACGAGTCAAAGAGGCCGCCCTGGGGCGGCTTTTTTATGCCTGTCCAAAGCGCATTTGCTACACGTCCATCCAGCAGGTGCCCACATCAGGCCGGGCTACCAGGATGTCATCGCCGCCGCAGCACATCGCCTCTGCAAGAGCCACTTGCGCCAGGTCGGCGCGGTTGTTTTGGGCACTCAAATGCGCCGCCACCATGTGTTTGAGCTTGTGGTGCATCAGCACACGGGCAATATCTGCGGCCGACGTGTTTGACAGATGCCCGTAATGCCCACCCACACGCCGCTTCAGAAACGCCGGGTACGTGGATTGCGCCAGCAACTCCGGGTCGTGGTTGCATTCCAGCAGCAAGGCGTGGCAACCCTCGAGTTGCGCCAGGACATGAGGGGTGGCATGACCGAGGTCGGTCAGTATGCCGAGTTTGGATGACCCATCGGAGCAGCTGATCTGTAGCGGCTCGCGTGCATCGTGCGGTACCGTAAACGGCATGACTTCAAGTCCGTTCAAGGCAATCGCCTCGCCATCGTGGGCGATGCGCAGCAACGCTTCGAAATCAGGCTCGCCAATGGCGGTGTAGGTGCCTCGACTCATCCACACTGGAATCCGGTAGCGCAATGCCATGGATCGCACACAACCGACATGGTCGCTGTGCTCATGGGTGATGAAGATCGCGCCGATGTCAGCTGGCAAAAGGCCGGCGCTGGCCAGGCGAAGCTGCAGCTGACGGATACCGAACCCGCAATCAACCAGCAGCCTGAAAGGGCGCTGGTCGTCGGTTTCTACGAGCGTTGCATTGCCGGTGCTGCCGCTACCCAGATTTTTGAATCTCAGCATGAACGGTAAAACCGGAATGTGCAGAAGGTGCTGTCCGGCCTGGACAGAATGCCAGCGTTCGATACCAGGTTGATCGCTCCAGCTGGATCATTTCATGTCGTCAGCAATCACCTGCACGATGCGCTGCGCGTTGGCCGAAGTTTCCTGCGCGCCCTGCTGGTTAAGTACCGAGACAACGGTAGCCTCGCCCTGGCTCTTGACACTGATACGGTACTTGATCGGTGGAATCGCGTTGGGGGCGGAACTGAACAGCTTGCTGAAAATGCCGGGTTCTTTTTTGTCCGTCGTTGGGTCTACATAACGCACAAAGTAAGTGCCTTGCGTGCGGTCCCGGTCTTCCACGGTAAAGCCCGTGCGGTCAAGTGCCAGGCCCACCCGGCGCCATGCGCGGTCGAAACTCTCGTTCATCTGTATCGCCGGGGCGCCGTTGACGGCCGCAACCCGCACGCTAGACCGGGTAGTGCCGGTGGCAACCAAAGCCTTGGATTGCTCCTGGCTGACGCCCAGCTTGACCATCATGCGGCGCAGGAATTCAGCCTCAAGCTCAGGATCTGACGGACGGGGCTGCCAGACGGTACTGTCACCAGTCTTGCCCGACCCCACGGTGCCGGTGACGATTTCGACCAGCCCGCGGTGGCTTACATAGATCTCGGTGCCGCCACTTGCATTGCGCTCCAGCCGGGTACGAAACTTGTCCCGCTCGCCAGTGGAATAGAGGCCATCAAAGACCTTGCCGATCGCGTCGCGGATGAAGTCCTGCGGCAGCTTGGCGCGGTTCTCGGCGTAGTCGGTTTCCATGATGCCCAGGTTTTCCTGGTCCAGCGACAACAGGAAACCGCTTTCGAGCCAGAAGTCACGCACCGGCCCCCACACCTTGTCGGCAGGGCGGTTGACGACCAGCCAGCGCTGGTTGCCATTGCGTTCAATGCGCACATCGCCCACCGCGGTGGCGGCTGTCGGCACCGACTGGGTGACCTGGCCGACCTGGAATCCGCTGGCGGTTACTGCGCTTCCGGGCACCACATAGCGGGTTTCCCGCGACAGTTGGGTCAGATCGGGCGGAACATCCAGTGACGGGCCGGCCTTGCCGCTGGTCTTGTAGTCGATTTTTTCGCCCTGCAGCAGGTCGCCGACGCTGGAGCAGCCGCTGACCATCAAGGCTGCCGCCAGGCCTGCCGCGGTTGCGACCAACTTGAGGCCTGAAACGCCAGCGTTTGTTTGCAATGTCTTCACTTCAGCTTCCTTAAAAATCAGACCAGACCGCAAAGGCGCATCGCGCCCTCGACCGCCGCTTCATTTGACGCGTCAAGCGGCGTCATAGGCAGGCGCAGCGTGGGCCCGCACAGACCCATGCGGGCCATCGCCCACTTCACGGGAATCGGATTGGCTTCCACGAAAAGATTTCGGTGCAGAGGCAGCAAACGCAGTTGCAGCGTCATGGCCTTGCGTGCGTCACCGGCCAGCGCGGCCACACACAACTCATGCATCAGGCGCGGCGCGATGTTGGCCGTGACGCTGACATTGCCCTGTCCGCCGCAGAGCATCAAGGCCACCGCCGTCGGATCGTCGCCTGAATACACGGCAAAGCCCTTGGGAACGTCCCTGATCAGCCATTGGGCGCGCTCGATGTTGCCGGTCGCCTCCTTGATGCCGACAATGCCCGGCACCTCGGCCAGCCGCAGCACAGTGTCGTGCGCCATGTCTGCCACCGTGCGGCCAGGTACGTTGTACAGCACGATTGGCAAGTCGCCAACAGCCTCCGCAATGGCCTTGAAATGCTGGTACTGGCCTTCCTGCGTGGGCTTGTTGTAGTACGGCACCACCTGCAACTGGCAATCGGCGCCGACCTGCCTGGCGAATTTCGCCAGCTCAATGGCTTCAGCCGTGGAGTTGGCACCGCAGCCCGCCATGATCGGTACCCGGCCGGCGGCCTGCTCGACAGACACGCGGATGATTTCGCAGTGCTCCTGCACGCTGACCGTCGGCGACTCGCCGGTCGTGCCGACTACGCCGATGCAGTCTGTGCCTTCTGCAATATGCCAGTCCACCAGCTTGCGCAGCGCCGGATAGTCCACGCCGCCGTCTTCATGCAAAGGTGTTGCCAGCGCAACGATGCTGCCAGTAATGGTTTTCATGTGTTGAATGTTTACGTGTCGCTTGCCAGTCGCTGCCCGGATGTTGCGCCAGCCCGGCGCGAGGATAGTCCATCATTCTACCCAGTGGCTATACGACCGACTGGCATGCGGAAGCCGGCTGGAAGGTGGCATGTGCCAGCTCTTGCTGCACAGCTTGCAGCGGATGTTTTGAGGAGGGCGCAAGGCCTGATGAAACCGACGCTGGCAACCTGGGCTGAACTGCTGCGCCTGCTACGGGCTCAGGCGGTAACGCGGCGGAGCAGCTGGCGGTTGCTGCATAGCATTTCCACTGGCGTCCTTGCCCATCGCCGTGATCCGCTGAACAAAGCGCGGTGACTGGCCATCAGGTGCATCTTCGAAACCATCTTCATACCCGACGACATGAAGCGACCTGCACAGCGCCAGCAGTTCACCGCTGCGCAGCAGAAAGTCAGGACGGGAGGGCTTGCCGACCGTCTCGTTACCCTGCGCAAAGGTTTCGTAGATCAGCAGGCCGCCCGGCGCCACGCTGGCCAGCAGCGTCGGCATCAGCGGGCGCCACAGGTAGTTGGTGACGATGACACCGCCGAACTGCCGGTTTTCAAAAGGCCATGGGCCGTTCTCGATATCAGCCACCACCGTCTCAACGGTCTGCGTTGCACGGGACGGTATCGCAGCTGCTATGAAATCGATGGCTGCTTGTGAGCGGTCCACCAGGGCCAGGGCATGATTTCGTTCATAAAACCACCTGGCATGCCGGCCGTGGCCGCAGGCAACATCCAGCACGGTGGCGCCGGGCTGCACGAGGTGCGACCATCGCTGCACCCAGGCTGAAGGCGCTTCAAGTCCGTGCATGGCCATAGCCGGCAACCGGGACTCGTTTCGTGCGGCCACCACCAAGCCTACGCCGGCGCCTTGGCCCGCCGCAAGCTGACGAGCCAGTTCGGCGCCTATGCCATCAGAAGCGCCGGTAAATACTGTTATTTTCATAGCAAAGTTCCAGCGTATTACCTGGGCTGGAGGCATAAATGACCATTAATTTCGAGCGGGGAGGCGGCGGAAATGGCGAAGGTTAAAAGCAGCTCCACACTTGGGTCGCCAGTGTCAACAGGAAGTCTGCCCGCCCATAAAGCGAAAAGACGCCCAGCAGCGCCGCCATCATGACGGCGCCCATTACCCACTGAAGCGGACGCCGGCCTTGCATATCAGCTGGCTGCCGGCACGGCGGCTGTCTTGGCCCGCGCTATCGGCGCTTCTTTGACGGGCAGGTTGATCAGACCGGCAAAGATGCCGAGCGCAATCGTGATGTACCAGACGATGTCGTAACTGCCGCTGCGGTCATAGAGCAGACCGCCCAGCCAGACGCCCAGGAAAGAACCGATCTGGTGGCTGAAAAAGACAAAGCCGCTGAGCATCGACAGATGATGTATGCCGAAGATCTGCGCCACGGCCGCGTTGGTGGGCGGCACGGTCGACAGCCACAGCAGCCCCATCACGGCTGAGAAGATGTAGACGCTTATCGGGCTGAGCGGTACGGCAATAAACACCGCAATCACCACCGCCCGAGAAAAATAGATTGTCGAGAGGATCGTCTTTTTGGGCATGCGCTGGCCCAGCGAACCGGCGATATAGGTGCCAAACACATTGAAAAGCCCGATCAGCGCCAGTGCGTAGCTGGCGACCTGCGGCGACAGGCCCTTGTCGCGCAGGTAACTGGGCATGTGTACACCAATGAAAACGACTTGGAAACCGCAGACGAAATATCCCGCCATCAACAGCTGGAAGCTCGGGTATTTGAAGGCTTCTTTTAGCGCCTGAAGGATGGTCTGCTCGCGCTTGACCGTCCGGCCAGGGCCAAAGCTGCTTTCCCGCAGGCCCAGCGCCAGCGGCATGATCAACAGCACCGCCCCGCCCAAAATCAGCAGCGCTTCCTTCCAGCCGAAATAGCTGATGAGAAAGCCCTCGGTCGGCACCATCAAAAACTGGCCGAAAGATCCTGCCGCGGCCGCCACACCCATGGCCCAGGAGCGCCGGTCGGCTGAAATGTTGCGCCCGATCACGCCGTAGATCACCGCGTAAGTGGTTCCGGCCTGCGCGGCGCCAATCAATATGCCCGCCGTCATTGTGAACAGAAAACCGGTGGGCGACAGTGCCATGCCGACCAAGCCCAGCGCATACAGCAGCGCGCCGCCCGCGATGACACGAAAAGCGCCAAACCGGTCAGCGGCCATGCCCGCGAAAATGCCAAACACGCCCCAAGAGAGGTTCTGTATCGCGATGGCGAATGCGAAGGTTTCGCGCGTCCACCCTTGCGCCTGTGTGATCGGCTGCAGCCAGAGGCCAAACCCATGGCGTATGCCCATGGAAAGCGTCACGATGGTGGCGCCGCAGATAAGTACCTGCCGAATTGACAGGGGTGCAGAGTTCGGCAGGGTGGTGCTGGTGGACATGTACGAACTTTAGCGCCATCGGTGACCTGGCGCCGCCTCAGATGCGGGCGCATCAGCATGCGGCGCGCGCCCGCGTAGGTGCGATACGGCACTGGCCCGGCCAAAGACTGTGGTTTCATCCAGCCTATTGAAGAGCGCCGATTACAATCGCCTGAAATTTCTTACCAACCATGGCTGTAAAACCACCCCTCGCAAGTCCGCTCCCCGCCGGTCCGTCCGCTTATTCTGAAACCTCCATCCGTGTGCTGAAAGGCCTGGAGCCGGTCAAGCAGCGTCCTGGCATGTACACGCGTACCGACAACCCGCTGCACATCATCCAGGAGGTGCTGGACAACTCGGCTGACGAGGCATTGGCGGGGCACGGCAAGAAGATCAGGGTCACGCTGCATACCGACGGCTCGGTCGGCGTGGATGACGATGGGCGCGGCATACCGTTTGGCATGCACCCCGAGGAAAAAGCGCCAGTGGTCGAACTTGTCTTTACCCGCCTGCATGCCGGTGGCAAGTTCGACAAGGGCAAGGGCGGGGCGTACAGCTTTTCCGGCGGCCTGCACGGTGTTGGCGTGAGCGTCACCAACGCGCTGTCCAAGCGGCTGGAAGTCGCGTCTTACCGCGAGGGCCAGGTCGCGAGGTTGGTATTTTCCGGCGGTGATGTGATTGAGCCGCTGGACATCCGAAAAGCCGGTGAAGGTGACCGCAAGACCGGCACATCCGTCAGGGCCTGGCCGGACAGCAAATACTTCGAGTCACCCGTGCTGCCGCAGGCTGAGCTGGTGCACCTGCTGCGCAGCAAGGCTGTGCTGATGCCGGGTGTCGCCGTCACGCTGACGATCGAGAAAAACAAGGAAACACAAACCTGGCTCTACAAGGGTGGACTGCGCGACTACCTGATGCAGACCTTGGCTGCCGACCCGGTGATTCCGATGTTCGAGGGCGAAGGTTTTGCCGATGCATCGCATGAAAGTTTTGCCGAAGGCGAGGGCGCCAGCTGGTGCGTGGCCTTTACCGAGGACGGCCAGCCAGTGCGGGAGAGCTATGTCAACCTGATCCCGACCAGTGCTGGCGGCACGCACGAAAGCGGCTTGCGCGACGGCCTGTTTACGGCGGTGAAAAGCTTCATTGAGTTGCATTCGCTGCTGCCCAAAGGTGTCAAGCTGCTGCCCGAAGATGTGTTTGCCCGCGCCAGCTATGTACTGTCCGCGAAGGTCCTGGACCCGCAATTTCAGGGCCAGATCAAGGAACGGCTCAATTCCCGCGATGCTGTGCGGCTGGTGTCCAGCTATGTGCGTCCGGCGCTGGAGCTTTGGCTGAATCATCATGTCGAGTATGGCAAAAAGCTGGCCGAGCTGGCGATTCGTGCGGCACAAAGCCGGCAAAAGGCGGGCCAGAAGGTGGAGAAGCGCAAGGGCTCCGGCGTGGCGGTGCTGCCGGGCAAGCTGACGGATTGCGAAAGCCGCGACCTGGCGCACAACGAGGTTTTTCTGGTCGAGGGCGACTCTGCGGGCGGGAGCGCCAAGATGGGCCGCGACAAGGAAAGCCAGGCCATATTGCCGCTGCGTGGCAAGGTGCTGAACACCTGGGAAGTCGAGCGTGACCGGCTTTTTGCCAACACCGAGATTCATGACATTGCGGTGGCGATCGGTGTCGACCCGCACGGGCCTGACGACTCGCCTGACCTGAGCGGGCTGCGTTACGGCAAGATATGCATTCTGAGCGACGCTGACGTGGATGGCTCGCACATCCAGGTCCTGCTGCTCACGCTGTTTTTCAGACACTTTCCCAAGCTCATCGCAACTGGTCATGTGTATGTGGCGCGGCCACCCTTGTTTCGGGTGGACGCGCCCGCACGCGGCAAGAAACCCGCATCAAAAGCCTATGCCCTGGACGAGGGCGAGCTGACCGCCATTTTGGACAAGCTGCGAAAAGAAGGCGTGAAGGAGAGTGCCTGGAGCATCAGCCGCTTCAAGGGCCTGGGCGAGATGAATGCGGAACAATTATGGGAAACCACGCTCAACCCTGACACCCGGCGCCTGTTGCCAGTGCAACTGGGCAACCAGAGCTTTTTGCAAACCGAAGGGCTGATTACCAAGCTGATGGGCAAGGGTGAAGCTGCTGCCCGCCGTGAGTTGATGGAGCTTCACGGCGACGCGGTCGAGATAGACGTCTAGGTCTGGCTGGGTTAAAAAGCAGGTTTGCCTCGCGCTCCCGGTATCTTTATCGCCCGTTTCCTGTCTCCGATTTCCGATCTCCTGTCTTCTTTGTTTGGTTGTCCACTTTTCGACATTTTTTGACGTCTGCCAAATCGCACACCGCCTACTTTTTGATCGCATGAGTCCGCTTCACCGCTTTTCCGCCCAAGCCGCAAGACTTGCACATCAAGCCTGTGTGCGGTTTGGCGCAAACGCGGCCGGGATGTTCAGGTATGGCGGCCACATGCTGCTGGCGATGCTGTTGCTGTCAGCCGGCGGTGCTGCCAGGGCCGATGTATGGGGCTATGTCGATGCAGGCGGTATCGCCCACTTTGCGGCCGAGCGGCTGGACGAGCGGTACCAGCTGTTTTTTCGGGGTCACGAAAGTTTTTCAGCGGGAAAAGGGGAAAAATCGTTGCCCGCAGGGCAAAGTGGCGTAGCGGCGTCTGCCACATCGGCGCCACCGAAGCTGCTGGCTTTTTTTGACATTTCACCCGGCTACAAGGCGGTCAAGCACTTGCTGCGTGACGCGTCGGTGCTGCACGGCATCGACTATGAACTGCTCCAGGCTGTCATCGCCACCGAGTCGGGCTTCAACACCCATGCGGTCTCACCCAAAGGTGCGGTTGGCCTGATGCAACTGATGCCGCCCACCGCGCAGCGTTATGGCGTAACCGCCGACAACAATTCGCCGGTTGAGAAAAAGCTGACCGATCCGCGCACGAATATCCGCGCCGGCTCCCGTTACCTGAGCGACCTGATCGCGATGTTTCCCGGCCAGCTCGATTTGGCTGTGGCAGCCTACAACGCGGGCGAGGGCGCGGTGCAGCGGGCTGGCAACAGGATTCCGAACTATCCCGAGACCCGAAACTACGTCAAAACCGTGATGCAGCTTTACACCCACCTGAAACCGCCGCTGGCTATAGCCGAGGCGCGCCGATCGGGCCGGGTCCGCATGGAGATGATGGGCGGCGCATCCGGCCGCAGCCGCATGCCATCCGGCGGGCTGCAGCCTTCGGCTCCGGTGCCGCCCGGCGCGCTGCCGTTTGCCGTCGACAACTGACCATGCCCAACTAGCAACTTTCTCCTCACGGGGAGTGGGCTGTGCGCCTTGTTTTACCCAGGTTTGGGGCCGGTAGCTCCTTCTGATGCGTTTCATGCAGCAAACGGCTGTACTTTTCAATCTCGTTTTTTACCCGGTATCGACATCGCCATGGATCTGTTCAACCCCGACACCGACGCTGCAACGCCCGACGCGGCCGACAGTGATTCGCTGGCAGCCTATGCCCAGCGTGCGTATCTCGAATATGCCCTGAGCGTTGTCAAGGGCCGCGCGCTGCCCGATGCATGCGACGGCCAGAAACCGGTGCAGCGCCGCATTCTGTACAGCATGTCGCGCATGGGGCTGGGGTTCGGGGGTGCCAATGGCGCCAACGGCGCCAAGCCTGTAAAAAGCGCCCGCGTCGTGGGCGATGTACTGGGCCGGTTTCATCCGCATGGCGACCAGGCGGCGTATGACGCGCTGGTGCGCATGGCGCAGGATTTTTCCCAGCGCTATCCCCTGATCGACGGCCAGGGCAACTTTGGCTCGCGGGATGGCGATGGCGCTGCGGCGATGCGCTACACAGAGGCACGCCTGTCGCGCATCACCAGCCTGCTGATGGACGAGATCGACGAAGGCACGGTCGACTTTGTGCCCAACTACGACGGCTCTACCCAGGAGCCGCGCCAGTTGCCGGCGCGCTTGCCTTTCAACCTGCTCAATGGTGCCAGCGGTATTGCGGTTGGCCTGGCCACGGAAATCCCCAGCCACAACCTGCGCGAGATCGCCGACGCCTGCGTGGCCGTCATCAAGAACCCCAAGCTATCTGACGACGAGCTGTACACGCTGATTCCTGGACCAGACTATCCGGGTGGTGGCCAGATCATCTCCACTGCTGCTGACATCGCATCGGCTTACAGCACCGGCCGGGGCTCGCTCAAGGTTCGTGCTCGCTGGAAGATCGAGGATCTGGCGCGTGGTCAGTGGCAGCTGGTGGTGCAGGAGCTGCCGCCGGGCGTCAGCACGCAGCGCGTGCTGGAAGAAATCGAGGAGCTGACCAATCCCAAGATCAAGACAGGTAAGAAGGCTTTGAGCCAGGATCAGGTGCAGCTCAAGCAGACCTTGCTGTCGGTGCTGGACCTGGTGCGCGACGAGTCGGGCAAGGAAGCGGCTGTCCGGCTGGTATTTGAGCCCAAGACCAGCCGTATCAGCCAGGCGGAACTCATCACTACCTTGCTGGCCCACACCAGCCTGGAGAGTTCCTCGCCTATCAACCTGACGATGATCGGACTGGATGGCAAACCCGCGCAAAAGTCGCTGCGCCAGATGGTCAACGAGTGGGTGGCCTTTCGCCAGATAACCATCGAGCGGCGCTCACAGCACCGCTTGGCCAAGGTGCTGGACCGCATCCATATCCTGGAGGGCCGGCAGATTGTTCTGCTCAACATCGACGAGGTGATTGCCATCATCCGCCAGTCGGATGAACCCAAGGCAGCGCTGATTACCCGCTTTTCATTGAGTGACCGGCAAGCCGAAGACATTCTGGAAATACGGCTTCGCCAACTCGCACGCCTGGAGGCTATCAAGATCGAACAGGAGCTGAAAACCCTGCGTGAAGAGCAGGGCAGGCTGGACGATATTCTGGGCAGCCCGGCTGCCCTGCGCCGCTTGATGGTCAAGGAAATCGAAGCGGACGCCAGGCAGTTTGCCGACCCGCGCCGCACGTTGATTCAGGCCGAGAAAAAAGCGGTGCTGGAGGTGAAGGTGATCGACGAACCGGTGACGGTGGTGGTCAGCAGCAAGGGCTGGATTCGGGCCAGAGGCGGGCATGGGCATGACGCCGCGAGTTTTGCCTTCAAGGCGGGCGATGAGCTGTATGGCACGTTTGAATGCCGCACGGTTGACACGCTTCTGGTGTTTGGCACGGCAGCCAAGGGCAGTGGCCGGGTGTACTCGGTGCCGGTGTCGCTGCTGCCCAATGCCCGCGGCGACGGCCAGCCGATTACAACGCTGATCGAACTGGAGGCCGGCACGCAACCTGCCCACTACTTTGCCGGGCCAGCCAGCGCCACCCTCTTGCTGGCGGCAAGTGGCGGCTACGGGTTCCTGGCACAGGTTGAAAACATGGTCTCCCGCAAGGCCGGAAAAGCCTTCATCAGCTGCGCCGAAGGCGAGACCATTTGCAAGCCGTCGCACGCGGCAGGTAGTTCCGCATCAAGCCCCCTGGTGCCGGCAACACATGTGGCCTGCGCGTCCACAGGAGGACGCATCCTGACCTTCGAGATCACCGAGATCAAGCACCAGGCCGCCGGCGGACGCGGGCTGATGCTGATCGACCTGGAAGCCAAAGACAGCCTGGCAGGTGCAGCCGCTTACACCCGTAGCGTGAAGATTTCAGGCGTTGGCAGAGGTAACAAGCCGCGGGAAGAAACGCTCGAGATCCGCAGCCTGAACAATGCACGTGCCGGGCGTGCTCGAAAGGGCAAGGCGGCTGACCTGGGTTTCAAACCCGTGTCGATCACTCGGGTCGAGTAAGACGTAACGCGCTTGCATTACCGGTGCGCGATCCGGCGCTCGCGCTTGTATTCATTGCCGCACGGACGGGCCGGAGAGGCGACAGCGGATGAATCATGGCCAGATTACGCCGCCTTGCAACGAAAACCGTCAACGGGGTTTTGTAACGTTTTAACGCCTTTTATGCCTCTAGCCCACTGTCTTAGGGCAAGTATGCTATTTAATTGGTAGCAATCGACTCTTTCCTGGCGCATCGGTCCAAGCGGCATGTAACCGTCCAGCGCCGCTCAAGCTCCGACGCATTGCCAATGCCTGACGCGCCAGCGTCACGCGGCCATGTCTCTTCAAATCGATCAAATGTGCGTCTATGCGGGTTTCCCCTATCGCGCTCTGAAACCGGTTTCATAGAATCACGCCATGCCTTCAATCCATATGTCTGTTTACCCGACCTGACTTGGCGTATTTCCGTCCATGAACTACCAATTCCAGTTCGATGCCGTCTTTGCCGCCTGGCCTTTGCTGCTCAAGGGGACATGGATCACGATCCAGTTGTCCCTGATGGCCACGGCGCTTGGCCTGATGGTTGCAGTGGTTTGCGCCTGGGGCAAAACGTCCGGACCGGGCTGGCTGCGCTTCATCATCAATGCGTATATCGAGGTGATTCGCAACACTCCTTTTCTGGTGCAGTTGTTCTTCTTTTTCTTTGCGCTTCCAGCCATCGGTCTGCGCTGGTCGCCCTACACGTCGGCGCTGACCGCGATGGTGATCAACCTGGGCGCCTACGCCACTGAAATCATCCGGGCTGGCATCGAGTCAATCCCCAGGGGCCAGATCGAAGCGGGCCGTGCGCTCAACCTCAAGCCGTGGGAAATTTTTCGATTTGTCATCATCAAGCCGGCGCTCAAGGCCATTTATCCGGCACTGACCAGCCAGTTCATCCTGCTGATGCTGAGTTCAGCTGTGGTGTCGGTGATTTCGGCCGATGACCTGACGTCTGTGGCTGCCAACCTGCAGTCGCAGACCTTTCGAAGCTTTGAGATCTACATCGTGGTGGCCGCTATTTACCTGGCGCTGGCGCTGGCATTCTCCGGCCTGTTCAAGCTGATTTACCAGCACACGCTGAACTATCCAGACCGTCGATAGGCAGGACACCATCATGCGTACCTTCGGTTTTCCAGAGTTTTTGTTCATTCTTGAGGCGGCCAAGTGGACGCTTGCGCTGTCCGCCATCGCCTTCGTTGGCGGCGCCTTGCTGGGCCTTGCCATTGCGCTGGCCCGCACCTCGGACAACAAGCCGCTGCGCGCGGTGTCAATGGGCTTCATCCAGGTATTTCAGGGCACACCCCTGCTGTTGCAACTGTTTTTGATTTTTTTCGGGGCGCCTGTCCTGGGGCTCGACATCAACCCGTGGATTGCGGCTGGCGCGGCGCTGGTGCTCAACAGTGCTGCCTTCCTTGCGGAAATCTGGCGCGGATGTATCGATGCGGTGCCGGGCGGCCAGGTGGAAGCCGCAAAAGCGCTGAACCTCAACTATTTTTCACGCATGCGGTTTGTTGTTCTGCCGCAGGCTTTCAAGATCGCCGTGCCGCCAACGGTAGGTTATGTCGTCCAGATCATCAAGGGCACCTCGCTCGCGGCCATCATCGGCTTCGAAGAAATCACCCGTACGGGACAGATCATCAACAACGCGACGTTTCAGCCGCTGTATGTGTTTACCACGGTCGCGGCCATCTACTTTGCGATTTGCTGGCCGCTGTCGCTGCTTGCCGCGCGTCTGGAGCGGCGGCAAGGCCGTGCGCTCGCACGCTGAGCGATCACCCCGTTAACTCGAGTTTTCCGCAACCGCTTCATTTCAACCAGGAGACTTCCACATGGCCCGTTTTGACAACCCAACATTGACCACCCGCCGCGCCGCAACCGCTGCGCTGGGCGCACTCGGCCTCGGCGCCGCCCTGACGGTTTTCGCACCCTTTGCAATGGCCCAGTCGGTAGCCGACTTGAAGAAAAAGGGCGAGATCACCGTCGGTATGTTGGTGGACTTTCCCCCTTACGGCACTACCAACGCCCAGAACCAGCCCGATGGCTACGACGC
Organism: Polaromonas sp.; assembly: GCA_028291985.1. Classification (GTDB taxonomy): domain Bacteria; phylum Pseudomonadota; class Gammaproteobacteria; order Burkholderiales; family Burkholderiaceae_C; genus Polaromonas. The sequence goes on along the minus strand of JAQGNE010000005.1, from coordinate 1,486 downwards.
CGATGTTGCCAAGCTGCTGGGCAAGGACCTGGGCGTTAAGGTCAACATCCTGCCGGTAACCGGCCCCAACCGCATCCCGTTTCTGCTGACCAACAAGGTTGATCTGCTGGTGGCCTCCCTGGCCATCACGCCCGAGCGTGCCAAGCAGGTTCAGTTTTCGCAGCCCTACGCCGCGGCCACCATCGTGCTGTACGGTAAAACCGCAACGCCCATCAAGACCGCAGCTGACCTGAAGCCGCTGCGCGTGGGCGTGGCCCGTGCATCGACGCAGGACATCGCTGTGACGAAGGCAGCGCCTGAGGGAACTGAAATTCGCCGTTTCGACGATGATGCCTCTGCCATGCAGGCCCTGTTGTCCGGACAGGTTGATGCCATCGGCTGCTCGGTAACGGTTGCCGCCCAGATTGCCAAGCGCGTACAGCCCAACACCTATGAAAACAAGTTCACCCTGGTTCAGCAGGCCATGGGTATTGCCGTGCGTCCTGGGCAGGATGATGTGCTCAAAAGCGTGAACGAGTTCGTTGCGAGGAACACCGCCAATGGCGAATTGAACAAGCTCTACCAAAAATGGCTGGGTGCGGACCTGCCGAAGTTGAACTGAGCGAACGCGCCGGGGTGATCGCTGCCAGAGGCGGTCGACCGGAGCTAAACAGCTGAACCAATAGCGAACGATTGAAAGCAGAGCGCATGACGGACACAGGTACTGGTACGGCAACGCAGGGCGCAAACCCGGAGGCGATCATCCGCATCGAAGCGGTGAACAAGTGGTATGGCGATTTTCAGGTGCTGACGGGTATTGACCTGACAGTCGGCGCCGGCGAACGCATTGTCATTTGCGGCCCCTCCGGCTCTGGCAAATCAACGCTGATTCGTTGCATCAACCGGCTGGAGACGGTGCAAAAAGGGCGCATCGTCGTCGATGGCATTGAGCTGACGGCCGGCGGCAGGAATGTGGATTCCGTGCGCGCCGAAGTCGGGATGGTATTTCAGCAGTTCAACCTGTTTCCGCACCTGACCATTCTGGAAAATTGCACGCTTGCCCCGATGCGCTCACGGCGCATGAGCAAGGCAGACGCTGAAGAGGTGGCCATGAAGTACCTGACCCGGGTACGCATACCCGAGCAGGCCAAAAAATACCCGAGCCAGTTGTCGGGCGGGCAGCAGCAGCGGGTTGCGATTGCGCGCGCGCTGTGCATGTCGCCCAAGATCATGCTGTTTGACGAGCCCACTTCAGCACTTGACCCCGAGATGGTGAAGGAGGTGCTGGACACCATGATCGGCCTGGCCGAGGATGGCATGACGATGCTGTGCGTCACGCATGAAATGGGCTTCGCCCGTAGCGTGGCCGACCGTGTGATCTTCATGGCCGACGGCAGGATCGTCGAGCAAGCGCCACCGTCCGAGTTTTTCAGCAACCCGAAGAACGACAAGACTCGCCAGTTTCTGGGCCAGATCCTCAGTTCGCACCAGGGCCACTGAACATGGC
>JAQGNE010000063.1 GCA_028291985.1 Polaromonas sp. | reverse complement strand
CAGGCGGTCTATCTGCAACGCCTCAGGGATGCCGGAAGGCGAGACTGGATATTGGTCGGCGCCAATCTGCGGCCAGACATGAATGCGGTGGTGGCCGCCCTTCAGGCCCAGCACGGCCGCTACACCTTGGAAACCGTCTCGCCGTCTGGCGAGTGCGGCTACCAGACCCTGGACGCCATCGACAGGGTGCTGCCTTTTGATCCGACGCTTGCAGATGTGATCGCCTGCGGTGCCGATCCGGCCACCCGCATCATTTCCGTCACAGTGACGGAAGCCGGCTACTACCTCGATGGCAAAGGCAACCTCGATTTCACCTTGCCGGAGCTTGCGGCCGATGTTTCGCGCGCCAGAAACCGTGAGCCGGGCACCACGGTCTATGGCGCTATCTGCGCGATCCTGAGGGCACGCCATGCAGGCGGGGCCGGACCCGTCACGCTGCTCAATTGCGACAACCTGCGGCATAACGGCGACCGTTTGCGCACCGGCCTGATGGCTTTCATCGCCTGCTGTGATGAGCCCGCCCTGCTGGCGTGGGCACAGGCGAACACCACCTGTCCCAATGGCATGGTGGACCGGATCACGCCCCGGCCGCCACCGGAATTGCGTGAGCGTGTTCGCGTAGCGACGGGTATGGACGATGCCGCAGCTATCACCGCCGAAAGCTTCATCCAGTGGGTGATAGAAGACCGCTTTGCCGCAGGTCGGCCCGACTGGGAAACCGTTGGTGTCGAACTGGTCGATTCTGTGCTGCCGTATGAAGAAGCCAAGATCCGCATCCTGAACGCGAGTCACAGCTGTATTGCCTGGGCGGGCACGCTGGTGGGTCTGTCGTTTATCCACGAAGGTGTTCGGCACCATGCGATTCGCCAGATGGCTTTTGACTATGTGACAGATGACGTGATCCCGTGCCTGGACCAGCCCGGCCGCTCCAGCCCGGTAAACCTGCCGGCATACAGGGACAGCGTGCTGGAGCGATTCGGCAACCCGGTGCTTAAAGACACCAACCAGCGGGTGGTGATGGACGGGTTTTCCAAAATTCCTGGATTCGTTGCACCGACATTGCGCGAGCGCCTGGCCGCCGGCGCGAGCATCACCAGCGCAGCGCTGTTACCCGCCTTGTTTTTGGCTTTTTTGCAGCGCTGGCACGCCGGCAAGCTGGCTTATGTTTACCAGGACCAGGCCATGGACCCAGCCGCTGCGCATGCCATGTGCGAGTCGGCTGATCCCGTGGGCGCCTTCTGCGCGGATCGTTCGATGTGGGGCGATCTGGCGGGCTTGGCGCCGTTGACCCAGGCGGTACGTGTGGCCAGCCTCAGGGTTGTGCAATTCATCAAGGACTCTTCATAAACAGCGGTCAGCTGCCACAGGGGTCACAAGGCCTTCGGGCATGCAGATATGGCCACGCTTGTTTTCGATGAAGTGCGTTGCCGGAGGCCACGCCTTCTGTGGCTCGCGCCCCGCGACCACGAGGTTTTCCCGCTGGAAATGCCGACGAGCATGCATGAACCGGGTGATTGGCTTCAAGCACGCCTCCTAAAATCACGCCATGAAAATTATCATCAGAACGTTCTTCAAATTTGTGCGCATGATCCTTGGCCCGGTGATGCTGCTCAAGGAAAAACTGACGCGTCCTCAAGGCATGGTTCGCGCTCAAGCAGCGCAGCAGGATGTCGACCTGCAATGCAAGAGCCTGGCCTTGTACCAGTACACAACCTGCCCCTTCTGCATCAAGGTCCGGCACGAAATACACCGCCTGTCTCTGGATATCCGGCGCATTGATGCGCAACCGGTGGGTCCTGACCGCCACGCCCTGGCGACCGAGGGCGGTCAGGCCAAGGTACCGTGTCTGAAGATCACCGATGCGACTGGCCACAGCCACTGGCTGTATGACTCGGAAAAGATTGTGGGCTATCTGCGGCAACGCTTCGCTGGAGCATGACGGCAGGTAAGCTTCGTTAGCAGCCCCGCATCACGCCGCAGCGGCTTCCCGCAGGGCAAGCTCAAGCGTCGCAGCTTCCTGCACACCTGGCAGCCAACGCTGGCCGACCAGAAAAGTTGGCACTGATCTCACGCCGGTGGCACGCGCGGCGGCCAACGCCTGCTGATGCGCCTGGCGGTAACGACCACTTTGTAAGGCCGTTTCAAAATCAACGGCATCAAGGCCTGTTTTCTGCGCGATTTGCGCCAGCACGTCGATACGGCCGATGTCCCTGTCCTGCTGGAAGAAGGCCCTCAATACCTGGTCGTTATAGGCATGCCCTTGTCCATGGGCGCGGGCAAACTGATAGCCCTGCCACGCCAGAGCGGTGTACGGCTGGGGCGATACGCTGGGCAGCCGGAGTTCGACGCCGAACCGCGCCGCCACAGGATAGACCGATTGCGGCCAGACCGTCTGCAGGTAAGGGTCTTCAGGGCGCAGCGTAGGGGTAGGAAAGGGCCGCAGCTCGAAAGGCATCCATTCGATGTCCACGGGCACGCCGAAAGCCTGTACGGCGTCCAGCAGGGGTTGTTCTGCAATCATGCAGAACGGGCACACGAAATCAGACCAGACCTGAACTTTCACCACGGGTTGATGCCTTTTGAAAATTGGCGCTGGCAGCGTCTGCTGACCAAAAAACGCTGTTTCAGAATACCGCGTCTGGCGTTTTCAGGCGCTAAAAAGGTTTTCAACGTCCGGATGAGCAGCGAGAAAGAAGGCCAGGCCTCGCGCGAAGCCCGACACGTTCACTCAAGGAAGCGCGTCACCCAACGCAAGGCCTTCGCGGCGCGGGTCAGCGCCGCCTGCCAGCACGGCGGGTGAACCGTTTGCCGAAGGGGTTCGGATGATGGTTGACACACCGCTGGACTGAGCTGCAAACGACACGGTATGTCCCAGGCTGCGCAGGCCGTTGAGCAGTGGATCGTTCAGGCCATTGTTGCTGATGTCGATGGAGGGATGTTCGCCACCCACGCCGGTGGTAGGGCCGTTGGCAGAACCAAAATTGACCATGGAAGTGGCCTGCTGGGCATTGAGCTTCCAGTCGATGGCGCTGACCAGCGTCTTGACAACAAACTGGATGATGGCCGCGCCGCCAGGTGAACCGGTTGCCATCAAAAACTCGCCCCGTGTGCCATCGGCTGCACGGTTAAACACCAGCGTTGGCGCCATGGAGCTGCGCGGGCGCTTCAGCGGCGCGATGCGGTTGGCAATCGGGCCAGCGGCATCCGATGGCTCAAATGAGAAGTCGGTCAATTGGTTGTTCAGCAGGAAGCCACGCGTGAAATGAAACGAGCCCATGGCGCTTTCAATGGTGGTGGTCATGACGACAACGTTGCCGTATTTATCGACGATGGACATATGCGTGGTGCCCCTGCCTTCGGCGCTGCTGCTGCCCAGCACTGCAGCGCTGGCAAAGGTGCCGGCCGGTGCAGCTCCCAGGCTGCGCGTGGTGGAGATCAGCGCCGCTCGGCTTCTGAGGTAGTTCTTGTCGATCATGGCTGCCACACCGCTACCGGGCAGAGACACGAAATCCGTGTCGGCAACATACTTGTTGCGGTCGGCATAGGCCAGCCGTTCCGCTTCGCTGACCAGGTGCACGCCCTGCACCGACGGCTTGCCGCCTTCGACATTGACCACCTGCGGCGCTACCGCGGCCATATCGAAGTTTTCCAGAATGCCCAGGGTTTGCGCCACGGCAATGCCGCCGGAAGACGGCGGGCCCATGCCGCAGATCCAGGTGGTGCGGTAAGTGGCGCATACTGGCGTGCGGCGTACTGCGCGGTAATTGGCCAGATCGCTGAGCTCGGTCAGGCCCGGCGTGATGGCCACGGTGCTGGTCACGCCGCCACTGGTGGACTTGATCTTGTCAACGATCGACTGGGCGATCGCGCCGGTATAAAACGCGTTGGCGCCGCCCTGGGCAATGGTGCCCAGCGTGGTGGCATAGGCAGGATTACGAATTGCCGTGCCAAGTGCCTTCGGTGTGTAGTCGGGGTTCAAAAAATAAGCGGCGGCTTCGGGGTCGCGCAGCAGGTCATTGCGGGCGCCGCTAATGGCCGATGCCATGCGTCCACTGATGGGAAAACCGTCGGAGGCCAGTTTGATACCGGGCTGAAAAAGCTCTGCCCATGGCTTGCGGCCGTGGTCCTGATGGGCAAGCTCGAGCATGCGTACCGCACCCGGTGTGCCGATGGACCTACCGCTGGCCTTGGTGCTCAGGAATGACTGACCCAAGTTGGGTAGCGGGTTGGTCCGGTCGGTAGCGCTGACGTAGCGCAAATAGTCTTCGGTAGCGGCCGCTGGCGCTGTTTCCCGGCCATCGTAGCTTTGCACGGCCTGGGTCGTGGCGTTATAGGTCAGCATGAACGCCCCGCCACCCAGGCCTGACGACTGCGGTTCGACCAAGCCCAGCACCGCCTGTACCGCCACCGCAGCATCGACTGCCGAACCGCCCGAGGCCAGAACCGCGCAGCCGGCCTGTGTAGCCAGCGGATTGGCGGTGACCGCCATAAAGCTTTCCGCGGACACCGGTTGCAGGCCCAACCGGTAGCCGGACTGCGGCTCCGGGATGGCTGGATCGCCCGGCAGGCTCGAGCCCACCACCACCGTGCCCGAGGCGCTTCTCTGCAGGCAGGGCTGCAAGGTGCTGGAGCTTCCTGCAGGGCTGCTGATACTGCTGCTACCGCCGCAGCCCCACAAGGCCAGCAGCGACAGCGCGGAAGCGGCGAGCCAGGGCCTGCAACTGTAGAAGTCTGAATGGGTCATGCCTGTCATCACAATCCTTGGAGTTGGCCTAAAAACCACATCGGTTCTATTGCAAGCTCAGCGTGCTGGTTGCATAGCGTCTTGTCAATCGTCCGGCTTCCCGTGATCGCAAATAAACGCTTGTGCAGCCGATACATCGGTCCACGATGCGGGAATCACCCGAGTACCAACCTGGCCCAGGCAGGCGGTTTGTCGACCATCAGTCGTGTATTGCCGCGTCTGCAAACCGCAACCTGCACCGGCAGGTTGACACCGCTTTTGCTGGCGCCTCCGGTGTCAAAGAGCAAAGCCATATCGGCCACGCGAACCGCTTTCGCCAGGTTGTCAAGGGTTCGTGGATAGCGAGCCAGAATCCGGTTCGCTGGTACCGCATGACCGCCTTCCTGCACACGCTGGGCAACCCGTTGAAGCAGCCGCCTGGCGTCGTCCAGACAGACGATCAGCAGCACCACCGCAAAGCCGCTGCGCTGCGCGTCTTCGATCAGGAGGAGTTTCGAGGGATGCGAGAAAACCGTTTCGCTGACGAAGGACTGGCCCAACTGCAGCAATGTGGCGCGGCGTGCATCTGCCCATTGCCGGGCTTGCTCGGAACGCGCTTGCGCATCGGCCACATGCTGCAAACGCCCGGCTTCATACACATCGGCATTGACGAACTCGGCGTCTTGTGGAATCAGGCCGTCTGCAACGGCGGATCGATAGAGCGTGGATTTGCCGGCGCCATTGGGGCCAGCCAGCAGGTAAAAAACAGCGTCGACAGATGGGGCTGACCCCTTCACGCGGCCTTTTTCCGGGATACAGCCTGTGCACGATTCTCAAGAACGGATTCACGCACCTTGTTGGCCAGGCTTCCGATTTTCTCGGCTGCGGCAAACCGCGCTTCGATCGCATCGAGCATCGGGCCCAGGCGGGCCTTGCGAATCGCGGCTTCATAGCTTTCAATCGCAGACTGCGCTTCTTGTACGGTCAGGCCTGAATGCTCGACCACCTGGCCCAATGTGGCCCAGTATTCGATCTGGCCAGCAGCCGAACGCCGCAGTGGCTGGGCTGCCTCCCGGGCTTGCTGAACGAGGCTACTGGACAGCTTGACAGACGCAAAGTTGCTGGGTGCAGACATGGTGGGCTCCTTGGCGCATTTTGCGCCATAAGGGACACCCTTGCAAGCAGCTGGCTATGGTTGATTTGTAAGGCGTCTGATCAGCTCTTGCTGACAATTACTGGATCGCGTAGCAAGGCTCGACGCTGTTCAACAACTTGAACGCGATATAAGTAGCGTAGGCCCTGCGGCTTTCGGCATTGAGCCTCATGCCCATAAGCCGGCACCAGGCCGGAAATTCTTCTGGATCCAGCTCGACACATAGCACCTTCACGCCCGCGCGTTCCAGTGACTGGCGCCGGGACTCGGCAGCGTAAAGCCACTCGTCATAGGTGCTGTTGATGCCAAAGTGATCCTCGAACATTGCAGCCAGCCGGCCGTAATTCTCGGGTTGAAACCAGACGATGCCGGTTGCGTGGCCAGTCAGCGTCATTCGTCGCTCCTGCAGTGGAAAAGGATCAATCTAACTCATCAGTGGCATCGGTTGAAAGCGCTGGGAGAGGGTGTTACATCCCCGTATGGCCGACACAACAGCGAAGCCTGCTCCTTAACTCTAAAGTTTTACAACAGCTTGTCTGTTGGCTGAAAAGAAGCAATACCGACATGTTCTGGCTTTGTGAAACGCTCGGCAGTGGTAGTCATCGTTCCCGCCCCGCTGCTGTTTGAAAGCTGCTCTGACCGATCGGTCCGGCATGCTTTCGCACAGCCCTTGGGCATGCCGGTAACGCATAAGCATTGCTAACCTGCCAACATCGGGTCGCACTTCGCAACCGCATTGAACCCGGGGCAATCCATAACAAGACCTATTTGACAAGTGCAGGAGATCACCAGCCAGCATGCCAGTCCTTTGCATTCCTATCCAAAAAGTCAAAAGCGCAACGCCTTTTTGCGTAGATTCACTTACTAGGGTTTTGGCCGGCGCCGTCCTACAATCGCAAACCTTTACAAGAACGGGCCGTGACTGCCCTCTGACAGCATCTGTTGCTGCCCTATCTGCTGGAGACTTTTCATGCCGCAATCCCCCCCTGTCTCGCCCGTCACCGCGCTCAGCGCTGCTGACGCCAACGCTGAAAAGCGCGCCGAACTGCGCCAGGCTGCACTGGAATACCATGAGTTTCCGAGGCCCGGCAAACTGGCTATTGCGGCCACCAAACAACTGGTCAACCAGCGTGACCTGGCACTGGCGTATTCGCCCGGCGTGGCAGCACCTTGTGAGGAGATCGTCAAGGATCCGAACAACGCCTTCAAGTACACCGCACGAGGCAACCTGGTGGCAGTGGTCACCAACGGCACAGCGGTTCTCGGGCTGGGAGACATCGGGCCGCTGGCATCCAAGCCGGTGATGGAAGGCAAGGCCGTCCTGTTCAAAAAGTTCGCTGGCGTCGACGTTTTTGATATCGAGATTGACGAGAAAGACCCGGAGAAACTGGTCGACATCATTGCGTCGCTGGAGCCTACCTTTGGTGCCATCAATCTGGAAGACATCAAGGCGCCCGACTGCTTTTACGTCGAGCGGGAGTTGCGCAAGCGGATGAAGATTCCGGTCTTTCACGATGACCAGCATGGCACGGCCATTACTGTGGGCGCGGCGATGCTGAACGCATTGAAAGTCGTCGGCAAGGACATCACACAGGTCAAGCTGGTGACGTCAGGCGCTGGCGCGGCAGCGCTGGCGTGCCTGGGTTTGTTGCTCAAGCTCGGCCTGCCACGTGAAAACGTCTATGTGACCGACCTTGCAGGCGTGGTGTACGAAGGCCGAACCGAGTTGATGGACGAAGACAAGGTTCAGTTCGCGCAGAAAACCTCTGCGCGCACCCTGAACGACATCATTGATGGCGCTGACATCTTCCTGGGCTTGTCGGCTGGCGGGGTGCTCAAAAAGGAAATGGTCCAGAAGATGGCCGCCAAGCCCATCATCTTTGCACTGGCCAACCCAAACCCTGAAATCACGCCGGACGATGTCAAGCTGGTGCGCGACGACGCGATCATCGCCACCGGACGTACCGATTTCCCGAACCAGGTCAACAACGTCCTGTGCTTTCCGTATATCTTTCGCGGCGCACTGGACGCGGGCGCATCCACCATCACCATAGAGATGGAAATCGCGGCGGTGCACGCCATTGCCGAGCTGGCTCAGGCCGAGCAAAGCGAGGTGGTGGCTGCAGCTTATGTGGGCGAAAAGCTGGCTTTTGGACCTGAATACCTGATTCCAAAACCGTTTGATCCGCGCCTCATGATGAAGATCGCGCCGGCTGTGGCACGAGCCGCGGCGGAAAGCGGCGTGGCGTTGCGTCCCATTCAGGACATGGAAGCGTACCGCGTGCGGCTGCAAAGCTTTGTCTACGCATCCGGCACCATGATGAAGCCGATTTTTGCCGCCGCCAAGACGGCCACGCGCAAACGGGTTGCCTATGCAGAAGGCGAAGAAGAGCGCGTGCTGCGCGCCTGCCAGATCGTGGTCGACGAGGACCTGGCCCGCCCCACGCTGATCGGCCGGCCCGCCATCATCGCCAGCCGCATCGAGAAATTCGGCCTGCGCCTGAAAGAAGAGCTGGATTACGACGTGGTCAATGTCGAGCAGGATCACCGCTACCGAGATTTCTGGCAAACCTATCACCGCATGATGGAGCGCCGTGGCGTGACTGCGCAAATTGCCAAGATCGAGATGCGCCGGCGCCTGACGCTGATCGCCGGCATGCTGCTGCACAAGGGCGATGTCGATGGCCTGATCTGCGGAACCTGGGGCAACACCGCGCATCACCTGGACTATCTGGATCAGGTGATCGGCAAGCGTGAAGGCGTGAACACCTACGCCTGCATGAATGGCCTGTTGCTGCCGGGCCGCCAGGTATTTTTGGTCGACACGCATGTCAACTACGACCCGACCGCCGAGCAACTGGTCGAGATCACCACTATGGCCGCCGAAGAAATGATGCGCTTTGGCATCAAGCCGAAAGCGGCATTGCTGTCGCATTCAAACTTCGGATCTTCCAGCCAGCCCAGCGCCATCAAGATGCGCCGCGCGCTGCAACTGCTGCGCGAGAAAGCCCCCTGGCTCGAGGTTGATGGCGAAATGCATGGAGACATCGCGCTGGACGACACCGCCCGCAGCATCCTGATGCCCAACAGCACCCTGACGGGTGAAGCGAACCTCTTGGTATTGCCCAACATTGACGCTGCCAACATTTCCTACAACCTGCTCAAGACCGCAGCGGGCGGAAACATTGCCATTGGACCGGTCCTGCTGGGCGCAAACAAGCCGATGCACATCCTGACCGCCACGGCTACAGTTCGCCGCATTGTCAACATGACGGCGCTGACGGTCGCGGACGCCAACGCCGCACGGTAGTTCTGGCTCAAACACAGGCGTGGCGGCAATGGGGTCGATATTTGATATGCCCCTTTTCGCATTGCCTAAATATTCAGCAGAGGCTTGCGTTTTCCGGAGACATGCGGCAAACTACCTCTCTTGAAATTTAAGGGTTAACCCGAAACATCAGGCATTGTCCGATGCCGGGTTTTTCTGGTTCACTCGATGCGCATGCGTGATGGGTCCGGCCCTGAAAATCGGGAAAGGTATTTCATGTTGCGCGATGTCGGATGCGCTGGCAGTACGAGCAGGCGGTTTTTGCAGCACTGGATTCGGAAGCTGACATGGCTTGTCGCTGTATGTACCGGAATCTGCATTGGAATCTTCAGCCTGTCGGCCCTGGGTTTGAACACGGTTCACGCCAGGGCCCAGCCAGAAATCTCCACAGCCGCAATAGATGTTTCCCAGTTGCCCTTGCAAGGCCGGGACATGATGGCGTTGATTTATCAGGGCGGGCCGTTTCGCCATGACAAGGACGGATCCGTGTTTGGAAACCGTGAGCGGATACTTCCGGCAAGGCAACGTGGTTTTTACCGTGAATACACCGTCAGGACCCCGGGCGAGAGAAGTCGGGGAGCCCGGCGCATAGTTTGTGGTGGCGTCAAGCCGGCTTTGCCCGAGGCCTGCTATTACACCGACGACCACTATGCGAGTTTTCGCAGAATCGTTCATTGAACTGAATGGAAAGTGAGCGTCAATTTTGGATTTTTTAGACTTTAGAGAAAGAGAAGCGGAGATGGAAACACCACTTCGTAAGGACAGCGAGACGCCCTCAAAAGGCAGTGCTGACGTGCCCTTGAAAGGCATCAGGCCGAATCTCGTTCAATCCATACGTGCATTTCGTGTGCCGGAATTGCAGGATGCTGCCACGCAGTTGAAACAGCACTTCCTGTACGCCAACCTGGGCAATGCCCAGAGCAAGCAGGACGTGCTGGACATGATTGCCGCCCAGTACACCTTCCCGTCGCATTTCGGCAAAAATTTCGATGCGCTGTACGACTGCATGACGGACCTGGTACACAAATCAGGACCTCAGCCCGGTTTTATTGTGGTGCTCGAGCAGATTCCTGCGAATGCCAAGTTTGATAAGGAAGCGCGCGAGCAACTGCTGGACATCTTCAGGGATGCAGCCGACTACTGGGCGGATCGAAAGATACCGTTTCGGTGCTTCTATTCTTTTCTGTAGCCCGCTCCCCGGAAATTGGCCAAGGGGATCGGGCTAATGAGGCCCAACAGGCAGTGGCAGATGGCGAAGAAGCCATGCCTACTGACAAGCTGCTAGATGTTTCACCGCTGGCGCTGCGCATGAGCAGCCCCTTCAATGCGGGTTACTGGCTGGCAGCCGCCTGAGTTTTTTAACAAGCTCCTGACGATAAAAAGCCCGGTACGACTTCAGGTTGTACCGGGCTTTTGTTTTTGCGGGCTGTTGCCACAGGTATACGCTATTTATTTGATAGCCTGCAAGCGTTGCAAATCAAGGGCCAGGGCAATAAATTGCTCTACAGGTACTTCTTCTGCTCGCCGCTGCACATCAAACTGGCCTGCAAACTGTCTGCCTTCCAGCCACCGGCCCAGACTGTGGCGAAGCAACTTGCGCCGCTGGCTGAAGGCCACCCGCACCAGCTCGCTGAACAGCGCAACATCCACATTGGCGGGCTCCGCGCGGGGCACCATGCGGACAATCGCACTGTCAACCCGCGGTGGCGGGTCGAAACTTTGCGGCGGCACAAAGAGCACGTTTTCCATCGCGTAACGCCACTGCAGCATCACACTCAAACGCCCGTAGTCACTGGTCGATGGCCGCGCCACCATGCGGTCGATCACTTCTTTCTGAAGCATGAAATGCTGGTCCTCAACCACATCCGCAACATCGAGCAGATGAAACAAAATTGGCGTTGAAATGTTGTAGGGCAGATTGCCGACCACTCTGAGCTGTGGCGCACCTTCAGCCGCTATTCCGGCCGCAGCCAGTATTCGAAAATCAACCTTGAGCACGTCGGACTCGATCACCGTCAACTGCGGATGCGCCCGCAGCTGAACAGCAAGGTCACGATCCAGCTCGATCACCGTCAGATGGCCGAGCCGCTCGACAAGAGGCTGCGTCATGGCAGCCAGACCGGGACCGATTTCCACCATCGCCTGGCCGGGCTGGGGATCAATCGCGCGTACGATGGCTTCGATAACGGCTCGGTCAGTCAGGAAATGCTGGCCAAAGCGTTTACGGGGAATGTGTTTCATGTTGGTCGCGTATTTGGGCTCGATGCACCGTCTTCATCCAAACGCTATTGTTTTAATAGCTGATTACCACGGCATGTAAGGGCTAGAGGCCTATTTTGCTTAAACTTGAATGGTGGCAGGTTTTTTGAAACGCAGCGAGCACCACTACCGCCAGCCCTCACACCCGTCCTCTGCCACGGGGAGAGGGAGCAGGAATAGCAGATGCGGGCTTTGGTCTATCTTGAGCCCGTCGAAGGGTTGGGAGCGACACGCGGTGCGCAACCGTAAGGGCTCGTCTCCGTTTAAGCAGGAGCGCGGGACTGGCTTCGCCAGACCGCAGGCGCACCGGCTCTCCTGGGAGGCGGGGAGCTACACGCAGTGAGCGACCGTGGGGCCACATTCACTGCGGAGGCTCGCGGTACTCCACATATGCCCGGCCCCGCACTTCCTGAGCCCACAGCGCATAGGCTTCCTGCAATTTTTTCTCGCGCAGCGCGTTGCGTGCCAGTTCCCGCTGCTCGCGGCTGGAGAGCTTGTTCTCGCGGCGCTCGTTCACTTGAATCAGGTGCACACCAAAGCGTGATATCAGCGGGTCGGAAATCTGCCCCGGTGCCAGTCTGTCCATCGCCTGCTCGAACTCAGGCACAAACATGCCGGGATTGGCCCAGCCCAGGTCACCACCCTCCTTGGCAGACCCGTCCTCGCTGTTTTCGCGCGCCAGCGCAGCAAAATCCGCCTGGCCCGCAAGGATGCGTTTTTTCATGTCGGCCAGGCGGGCGATTGCAGCCTGCTCGGTCAGCTGCGGCGTTACGCGCAGCAAAATATGGCGTGCACGCGTCTGGTTGATGCTGGCGCTGGGCGTCCCGGCTTGTTTCTTCTCGATCACCTTCAGGACGTGAAAACCTGCGCCGCTGCGTACCGGGCCTGCAATGTCGCCGCTGCGCAGATTTTGTGTCGCTTCGACAAAAAGCGGCGGATAGCGATCGGCACCGCGCAGTCCCAGCTGCCCGCCCGGCTGACGATCAGGCGCCTGCGAATATTCAGTCACAAGCGCTGCAAAATCAGCGCCCTCCCGGGCCCGGGTGGCCGCGCGCTGGGCGGTTGCCTGCAGCGTTGCCACCTGCTGGGGACTGGCGTTTTCAGGCACGGCAATCAGGATCTGCGCCAGATTGAGCTCCAGCGCAGACGGGTCGCCGCCACCATCCTGCTCGCGCAGAAACTGGTCTATCTCCTGCTCGGTCACCGTCACGCGGGGCTCTACCTCGCGCTGGCGCAGGCGGCTCACCATGATCTCGTCACTCAGGTCGGCGCGAAATTGCGTGTATGAGATGCCGTCGGCCACCAGGCGCCGACGCAATTCTTCTACCGTTACCTGGTTTTGCCGCGCGACGGCCAGCTGCGCATTATCAATGGCGTTTTCGTCCACCCGGATGCCCGACTGGCGTGCCAGCTGCAGCTGGGCCTTGTCGCTGATCAAGCGCTCCAGCACCTGGGCCACCATTTCCCGGCGCGGCGGCAGCGGCGCACCCTGCTGGGTCAGCTGCTGCTCGGCGCGGAGCAGCCTGGCGCGCACCTCGTTGTTGGTGATAGGGTCCGAATTGACGACCGCGACGATGAAGTCGGCTTGCCGCTGCGCTGCTGGCGTGCCTCCGCTGCTACCAGCCGGGGTATTGCCGCCGAGGCTGGTGCTGGGCGTCCGTAACTGCGTGGACGGTTTCAGACCCTGGGCAGCCACGCCAAAGCTGGACAGCAACAGCAGGCTGGCGAGCGAGACGCCTGCCAGCGCGCCGCGTAAAACAGGTCGGGCAGCAGGTCGATCAGGGCGGCAGTGTTTAGTCATAGGTGGTAAAGCGGCTTGGCGATGTCCCCTGCTCACGCAGTGACTGGTAACGCGGAATATTGGTTCTCAGGGTTTGCAGCGGATTGGAGCCCAGCCGGGAAAAACCGACCAGCTCCAGCTGGAACAGGATGCGCGTGTTCGACGACGCTGTGCTGCTTTGCGAGCGTTGCAGCACCACTCGCCCGATCCAGCAACAGCCATCATATTCAACACCCAGCACCGCATCGACCAGTTTTCGCTCGGGGATGCTGTAGTTCAGCCTGCCCACGCCATAGTAGCGCCCGCCGCCCTGGCCCTGCCCGGCGCCAAGGTTTTGGCCTTTGTCGCCCCACAGGTCGTTGATGGGCCATTGCCAAGCCACATCGACCAGGTTGCTGACGTCGCGCTGGCGCCGGAGCGCCGCGCTCACCACGCGGTAATTGCCGGGCGAATAGCGCGCGCCGAAGGTGCTGCGCTCGGACCGCTTGGTCTTGGGGTTGTACTGCACGGTGCTGTCAAAGGTCCATTGCGGCACCCAGTTGATCGACGTGCCCAACAGCAGATCGCTGATCCGGTCATTGACCGGCAGCACGCCGGGCAGGGTCACGCGCTGGTCATCAAACCGCAGGCGCTGCGCTACACCGAAACGGACCGCCTCGGCGCCAGTGTCCGGGTCGATCAGGCGGGACGTGACGCCCAGCGTCAGCAGGTTGGCGTCGGAAATCCGGTCGTTGCCGACGAACTCGTTTTCGGTGTAGATGGTGGCGAAATTGAAGTCATTCGCGCCCGAGTCGTAATTGGGCAGCAGGCTCTGGTCGCGGTAGGGCGTGCGCACATAAAACGCGCGTGGCTCCAGTGTCTGCGTAAAGCTGCGACCCAGAAAGCTGGCCGCGCGTTCAAACTGCAGGCCGCTGTCCAGGCTGAAAGTGGGCACCACGCGCGATGCGGTGGTTTGCCCGTTGGCCAGAGGCGCGTCAAAGCGGTAGCTGGCGGCATGCAACTGCACCTTGGGCGTGATGAACCATCCGGGCGCAATAAACGGCCGGCTCAACTGTGCACGCGTCACCGCACGGTCGCTGTTGGGCTGCAGGGTCAGGGCCTTGTCAGCCGAAAAGCGGGTGTAGTCGCCATCCAGCGACCAGTCGAAACCGCCCAGGCTGCCGATCGGTGCATTGACCCGGGTGTAGGCGGCAGTTAATTGCGGCAGACGGTCATACGGCGGCACGATGGGCGACAGGGGGTCCTGCAAGGTCTGCCACTTGAGCGCCCTGGCAGCGGCTGAAAAATACCCGCGGCCCCAGCTCAGCGTAGCTTCGCTGGCCAACAGCCGCTCGGTCAGCGATGTGCCAGCGCGTGAAAAATCGCGCCAGTAGTCGTTGTCACTGACGCGGTTGAGGTTCAGGTTGAGCCCCAGGTTGCCGATGCCAGGAACACGCGAGTCGATCACGCCACTGTGCAGCAGCGCGTACGACCAGCGGTCACGGTTGCGTAGCTTGTCGCCAGGCATGTAGTTGATATTGGCCTGGCCGGTGTAGTCGTCTTCCAGATAGCGGTATTCGCCGCCCAGATCAACGCCGCGCTTGGTCATCAATGTGGGCGTGATGGTGGCGTCGCGGTTCGGCGCAATGTTCAGGTAATAAGGCTGGCTGAACTGAAAACCGCTGGTGCTGTCCAGGCCGACGCTGGGCGGCAGCAGGCCGGACTTGCGCTTGTCGCTGAGTGGAAAGCTGATGGTCGGAAACGCCATGATCGGCACGTCCTTGAAGCGCAGCACGGCGCCGGTGGCGGTTCCGGTTTCGGTCTCCTGGTCAAACCGGAAGCTGGTACCGGTCAGCTGCCAGGCGGGCTTCCAGCTGGCTTCGTCGTTGCGCTCGCAGGTGGTGTAGTCGGCATCGCGGGCAATCAGCCGCTTGTCATCGATGAAGTCGATGCGCCTGGCCTGGCCGTTGCCGCCATTGGCCAGAAACTGGTAACCGGGCTGGGTGAAAAAACCTTCGAACGTGTCCAGCCTGATTTGCAGTTCCTGACCCTGGTAGCGGTTGCCGGATGCATTGATGCGCACATTGCCGGTGGCCTTGGCGGTGTCGTCGGGCTGGTAATACTCCATCCGATCGGCCCGGATGGAGGTTGGGCCGCGGCGCAATTCGGCGCTGCCGTCAATCACGGTTTCAAGATTGGGCCGGCCCGACAGCCTGTCACCGAACAGGAAGGTCGGTACCTCGTTGCCAGGTCCTTCGGGTGGGGTTTCCGCCAGCAAGGGCGTGGTTTTGAGCGCTGGCGCCGCCTCTGGCGCTGCCTCCACGGTGGGCGCCTGGGTGGCGGCGGGCTGCGCATAAGCCGGCGGGGCCAGACCGGCAGACGCCGCGGCCAGCGACAGCCATGCTGCCAGGCACAGCACGGCATGAGGCACTGGCGACAGCGCAAAGGACGATGGGGATGCGCTCTGCATCGTTAATATGAGGTAAACCCGTTTGTAAAATCAGCGCCGATTATCCATGACCCATTTTTGTGGCCGCACCGGCGGACCGGGTGCAAGGCCGAAGGTGCCAGCCAGGCTTTGGTGCTGGGCCCCAAGCAGGCCGGCATCTCACCCGGTTACCGAAAACGGCACGCCACACACCTCACCACTGCTGCAGGACAGCCTCACCCGACATGGTTCCCGACATCACCCCAGACATGATCCCCGACATCGTCATCGGCACTGAAACAGGCGAAGAAACCGCCCACGCTGCAGTGGCTGGCGCTGCCATCCACTGGGCCGACAAGGACCGTGCGGCCGCCTTCGAAGCCTGGCTGTCCGGTCTGGCTCGCGCACAGGGCATCGCACCGGCAAGCGCCCGCCTGGCGTCGGCAGATGCCAGCTTTCGCCGCTATTTCCGCGTCGATGCGGCGCAAAGCCCCACCGGCAGCTACATCATCATGGACGCGCCGCCCGACAAGGAAGACTGCGCGTCCTTTGTGCATGTTGCAGAACTGATGGCTGACGCGGGCTTGAGCGCGCCACGCGTGCTCGCCTGGGACCAGGCGGCTGGCTTCATGCTGCTGACAGACCTTGGCACGCAGACCATGATGGATGCCATCCAGGCAAACCTTGCAGCGCCGGCAAGCGCCAACCCTACGGCTTCGTCCGTGCCCACCAACGCGCACGAAAATTTGTACATCGACGCCGTAGATGCGCTGGTGCGCTGGCAGCTGGCGTCGGCCTCGGGTGTGCTGCCGCCGTATGACGACGCCCTGCTGTCTCGCGAGCTCGCGCTGTTTCCGGACTGGTATGTACGCCAGTACCGCGGCATCACGCTGGACGCCGACGCGCAGGCAACGCTGGACCATGCGTTTGGGCTGATCAAGGCCAGCAACCTGCAGTCGCTCAACGGCGCGCGGGTGTATGTGCACCGCGACTTCATGGCCCGGAATCTAATGGCCCCCACGCTTGTTGCTGCGCGTGCTGCCCTGCCCTTGCAGGGCGCCATGCGGCCGGAGTCAGCGCATCTGGAGGCTGTCCGAGCCCACTCAAGCGGCCTCGAAGCCGCGGCCCCTGCTGTGAAAGAACGAGACGAAGCTTCACCGCTCGACAACAGGCTTGGGATACTGGATTTCCAAGACGCGGTTTACGGCCCGATCACCTACGACATCGCCAGCCTGATGCGCGATGCCTTCCTCAGCTGGGAAGAAGACTTTGTGCTGGACATCACAGTGCGCTACTGGCAAAAAGCGCGCAAGGCGGGCTTGCCGGTGGGCGATGATTTTGGCGAGTTCTACCGCGGGGTGGAATGGATGGGCCTGCAGCGCCACCTCAAGATTCTGGGCATCTTTGCGCGGCTTACCCTGCGTGACGGCAAGCCGCGCTACCTGGCGGACACGCCGCGCTTCATCAAGTATGTGCGTGCCACCTGCGCACGCTACCGCCAGCTCGGCCCGCTGATGGTACTGCTCGACGAGATCGAAGGCAACGAAACCCGCGTCGGGTATACGTTTTGATGTCAAATCGGCCTTCCGCCCAATTGATACGAGGGGTTATAGCTATAGATTCAGTAGCAAACAGCAAAGTCGCGTACCGCTTTTCCCTTGAACGAGCCCTGCCGTGAACCCGCGTTTCTTCACCGACCAGGCACTGGTTTCTGAAAGCGTCATCGAATTGCCCGACCAGGCGGCCCGCCATGTGCAGGTGCTGCGCCTGCAGCCCGGCGATTCGATCACGCTGTTCAACAGCCTCGGTAACGGAACCGCTGGCAGCGAAGGCGCCTACCAGGCAACCATAGAACGCATGGGCCGCAGCGATGTGCGGGTTATCGTCGGCCACTACAGCCCCAGCCACCGCGAGGCGCGCCGCGACGTTCATCTGGCCATCGGCATGCCGGCCAATGAGCGCATGGACTGGCTGGTCGAAAAAGCGACCGAACTGGGCGTGGCCAGCATCCGCCCGTTGATGGCCGAGCGCTCGGTGCTGCGGCTCAAGGGCGACCGGTCTGACAAAAAGCTGGCGCACTGGCGCGGCATCGCAGCAGCAGCGTGCGAACAGTGCGGCCGCAACCGCGTGCCCGTCATTCACGACACCGGCAGCCTGGTGCAATGGCTCAAGCCATCGGGCGCGGCGGGTGTGGCGGTTGAACCCGAAGGCAGCCGCCTGCTGCTGTCGTTGCAACCCGGCAGCCGGCCGCTGGCGCAGGCGCTTGCGGATGCGGATGCTGGCGATCAGGTGGATGCGCTGACGTTCCTGAGCGGTCCGGAAGGGGGCCTGAGCGCGGTCGAGGAAGCAGCTGCCCTCGCCTGCGGGTTTGCCCCGGTCAGCCTGGGGCCGCGCGTGCTGCGCGCTGAAACAGCACCGCTGGCAGTGCTGTCATTTCTGGCACTGCTGCAGCACTGAAGCGGCCCCTGGCGCCTGCTTACGCTTTCATGCAGGCCAGCGTCCCACGTAAGATGCCGGTGCGCGCGCGCCGCTGGTGGGGTCAGTGTGCGCCACACGCCATCGGCCTACCCGTTGGCCGGCTCGACACATCACATGAGAAAGCAGCTATGAACTGGTATCTGAAAGTCCTGCGCAACTATGTCAGCGTGGACGGCCGTGCGCGCCGCAGAGAGTACTGGATGTTTTTTCTGATCTATATCGGCATCGTGATTGCCGCGACCATTTTGGACAGCATCATCGGCATGGGCCTGATCAGCAGCCTGGTCGCGCTGGTGCATGTGCTTCCCAGCATTTGCGTGGGCGTGCGCCGCCTGCATGACATCAACCGCAGCGGCTGGTGGCTGCTGGTGGCGCTGGTGCCCTTTATCGGCTGGATCATCGCGCTGTACTGGGCGGTCAAGGAAGGCGATACCGGTAGCAACAACTTTGGCGATGATCCCAAGGCAGAAGGTGAGCCCGCTTGATGGTTGACGCGCCTCGGCAGCGCAGCCGTCCATGAACCGCAACCTCTGGCTGCTGGCGATCTGCCAGGGGCTTTTTCTCACCAACAACGTCACCTTCATCGCCATCAACGGACTGGTCGGTCTGAATCTGGCGCCGCTCGGCTGGATGGCAACCCTGCCGGTGATGGGCTATGTGGTGGGCGGGGCGCTGTCGACCGGCCTGGTGTCACGCACGCAAAAACGCTTTGGCCGCAAGACATCGTTTCAGCTGGGGCTGGCGGTGGCGGTAGGCTCTGCGTTGCTGTGCTGCTATGCGGCCTACAGCCGCAATTTCTGGCTGCTGGTGGCCGCTACCGTCATTGCCGGCTACTACAACGCCAATGCGCAGTTGTACCGCTTTGCAGCCGCCGAACTGGCGCTGCCTTCCGGCCGGGAAAAAGCCGTGTCGCTGGTGATGGCAGGCGGGCTGATTGGCGCCATCGCCGGCCCCAATCTGGCAGCGGGTACACGCAGCCTGACGAATGTGCCTTTTGCAGGCGCCTACCTGGCGCTGGCGGCGGTGGCGCTGCTGGCGATGGCGCTGCTGGCCTGCATACAGTTTCCGCCGCCGCCCGCGCGGCAGGACGCCACCGGCGGCCGGCCATTGGGCGTCATCATGCGGCAGCCGGTCTTCATCGTCGCGGCCAGCGCAGGCGCGCTCGGCTATGGCGTGATGAACCTGCTGATGGCCGCCACGCCGATCGCCATGCAGATCTGCAGCCTGCCATTTTCCGATGTGGCCACTGTGCTGGAATGGCATGTGATCGGCATGTTTGCACCGGGCTTTTTCACCGGGCATCTGATCAAACGGTTCGGCCCGCTTCCCATCATGGCGGTGGGGCTGGCGCTCAACGTGGTGTGCATCGCGATTGCGCTCTCGGGCATCGAGTTTCGCGATTTTCTGCTTGCCCTTTTCTTGCTGGGCCTGGGCTGGAATTTTTTGTTCACCGGCAGCACCACGCTGGCGCTGAGCGCCTACCGCCCGGAAGAAAAGGACAAGGCACAGGGCGCACTCAACTTCTGCATTTTTGCGGTGCTGGCGCTGTCTTCGCTGGCCTCGGGCGTACTGGTCACGAGCAAAGGCTGGGCGCTGCTCAATGCTTTATCACTGTTGCCGCTGGCGCTTACCGCACTGGCGCTGGTCTGGCTGGCGCTGGTTCAACGCAGGCCGGCACCAGGGTAATTGCGCCGGGCGGTCGTCGCTATAAACAAGATAGCAATTACCCAGCGTATTACCTGGGCTAGAGGCACTATTTACTCGAATATCGTGCTTGCCTAGCCGGGCACCCGCGCCATCACATGCGCCACAGCGGCCGTCAGCTTCTTGGCATAGGGCACATGCAAAAATTCGTTCGGGCCATGTGCATTGCTCTTGGGTCCGAGCACGCCGCACACCATCATCTGCGCCTTCGGAAAGCCTTTGCTGAGCATGTTCATCAGCGGAATCGTACCGCCCTGGCCAATGGTGCCGCAGGGTGCGCCGAAGAAGCTTTGCGAGGCGTCGTTAAGCGCGTTTTCAAACCAGGGCACCATGCCAGGCGCATTCCAGCCGGTAGCGCCGCCGTTGCTTTCAAAGGTGACTTTGGCCTGGTAAGGCGCGTTGTCTTCGAGCAGGGTCTTCAGCTCCTGCACCGCGGCGCCGGCATCGATCAATGGCGGAAAGCGCAGTGACAGCTTGAACGCGGTGTACGGCCGCAGCACATTGCCGGCGTCCTTCAGCGCCGGAAAGCCTTCCGCGCCGGTGACGCTCAGTGTGGGCCGCCAGGTGCGGTTGAGCAGCGCCTCAACCGGGTCGGTGGTGGTCGGCAGGGCGAGCATGCTGGAGCCCTCGCAGTCATAGTGCGCCCAGGGGAAGCGCTTGTAGATTTCGTCGCCCAGGATTTTGGCGGTGGCCTGAGCCTGCAGCAGACGGTCAGCTGGAATTTCGCAGTGGAAACTTTGCGGCAGCAGGCGCCCGGTGGCGCTGTCCTCCAGCCGGTCCAGCACCTGCCGCATGATGCGAAAGCTCGACGGCACCAGGCCGCTGGCATCGCCCGAGTGCACACCCTCGGTAAGTATCTCCACCTTCAGCACGCCGGCCGCATTGCCGCGCAGGCTGGTGGTCAGCCAGAGCTGGTCATAGTTGCCGGCGCCTGAGTCCAGGCACACCACCAGCGCCACATCGCCAAGCCGGCTGCGCAGCGCATCGACATAGGGCAGCAGGTCATAGGAGCCGCTTTCCTCGCAGGTTTCGATCAGCCCAACGATGCGTGGATGCTCTGTGCCCTGGCTTTTGAGCGCTTGCACGGCCGCGATGCTGGCGTAAACCGCATAGCCGTCATCGGCACTGCCGCGGCCGTAGAGCTTGCCGTCTTCATACTTCGGCGTCCAGGGACCAAGGTCGCTGCGCCAGCCATTGAACTCGGGCTGCTTGTCGAGGTGGCCATACATCAGCACCGTCTGCGTCGAGTCTGCGCGCGTGGCCGGAATCTCAAAGAACAGCACCGGCGTGCGGCCTTCAAGTCGGACAATCTCCAGCGACAGGCCTTCGACTTTTTGCGCCTCGACCCAGGCTGCGGCATTGCGCATCACCGTGTCGATGAAGCCGTGCCGGGCCCAGTCGCTGTCAAAGGTAGGCGACTTTGCGGGTATGCCGATGTAGTTGGTGATCTGCTTGACGATATCGTTGTCCCACTGGCTGCTGACCTGGGAAAGCGCCTGGTCGGCGTCGAGAACAGCGGCTGGAATTTCACGGTGCAAGGGGGCGTTCATGGCTGAGCTCCAGAAGGTAGATTCAGAAGGTGATTCAAAGGCGATGGCAGCGTAGGCGGCGCAAGCGAACCGCTTACTGTACGCTTCCCACAGAACCAGCGCCACATGCAGCCCATGCCCGAAGTTGCTGCGGCCCGGCCTGATCAGACCGGCCGATGATGGCTCTTTTCGCCAATAACCTGTCCTCATGAAACCCATCAACAGCGTCCCCGGCAACCGCAGCAGCGACAGCGCGTGCAAGTCCGCTGCACGCATCCGCGTAGCGTGGGCGGCTGGACCTATCAGCCCTGGCGCGACAACTTCTATCCCAAAGGGCTACCCCAAAGCCAAGAGCTCGGGTACGCCAGCCGCCAGCTGAGCAGCATTGAAGTCAACGGCACGTACTACGGCACGCCCAAACCCGGCAGCTTTCAAAAAACTGGCGGCGTGAGACACCCGATGACTTCGTGCTGCCTCAAGGCCAGCCGCTATGCGACCCATCGCCGTGCGCTTGCTGAATCCCGTGCGTCCATCACGCGAATCATGGAAAGCGGCATCACGAACTCGGCCCCAAGCTCGGGCCCATCGTCTGGCAGTTCATGGCGGGCACAACATTTGATGCCGAAGACTTCGAGGCCTTCCTGGCACTGCTGCCGCAGACGGCAGACGGCAGACGGCAGACGGCTGCGCCATGTGGTGGATGTGCGCAACGAAGGTTCCCTGAGCACCGACTACCTTTCGCTGGCCAGGCGCTACCGCGTGGCAACCGTATTTACCGCTGCCGACAATTTCCCGTCGTTTGCGGATCTGACATCGGACTTCGTTTAGGCACGGATGATGTTGGGTGACGCCGATGTCGAGACGGGCTATGAGCCTGCGGCGCTGGATGCGTGGTCCGAAAGGGTGAAGTACTGGTCATCAGGCGCGTCGCCACAAGACTTGCCATCGCTGGAATCCGCGCAGCCTGGGCCGGGGCCGCGCGATGTCTTCGTTTACTTCATCAATGGCGCAAAGGAGCGTGCGCCTGCTGCGGCCCTGGCTTTGCTGGAACGGCTCAAGTTGTAAAGCGCTGGCAGCAATTCACTGCATGAGCATGGCGACCGCAGCGTCGAAGGAAGTTTGCCTGGCGACTGTCGCCAGAGATTTTCTGCTCCAGAAGAAGCTACAGGGTAGGCTGCTGTGCAGTCGTGTGGCGCCAGAACAGCGAAATTCTGGTGAAAGTGAAGCGCAAGAAAGGCTCGATGACGGTTCATCCGGGCGAAATATTTGGCCCGTGCTTTTGTCCAAAACCACCGCCAATCGAAAAATGGGACGAGATGCTGGAGACAATGCTTTAAACCTGCCCCAGCTTGTGGCGCAAGCCTCAAGCGTAGTTGGCCATCGCCTCGCCCAACCGGATAGCCCTGCCTGGCGCCCATTCGGGATTGAACTTCAATGGGCCTTCTGGAAACAGCATCACCACTGTCGACCCCAGTAAAAACCGGCCCATCTCCTCGCCCTTTTTGATGGCGATTGCAGGCCGGTCTGAGGGGTAGTCCCAACTGCGAACCACCTTGCCTCTGGGCGGGTTGACCACGCCGTGCCATACCGTGGCCATGCTGCCGACGATGGTGGCACCCACCAGAATCAGCACGAAGGGGCCGCGCTCGGATTCAAACACGCAGACCACCCGTTCATTGCGGGCAAAGAGGCCGGGCACGCCACGCGCCGTCAGCGGATTGACCGAGAACAGGTCGCCTGGCACATAGATCATCCGCTTCAGCAGCCCATCGCAGGGCATGTGGATGCGGTGGTAGTCCTTGGGGCTCAGGTAAAGCGTTGCAAAACTGCCGTGCTCGTATTGCGCTGCCAGCACCGGGTCACCGCCAACGACGGCAGTGATGGAATAGTTGTGGCCCTTGGCCTGCACGATCTGGTCGCCGGTGATGGGGCCGAACTGGCTAATGGCGCCATCCACTGGCGAGACCAGGTCTGCCGATGCTATCGGCCGGGCGCCAGGCTTGAGCGCCCGGGTGAAGAAATCATTGAAGGTGAGGTAGCTGGCGATGTCCGCGTTGACGGCCTCGTCCATGTTCACCTGGTACTTGAGCACGAAGCGCCGGACAATCTCCGTGGTCACCCGGCCCCGCTTGCGCGAGGACACCCAGCCGGCAAATGAGGTCAGCGCCTGTTTGGGAATGATGTATTGCGGCAGAACAGAAAAGCGGTCGGACACAGGCGCAGGCAGGAGTGTTGGGATTTCGATTCTATAGACGGCGGTATGCGCCCCGCGGCTTGCCAGGCGCAAGCAGCTGTAAGAGAAGGCGCAGGCCCTGCAGGCGGCGGCGCGCGCGGCTGCCGATGCCGATGCCGATGCCGATGTGACCATCGGCCTGCTGACGCCAGCATTACCGCGCCACCCTATCCGGTCAATGAGGTCTGGCGCTCGGGTTATTGGTGGGAGTGATGTCTGCAGAAAGCGACGAAGGCAGTGTCTCGGGACCGGGCACCGTCTGGCATTCCCAAAAGATACGGGCGGTGCAGCGTCTGCAGATTTCCGGGTCCAGCCGGCCAAAAATGGTGGTGATGGCGGTGCGCTTGTCGGGAAACTGATGCTCCGGCCCCAGCAGCCGAGTGAAGCCGGTCTTGCGCCACATCCGGATCACCTCTGGCCGCGGCCGGTGAAAGTACAGATCACCACCCATCGCGCGGCGCGCCGCCAGTTCTGCCTCCCACAGTTCAGCACCCGCCAAGTCGATGAAATTCATGCTTTTGCCCATGACCAGCAGATGCAGCTGCGGCTGGTTCTGGCTGCGCAGCGCATGCAGGATGTCAGCCACATGCTGCGTCGCGCCGAAGTAGACCTCGCCTTCCATGCGCAGCAGCTTGAGCTGCGGGCACTCTGGAAGGAATGTGGCCCCCACGCTCCCCACTGCTATTACCCGATCGTCCTGAGCCTGTCGAAGGATGCCCCCCGAGGAGGCTGGACTTGCCCGGGGCGGCCCTTCGCTGCGTCCGTTGAAACCCGACAGGGAATCCGTTCGTCCTGAGGTGTCGAAGGGCACGCCTGCGGTCCGGCAATGGGCGTCCCGCGGCCGCTGCTTGGAAACACGCTTGATCCCCTCTTGCGCAGGCTGGAGAAAGCTGCCCGGCTCGCTGTCTCTGTGCTCATCTTCCAGAATCACGAATTGCCGCTCCGGGCCACGGCTGTCAAAACCCATGGTGCGCATGGCCGGGCGCGAGGTGCGTAACAAAAACGACGTCAGCGACAGGATCATGCCCAGCAGGATGGCGACCTCCAGGCGAAGGGTGAGGGTGGCAGCCATGGTTGCGAGGGCGACGCCGAAGTCGGAGCGGCTTAAGTCAAACAGCTGACGCCAGCGGGCAAAGTCCAGCAGCGCCACGGCCACCAGCAGCAGCAGCGCTGCCAGTGCCGCCATCGGGATAAGCGCCAGCAGCGGCGCGCTGACCGCGACCAGTAGCAACAGCAGCAGCGCCGAGAACACGGCAGCCAGCGGCGTGCGTGCGCCGGCTTCCAGGTTGGGCATGGACCGGTTCATGGAGCCACAGGACACATAGCACGAGAAAAAACCGCCCACGATGTTGGACAGGCCCTGACCGCGAAACTCGCGGTTGGCATCGATGCGCTGGCCCGAACGCAGAGCGACTGTTTTGGAAATCGAGATGGCCTGGCCAAGCGCCACGATGGTGAGGGCAAACGCGAGCCCGAGCAGATCGGACGCCTGCGCCCAGCTGATCTGCGGCACTGCAAAATGTGGCCACGGCGCAGGTACCTGCCCGACGGTGCGCAGCGGTGCATATGCGGCCGCGCTGGCACCACCCGGCCACTGGCCCCAGGCCCATGCGGCCACGGTGCCAGCCGTCAGGCCCAGCAGCATGTAAGGCCAGTTGCGGCGCCAGCGCCGCAGCAGCATGGCGCTTGCCAGCGTGATGCCGGCCACCGCCAGGGCCGCCGGCTGCGCCGACAGCAGCAGGCCCAGCACATGGCCCAGCACCGCTGCCGCGCTGTGCCCGCTGGCGCCTGGCAAGCCAAGCAGGTCTGGCAGCGCATGCACCGCAATCAGAAGGGCTGCGCCGGAGGTGAAGCCAAACAGGACTGTCGGCGAAATGAAGTTGGCAAGCAAGCCCAGCCGAAGGGCGCCGATCAGCCACTGCATGATGCCGACCATTACGGTGACCGCCAGCGCCAGCTGAATATAGGCCGGGCTGAAGGCGGCGGCCAGCGGTGACAGCATGGCAAAGAGCGCCAGCGAGTTGGCATTGGTCGGGCCGGACATCACATGCCAGCTGGAACCAAAGAGGGCGGCAATGATGCAGGGGATGACCGCGGTGTACAGCCCGTATTCCGGTGGCAAGCCGGCCAGCGTGGCAAAGGCAATGCCTTGCGGCAACACCAGCACCGCCCCCAGGAGGCCGGCCACGGCGTCAGCACGCAGGCTGGCCGGCGACAGGTGGTGAACCCAGCTGCCAAAGAGTCGGCCAGACAGCTTCAACAGCGCGCTATTGGCAGCTGCGGCCACCGGAAAGTCTGAAGAGCCAGGCATGGACCGAGCATACCGCCGGCTGCCGCAAGCATAGGCGGGCGTTCGGCTATGCTATATAAACAGTAGCTACCACCCTTTGCATTTATTGGGCTACAAGCACTTTTTGCTTGAAAACAGCTGCTTACCGTCACGCCCAGCCTGCCAGCCGCAGCAGCAGGCCTGCCACGGCGGATGCGGCAATGACTGTGATGACGCCCCATTTCAGGCGCCACAAGCCCCATGCCGCCAGCAGCAGCAATGCCAGGGCCGTCCAGTCCGGCGCGGTAGCGAAGAAGCCGGCCTGCCCGGCAGGAAAAGCCACCGCAGCGATGAAGAACAGGGCCAGGTTGGCGATCACGCCCACCACCGCCGCGGTCACGGCTGCCAGTGGCGCTGTCAGTTGAAGGTTGCCCCGCGTGGATTCGACCCACGGCCCGCCGGCCAGGATGAAGATAAAGGACGGCAAAAACGTGAACCAGGTCGCCACGCAGGCCGCCAGCGCTGCGCCCAGAAAAAGGGCGTCAGGCCCCAGCACCTGCTTGGCCCAGCCGCCGACAAAACCGACAAACGCCACCACCATGATCAGCGGGCCGGGCGTGGTTTCGCCCAGCGCCAGGCCGTCCATCATCTGCAAGGTGGTCAGCCACTGGTAATGCTCTACCGCGGCCTGGTTCACATAAGGCAGCACGGCGTACGCTCCGCCAAATGTCAGCATCGCGGCCTTGGTGAAGAACCAGCCGACCTGCGTCAGCGTGGCTGACCAGCCATATGCCGTCAGCAGGGCCGCCATCGGCAGCAGCCACAGCACGGCGCCTGCGGCAAAGACCATCAGCAGGCGCGAGCTTTTGTACACCGCATGCGCCGGCGTGGGCGTGTCGTCATCAATCAGTGCGGCCGCATGAGCGCTACTGACACCGGCGCCATGCGCGCCACCGCGCCGTGCCAAAGTCTGCGGCGCCAGCCGGGCCAGCACCGCACCAGTCAGCAGCGCACCTATTACCACCACCGGAAACGGCAGCCTCAGGAACGCTATCGCTATGAAACTGAGAGCTGCAATCACCCAGGGTACGGGGGCCAGCAACGGGTGCCCCAATGACTTGCTGGCAATGCGGTGCAGCGCATGCAGCACGATGGCCGCCACCGCAGGCTTGATGCCGTAAAAGATGCCTGCAACCAGTGGCAGCTGCCCAAACGCCATGTATATCCAGCTGAGGGCAATCAGCAGGACCAGCGAAGGCAGCACGAAAAGCACGCCGGCCACCACCCCGCCGCGTGTCTTGTGCATCAGCCAGCCCAGGTAGGTGGCCAGCTGCTGCGCCTCGGGGCCCGGCAGCAGCATGCAGAAATTGAGCGCGTGCAGAAAGCGTTTTTCAGAAATCCAGCGCCGCTTTTCCACCAGCTCGCGGTGCATGATGGCAATCTGGCCAGCCGGGCCGCCGAAGCTGATGAAGCCCAGCTGCAGCCAGAATTTGAGCGCCTCATAAAAGCTGATCGCCGGGGGCTTGTCACCCACACAGGGAGCTGCGCCGCCGCTCATGTGCGCTGCTCCATCGACGCGTTCGATGGCATGGTTTTGGGCACGGTTGGCAAGGCGTGGGTTCTCCAGTTGGCGATGTCGGCCGCTGAATCGACGCCGCTTTCGCCGCCCGCAAAACCGCCCGCCAGCAGCCTGGCGTTCAAGCCGGCTGCACGCAGCATTGCCGCCGCGCCGGCACTGACCTGGTGCCCGTAAACGCAATACACGACGATCTCGCGCCTGGGGTCCTGTAGCTGCTGGGCGGCTGCGAAGGCGGCTATGTCCTCTGGTGCGCAGCGCTGCGCGCCAGCGATGATGCGGTCGCTCGCGGCATATCGGGCTTGCGGCCTGACGTCGAGCAACAGCGGTGCGTCAACGATGCTCAGGCGAGGCGCGAGCTGCTGCGGGGAAATCGAAAAAGACGGGATAGGAGAAACAATAGCGGTGTCCACCAAATACTCCAGTGAGTTGCCAGCGCTTGGACGGGACACCGTCTGTTCTGATGAAGATGCGGGAGGCTGAAATCCCGCGCTGGAAAGTGTAGCAGCGCGCATGAGCAGCTTGCGCATCGCCTGGTCGTCTAGCGCCCGGCGTTGCCCTGGCCCTGGACCTTGCCCCTGAACCTGAACACCGCCCGGCTGGCGCGCGCGTTGGGCCAGAACCGTATGTCGCGGCCGTCCTGCAGGCCGAACTCATCAAGCACCTGCAGCTGGTTCTGCTCGGCCAGCGCCCTGAAATCACGCAGCGTGCCGACGCGGATGTTGGGCGTGTCATACCACTGGTAAGGCAGCACCTTGGTCACGGGCATGCGCCCCTGCAGCACCGCCAGGCGGTTCGGCCAATGGCCGAAATTGGGGAAGGCAACAATCCCGGTGCGGCCGACCCGCGCTGTCTCACGCAGCATCACCTCGGCATTGCGAAGGTGCTGCAACGTGTCGATCTGCAGCACCACATCGAAGGAGCTGTCGCCGAACATGGCAAGACCTTCCTCCAGATTGAGCTGCAGCACATTGACGCCGCGTGCCACGCAGGCCTGCAGATTCGCGTCGCTGATCTCGACGCCGTAGCCGGAGCATCCGCGCGCGCTGATCAGGTGCGCGAGTAGAGCGCCATCGCCACAACCCAGGTCGAGCACGCGTGAGCCGGGCGGCACCAGCCTGGCAATCGAAAGCATGTCGGCGGTGGGTGTGGCACTGAGCGCCATGTTCAGGTTGATGTCGTCGCTCATACGCTGATCCTGCTCTCAAAATAAGAGCGCACCACGCCCAGGTATCGCGCGTCATTCAGCAAAAAGGCGTCATGCCCGTGCGGTGCATCGATCTCGGCATAGGTGACATCACGCTGGTTGTCGAGCAGGGCCTTGACGATCTCGCGGCTGCGCGCTGGCGAAAAGCGCCAGTCGGTGGTGAAGCTCACCAGCAAAAACCTGGCCGTTGCCGGCGCCAGCGCGCGGCTCAGGTCGCCGCCGAAACCACTGGCCGGGTCAAAATAATCGAGCGCGCGCGTGATCAGCAAATACGTGTTGGCATCAAAATATTCGCTGAACTTGTCACCCTGATAGCGCAGGTAGCTTTCGATTTCAAACTCGACCTCCTGCGTCGAATACTTATAGGCCCCCACGCTTGTCGCTGCGCGTACCGCGCTGCCCCCCGGGGGGGCTGAACTTGCTCGGGGCGGCCCTTCACTGCGTTCGCTGGCCCCCACGCTTGTCGCTGCGCGTACCGCGGTGCCCCCCGGGGGGGCCGAACTTGCTCGGGGCGGCTGTTCACCGGGCTCGCTCGCTTGCGCGGCAATCGCCTTGTTCAGGCGCAGCTGGCGGCCGAATTTCTCGTTCATCACATCGTCGCTGAGGTAGGTGATATGGCCGATCATGCGGGCAATGCGCAGGCCGCGCTTGGGCACCACGCCGTAGCGCGCATAGTGCCCGCCGTTGAAGTCGGGATCGGTGACGATGGCGCGCCGGGCGACTTCGTTGAAGGCAATGTTCTCGGCCGTCAGGTTGGGCGCGCTGGCGACCACGACCGCATGGCGCACCCGCCCCGGGTACTGCAGCGTCCAGCTAAGCGCCTGCATGCCGCCCAGGCTGCCGCCCATCACCGCAGCCAGCGTCTGGATGCCCAGCGCGTCAAGCAGCCTGGCCTGGGCCTTGACCCAGTCCTGCACCGTGATGACCGGAAAGTCGGCGCCATAGCTTTCGCCAGTGTCGGGGTTGGTCTGCATCGGCCCGGTGGAGCCGAAGCATGAGCCGAGGTTGTTGACGCCGATGACGAAATAACGGTTGGTGTCGACCGGCTTGCCCGGGCCGATCATGGTGTCCCACCAGCCTTCTGACCTGGCAATGGGCTGGCCGGATGCGTCGGCATAGCAGCCCGCGACATGATGCGAGGCATTGAGCGCATGGCAGATCAGCACCGCATTGGACTTGTCGGCATTGAGCCTGCCGTATGTCTCGTAGCTCAGGTCATAGGCGCGAATCGCAGCGCCGCTCTGCAGCAGCAGAACGTTGGCAAAGTGCATGGACCGAGGTGTGGCAATCAGCATCTGTAGGACCGTCCAAGAAACAAAAAACCCGGCGCCGCCAAGAAAGCGATGCCGGGCTGGTGTGGGCGGTCGTCTTTAGCGGAACTTGTTACGCGCCCGCAAGCTGAGGCAAATCGGCGCCCGGTGAGTATAACAACCCGTCTGATGCTGGCCGGCGTCAAACACGCTACTATTTACATAGCATACAACGCCTGTTCTAGAGGACTCACAGGGCTTTTTGTCAAAAATTCTGGCTAAATCCGGCCTTGAAAGACAATGGTCGAGAGACTAGGAACCCGAGCCGTAAATGGCCAGCCCTGCCAGCAGCGAGCCCCAGGACACCTGCTGCTGCAGGGCTGCAGGCGCAATCTCGCTCAGCGATATCACGCCCACCACGTTCACGACAGACAGACCCAGCGCGGCAAAGCGCCTGGCAAAGCCGGCAGTTGAAGATGAAAATCGGTCACAAATATTCCTGTATGGATGAGCCTGCCGGAGTCTGCGCCAGCGTCTACCATCCCGCCAGACACGGCTTTGCCGGATCGTGGTTTTGTCCGGAAAGCCGTATGCCTGGCTGGGCTGAGTCCCATGTCCACCTTCGAAGACCCGCTGCTTGAACATCGGACCTGTCTGATGCGTTTTGCGCGGCTGCAGTTGCGCAATGAGGCCTGGGCAGAAGACGCGGTTTCAGAAAACCCTGCTGGCCGCGCCGTCAAAGCCGCAGGCGTTTGGCAACCGCTCGCAGCTGAAAACCTGATGCACACAGCATCAGACAATCGTTCTCAAACACGTCGTTGGCAGACTTCACATGGGCGCAAAATTACTGTGCTCAGGCGTACCTGCGGGCAGCCAGCGGCCTATTGCCCGGAAAGACGCGCTGCTGACATTGCCGGACCAGCTTGCACTCCAGCTGCACCTGCTGCATGCGATGCGTGTCCGAGTTTAAAAATCAACTGTTGACGATGCAGCAAGCCATGGGGCGTTGGCGCGACTACGGTGCCGAGGACGATCCGGGGAACGCGCCAATAGGCTGCTAACTTGCCCGCCGGCCGATTTCCAGTTACTGCATGACTGTTCTGCCCGGTCGCATGTCGGTACAAAGCCGCTGCACTTGAATGGCTGAGCTTTGCCAGGACGCGCTGGTCTGCAATTGCATTATCTCGGTACTGCAAATACATATGCTTTGAATATAAGTTAGCGCGGATTTTTACTGCAGGGTTAATATGAACCAACGGCATCAGGAAGGATCGAAGCCCGGCAGTTTGCAGCTCGCCTTTATTAACGTAACAGCCGCGCTGTTAGCGGCTTTCAGCTGGTTACGATATTTGCTTGCAAATATCCGTTATTGCGCATAATGTCACGCTGTGGGCGTGGCACGTCCGCAAGGTCGGGTGATCGGTCAGTTTCGCGCGGTACAGCGCTACCTATAGATTTGTTGTGCTTCGGGACTCCATCGCTTTTGTTAATGCTTTCGATTTTGTGTACTAGAGGAGTCCCTATTAATGGGCAATAAACTTTATGTCGGCAACTTGCCGTATTCGGTTCGCGACGAGGACCTGCAACAGTCTTTTGGCCAGTTTGGTGCTGTCACCAGCGCCAAAGTCATGATGGAACGCGACACGGGTCGCTCAAAAGGGTTTGGTTTCGTGGAAATGGGAAGCGATGCAGACGCGCAGGCCGCCATCAACGGCATGAACGGCCAGTCGCTCGGTGGACGTAGCGTGGTTGTCAACGAAGCCCGGCCCATGGAAGCCCGGCCTCCCCGCACTGGCGGTTTTGGCGGTGGCGGATATGGTGGTGGCGGCTCCAGCGGCGGCGGTGGTTACGGCGGCGGTAGTGGTAGCGGTGGCGGCGGATATGGCGGCGGTAGTGGCAGCGGTGGCGGCGGATATGGCGGTGGCGGCGGACGCTCGGGTGGCGGTGGCGGCGATGGCGGCTTCCGTAGCCCATACGGCGGTGGTGGCCGTTCTGGTGGCGGCGGCGGCGGACGCGGCAGCTACTGAGTGCTCGGTTTCATCCTGCCCCGTTATGCGGACACTGCATCACGTGGTGCGTAAAGGCTTCAATCTTGGCTATTGAAGCCTTTTTTCATGCGGGCACGATGGAGTGTTGATGATGTTTCCTTAGGGGTCCATAACGCGCGGCCCATGCAGTCGCCCACTCATCAGGAATAACCGCAGGCGCCTCAAGATGGGCTCTGCCTGTGTTTTCGGGCACGGCCCGAAAACAGTTTGTCGAACACCGCATTCGGCAACAAGCGCATCAGTTTGGCAACGACGCCCATTTGCCAGGGTATGACGCTGTAACTGCTGCCTGCCTGTATCGCTGCAAATGCTTTTTCAGCAAAAACCTCTGCCTTCATCAAGAAAGGCATGGAATAGCGATTTTGCCGGGTGAGCGGCGTATCGATATACCCCGGGCAGATGGTCACGACCTTGACTCCCGACGGTCTGAGTTCACCGCGCAGGCTTTCGCAGTAGCTGATGACGGCAGCCTTGCTGCTGCAATAGGCGCCGTGACCTGGCAAGCCCCGGATGCCAGCAACACTGCCGATACCGACGAACGCCCCCGAGCCGCGTGCCATCATGGCATCGATAAACGGATGAAAGGTGGCCGCAACGCCCACATTATTGGTGGCAAAGGTCTGCATCATGATCTCCAGGTCTTCACGCATCCGGGTGTCCATACCGACGCTGATACCGGCGTTGGCAATCACCACATCGGGCACGCCCTGGCGCGCGGTACAGGCCTGCCCCGCAGCCACGATGCTGTCTGGGTTCGTCACGTCAGCGCTGTACAGCGCATAGCAACTGGCGTTGAGACCGTGAGCATCTGCCCACGCTTTGACCTCGGCAGTGCGGCGCGCCACCAAAGCCAGTCGCCAGCCAGCCTGAACATACCGCAGCGCCAGTGCCTGGCCGATACCGCTGGAAGCACCCGTGATGAAAACTAGTTTTGACACGATGCGCCTTCCATGCGGAAGTCGATGAAAGGGATCTGGCGGAGGACGCAGCCGATGCCACGGGTCATGGCTGCGCTCGGCCGGGAACCAGCAGGCTTTTTACGCGGCCTTTGAGTTCGGCCTCGCCAGACAGGCTGTCATACGAAAAGGTATCACCACTGAAACGGTCCTTGCCCCTGGTCAGGACCACCGGCTTGTGCGACGTCACGCGCTGTTCATTGACAAACGCGTGCAGAAATTCGCCGCGGTATTCCAGACGGGGAAGCTCCTGCCCAGCAGCGTCCCGGCTGGCCTCTCTGACCACAACCGCATCGCCCATCAGCTGAAGCTCGGAGCCGTCACCGTTGCTCAGGACCAGGTTGGCGCTTGACAGCGTGAGCCGTCCCTGAGGGTCGATATTGCGGATGCGGCCCTGATCAATTTCCAGGGTATCGCTGTCCGGAAAATGACGTGCCTCGATGCCGGATATCTGACTCTTCAGCTGGCCTTTGTCGTCAAAATTTTTGACCGTGAAATCGCGCATGAAATAGTCGGCCTCATGCACGGCTTCGCGTGCCGCACCAGGCGGCGTGGTGACAG
Source organism: Polaromonas sp. (assembly GCA_028291985.1). Taxonomy (GTDB): domain Bacteria; phylum Pseudomonadota; class Gammaproteobacteria; order Burkholderiales; family Burkholderiaceae_C; genus Polaromonas. Next base: position 113,673 of record JAQGNE010000063.1, on the reverse strand, counting down.
GCGCGTTTCGCACCAGCCAGTACGTGCCGAGACCGAGCAACCCCATCATCAGAACCGGAAGGTAAAGGGAAAACCGGTCCCACAGACCCAGCAGTATCCGGCCTGAGCTGCGTAGCCTGTGCAGGGCAGGGCTCATGCGCAACATGCTTCCAGCAGATCCAGGTAACGACCGTTGGCCACCAGGATGACATCGCAGAGCGAGCGAGCGGCACCATGGCCGGCAAGCGCAAGGCTGACATGCTGCGCCCGCGCCCTGACTTCCAGGTGTGCGTCAGCGGCCGCTGTACTGAGCGCTGCGCGGCCCATCAACGATAGATCCTGCCAGTCGTAACCCATGGCGGCCGTCTGCTGCCAGGACAAGCCCAGAGTTTGAAGCAGCGCGTCGGCCGCGCGGCAGCGGTCTTGCCCCGAACCGCCTGCCTGCAAGATGCGAACGCCAGCGTCAGCAAGGACAGGTGGGAGGCGCTGATAAGGGGCTTCCATCACCACAACCGGCAGGCAGCCCATGTCTTGAAGCATATGCAAACCGGTCAGGTCCTGGCGGTCACAGCGTGCTGATGCTCTGCTGCCGGGGGAAACGTCGCAGCCGCCTTCAGCCAAAGCACCCTGCCATGGAAAAAACGCGGCTCGCACGCCCTGGGCCTTGAGCAGCAGTTCAGGCGGCAACGCCAGCGCGGGAACAACGCTGGCCATGTCAATGCCAGGCAAAGCGCGAAAGGTCAACCCCAGTGTGGGCCGGTGCTGCATCAAAAACCATCTCCGCATTCTATAGAGACGTGCCCATCGCCCCGGTAAGGCTTGGGCGCCAGGATGCTGCCGACAAGGGTGGGCGCGTGCCTTGTGCAACCGGGTTTTCAGGGCGGTTCATCGCACATCGTCAGCTACTATCCCCGCATGAGTGCGCTTGAGTTGACACTGCTTTACCTGCTGGCCGCCGTGCTGGGCGTGGTGGCCTGTCGCTCGCTGAAGTTGCCGCCCATGCTGGGCTATCTGGCTGTTGGCGTGGTGATCGGACCGAATGCGCTGGCGCTGTCGGAAGACGCCGATGGCGTGCGGCACCTGGGCGAGTTCGGCGTGGTCTTTCTGATGTTTGTGATCGGGTTGGAATTCAATTTACCCAAGCTCCGGTCCATGCGGCGCCATGTGTTCGGGCTCGGTCTGCTGCAGGTGACGCTGACCATAGTGCTGGCGACCGTCGGCTCGCTTATTCTGGCGTATCTCGCACCATCCGCCTGGAAAATGAGCTGGCAAACCGCGCTGGCGCTGTCGGGCGCGATTGCCATGAGCAGTACTGCCATTGTTGTCAAGCTCCTGGCCGAGCGCCTGGAACTTGAATCCGAGCATGGCAAGCGGGTGATGGGCGTCTTGCTGTTTCAGGATCTGGCGGTGGTGCCGCTGCTGGTGCTGATACCGGCACTGGGTTCATCGCCCAACCAGCTGTTCATGGCGCTGGTTCTGGCGGGTTTCAAGGCCAGCGTGCTGGTCGGCCTGTTGCTGACCGGTGGACAGCGGGTGATGCGCTGGTGGCTCACCCTGGTTGCCAGGCGCAAGAGCGAAGAGCTGTTTGTGCTGAACCTGCTGCTGGTGACACTGGCGCTGGCGTGGCTGACAGAACTGGCCGGGCTCAGCCTGGCCCTGGGTGCTTTTATTGCCGGCATGCTGATCTCGGAAACCGAGTTCAAGCATCAGGTGGAAACGGACATCCGGCCTTTTCATGATGTGCTGCTCGGCCTGTTCTTCATCAGCATCGGCATGATGCTGGACTGGAGCATTGTGCTCAAGCAGTGGCCGCTGGTGCTGGTGCTGGCGACGGTTCCGGTGCTTTTCAAGCTCGCTTTGGTGACTGTGCTGGTGCGCTTTCTGGGCGCGACGGCGGGTGTTTCGCTGCGTACCGGCCTCTACCTGGCGCAAGCGGGTGAATTCGGTTTTGTGCTGCTGTCGCTGGCCAACGACAGCGGACTGGTGCCGCCAAGCCTGCTCAATCCAATTCTGGCAGGCATGGTGATGTCGATGCTGGCGACGCCTTTCATCATCATGAACAGCAACCGCCTGGTGATGCGGCTGGTGTCCAGCGAGTGGTTGCAGCAGTCCCTGCAAATGACCACCATCGCGCGCAAGTCCATCAACGCCGACAAGCACGTCATCATTTGCGGCTATGGCCGCTGCGGCCAGAACCTTGGTCAGATGCTGGAACGCGAAGGCATTCCCTACATCGCGCTGGACCTTGACCCTGACCGGGTGCGCCAGGCAACCGCGGCCGGAGACTCGGTGGTTTTCGGCGACGCGGTTCGACTGCAGGCCCTGATGGCTGCAGGGCTGGCTCGGGCCAGCGCCGTGGTGGTGACCTATCTCGACACACACAGCGCGCTCAAGGTGCTGGCCAATATCAGGGCGCATGCGCCTACCGTGCCGGTGATTGTTCGCACGGTGGATGACCACGATCTTGAAAAACTGCAGGCAGCCGGTGCGACCGAGGTGGTGCCCGAAGCGATTGAGGGCAGCCTGATGCTGGCCAGCCATGCACTGGCGCTGGTAGGCGTTCCGATGCGGCGCGTGATCCGGGTGGTGCAGGACCAGCGCGACGCACGCTACAACCTGCTGCGTGGCTACTTTCGCGGCGCCGACGACGACACCGTCAATGAGCTTGGTGAGGAAAGGTTGTCGACGGTCACCTTGCCCCTTGGGATCCGTACCGTGGGCAAAGCGGTGGGCAGCCTGGCTCTGCATGGCCTGGGTGTGCGCCTGGTCAGCCTGCGCAGAAGCAGTGGCAAAGCGACGCCTGTGCATGATGAGGCTGTGCTGGAAGCCGGCGATACCCTGGTGCTTTCAGGCAAGCCGGAGGCGCTGGCGCTGGCAGAAGAAACCTTGCTGCGCAGTGGCAGCGCCAAATGACCTCGGTCGCTGCCCCGTCTCCGCGGGCTGGCCGAGCCGATTGCGCTCAACGGGTCATGATAAAGGCCTTGCCCTTTTGAAGGAACCTATATGCAACGACGTCCCATGCTGCTGGCTCTGGCATCCGGCAGCTGGCCCCTGGCGCAGGCCCAGGCGGGCGCCGATATGGCTGCGCAGCTCAAGGCTGGGGGAGGTGTGGTCATGCTCCGGCATGCCCAGACCGAGCCTGGCATCGGGGACCCGGAGGGTTTCCGACTGGAGCAGTGCAGCACGCAGCGCAACCTGAGCAGCGAAGGCCGGGCACAGGCGCAAAAGATCGGGCAGTGGTTCCAGTCGCGATCACTGGTGCCTTCGGCGGTGCGCTCCAGCGCGTGGTGCCGTTGCAAGGATACGGCCGAAGCAGCTTTCGGCCGCTTTACCGTCTTGCAGGCGCTGGGTTCCACCTTTGATTCGCGGGACCGGCGCACAGATGACCGCGGCAAGCTGATGTCGTTGCTGCAAGCCATCCCATCAGGCAGGTTCGAGGTGTGGGTGACACACCAGGTCAATATCACGGCGTTCACCGGAATCAGCACGGCGACGGGTGAAGCGGTGGTGGTGGACCGCGGGGGCAAACCGTCAGCGCGCTCCCTGTTCGCGGGTTAACGCTGGTGTCTTGGAGGATAAGCTATTTTATTAATAGCGTATAGCCCTGGATGCATAAGGGCTAGCGCCATTTTTTGTTAGAAAAAGGGTTGTGACCGTGCACAACCTCGCAATGCCGAACCAGGCGCGCGGCGTCAGTTCAAATCGCCGTACTGCGTGTTGCTGAGTACCGGTGCGGCGTATGACTCAGGCATTTCCGTGTCTTCAAAACCGGTGAGCAGGGTGTACGAGCGCGCTGCCCCTTTGGCTGCGGGCGTCGAACGCGCGCGTGCAGGATCGCCTCTTTCCGATGCTGCGGCCAAGGCCTGTTTGAAAGCTGCAATCTCGTCCTGCTGGATCGGCTCATACCGCGATGCCGCGGGTTTACGGGAAACAGCCACGGGCTCGGTCGGTAGGGGCTGCCGGGCAGGCTGATCCGGCCCAGGGCTCGCGGGTTTAGGGCGCGGAGCGAGGCCCTGGGAAGTAACACGCCAGTACACCGAACTCACCGCGATATCGAAGCGGGCCTTGGCGCCTTGAACGATTCTGGATTCAATCTGTGTCAGGTTGCTGCTCTCGGCATCAACTGCCTGGTCAACATCCATCATGACCAAAAACTGATTGCCCAGCTGGTCCAGTGACAGAACCTTGAACCTGTAGCTGGATGACAGCACCCCCGACTGTGTCATGGTGTCGCGGACAGCCGCGTACAGCTGTTCACGCCTGACGTGACGCCTGACCTTGCGGTCGTCGCTGCTGCGCTCGGCTGGCTGTGTGGCTGGACGGGCCGCCGACGCGGCAGGCGTGGCCAGGCGTGCCGCGTAATCACCAGCGCCGACAGTGCCATGTGAAGGCACAGGTGCAGGTTTGCCGGAAAACCAGTTGAACAGGGACATACAGTTCTTCGTTAATGTGAATGAGGCAGCTTGCACGACACCGGCGCCGACCGGGCCGCCGGCAGGATCGCGGATCAAGCTCTTCAGTGCAGTTTACCTATCGGCCCAGACCAAAACCACGGCAGGTCATCCGGTTGTCAGTCGCTGGAATCAAATATAAGCGGGGCGGCTACAAGATACTTCACGCGTTGTTTGGAAGAGACGGCGCGTGACAGGACACTTGCAGGCGTCCATTCGATCGAGCGCTTGCCGTAATTTGCAGCGTCCTGCCTGCCAAGCCTTTCGCTTGGCACATGCTGTCATTTCGATGGACGCGCGCTTGGCACCTGAGTCACGCTCGGTGACGGCTACGCGGCGCGGCCGGTTGTAAAGCCGCTTGGCCAGGACCGAACCCATGGCAAGCGTCAATTCAGGTGCGACCGCGCTGTGGCGGTTTGCCAGCTCGATAAAGCGCAGCGGGGTTAAAAACCACAGCTTGCAAGGACTTGCCGCATAAACCGTGGCGCGCTACGTGGCCGGTGCGAGAAGAATGCGCCTTCACCAAGGACCGAGCCTGCGTTGAAGAGCGCCATCCGCACAGGGCCTTTTTCGTCCTCATAGTGCACGCTCAGGGTACCGCTTTCAACGAAGTAGATCGTCCGGTCAAGCGCGCCCCGTTCGATCAGCACCTGTCCGTTACGAAGAGCCAGCGACTGCAGATAGCCACCCAGCTCCCAAAGCGACTTGTTGCATTGACAGCGCAGCCCATCGCTCACGTGGCTCAGCGCTATGGCCTGTGAAAGGGCTTGAAGGTCGGCCCGCGGCAGCGCGGCAAGTGGCAGTGCGGCAAGTGGCATGTTCACGATGACCGGAAGATAAACCCTGCCCCATAAGCTCAGCCGTAAAAATATTTTACGTACTTTTGATCCCAAATTTCAATAAGTATCCGTGCAGGAGTCATAAATCACTTGCCGATACAGAACCGCGAAAAAATCTCACCCAACAGGTCATCCGGTGTGAACTGTCCGGTGATTTCGCCCAGGTGGAGCTGGGCTTGCCGCAGGTCTTCTGCCAACAAATCCAGCGCAGGTGCCTTCGCGCCCAGTTGTGAGGATGCCCTGCCCAACTGTTCGCGGACGTGCGTGAGTGCATGCAGATGGCGTTTGCGCGCCATGAACACGCCTTCGGAAACGCTCTGCCAGCCCACCACCTGTAATAGTCGGGAACGCAATTCATCAAGCCCGGTACCGGTTTTGGCCGAGATCATTACGCCAGCCGGTGGGCTGGTCAGCGCTGTAGTCCGGACCTTGTCGATCTTGTTCCAGACGTCGATGACCGGAATGCCGGTGCCCTGATTTTTTAAGAGATTTTGGCCTATTGTCCTTGCTATATCTGCGTCATCAGCTATGTAATCAATAGCATTCTGCGGAGTATGCAAGTCTTCGTAGCGGGTAAGGTCGTGCAGAAAAAGAATCGCATCCGCACTGTTAATTTCCGCCCAGGCGCGTTGCACGCCTATTTTCTCGACCTCATCCTGCGCATCGCGCAAGCCGGCAGTGTCGACCACATGCAGCGGCACGCCGTCAATTTGAATGAGTTGCGACACCTTGTCGCGGGTGGTGCCCGCTACCGGGGTCACGATGGCCAGCTCAGCGCCGGCCAGCGCATTGAGCAACGAGCTTTTTCCGGCATTCGGTTGTCCGGCAATGACCACCTTGATGCCTTCTCGAAGAATCGCACCCTGGCTGGCCCGCTGCATCACCTGGTCAAGCGATTCCTGCAGGGCCAGCAGCTGACCCTGTGCGTCGGCCTTTTGCAGAAAGTCAATGTCTTCTTCCGGAAAGTCCAGCGTGGCTTCCACCAGCATGCGCAGACGCACCAGCAGGTCAAGCAGGTGGGTGATAGCAGCCGAAAATTCGCCCGCCAGCGAACGGGCCGCGGAGCGGGCGGCTGTCTCGGTGTTCGCATCGATCAGATCGGCAACCGCTTCCGCCTGCGCCAGGTCCATCTTGTCATTGAGGAACGCACGTTCGGTAAATTCCCCAGGCTCGGCGGGCCGCAACCCAGGTAACCACGCTTGGCCAGTGGCGGCATCCATTGCACATGCGACTTCGAGGCAGCGAGCCAGCAGCAGTTGCAAAACCACCGGTCCGCCATGCACCTGCATCTCAAGCACGTCTTCGCCGGTGTAGGAATGCGGGGCCGGAAAGTAAATGGCTAGCCCCTGGTCGATCACCCCGCCATCAGACGCGTGAAAAGGCAGGTAGCTGGCATGGCGTGGAACAAGCGCCCGTCCGCACAGAACCCGCACCAGCGAGCCAAGGTCTTTGCCCGAAATGCGGACGATGCCGACCGCTCCCCGCCCTGGAGCGGTGGCGATGGCAACAATTGGGTCGTGATGGCGGGCAAGCATGTCAGATGTTAAGGCGCGTTCAACCCAGGAAGAGATGCAAAAAGGCCGCAGGCATTGCTGCCAGCGGCCTTTGATATGCCTGTCGCCTTATTTGAATTTTGGTAAATTGAACTGTGGCGGTACACCCATGCGTATGTTGATAACCCATTGCTGAGCAATCGACAGAATATTGTTGGTGATCCAGTAGAGCACCAAGCCCGCCGGGAAGAAGAAGAACATCACACTGAAAATCAGCGGCATGAACCACATCAGCTTGGCCTGCATGGGATCTGGCGGTGCCGGGTTCAGCGCCGTCTGAAGCAACGTGGTCAAGGCCATGACGACCGGTAGGATGAAATAGGGGTCAGGCGAAGACAGGTCTTTTATCCAGAGTATCCATGGCGCGTTCCGCATCTCGACGCTGGACAGCAGCACCCAATAGAGCGCGATGAACACCGGAATCTGAACCATGATCGGAAAGCAGCCGCCCATCGGGTTTACTTTCTCTTCCTTGTACAACTTCATCATGGCCTGCTGCATCTCTTGCGGCTTGTCTTTCAGGCGCTCGCGCATCTCCATGATCTTGGGGTTTACCGCTTTCATCTTGGCCATGCTGGCATAGGCCTTGGCATTGAGCCAGTAGAAGGCAATCTTGAGCAGCAGCACCAGCGCCACAATGGACCAGCCCCAGTTCTGGATAAAGCTGTGCAGACGATCGAGCAGCCAGTACAGCGGCTTTGCAAGAATCGTCAACCAGCCGTAGTCCTTGACCAGTTCAAGTCCAGTCGCCAGGGACTCCAGTGTTTTCTCTTGCTGTGGGCCCACGAAGAATTTGGACTCGACGGCCTGCGTGGCCCCTGGGGCAATGCTGTCGAGCGGCGTGATCATGCCGGCGGCATAAAGATTGTTGTCGACCTTGCGCAAAAACAAATCGCGCTTGATGCCGTCCGCCAGGATCCAGGCCGACGCAAAGTAGTGCTGAACCATCGCCACATAACCGTTGGACGCCTGCTTTTCGACATCTACCTTGTTGTTCTCGATGTCCTTGAACTCGACTTTCTGGTACTTCTGCGCATCGGTGTAAATCGCGGGGCCGGTGAATGTCGAATAAAACGACGACTCGCCGGGTGGCTTGTTGCCGTCGCGAACCAGTTGCAAGTAAAGCTGCGGCGACACCGGCGCCGTCGAGGTGTTGGTGATGTCGTGCCGCACCGCAACGTCGTAGGCGCCGCGCCGCAGTGTGTAGGTTTTCACCAGCTTTACCCCGCCTACCTCGGGCGATTCGAACCGGATTTGCAACTGGTCCTGACCTTCTTTCAGCTGGCGGTCGCCAGGCAGTGCGGTCATGGGGGTCTTGTGGTTGGGCAATACCGCGCCGCCGTTTCCAGCAATCAGGCCTGATTGCGCCACATACACACGAGCCGGGCTTTGATCCAGCAGAACAAAGTTTTTGTCCTGACTGTCCATGTCCTTGAACTTCAGAAATTCAGACCCGACGATGGTGCCGCCCTCGGTATCGAAGGCGAGGGTCAACACATCCGTGCCGACCACCAGGCGCTCCCGGGTCGAGGGCGTAGCTGCTGCCGGCGATCCGCCGGGTACGGCTGATGCACCTGCGGCAGTGCCACTCACTGCAGCCGGAGCGGGCAGCGACGCAGCACCGCCCGATGCCGTTGATCCGGTGACCGCTGCGGGCGCCGGAGCATTTGAACCGGTGGCGCTCGGGAAGAATGTGGGTTTCTGCCCGTTATGGACTTGCCACTGGTCCCATAGCAGGACCATGGAAAAACCAAAAATCACCCATAGGATGGTGCGTCGGATGTCGTTCATGACGGGTTCTTTTCAGAGGAAATGGAAGTCACTGGCTTGACCAGGCGGGTAAAAATGTTTGCCTTGTGCCGGTTCGGCGCTTCTCGCTTCGAGAGCGGGTCGTAGCCTCCGTCGCACCACGGATGGCAGCGCACCAGACGATGCAGGGTGAGACAGGTTCCGACAACTGCGCCGCGCTGTTCAAGCGCCTGCAGGGAATAGACGGAGCAACTCGGCTCGAACCGGCAGGCAGAACCCAATGAAGGGCTGAGCAACAGGCGGTAAGCCTTGACGGTTGCGATAAGCAGGTTTTTCGGCAAACGAAAGAGGGCGCTCAAAAAAGCTTTCATGATTGATGTCCACCTGTCTGCAATTTGCTCTCAAGCGTCATGCCGCTGACGTACACCGCCGTCATGGCCGCGGTATTCCCGTCTTCAACAAGGTATGCAATTCGGCGCGAACCGCGCCTTTCAGCGCTGTCGAGACAGCGCTGACAAACTGTTGGCGAGAAAACTCCCGGCGAAGCCTGACAACAAAAGCTGCACGCGGGCAATACTCCTGCAAGCCAGTGCTCAAGGTATAAATCTGTCGCTTGATGGCGTTGCGGGTGACCGCTCGCCTGGCCCACCGCTTCGGCACCATGGCACCGATCCAGACATCGTGAACCGGAAAAAGCAACGACAGTTGGAGGTCGGACGACGAACCGACTGCTGGACGCGCACCGGCATCATCGAAAGCCACATCGCTTTCGCTCAAGCCGGCCCTAAAAGTGAGGGCCCTGCGGTGCAATGCGAAATGCTCGGTTTTGGCGACAACAGTGCCTGCCAATACAGCTTGAAACTGAGACCGGGTTTTTAGCCGTTGCACGAAAGCTTGCGGAATATCCAGCATTGACGCTGCGGTTCGCAGGGTTCAGTCTTCACAGATGAAGCTAGAGCTTGAACATCGGAGCCGCCCAAACGATCGCTGGCGGTTTACTCGTGAGCAGAATGTGCAGGCGTCAGACAGCCAGACGCTTGCGACCTTTTGCACGGCGAGCGGCAATGACGGCGCGGCCGCCACGGGTCTTCATGCGGGTGAGAAAACCGTGCGTACGTGCGCGCTTGACTTTGGAGGGTTGATATGTGCGTTTCATGATGTGTCCTACTGGCTAACCGAGCTATATGACCTGACGGCCTGAAAAATTTCCCCACCCCATCTGATGCATGCAGCCACCAGAGCGCATGTTGAGATCAACCCGAGATGTCGCAGCTGCAAGCTGGCAATCGGCAGACCATGCAGCTTCCACCACGGGCCGCCTCCGGGACCCTGAGGTGATCCTAGGAGATCGCCTCGCAGGCGCTAGCGCAAGCACAGGATTTCATTCGCGGAGCAATCGCTTGCAATCAGGGAAACCCATGATTATCACAGATTTCTCAAGCTCCGCCTTAGCCGGCGGCGCGGTTGCAGCCCGAGACCAGCAACTTCTGCTCGCGCGCTGCTCAATTAAGCCAGGCCGCGCTATGAGAAAGGCCGCCGATGCTGGCCTTTAAGGTTGTGGATAACTCTGTGACCAGATTACAATTATGGGTGCCTAAAATTAAGACTATCCACAAGCCCACGGCGTTTATTAACAGCCAGGGCAAGCTCCCGTTTTTCCCGGTAAACCATGAGTGAGGGCTCCTTTGGCCTGAGTCACGCCCTGTGGCAAAGCTGCGTTGACCATTTGGCGCAGGAACTGCCTGAACAACAATTCAACACCTGGATCCGGCCGCTCGTAGCTGATGTGGCAGATGACTTGTCGCGTGTCACCATTCAGGTAGGCAACCGATTCAAGCTGGACTGGATTCGTGCGCAGTATGCCGCCAAAATCACGGCGCTGCTTGAGAAAATTTCGGGCCGTGAAGTACACCTTGAGTTAGCGCTTGCTCCGCGTGAAGTTCCTGCGAAATCAACATCCCTGCCGCGCGGATTTGAAAACTCAGGCGTTCCCGAGCCAGCCGGGCAACGCGTCGCTGAAGACAGTGCCGGCGCACCGTTCAAAAACCGGCTGAACACCGCCCTGACGTTCGACACACTGATTGAAGGCACAGCCAACCGCATGGGTCGTGCGGCGGCCATGCATGTGGCCAGCAGCCTGGGTCAGCTTTACAACCCGCTTTTCATTTACGGTGGCGTGGGCCTTGGCAAGACTCACCTGATGCATGCGATCGGCAACAAGTTGCTTGCTGACAACCCGCAGACAAAAGTACTTTACATACATGCCGAGCAGTTCGTGTCTGATGTGGTCAAGTCGTATCAGCGGAAGACTTTCGACGAATTCAAGGAACGCTATCACTCGCTGGATCTGCTGCTCATCGACGATGTTCAGTTTTTTGCGAACAAAGACCGCACACAAGAAGAATTTTTCAACGCGTTTGAGGCGCTGCTGACCAAAAAATCACACATCGTGATGACCAGCGACACCTATCCCAAGGGGCTGACCGATATTCATGAGCGCCTGGTTTCACGGTTTGACTCCGGATTGACCGTTGCCATCGAACCGCCGGAGCTGGAAATGCGGGTGGCGATCCTGATTCGAAAAGCGGAGGCTGAAGGAACGGTCATGCCTGAAGAGGTTGCTTTCTTCGTGGCCAAGAATGTCCGCTCTAACGTTCGAGAACTGGAAGGCGCGTTGAGAAAAATCCTTGCCTACTCGCGTTTCAACCAGAAGGAAATTTCCATCCAGCTTTCCCGTGAGGCACTCCGAGATCTGCTGTCGATTCAAAACCGCCAGATCTCGGTTGAAAACATCCAGAAAACCGTTGCCGACTACTACAAGATCAAAGTGGCGGACATGTACAGTAAAAAGCGCCCAGCCAGCATTGCACGTCCGCGCCAGATTGCCATGTATCTGGCCAAAGAGCTTACGCAGAAGAGCCTGCCCGAGATTGGAGAGCTTTTTGGTGGTCGCGACCACACAACGGTTTTGCATGCCGTTCGCAAAATGGCCGCCGAGCGGCAGCAAATGACCGAACTCAACCAGCAACTGCATGTGCTGGAACAAACACTGAAGGGCTGAACCGGTCAATTCTCATTCGGATGGCGAGTTCAAGGCAAATCTGACAACACTGGGTATAAGTTTTGAACAACTCATGAGTTATCCACAGAAAAAGACGAAAGTTCAAAGTTATTCATATTTGGATGCTTGAGGAAACGGGCGTCAACACATGGTTAAACAAGCGCCAAGTGGTTGATCAAAAAGGAGAAAATAGCGCTATCCACAGTAAAGGGCCGCCCTTACTACTACTACTAATTTGAATTAAGAAATAAAGATAAACAGAGAGCAAGCCATGATCGTCCTGAAAGCTACCCAAGACAAGGTGTTGTCCGCGCTCCAATCGGTCGCCGGCATCGTCGAGCGCCGCCATACCCTGCCTATTCTTGCCAACGTGATGATTCGAAAAACAGGTGGCCAGGTCCAGCTGACGACCAGCGACCTGGAGATACAGATCCGGACGACGGCCGAGCTTGACGGCGATGCGGGCAACTTCACCACGACGGTTGGCGCGCGCAAGCTGATCGATATCCTGAGGTCCATGCCAAACGATCAGACGGTTTCACTGGAATCGGCGCAGAACAAACTGATTTTGAAAGGCGGCAAGAGCCGCTTCACCCTGCAGACCCTTCCTGCTGAAGATTTCCCTCTGGTGCAGGAGGCTACGAGTTTTGGACCGTCGTTCTCGGTGCCGCAAAAAGTATTGAAGGAGTTGCTGCACCAGGTCTCGTTTGCGATGGCCGTGCACGACATTCGCTATTACCTCAACGGCATCCTTTTTGTTGCCGAAGGCAAGCAGCTCAGCCTGGTCGCGACCGATGGGCACCGGCTGGCTTTTTCATCTGCCACGCTGGATGTGGAGGTCCCCAAACAGGAGGTGATCCTGCCACGCAAGACGGTACTGGAGATGCAGCGCCTGCTGAGCGACAAGGAAGGTGCGATCGAGATGCAGTTTGCGGGTAACCAGGCCAAGTTCAGCTTTGAAGGCATGGAATTCGTGACTAAACTGGTGGAGGGAAAATTTCCCGATTACAACCGGGTGATCCCCAAAAACCACAAAAACATCATCACGCTGGGCCGCGTTCCGCTGCTGGCCAGCCTGCAGCGCACTGCGATTCTGACCAGTGACAAGTTCAAGGGCGTACGGCTGAATATCGAGCCGGGTACCCTGCGGGTTGCCAGCAACAATGCCGAGCAGGAAGAAGCGGTCGACGAGCTCGATATCGACTATGGCGGCGACTCCATAGAAATTGGTTTCAATGTGACCTACCTCATCGACGCGCTGGCTAACATGAACCAGGACATGGTGAAAATAGAGCTGGCCGATTCGAACAGTTCGGCGTTGCTGACCATTCCCGATGACGCGGCCTTCAAATACGTTGTCATGCCGATGCGCATTTGATCAACTGGCTCCTCTACTGCACACTCAGACCAACCCGCTGCCAAAGCGGGTTTGGTCATTCAAGCGATTGAAGAAATCGAAGCAATTCGGAAATAAATCGGAAGCAAGCCTCCTATGATCGATGAAAACAAGCCCGATGACGTCACACCCGAGCCGCCCGCAGCGCCTGACCACCATGACCAGGTCAATGTCAATGATGGTGCGGCTGGCGAGTCCAGCTCCAACTACCAGCCCAAAATAGACACCAACCAGGCCGGCGCGTCCGAGGCCTATGGTGAGGGCTCCATCCAGATTCTGGAAGGCTTGGAGGCCGTGCGCAAGCGTCCTGGGATGTATATCGGCGATACATCTGATGGAACCGGCCTGCATCATCTGGTGTTCGAGGTGGTAGACAACTCGATCGACGAGTCGCTGGCCGGGCATTGCGATGACATTCTTGTCACCATTCATACCGACAATTCGATCAGCGTCGTCGATAACGGCCGGGGCATTCCGACCGGTATCAAGATGGACGACAAGCATGAGCCCAAGCGCTCAGCGGCTGAAATTGCGCTGACCGAACTGCATGCAGGTGGCAAGTTCAACCAGAACAGCTACAAGGTTTCTGGCGGCCTGCATGGTGTGGGCGTGAGTTGCGTCAACGCCCTGAGCAAAATGCTTCGCCTGACGATTCGCCGTGACGGCAAGGTCCATGTGATGGAGTTCTCCAAGGGTTTTGTACAGAACCGCATCATTGAAACCATCAACGGCGTTGAGGTCTCGCCGATGAAGCAGATGGACGATACCGACAGGCGCGGCACGGAGGTTCACTTTCTGCCGGACACCGACATTTTCAAAGAGAACAACGATTTTCATTACGAAATCTTGAGCAAGCGGCTGCGCGAATTGAGTTTTTTGAACAATGGTGTGCGCATTCGCCTGAAAGACGAGCGAACCGGCAAGGAAGACGACTTTGCAGGCGCGGGCGGTGTGAAGGGCTTTGTCGACTTCATCAACAAAGGCAAGACGATCCTCAACCCCAATGTGTTCGCTGCTATGGGAGACCGCCAGAGCGATCAGGGCACGAACATCGGCGTTGAAGTGGCCATGCAATGGAACAGCGGCTATAGCGAGCAGGTGCTGTGCTTTACCAACAATATTCCGCAGCGTGATGGCGGCACGCACCTGACCGGTCTGCGCGCAGCCATGACGCGGGTGATCAACAAGTACATCGATGACACCGAAGTCGCCAAAAAAGCGAAGGTTGAAGTCACCGGCGATGACATGCGCGAGGGACTGTGCTGCGTGCTGAGCGTGAAAGTGCCCGAACCTAAATTCAGCAGCCAGACCAAGGACAAGCTGGTCTCCAGCGAGGTACGCGGGCCGGTCGAAGATATCGTCAGCCGCCTGCTGCATGACTACCTGCAAGAGCGCCCGGCCGACGCAAAAATCATCGTGGGCAAGATCATCGAGGCTGCTAGAGCCCGTGAAGCGGCCCGCAAGGCACGCGACATGACGCGGCGCAAGGGCGTGCTGGACGGGATGGGCCTGCCCGGCAAGCTGGCTGACTGCCAGGAAAAGGACCCCGCCATGTGCGAGATCTATCTGGTCGAGGGTGACTCTGCCGGTGGCTCTGCCAAGCAGGGTCGAGACCGCAAGTTTCAAGCGATTCTTCCGCTGCGCGGCAAGATCCTGAATGTGGAAAAAGCGCGCTACGAAAAGCTGCTGACCAGCAACGAAATCCTCACGCTCATCACTGCGCTGGGCACCGGTATCGGCAAGGCAGGCGGCAGCACCGGCAATGATGACTTCAATGTGGCCAAGCTGCGCTACCACCGCATCATCATCATGACCGACGCCGATGTTGACGGTGCGCATATCCGCACCCTGTTGCTCACATTCTTTTACCGCCAGATGCCAGAGCTGGTGGAGCGCGGCCACATCTACATTGCCCAGCCGCCGTTGTACAAGGTCAAGGCCGGCAAGGAAGAGCAGTACCTCAAGGACACCGCTGCGCTCGATACCTTTTTGCTGCGCATTGCATTGAAAGACGCATCCGTGCGCGTGGCTGGCGAAGACAGCACGGTGCTGAGCGGCGACACGCTGGCCGAGCTGGCACGCAAGCACCAGCTGGCCGAATCGGTAATTGCACGGCTACGGGGCTTCATGGATGCAGAAGCGCTGAAGGCTATTGCCGATGGCGTGGCACTCAACCTGGACACGGTTGCCGATGCTGAAGTTTCGGCGACGGTTTTGCAAAAGTTTCTGCCTACCGCTGAAGTGGCTGGCGAGTTCGATGTGCGCAGCGACAAACCGATTTTGCGCATCAGCCGCCGGCACCATGGCAATGTCAAGAGCAGCGTGCTCACGCAGGACTTTGTGCACGGCGCCGACTATGCAGCACTGGCCGAAGCGGCAGCCACCTTCAAGGACCTGATCGGCGAGGGCGCCAAGGTCATGCGCGGCGAGGGAGAGCGGCAAAAGGAAGAAAAAGTCAGTGACTTCAGACAAGCTATGAAGTGGCTGGTGGGCCAGGCCGAAAACGCCACTTCCAGGCAGCGCTACAAGGGCCTGGGCGAGATGAACCCTGCACAGTTGTGGGAAACCACGATGGACCCCACCGTGCGCCGCTTGCTGCGTGTGCAGATCGATGATGCGATTGAAGCGGATCGCGTGTTCACGATGCTGATGGGCGATGAGGTGGAGCCGCGGCGGGAGTTTATTGAGCAGAACGCCTTGCGCGCTGCCAACATCGATGTGTAAGACTTGGTAATTTTTTGTGCAACTATGACCGACATGACCGATATCACTGACGTGGGCCAGCGCCCCGAGCTTCCTGACCACCTGTCGATTGATGACAAGAGCCCACACCATGTTGCGGCGATCTTTGAGCATGACATCGGTATCCTGTTCAATGACAGCGAACGGTCCGACGTGGTGGAATACTGCATCAGTGAAGGCTGGATCAAAGTGCCGGTAGGCAAAAAAGTTGACCGCAAAGGCAATCCGCTGACCATCAAGCTCAAGGGGCGCGTTGAGGCGTTCTACAAATAGCGGTTCGATCTCATCACCTGTTCGGCCAGCGGCAACTGACGTTTCGGTGCGGCAGCTTGGATGTATTGCCGTATGAGCGCCTGAATGTCCCTGATCGCCGTCATTGACTTTGAAACCACTGGCCTGTCGCCCGATAGGGGTGACCGTGCCACGGAAATCGCCATCGTGATGGTCGAGCGTGGCTGCGTGGTGGACCGCTTCCAGAGTTTGATGAATGCCGGGCAGCGCATACCGGCTTTCATTGAGGCACTGACCGGCATCAGCCATGCAATGCTGGCCGCTGCCCCCAAAGCCGAAGATGTGATGCGCGATGCCAGCCGTTTTGTGGGGAATGTGCCGATGGTGGCGCACAACGCGGCTTTCGACCGTCGCTTTTGGCAGGCAGAACTGAGCCGGCTTGGTGAGGAAGCGGCGCAGCCTTTCGCCTGCACCATGCTGGTGTCGAGACGGCTCTACCCACGGGCGCCAAGCCACAAACTGGGTGCACTGGTTGATTATCACGGCCTGCCCAGGGCTGGCCGGGCTCACCGAGCCATGGCGGACGCAGAAATGGCCGCATCCTTGCTGGGCCAGATCCAGGCCGACCTGCGTGGCCGGCATCGCCTGGGTGCGCCTGGCCATGAAGTGCTGGTTGCAGTGCAGCGCTGCGCAAAACCTGCGCTCGGGGCCTTGATGGCGCGCCTGGGTGGAACTGTCAGCGTTTGAGCGAGACGTTCGGCAGCTGCTTGAATGCTATTAAAATAATAGCTATAGTCCCTTTGAATTAATGGGCTAGAGCATGATTTGATGCAGAAAAACTGGCGCTGCCTGCGTTGATGCAGGCCTGGCCGATTGCGAAAGGGTTTTGTCCCCGCATGTTCGTGCTGAACGACGCTAGCCCTCGGCGCCCATCAACAGCCCTTCGATCGCATGCGCCTGCACCCGGGGGTATCAGCGCGTTCACCATCCGGCAATTGAGATGCTGCCGAACCTCGTCGGGCAGGCTCGCGTGGTTGCGGGCCGTGACCTGCAGATCATGCCTGTCTGCATTGCGGCCGTCGGGCGCGTCAATGCCCAGCACAATCACTGGCCGCGATTGGTCCGGCGAGATAGCCGTGCCGCGATGAATCGTCAGGGCGCTGCGTGCAGATATGTCGCCCATCTGCGGCATCTTGCGCTGGCGCCTAGCCTCGTAGCGGGGTACAGCGATGGCGGAGGGAACATGGGGTCGCTGCCCTGGGTCTGCCAGTCGTCCCACTGCGTGCCAGGTGCGATGTCAAGCGGGCCCAGGTCTTCGGTTACGTCGATGGTGGTGATATTGAAGGCCAGGGAATTCAGACGCCGGCCGATGAGGGTTTCGGCGGGCGATGCAAAGTCGCGGTGCCAGGGCTGCTTCATGGCGCCCGGACCCCGCACATCGAAACCGGCTTCCACAATGCGGTAGTCGGGGCCCAGAACCGCACGGCACACCGCGACGACCCACGGATGGCTGGCGATGTCCACAAAACCGCGCAGGCGTTCAGGGTGTATTCGACATAAAAGCGGTTGGGACCGCGTGCCAATGCGCCCCCAGGCTGGGCCCGGGCTTCGGCAAACAGGGTAGCGATGTCCTCGCCGAGCTGCTGCACCCGTTCGCGGCTGAAGGCCGACTTGTATGGCGATGAAGCCATCGCCATACAAGCCGCCCATGAAGCCGGCCGTGTCGTCAGTAGCGAAGGGATGCATGAGGTGGTTTTCAGGGGCCATGTGCTGCGTGGATGATGGCGACGAAGGTTGCCAACTGGCGCCATGGTGGCAGTCTGCATTACCGTCGGGCCTTTTGCAGTGTCAACCTTGATGCTTGAGGCTGCGGCTTGCCATTGTGAGCGCAAGCCGCAGGTGCGGAAAGCGCGGCAGCAGCTCAAGCCAGTGATTCGGGTGCGGTGACTTGCTGATCTGAATATTTAAGAAAAAAATGGCGCTAGCCCAATAAATATAACGACTACATGCTATTTTTTAGGTAGCAATTCTGTGTACCGATAACGGGCTGATGTGGGGCTTGGTTGACGCTGGGTGGGCGGAATGACCCCGATATCAGGCGCGTTCAGCGGCTTGCTGTTATCAGCTGCATCAGCCATGTCCGCTGACGGTGATGCGGGCTTGCAGCAGGCGTGCCTCGCCCGCACGACAGCCATCGACCCGTTACGCTGCTACCAGCGGGTGGCACCGGTCACGCGCTCGACTTCATCAATCGCGAAACGGGTGAACTCGTCGATTTCGGTGGCCTTGTCGAACACAGCGTCGGCTCCCAGCTCGAGGCAGCGCTGGCGGATGGCAGGCGTGGCGTAGCTGGTAAGCACGATGACTTTCTGCTTCAGCCCGCGGTTACGCAGGCCTTTGACAACATTCAGCCCGCTGCCGGGGCGCAGGAAAAGATCGATCACCGCCAGGTCCCAGGACGCGCCATGTTTGGCGAGCCAGCTGCTGGCTTCTTCTTCTGCACTGGCCCAGCCCACCACCCGCGCGCCCGACAGTTCTTCAAGCGATTCCGCAAGATTGTCACGTATGACAGGGCTGTCTTCTACCAGGTAAATTCTGACGCGCATCGCACATTCCGTTTAAAAAAATGACTGCACTTGGCCTGTCCCGGGCAGCATGGAAACCCACTGTTCAAGTTACAAGAAGTAAGACCATCGACGGCTACCGCGTTTTGCACAACACCTCGCAACCTGCGGATTGACGGCATGACGTGAAAGAAATCCGTATCGCCTTCAGGTTGCCCGTTGAATCTACTGGCTTTGTCCCTGCTACCGCGGGCTTATGGCGCTCGCCGTGGATGTCAGTGTGTCCGGAATTCCCGGCCTGCGCCAGCCTGCAATGTTAGCGCGGTGCTTACGTCTGGCGCACCCTTTATCCCTATTTGTAGTGACGCCATGTTTCTCGCTACCGGAGGCGATGTTGTCCGACAGAAGCACTTCAGCCAGCTTTCAGAATGAAGGCATAGGCTGCGCGGGTGCCGCAGTAAATATCGCAGTTTTAGCACCCGCGTTCTTGCCATCGCCACGCCCATTTTGGGGCGTATTTGAAGGAAGCGTATGCCATCTCCCAACCGACCGCTTGCACTGGTGACCGGTGCTTCGTCAGGCATTGGTTACCAGCTGGCCATGTGCTGCGCCGAAAACGGGTTCGATCTGATCGTGGCGGCCGACCAGCCGCTGGACGATGCCGCAGCTGACCTGCGCGCGCTCGGCGCGCAGGTCGAGACCGTACAGACTGAGCTAGCCACTTGCCAGGGCGTTGACAAACTGGTTGACGCTGTCAGGGGCCGTCCTGTCGATGCGCTGCTGGCCAACGCCGGCCATGGGCTGGGCCGTGCGTTTCTGGAGCAGGATTTCAATGAGTTGCGTCATGTGATCGACACCAATATCACCGGCACGGTTTACCTGCTACACCGCCTGACGCCCGGCATGTGCGCACGGGGCCGGGGCCGCATCCTGATCACTGGCTCGATTGCCGGCTACATGCCCGGCGCTTACCAGGCGGTCTACAACGGCACCAAGGCATTTGTGGACTCGTTTGCGCAGGCGCTACGTACCGAGATCAAGGAGACCGGTGTCACGGTCAGCCTGCTGATTCCGGGGCCTACCGATACCGAATTCTTCGCGCGGGCGGACATGCTGGACACCAAGGTAGGCACCGACGAAAAAGCCATGTCGGACCCTGCCGAGGTGGCCAAGGCCGGCTTCAAGGCCATGATGGAAGGCGAGGCGGATGTGGTGGCCGGCTTGAAAAACAAGATGCAGGTGGCCATGTCCAAGGTTGTTCCGGCCCAGGCTGCTTCGGAGATGCACCGCAAGATGGCGCAGCCCGGCACCGCAGAAAACGTGTGAGGGAGTCGCAGCATGCCCGCATCCGACTTCAAGGAAATCGCGCTGGCCAATGCCCGGCGCCGCGACACGCAACGCCTGGCGCACTGCACCACGCTGTCCCGGCTGCAGGAATTGCTGAAGCTGAAACACCAGGAGCGCGCGCCAAAGCCGGACCATGTCGACGATGACTGCAGGCAGCGCAGCGACCGCAAGCCGACGCCGACCCATGAGGGCGCTCGCCGCTTGCAACACCACCATGACGAGGAGCTGCATGCCGGAGATCCGAGTCATGAAAAAGGCGCGCTGCGCAAGCACCAGCACTGCTGTTGATAAAATTAGGAAGTACCTGCCTCCGTGGTATAGGCGCAGCGCCAGGCCGGTCGCCGCTGGCTACCCGACTTATCAGTCAGGGCAGAGGGCTGGAAGCGGATGCAGCAGGTGGAGGGCCTGATGCGCCTGACGCCGCGCCGCGTGCTCGCGTCAGGAAATCGACCAGCCATGCGTTGACCCGTTCAGGTTCTTCATGGTGCAGCCAGTGGGTGGCGTTGGGCAGGTGCAAGGCCTCGCCGTTGTCACACCAATCCAGGCCTTCTTCAGCCAGACCACGCTCCAGCGCGGTGTCACGGTCGCCCCACAGCACGCCCACTGGCGTGCGGATGCGCTTCAGCTCCGCGCGGGGCGACATCGCAAGCGCCCGGTACCAGTTCAGCATGCTGGTCAGCGCGCCCGGTTGTGACCAGGCATGGCGATAGATGTCCAGGTCGGTGCCGTTGAAAGTGCCGGGCCTGGCGCTGGCAGTGAGCGCCAGTGTCAGCGCACGGTAATGGCCTGCACGCAATACAAATTCTGGCAGCAGCGGCAGCTGGAACAGGCCCACATAGGCACTGCGCAAAAATTGCGAGGGGTTTTTCAGGCTATAGCCCAGCAGGGTGGCCGGGTGCGGTGCGTTGAGCACTGCGACACGGTTCAGGTGCGCGGCGTGATGCGTTGCCATGTGCCAGGCCAGAACACCGCCCCAGTCGTGTCCGACCAGGGAAAACCGCGTATGACCCAGCGCCGCTGCCAGCTGCACCACGTCTTCTGCCAGCGTCGACAGCCGGTAGACATGGCGGCCGGCGGGCTTGTCGCTGCCCCCATAGCCGCGCTGGTCTGGCATGGCAACCCGAAAGCCTGCCGCCGCCAGCGCCGGCCACTGGTGGCGCCAGGCATAGGAGGTCTCCGGAAACCCGTGCAGCATCATCACCAGCGCCCCATCTTCCGGGCCCGCCAGTGCGACCCTGAAATTCAGGCCCTGCGCACGCAGGTTGAGTTGTTCATCGGCCGGTAGCGCACGTGGCCGACGAGCATTACGACCTGCGGCATCCGTAGCGCTGGTTGCCATCCCTGGCTGGCTCAGTGCCAGCCGCCCGTGCCGCCCCCGCCACCGGTAGCCTTGCGGGAACGCACCTGGTTGGTGGAGCCGACATGGGTCTCACGGTCATGCCGGCTTTCGGGTGTGCGCTTGCCCTCGTTCTTCTGCGTGGCGTGCTGCTCACCCATCTTGTTGGTGTCATTGGCCAGCTTGCCGGTGCCGGGTTCCTGCTGGTCACGGGGGTTTTGTTTATTGGACATCAAATAGCCTTTGTTCATCAAGCGGTGGGCATGCTGCGTGACGGCCTTCTGGTCTGCACGCAGCAGGGCGGTGCTTACTCTTCGGTTTGTTTTTCCTCAAGCTGCTCTGCATCCTGGTTGACGTTTTCTTCTGCGAAGCGGGTGAAGTTCTCGTCGCCTTCCTTCTTGTCCTGCAGCACTTCTCTCAAGGTATCGGCGGCTTCAGTAAAACCGCAGTGGTTGGCAAAGGCGGCCAAGGTGCCGATGCCGGCGATTTCATAGTGAACGATTTTTTGCGCATTGCCCACCAGGGCGGCGTCACGCACCGGGCTCTTATCGCTTTCGTCCAGCGTCTCCTTGGCCTCCCCGATCAGGCCTTCCATGGCGGCGCACTTGATGCGTTTGAGCTTGATACCGGATGACTCGACCACCCTGTCAAGCTGCTCCATAGTGGCCTGATTGTCTTCCAGTTGCACCTTGAAAAGCTCGCTCAAGCCGGGATGCTCGGCCGATTTGATCAGCTTGGGCAGTATCTTGCCGAGTTGCTTTTCAGCGTTATAGATATCAGAAAGGTTGTGGATAAAAAGGTCTTGCAGGGTCTTGACGGGCATGTTGGGTCCTTATAAAGCCGGAGAATGAAAATAAGCGACCGCGGCTTTTTCAACCACCAGTCGGCGGTACTTCATTTACAAAGGCTAGGGATTGCCACCGTCCGTGATGTAGGACATTTTCGCAGGCGTGTGTCGCGCAACGCAGCCGCAAATCTGTCTCACGCAGGTGTATCTGAGTTCTACTTCACCCACATGAGGCTCTCGTGTTTGGCCCTCGCCATGGCTAAGGCCGGCCGGGCGTTTTCAGCGCGGCAAGCAGGGTTTGTTATCAACGTAGGAGCTTGCTGCTTCAGCTGTGCGCGTGGGCATGCCGGGCCAGCAATCGATCAAGCTCGGCGGTGTCAACAGGTTTGACCAGGTGATGGCTATAACCTGCCGCCATCGAGTTTTCAATATCCTGTGCCTGCCCATAGCCTGTGACGGCTAGCAGCATGAGTTTTGCGGTTGCAGGCTCTGCACGAAGCCTTCGCGCCATCTCATCACCATTCATCTCGGGCAAGCCGATATCCAGCAAACAGACATCTGGCAAATCAGTGCGCACGCGCCCAAGCGCCTGGATCGAACCGTGCTCTACCAGCACGTCATGGCCGGCAGTTTCCAGGTACATCGCCAGCATCAGTGCGGCATCAGTGTTGTCATCGACCACCGGTATTTTCAGAGGACGTTCAGTGCCGGTGTCCGCTTCTGTTGCCGGTGGCGGCACGGCGAGCAGGGTCCCCTGGTCGTCTGCATGAAACATGCCGACCCACTCCTGTCGATCCGTCGGTCGCGCCGGTGAAGTCATCCCACAGTTCGTTATAACAGTCATGAAAGCCGTCGGCGCGCGTGGACCAGATCAACTGCGGCATGGCGTTCGCAATGCTGCGAAACCTGGCATCACTTTCGCGCAGCATGGCCTTGGCAGCGGCGTGCAGGTTCACGGCGGCGCGGACTTTGAGCCTGTCGTTTTCGATAGGCCCATCAGCCATACTTGAAAAGCGTGCAACCGTCTCGGCAGCGATTGATCAACAGCGTCGTTGATGCGTGCGGCATCGGTCCAAGCGGTCGGCAAGTCAGCGCGTGCATTGCGGGACCACAGCTTGAGCAGGCTTGCACGGATAGCCTGGTATTGGCCGACCAGCTGGTTGATAGTGTGGCCTTATCCAGCCGCACCGCCGCCTGACTGCTGCATACATTGGTTGCCCGTTACCCCGTTACCCGGTTACCCGGTTGCGCCGGAGCCGGAATAGAAGAACCCGAACCCTGGGCCGCCTGCAGCTGAGCTGCGATCATGTCAAGTAGGCAGCGGCAGGATCATGCGGCTCAGCCGCGGCGCCCTTGCGCGGGGTTTGAGAACCGTTCCGGTGACGGCGTCTGATCAGGGCAGCCGGCGCTCGACAGTAAAGTTTTCCACCTCTACACGCCGGTTCGGCTCCAGACATTTGATGAGCTGCGCCTGGCGCGTGTCAGTGCAGGTAACGACGGGATTCGTTTCCCCTTTGCCCTGCGCTGACAGCCGGGTTGCGTCAACGCCTTTACCAGACAGGTATGTCTTGACTGCGGCAGCGCGCCGCTCGGAAAGCTTCTGGTTGTACGCTTCGCTGCCCAGCCGGTCTGTGTAGCCAGTGATGACTACGTTTCCCTGCGCGCCGCTGCTGCGCAATGCAGTGGCGACGTCGTCCAGCTTTTGCTGGTTGCCTTGCAAGGTTGCGCTATCAAATCCGAACAGTTCGGTGGCCGAGAGCGTGTATTTTTCGGTCCTGGGCGGTGCGGCTATCGGAGCCGGAGCCGGTGTCGGCATGGCCACGGCTGGCGCAGGCGCTGCTGCTACCGGCACGTAGGCACTTTGTGCCACCGGCGTTTGCACTTTCCGGCCAAAACGGTAAACCAGGCCCAGCGAAGCCATGTCGATATGGCCTCGGTTACCCACGCCGTCTTTCACGCGATAGCGCTCGAGTTCTCCGCGCACTGACCAGGCATCGCTCAGCGCGTATTGCAGGCCGACGCCCATCTTGTAGTTGGTGCCGTGCGCGCTTGGGTTGGCATTGCCGACCCTCACTGCGCCAGTGCCGGAGAAGTTGTCCCTCGTATGCGCGTAGTTAAGGCCAACCCGACCAAACGCAGAGAAACGCTCGGAGAGCGGCAGAGTGCCTACGAGGTCGAGGTTCAGGCCCTTCACGCGCATGTCACCGCTCAGACTTCCTGCGGGCGTCGTGTTGGCCGTATAGCCAAATTTGCCGAGGTCAAAGTAGCCGCCTTCGACGGCGAAGTTGCGGTTGATCTGGTAACCGCCAAAGACTTTATAGCCCGTATCCCGGTCGCGGTCGGATATCGAGTTGGTGGTCAGGCCGCCTGCAGCCAGGCCGCTACGGATGCGCGGATCGTCAATCGTGGCGCTGGTGCGCCCGATGTTGGCGCCACCGTACCAGCCCAACGTGTCGTTCTGTGCCAGTGCTGCGGTGCCTGCGCAGGTTGCGAGCGTGGCAAGCGCTACTGCGGTTATGCGTGAAAGTGTCAATGAGGTCATGGGGTTACCCGTGTACGTATAAATTCGATTGAAGAGAGACATCTACCTTGATGGATACCGGCACCAGCGTGGCCATAAGCCCTGCGGTGCCGGGTCCGTGCTCAGGGAGCAGGTACGTTGATGACGGTGTTGGTCATGGTCACGCCGGCGGTCAGCGCAATAGCACGTCCATTGAGCGTGGTGATGACCGCGGTAGGTGGTGTGCCGCCGGTGGTAGACATGGTGATGGCAGCATTGCTCAACATCGTTCCGGTCATGGTGGAGCCGGTACCGATCACTGCGCCTGCAGGTACATACCAGAAGACGTTTTTGGCTTGTGCACCGTTGATCAGCCGCACTTGTACGGGCACTGCCGGAGTTGCCGGGCCTGTCAGTCCGACATTCAGGGTTCCGCTACCGGCTGCGGTCTGAAAGACCCAGATCGCATTGGCGTCGTTGCGGCCATCCAGCACCAGGCTGCCTGAGGTGCGGCCAGCGCCGCCGATGTCATACGTACCGGTGGCCGAGCGGTAGACGCCGGGTGGCAGCGTACGTCCTGCCAGCTCGTCCGGTCCACCCAGGGCGCCACCGCAGCTTGGACATTGCGCCAGACTGGACACGTCAATGCCGCCTGGCAAGTTGCCGGGTGATATGGCGTTGAAGGCGGCAAGCGCATCGTTGCGTGCCTGCGTGACCCTGGCGCCCGCTACCGATCCCGGTGGCGCAGTCAGCGTGTGAACAGAGCCGGTAACGAGGCCGTTGTTGTTGGGTGTGATGGTGTAGACATTGCCAGCCGCATCCCTGAACCCGGTTACCGTGGTCGACGCTGCATTCACGCCGATGTCTCCGTTGACCAGCGTGGCCAGCCCGTCATTGGTGATCGTGGCATTGCCGCCAAAACCGCCGAAGGACGCGGCAGCACCCAGGTTTACGGGACTTAGCGTGACAACAGGTGCAGTGGCGGTCCGGAAGGTCCAGGTGTAGCCGCAACCCAGCGGTACACCAGTCGAACTGGTGGGTGAGCCCTGAACCACTACCGTGTAGTCGGTGCTCGGCAGCAATGCCGATGGTGTGGCCAGCGTTGCCACGCGGGTCGATGCACTGTAGGCGACCATGGTCGGCGTAATGGCCGGTGAGCCAGTAGGCGCGAGTGAAAAGGTCATGCTGTTCAGGCCCGACGGGTTCATGTCGGTGCTGAACGTCGCTTCGACCAGTTTCCCGTCACCGGCGGCGCCTGCCGTGCTGGTGCTTACCGACGGGTTGCCGTTGGTAGGATTGGTGGCGATGATAGTGGGCGCACCGGGCTGAGCCGTGAGGCAAACGCTGCCTGGCGCTACAGGCGCTGCAGGCGTGACGGGCGTGACGGGCGTGACGGGCGTGACGGGCGTGACAGGCGTGACAGGCGTGACGGGTGTGACAGGCGTGACAGGCGTGACGGGTGTGACGGGTGTGACGGGTGTGACGGGTGTGACGGGTGTGACGGGTGTGACGGGTGTGACAGGTGTGACAGGTGTGACAGGTGTGACAGTTCCATCGGGGCCGACACTTCCGCCGCCCGGCGTTATGGCGCCTGGCGGGGCCACCAGGGCAATGGCAGTTGCATTGCCGGTACCCAGGACCGGATCACGACCGCTACCACCGCCGCCGCCGCAACCGGCAAGCAAAGCCGACAGCAGGAGTGCCGATCCGCAAGTGGTCAACAGAAGGGGCCGTTTGGGGGGCGCTTGAAAGTGTTCCCGGGCCAGGGGATAGGAGAAACTGGCGATTGACGTCATGACTGTCCAGACACGGAGCCCGACCCTGGAAGGTGTCAACCAGAAACTGCGAAACTCCTGCTGATGAGTTTGGCCTCTGTTGAGCTGGGCATCGTAGGACGGCTACCGGCAGGCCGCGTAGTCATTGGGCGACAGAAGTCAACAAACGCATTTCGTGCAGGGCTTGGGTGAATCCGTTCGCAGCAATCCGGCGTAGCGGCGCTTCGTGCCGCAACTGGACAGACGGCGTCGGCACCTTACTTTCACTTCTTCTCTGCCCCTTCCTCCTTGTCCGGCAGCTCGATCTTGACTTCCAGCATGTCCAGGTTGCCCTGGCGCTGCAGATGCACCTTGATGTCGTCGGGGTTGATGGCGATGTATTTGGCAATCACCGCGATCAGGTCGCGCTGCAGGGCCGGCAAGTAGTCGGGCTGGTGGCTGCGGTCTGTGCGCTCATGCGCCAGAATGATTTGAAGCCGCTCTTTTGCAATGTTGGCGGTTTGCTTTTTCTCACCCAGAAAGAAGGACAGGAATGAGGCCATGACGCTTTATTTCCCTCCAAACAGGCGTTTGAAGAAGCCGGGCTTTTCGGCATCGGTGAAGCGCATGGGCTTGTCGGTGGCGCCCAGAAAGCGGTCTATCACGTCCTTGTATGCTTCGGACACATCGGTGCCTTCCTTGTGCACCGCCGGTATGCCCTCATTGGATGCCTGCAGCACCGCTTCAGATTCTGGGATGACGCCGATCAGCTTGATCCGCAGGATGTCGGTGATGTCTTCCAGCGACAGCATCTGGCCCTGGTTGACGCGGTTCGGGTTGTAGCGCGTGATGAGCAGGTGTTCCTTGATCGGATCGCCGCCCTCGATGGCGCGCTTGGTCTTGCTGGCCAGCATGCCGAGAATGCGGTCCGAGTCGCGCACGCTGGAGACTTCCGGGTTGGTGACGATCAGCGCCTCGTCGGCAAAGTGCATCGCCATCAATGCACCGGTCTCGATGCCGGCGGGGGAGTCGCAGACGATGTATTCAAAATCCATGGCGACCAGGTCGTTGAGCACCTTCTCCACGCCTTCCTGCGTCAGCGCATCCTTGTCGCGTGTTTGCGAGGCGGCCAGCACGTACAGCTGGGGGCATTGCTTGTCCTTGATGAGCGCCTGATTGAGCGTGGCCTCGCCCTGGATCACGTTGATCAGGTCATACACCACACGGCGCTCGCAACCCATGATGAGGTCTAGGTTGCGCAGGCCAACGTCGAAGTCGATCACCGCTGTCTTGTGCCCGCGCAAGGCCAGTCCGGTAGAAAAACTGGCGCTGGTCGTTGTCTTGCCAACGCCGCCCTTGCCAGATGTGACCACAATAATTTTTGCCATGTGCAGGATGTCCTTTGAGAATCGAAAATGGTGGGTATGGGGTGGGTGCGATGCAGGCTCAGGGCCGCAAGTCGCTGGTGCTCAGCGGCAGCGTCAGGAGGGTCATGGCATGCTGTCCATCACCAGCTTGTCGCCGTCTTCGCTACTGACCAGCCGCACCTGTGCGGGCTTGCCCTGGATGCTGGCGGGAAGCGGTGTTTCGCTGGTGCGGTAGACGCCGGCAATCGACAGCAGCTCGGCATCAAGCGCCAATGAAAAGATGCGGGCGTCCGTGTTGCCACGCGCGCCAGCCATGGCCTTGCCGCGCAGCGGCGCATACACATGGATATGGCCGTCGGCAATCACTTCAGCGCCGGCGTTCACCATGCTCAAAACCACCAGGTCACGCCCGCGCGCATAAATCTGCTGGCCCGAGCGAAGCGGCTTGTCGATGACGAGCGCACCTTGCGGCAATGGCGGTTGTGGCGGCGAAGCTGGCGGGCTTGCGGCCAGCTGTACCTGTTGCACCGGTTGCGGCTGCTCGCTGTCAGCGCGTTGCCGGTTGCCGGTCAGGCGGGCATCGGGCGCTGCCACCAGGCCGCTTGCCAGCGCTGCGGCCATCTGTGCCGGCGAGCCGCTTTTGGCAGCAACCGGCGACAGGCGGTAGTCACGCAGCATGGCAAGCAGGGCTGCAAAGTTGATGCTCTCGTCAGCGCCACTGGCCTGCAGGGGCCCAAGGTCCAGCACCAGCGGGTCGTTGTCAAAGAAATCCGGGATATCGCCGAAGCGGTTACGCAACTCGCTGGCCAGCAAGGCGAGGTCTGGCGATTTCAGCAGCAAGGCCACCAGCGGCAGGCTGGCGCTTTTGATCTCGAAGCTGCTCGGGGCTGTGGCCGGTATGGCAACGGTCATGGATGAAGGTGTATGGTGAAGGTGTTTGATGCGTTGCGGCAAGCTGGTGCAAGGGCGCTGTCGTGCCGCAGCTTGGGTTGAAGACTTGCCAGGATGGCGCGCTGCCGGATGTGGCCGTGCCATGAGCTTGTCAGGACAGGGAATGCCCGTAGGGCCAGTGGGGGACACCTCGTGAAGACAAATATCAGTAAGCTTGGGGCCCGGCTCTTGCATACCGCCGCCATACATGGCTTGTCTCTGATCTTATGACCTATCGCTCGCTTGGGATTGTATCTGCCCTACTTCACCTGTTTGTGGCCTTGCGACTGGTGTCCGGCCTGGACGGACACCAGGCTGCACAGCTTGCGCTGGCTGTCGCGCTGGCGGTGTCGGCCGTGCTGCTGCCGCTTGGCATGGCGGGCCGCCGCGGCGTGCGACAGCCCTGGGCCGACCGGCTGAGCTGGACCGGCTTTGTCTTGATGGGGTTTTTTTCGTCCCTGGTGCTGCTGACGCTGCTGCGCGATGCGCTGCTGATACTGCTGAGGCTGGTCGATGCCTTGAGGACCGAGCCGCTGGCAATGTCAGGTATGACATCGGCCCGCTCGGTGGTGATGGTGCTGGTCACCGCTCTGGGGGTGACGCTGCTGGGCTTCCGGATTGCGCGCCGCACGGCGTCGGTCAGGCGGCTGGATGTGCCGCTGGAAGGGTTGGACATTGCCCTGCACGGCTTCACCGTGGTGCAGATATCGGACATCCATGTCGGCCCGACCATCAAGCGCGACTATTTGCAGCGCATCGTCAACAAGGTGAATACGCTGCATGCCGATGTGGTGGCCGTGACCGGTGATCTGGTGGACGGCAGCGTGTCTGAGTTGGCGGGCCATGTGGCGCCGCTGGCCGCGCTGAAGTCGCGGCACGGCACTTTTTTTGTTACCGGAAACCACGAGTATTACGCTGGCGCACACGCCTGGATTCGCGAACTGCGGCGGCTGGGCCTTACCGTGCTCATCAACGAGCATGTGGTACTGCACCACAGCCCTGCAACGCAGGTCAATGACCAGCAGAGCAGTGCGCAGGGCGATTCGCAACTGATGGCGGCCTTGCTCCTGGCCGGTGTGACGGATTACAGCGCGCACCATTTCGAGCCGGCGCACCGGAGCGATCCCAAACTTGCGCTGGAGGGCGCGCCTGAATCGGTGCGTACCCGGGTGCTGCTGGCGCACCAGCCGCGCAGCGCGCAGGCGGCCGCCGAAGCCGGCTTTGACCTGCAGGTGTCCGGACACACGCATGGGGGGCAGTTCTTTCCGTGGAACTTTTTCGTGCGGCTGCAGCAGCCCTATACCGCCGGCCTGCACCGTTGGCAGAACATGTGGGTGTACACCAGCCGTGGCACCGGCTACTGGGGGCCGCCCAACCGGTTCGGCTCACCGTCGGAGATCACGGTGTTGCGGCTGGTTCGGGGCTGAGCCTGCCCGTTCGTGCGGGATGAAAATTCAGGTAAAAAGTGTCTTAAGCCCAAGGAGTACAACGGGTATGTGCTATATAAAAAGTAGCAAGCATCACTCTTGAGCTTTGCCATGCCATTCTTAATGGATGCAGCAATTTGGCGGCAACTGTCGGCTTTTGCGCGATTCCATCGATGGCGTGCGGGTCTGTGTGAACAGGCACCGGCCAGCCGTGGGCCCCCGTCATCACTTCCCTGGAAGAACATCGTCATGAACCTGCTTCAACAACACAGTGCTTTGTACCCAGTTGCACGGCTGGCAGCGTTGGCGCTTGCCGCTGCTGGCTTGCTGCTCGTCGCGTCGCCGGGCTTGGCACAGTCGCCGCTGAACAACCCGATCGTGCGCAATCCCCTGCACCGCAGCGGTATTGCCGATTCGGCGCCTGTCGCGCAGGGCCCGCGCAACTCCGAGACGCGGCCCACCTTGCCGGCAGCGCCGCCGGTTACGGACACGTCACGCACCACGGTGCCGGCGCCTGATCGCTCGCGCGATGGCACGCGCGCCACGCCCGCGCCGCCGGCCGCACGGTCCCAACAGGCGCCGCCATGACGGCGTACGGTGGCCTTGCCTGGCGGTCAGGGGCGGGTAGCTGGGTAGCTGGCGAAAACTTTTCCGTAAGCCTGAATTCAAGCAAAAAGGCGTCCAGACCTTATACAGACAAGAAGCATCGCTATCGAAGCACTAGCAAGCCTGTGGTATCGCCAGCTGGTGTCATCGGCGCTACCGGCTGCCATCATCAGCATCAGCATCAGCCAATGCGGTTTTGAGGTCGCGCAGCCACTCGCTGTAGGCGGCGTCCCGAAGCCGCGGCTCCATCCGGAGCAGGGCGGCGGGATGCGGCGCGACCAGTACACGCAGGCCGTCGGGCCGTGCAAACCACTGGCCCCGCTCGGACATCACCGCCACACGCCGGCCCAGCAATGATGAGGCGGCTGTTGCGCCGAGGGCAAGCGCCACCCTGGGTTTGACCAGCGCGATCTCGCTTTCCAGCCAGTGCGAGCAGGCCGCCGCCTCCTGCTGCGAAGGCGTCTTGTGCACACGCCGCTTCCCGCGCGGTTCATACTTGAAATGCTTGACGGCATTGGTGATGAACAGCTGCTGACGGTCCCGGCCAAGGTCAGCCAGCGCCTGGTCAAACAGTTGCCCCGCCGGTCCCACAAAGGGCCGGCCGTGCAGGTCTTCCTGGTCGCCGGGCTGCTCGCCCACCACCATGGTGTTTGCGCGGGCCGGTCCTTCGCCGCACACCGCTTGCGTCGCATGCTGGCCGATCGGGCAGTTACGACATTGCTGGGCCATGGCCTTGAGCTGCGCCAGGCTGTCCGGCATCCTGGTTGTGTCAAGCAACCCTGGCGTGGTCAGCCGGCTTGCTGCTGCCCCATCCGCCTTGAACACCGGGATACGGCGGCGCGGCTCGACAGGGGCTCCATCGATCATGGCCATGTGCCGTTGGGGCGCGCAGGTTGCGAGTGCGCTGATGAACTTGGCCTCGGGCAGGTTCTGCCAGTACTTGCGCGGCATTTCCTTTTGCATCATCTTGAGCTTGAGACGGGCGGGGTTGAAGATGTGCTGGTAGTAGGTAAGCCACAGGCCTTCGCCAGCATCGGCTGGCGGAGCATCTGCCTTGTTCGCACCGGGACTGAAGATCACGCCGGGCTGCGTGGCAGGCGTCGGCGCCGCGGCGTCCGATACTGCTGCTTCAAATGGAAGCGGCGGGACTGATGCTGACGGCACGCGCGATGTCTGGTGTCGGGTGGAGGAGTTCTTGGCAGGACTTCCCTCCCACTCAACGCAGCGCTCGGGCGTCAGGATCGCCCAGCGCATCTGCGTGAAGCGGCGCACAAAAAAAGGGGTGATCGCCTCCACGATATGGTGCTCGGGTTCGAACCAGGCCACGTGCAGCAAGCCGCTTTCCGGGTGGGTCTTGAAGATCTCGTCCTGTACGCAGCGAAAGCGCACAAAGGCCTTCATCTTGTGCATGTCGCGGCGTACAGCCTGCGCCATGTGTTGCGCCGCCATCCAGTCGGCGTCCAGCGGGTCATGGCGCAATGCCGGCTCATGCACCAGGCGCCACAGCAGGCGGTAGAGCAGGCCAAACCTGCCGGGATCGTTGTGCAGGATCACCGTCTCGCACAAGGTCATGAAACCGGCGGGCACTTTGATGGGCTGCTCGGCTGGAGCTGCCTTGCTTGCGGGTTGCGAATATGGGCTGTGGCCAGACGCTGGGGCGGGTGCACATGCTGGCGTCGGTGCAGCGGCAAACAGGTCAGCTGCGGCGGTGTCGCTGCAATGCCAGCTGACGTCCGCGGGCGTGGCGCCGAGGGCCAGTAGCCGCCGGGCATGGTGTCGAAAACCTTCCAGATCGGTCGCGCTGGCAAGCATGAGGCTGTGCACGGCGCTGTGCTCGGTTGCGAAAAGATCGTTCATGACGCCCATGGTGCTTTGCTTTGCATCGCTCGCTGGTTTGTCGGTCTGCCGGTGCTCTGGTCAGGCCGCCATCGCATGACGCGCACCTGATGGCGCTGCAACCGGTACTGCGGCTGGCGGGAGTGAGTGACCGGACAGCTTTAGCGCTGACACGGCATGCGTTGCTGCATGGGTCGCGGCAGCATCTGCTGCATCAGTGGCATATGACAGCGAAGGAAGCGCTACCGGTTTGAACAAGCCCGACCCCCTGAAGTCTGTGGCAGCCAGGCTTTGTTCGTCCACAGAGGCCTCATCGTCAAACAGTGAGCCCTGCGCCGGCACCGGTTTGCTCAGTGCCGCCAGGCGCGAGGCCAGATGGTTGCCATCGAGCGCGGCACCCGGATGGTGGTCGGGCAGCAGCACGAACGGCATGACTTTCCTGAGCGGCACATGCAGCCGAGCCAGGTCGTCGGCGCGCACCTGTCGAACGCGGCGCGCCTGCAGGATGCGAACCACCGCCTTGACTCCCAGCCCCGGCACACGCAGCAGCATCTCGCGCGGTGCTTTGTTGATGTCGACCGGAAAGCTTTCGCGGTGCGCCAGCGCCCATGCGAGCTTGGGGTCCATGTCAAGGCTGAGCATGCCGGCCGACGGGTCGCCGGCACCGGCAGGGCCATCGGGCACGATTTCGTCATGGCTGAAACCATAAAAGCGAATCAGCCAGTCCGCCTGGTACAGCCGGTGTTCGCGTATCAAGGGCGGCTGCATCAAGGGCAGGCGCGCTGATGCATCCGGTATCGGGCTGAAGGCCGAGTAATACACCCGCCGCATGCCGTAGGCGCTGTACAGCGATGCACTGGCACGCAATATGGTGCGGTCATTGGTGGCATCTGCGCCAACAATCATCTGAGTGCTTTGGCCAGCGGGCGCAAAGCGTGGCGCTGCACTGCGCTGGGCCTTGCGTGATTGCGGCATCGAGATGATGCTGCTGCGGCTCTGGTCCAGCGCCGCGCCTTTGGCGTCGTCAATATGCAGACGCAGCCGGGCCATCGCCCGACGGATGGCGGGGCCATCCTTTTCGGGGGCGAGGGACTGCAGGCTTTCCTGCGTTGGCAGTTCGATGTTGATGCTCAGCCGGTCGGCATACCGGCCGGCTCGGGCCAGCAGGCCGGGCGACGCATCAGGAATGGTCTTGAGGTGGATATAGCCGCGAAAGTCGTGCTCCTCGCGCAGCTTGCGGGCGACCTCTACCACCTGCTCCATCGTGTAGTCAGGGCTCTGGATGATGCCGCTGGAGAGAAACAACCCCTCGATGCAGTTGCGCCGGTAAAAATCCAGCGTGAGGTTCACCACCTCGTCAACTGTGAAGCGCGCACGGGGCACGTTGGAGCTGACCCGGTTCACGCAGTACAGGCAGTCGTAGGTGCAGAAGTTTGTGAGCAGAATTTTGAGCAGCGAGATGCAGCGTCCGTCAGGCGCATAGCTGTGGCAGATGCCCGAGCCCTCGGTTGAGCCTATGCCTTTGCCGCCTACCGAGCTGCGCTTGCTGGTGCCGCTGGATGCGCAGGACGCGTCGTATTTGGCCGCATCCGCAAGGATCGCCAGCTTGCGGTGGGTGGCGTTAACAGGCATAGGTAAGGAATTAAGCACTGTAATAATATACAGTTAATTCGCGTTCCCTGCGTTTTCCTGGCATTAACCCTGATCCTCGCCCGGTCAGCGTGCGTGCGGCTTAGCGGCGCGGCGGAAGTTTTTTAGCGCGCAGCTCGATGCTCAGGTACAGGGCGGCCGCTACCGCCAGCGGAACCAGCAGGTACACGACCCGGTAAGCCACCAGGCTTGCCACGATTTCATGCGCGGGCATCTTGTGCGACAGCAGGGCCACGAACACCGCTTCAAGCACGCCCAGGTTACCCGGAATATGCGTGATGACGCCGGCAATGGCAGCCAGCAACAGCACGCTGATAACCGCGGAGGGCTCGATGCGATGCTGCAGCAGGATGTAGACGATGCCCGACATCAAAAGCCAGTTGGCTGCACCCATCGTCAGCTGCAGCCCGGCCAGTTTTGCCGAAGGCAGGTCAATATGGTGACCCCGTAGGTCAAAGCTGCGGCGCTTGAAGCACAGGCACACCGCCAGATAGCCCAGCGCCACCGTCACCAGCGCAAATCCGATAAGGCGCAGTTGATCGGCGTCGATTTTCCAGTTGTCGGGCAGGGCCGGGGGCATGACACTGAACACCAGGCCAGCCACCAGCAGGTAGCCCATCCAGTTGGTGAGCATGCTGAAGCTCACGATGCGGGCGATGACGCCAGTAGGCAGCCCCTGGCGCGAGTACAGGCGGTAGCGCAGCGCCACCCCGCCCACCAGCGACCCCAGGTTGAGGTTGAAGACATAGCTGACAAAGGTGGTGGTAATGACCTGCAGCGTGCCAAGCCGATGGCCGGTGTAGCGCCGGCTGAGCAGGTCAAAGCAGCTGTAAAGTCCCAGGCTGGCCACGGCCAGGGCGGCAGCGCCCCAGGCCGCTGTGAGCGGATAGCCCTCAAGAGCGTCCAGCACCTTGTCCCATTCGATGGTGCGGGCCTGCGAAGCCAGCAGCGTGATCACAAGCGCAAAGAAAAGCATGCTGGCCAGGCGTTTGACCCAGGGCCACCACGGCTTGCTGGCGAACCCGCCGCCGCGTGTGCCAGTTGCACCCATGCGCTGTGCAGGGGACACGGCAGCAATCACGGGTTTGGTGCTGGCGGATTCCATGGTCAGCTTTGTGGCGCAGGCGGTGCTGTGCACCTTGAATCAAGCAACGGCATCACACCGGGTCCGCCCGGCTGACGCTGTCGGCAAGCCCACCTTCAGGGGTAGGCGCAACGGAAGTTTCTGGCGCTACTGCAGTGGCAGCTCGGCTGGACGGAACATACGCCGGCGTAATGCGCGGCATATGTGCGGGAAGCCAGCCCGCCCATGACGGGTAGCGCCGCAGCAGGTGAAACACCATATAGCTGCGCAGGGTACGCCAGAAACCGGGCTGCTCAAGATCGGCGGGCTGCACTTTTCGACAGCTGTTGACCATGAGGTGGTCCAGCCTTTCAAACAGGTGCTGGTTGAAGGCCCGGTCCTTGATGATGATGTTGGCCTCCAGGTTAAGCGACAGGCTCAGCGGGTCCAGATTGCTGGACCCGACGGTGGCCCATTCATCATCCGACAGGGCAACCTTGCCATGCAGCGGCCGGTCGCCGTATTCATGGATGTGCACACCCGCATCCACCAGGTGCCGGTACAGCAGACTGGCAGCTGTCTTGACGATGGGCATATCTGGTTCGCCCTGCAGGATCAGGTTAACCGCCACGCCGCGGCGAGCGGCCCGGCGCATCTCCCGCAGCAGGCGGTAACCCGGAAAGAAGTAGGCATTGGCGATGACCACCCGATGGCGGGCAGCCCGTATGGCAATGCGGTAATGCTTTTCAATATCGTTGGTATGCCGGCGGTTGTCACGGGTGACAAACATGGCCTGGGCATCGCCCTGGATACGGCTGCGCGCCGCTGCGTCCGCAGCAGCATTTGCCGGCATGCCTGAAGGCCTGGCGTGCCGCCAGCGCTGCGGCAAAAAGCCGTTGTCGCGCGCAGCCGTTGTCGGCTGTGTGTTGGCCAGCGGAATGCCTCGCGCATTGCGCTGCCCGGCCAGCAAGGCGCGGTGCACGAAATCATGGATGGTGGCGACGATGGGGCCTTCTATCTCGACTGAATAGTCCTGTTTACCCTCGGGCCCGTAATCGGCCAGATGGTCGGCCGAATAGTTGATGCCGCCCACAAAAGCACGTTCGCCGTCGATCACCACGATTTTCCGGTGCATGCGGCGGAACACATTGGTACGCATGCCCCAGAGGCGTGGCGCGGGGTCGAACACATGCACGCGCACGCCGGCAAGCGTCAGGCTTTCCAGGAACTGGTCGGATAGATCCGGCGAGCCATAGCCGTCAATCGTCATGTCGATGCGCACGCCGCGTCCGGCTGCCTGCAGAAGCGCAGCATGGAGCGCCCTGCCGACCTTGTCCTCGAACAGGATGAAAGTCTCCAGCACCACCTCATGCCTGGCGCCTGCAATGCACTCGAACACGCGGGGAAAGAAGGCTTCGCCGTTTTCAAGCAGGATGATTCGGTTGCCAGGCGTCCACTTGCTCATGGAGGGTTTTGTGTGTAGCGCACCAAGACCTGTCCAAGGTGCCATGTCTTTTTCAAGCGGGGGCTGCGGCTCCGGGCCCGCCTGAGCGGCCTTGGGCAGCCTTCAGAGGCGCTGCCTCTGGCAGCGTGGCGCCCTGCAAGGGCAGCGGCTTTCAGCTCGGGCTGCGAAACGCAGCCCCTCTTCTTGCCGTCCAAGCCTGCGCTTGCAGGCTTGGAGCCACGGCACGAAGCGCCTTCAAGGGGCAGCGCAGTGCGGGTTGTGACAAGCGTGGGGGCCATATCACAGCTCGATTTCTGCGGCCAGCGGCGCATGGTCGGACAGGTGAGACCACGGCTTGTGCGGCAGCACCACCGGCGCATGGCCGATGGCGTTGCGAACATAGATGCGGTCAAGCCCGAGCAGTGGAAGTCGTGCCGGAAAGGTGCGGGCGGCCCTTCCGTGGGCCTGCATGAACACCTCATGAAGATCCGCGCCCTCGGCGAGCTGGGCGTGCGCACGCTGGCGCCAGTCATTGAAGTCGCCTGCCACCACCAGCGGTGCATGCGGCTCGATTTCCTCGCGAATCAGCTTGCAGAGCATCTCCATTTGCTGCCTGCGGTGCGCTTCCGTCAGGCTCAGGTGTACACAGATGGCATGGACGTTGGTGCTGAGTCCCGGCACCTGCAGTTCGCAGTGCAGCAAGCCGCGCTTTTCGGGGCCGTTGATCGATACGTCATGGTTCTGAAAACGCACGATGGGAAACTTGGACATGATGGCGTTGCCGTGGTCGCCGTTGGTGTATACCGCGTTGCGGCCATAGGCAAACTGCGGCCAGATGCTGTCGGCCAGGAATTCGTAGTGCGGCGTCTCGGTGTAGTTGTCAAACCTGTCGGGGTGCTTGATATTGCTGCCGGTCACCTCTTGCAGAAACACCACATCGGCACCGACGGACCGAACCGCATCGCGCAGTTCGGGCAGGATGAATTTGCGGTTGAAGAAGGTAAAGCCCTTGTGGATATTGACGGTAAGCACCTTGAATGAAAACGAGGTGGCCGAACTGGCAGCGGCCATCGCTGTATCGGTGTCGGCTTGCAGCGCGGCCTGATCGATTGGCGCGGTCTCACCCTGCGTGATCTCGGCGGGGTGGGCGGTATCGGTGTCGATGCCCGGAGCTGGCCCGGGAGCGCTTGCGGTTGAAAGAGCGGCCAACCTGTGAATACCGGAAGCACCTGAAGAAAAGTCTGACATAGATACCAATCACGCTTGAAAAGATGCGGCACCCGACAGGGGTGCAATCGGGCGGCACAGCATGCTTACCCCCTGGATTGTTGCCGCCGATGGGCCTTGGACCTGTAGGACACGCACTGCTTTGCCTCAGCCTTACCGGGGCCGATGCGGTGGGAGCGCCTGCGGGCGATGCAGACGGTAGGCGCCGGCCTCATTGGCAATCGCTAAAACAAAATGGCTATTTTCACCAACCCTAAATGATGTGCATGCATACATATTTTGACGCTCCACGTCCTACACCTGCCGTGGTGGCTCTCCGATGCTTGGCGGTTTTCCGGGTGCCTAGATTAAAAGCAGCTCTCGAGACAAGAGCGTGTTTCAACAGCTTTTCTCTTATCGCCTGGCGATGACGATCAGCAAAACCGAAGGAAATTCAGATGACCAAGCACACGATGCGTTTAATTCCCGCCGCCGCAGCCATGGCTACTGCACTGATGTTCGGCGCGGTACAGGCGCAGACCAACCCCAGCATGCCTCCGGGCACGACCAAGCCGACCAATGCGGCCACGCCCGCGCCTGGTACACAGGCTGCCCCAGCAGGCAGCACGTCGGGCAGCGCTGGCATGGCGGGCAGCGCTGGCACTTCTGGCGGCTCGACATCATCCCCCGGCAGTGCAGGGCCTTCCGGCAGCACGGGCATGTCGGGCTCGGCAGGTACTGGCGGCAGCACCGGCGCGATGGCCGGCGGCAGCGCAGGTTCTGGTGTATCGAGCGGCTCGGGCATGTCCGGCGGCTCGGCAGCTATGGCAAACACCAAGCCTGCCGGCACCACCAAACCCAAGGATGACACCGCTTCGCCTGCACCCAGAACAGGTGCTGCTGCATCTGCCGACGGCATGAGCAAGAGTGACCGTGCTGCCAAGAAACGCGCTGACAAGGCCGCCAAGCGTGGCACCAACACCAGCAGCGCCAGCGGCAGCATGAACAAGTCGCTGACCAGCGTTGAAGGCAAGGCTCACGCCAACTGATCTTCCGGTTGCCGGCAGCGTACGGCGGCCAGGGCATGAAGCCGCGGACTGTATTGACGGGGCCATGGCTCACAGCCATTAAAAAGCCTCACCGTAACGGGTGAGGCTTTTTTGCAATGGCGATGTCGGCTGGTGATGCGGTCCTTGGCTTCTATCCCCTCAACCGACAGGTCATGGTCCGGGTCGGCGTATCCGGGGGCCTGTCTTGCGCGCCTCGGGTGCCTTGCGGCTGTCCTGGTAAGCCTCCCAGGAAATTTGCTCCGGCCTGAGCAAAGCCTCTGCTTCGGCCTTGAAGGCGGGGTTTGCATACGACTGCATGAAACGGTCGGGAAATTCATGGCGCACCAATGTTGCCGGCGCCCGGCCTTTGCGTACTTCAATGGGCATCGCAGCAGTCTAGTCACGATAAACACCGCTCAGGCCAGCAGCTGGCGGTTGTGGCCGGCGTCCTGCAGCAGATAGGCTTCGCTCAGCAGATCCCGTGCCTGGATGGTGATCACTGCTGCCGGCTTCAGCCTGCCACCTGATCACAATGCCGCGTCAATGACGCTGCCTGTTGAGCAACGGTGGTGCAGCTCAGCCGCGCGGCATTTCGGCCGCGTTTTTAGGGCTGCCTCGGTGCGGATGATGCTGACCCCGGCGGCTTTGCCGCTCGGCGTATCGCGCGTCCATCACTTTCTGCTGCTCGGGCGTAAGCGCCGCATACAAAGCTTTTGCCGCATCATCCCGTTTGTCCATGTCGGCGCTTGACTCGGCCATGCGCTGGATGCGCGCGGCACGCAGGCTGTCGATGCGTTGCGGCGTGTTCAGCTTGGCCACGTCAGCGCGCTGCTCGGGAGTCATGCGCCAACCTTTGCGAGCAGCAGGCTGCGTGGCGGCGGTGTAGGCCATCCAGGCGCCTTCCTGGTCCGGCGTGATGTTCAGGCGGACTTTCAGCTCGGCCTGGCGCTGGGCGACATAGGCCTGCATCGTTGCAGGATCATGTCCACCCATATGGTGCCTGCCATGATGACCTGCGTGCTTGTCAGCGGCAGGTGCGGCAGCTGCCGGCGCACTGATTGCAGGGGCCAGGGGCGTGGCTGCCGAGCCCTGTGCCAGCGCACTGCCTCCGGCTGCCACCAGCAACGTGGCCGCTGCCAGCGCATGGGTTGAAAAACCGGGCTTGAGAAAAAATGCCATCGAAACTTCCTTTCAAGAAGCAGAGCTTGCGGGGTTTGAGTTGCCCGTGGGCATTTGCAAGCGGACGGCCAGTTTCACGGCGCTGTGTATCTGTGCCATTGCCTGCCCGTGGCAGTTTGTAAAGTTGGATAAAGGATGAGTCGCATTTCGCTGACCGCCAGGCGTTTGCTGTGGTTCGCAGCCGGTGCTGATGCACCCATATGGAGCCGGGCGTGGGTTGTGAAACCGCCTTGAAGCGCTGGCGCAGGTTAGATCAATCGAGTCCGTGCAGTCCGCCCATGGCTTGAAGGCTCTCGTGAAACATCATTGTGCACACCGCTCAGCCCTTCCGCTCAGGCACGGATATTCCCGGCATCCGGCTGTTATGACTCTGCACGACCCATACCGTGCTTCAGTGAGTGCTCATCTGTCAAAGCCTGCGCGAATGACTCTTTCGGACTATTGCGCACTGACTTGCCACCGTTAGAATATTTTCATGCAGTGCATATGCCGCCACATTCCTTGCCGGCCGGAAACCTATCCGGTCAGCATGCTGGCGCGCGGCTATTTCCACTCCGTTACTCCCCCTTGAGCGCAACCTAGTCGCCGCTCCTCGCGAGCACCGCTGGCGTTATCACGCCATTCGTTTCCCAGACCCAGCTCCGCCGTTGCGCGGACGCCGGGTCTATCGGCTTTTATTCATGCATTTCAAAGAGACCTTGCGCGAGCACTGGCTGTCCAACGTCCGTGGTGATGTGTTGGCAGGACTTGTCGTTGCCCTTGCCTTGATTCCGGAGGCTATCGCTTTTTCCATCATCGCAGGCGTTGATCCGAAAGTCGGACTCTATGCTTCGTTCTGCATCGCGGTCGTCATTGCCTTCAGTGGAGGTCGGCCCGGCATGATCTCGGCGGCAACCGGCGCGATGGCGCTTGTGATGGTGACGCTGGTCAAGGCGCACGGGCTGCAGTATTTGCTGGCTGCAACCTTGCTCACCGGTGTGCTGCAGATCATTGCCGGCTGGCTGCGGCTGGCGGTGCTGATGCGGTTTGTATCCCGATCGGTTGTGACGGGTTTCGTCAATGCGCTGGCGATCCTCATTTTCATGGCGCAATTGCCGGAAATCATTGGCGCGTCCTGGCAGGTCTATGCCATGGTGGCGGGCGGCCTCGGCATCATCTACCTGTTTCCGTACCTGACAAAGTCGGTTCCATCTCCTCTGGTCTGCATCGTGGTGCTGACCGGCTTTGCCATGGCCTTGGGACTGGACATCCGTACGGTCGGCGACATGGGGCAACTGCCAGACAGCCTGCCGGTATTTTTGTTGCCTGATATTCAACTGACGACCGAGACGCTTCGAATCATTTTTCCGTACGCCGCAACACTGGCCGTTGTCGGTCTCCTTGAATCCATGATGACCGCATCCATCGTGGACGAATTGACCGACACGGCCAGCAACAAAAACCGGGAGTGTGTCGGCCAGGGCATGGCCAATATCGCCGCCGGATTCCTCGGTGGCATGGCAGGCTGCGCCATGATTGGCCAGTCAGTCATAAATGTGAAATCAGGTGGAAGAGGTCGGCTGTCGACCTTGGCCGCGGGAGTCTTCCTGCTCGTCATGGTGGTCTTCATGGGCCAGTGGGTCAAGCAGATCCCGATGGCCGCGCTGGTGGCCGTGATGATCATGGTCTCAATCGGAACCTTCAGTTGGGAGTCGATCAAAAACCTGCGCCGGCATCCGCCCAGCTCAAGCATTGTCATGGTCGCTACGGTGGTTGTCGTAGTTGCCACGCATGACCTTGCCAAGGGCGTGTTTGTGGGCGTATTGCTCAGCGGCATTTTCTTTGCGCACAAGGTTGGCAAGGTGCTGCGGGTTGACAGTACAGGCACCGGCGAGGGACAGGGCCGTGCCTACACCGTGGTAGGCCAAGTCTTCTTTGCCTCGGCCGACACCTTCATCAGCAAATTTGATTTCAAGGAAGTGGTTGAGCAGGTGCGCATTGATGTCAGTCGGGCGCACTTCTGGGACATCACGGCCGTCAACGCCCTGGACAAGATAGTGATGAAGTTTCGACGCCAAGGCACGGCCGTGGAAGTGGTTGGAATGAACGAGGCCAGCGCTACCCTGGTGGACAAATTCGCCGTGCATGACAAGCCCGGCGCTGTCGAGCGACTGATGGGCCACTGAAATGACAGCAACGCCAAAAATAGTCGCTTGCGTTGACGGGACTCCTTCGTCGCGTCATGTCAGCGATTACGCCAATTGGGCGGCCCTGCGGCTGCAAGCGCCCCTCGAGTTTTTGCATGTGCTGCAGCGGCACCCTGAACGCGCGGCAGTTTCCGATTACAGCGGTAGCATCGGTCTGGGCATCCAGGAAAACCTACTTCATGAGCTGGGCGCGCTGGATGAGCAACGAAGCAAGCTGGCGCAGCAGCATGGCCGTGCGCTTCTTGACGGCTGCGTGCGTCGCAGCAAGGACGCGGGCGTTGCCGACGTTGCGAGTCTGCAGCGCCACGGCGGCGTGGTCGAGACACTGCAAGACCTGGAACCAGAAGCCAGGCTGTTTGTTCTGGGAGGGCAGCACCGCGCGGGGGACGACAAACACACGAAGCACCAGCCCTTTGGTCATCGGGCCGAGCAGGCGATTCGTTCGCTGGCGCGTCCTGTATTGATTGCGTCAACCCATTACAGGCAACCGGAAAGCTTTGTCATCGGCTTTGACGGCAGCGGCACAAGCCGAAGGGTAGTCGAGATTGTTGCCGGAAGTTCCCTGCTTCGTGGCCTCAGATGCCACGTGGTGATGGTTGCAGAAGCCAACGGGGGTCGGCAAGACCAGCTGTCGTGGGCGCAGGACTGTCTCGCGGCCAATGGATTCGACGTGCAAGTCCGGCAGGTTCCTGGCGAACCCGAGACGGCGCTCCCAGCCTATCTGGAGGGCAGCGCTCTTGACCTTCTGGTGATGGGCGCTCACGGCCACACCCGCATACGCCAGTTCATTGTGGGCAGCACGACGACAAGCCTGCTTCGCACCAGTCCCGTTCCCGTTCTCGTGATTCGCTGACGACCGTGCTATTCATAGGATCAGAACCATGCTGTTCAACTCGCCTGTTTTCATCGCCGGTTTTCTGCCGGTAGTCCTGCTGGGGTTTTTCTTGCTGGCTGGCAATGGCCGTCAGCGCCTGGCGGGTGTGTGGCTGACCATATCGTCGCTCGTTTTTTACGGCTGGTGGAACCCGGGCTATGTACCGCTTCTGGTCGGCAGCATGCTGTTCAATTATTTGCTGGGCGGCTACTTGGTAAGAAAGCCGTCGCGGCTGGTGCTGGTCGCGGGGGTTGTGGCCAACCTGCTTTTGCTGGGCTACTACAAGTACACCAACTTTTTTGTGGACGTCGCCAGCCAGGCCTTTGGCTTGCAGTGGTCGATGAGCCAGATCGTGCTGCCTTTGGCGATTTCCTTTTTCACCTTCCAGCAAATCGCTTATCTGAGCGATGCGCATGACGGCGCCGTGGTGGAGCATGACTTTCTCAATTACAGCCTTTTCATCACCTTCTTTCCCCATCTGATTGCCGGGCCCATTACCCACCACCGGGAAATGCTGGACCAGTTCCGCGAGCCCGATAACTTTCGGCCCCGCTTTGACAACATTGCGGCGGGGAGCACGCTCTTTCTGTTGGGACTTTTCAAAAAAGTGGTGTTTGCTGACACGCTGGGTGCAACCGCTACGCCCATATTTGCCGACACAGCGCAGGGCATCGCACCACATGTGGCGGATGCATGGACCGGCGCGCTGACCTACACCCTGCAAATCTATTTTGACTTCTCAGGCTACACCGACATGGCGATCGGGCTCGGCTTGCTGTTTGGAATCAGTCTGCCGCCCAACTTCGACAGCCCCTACAAGGCGCGTAACGTGATCGAATTCTGGTCTCGCTGGCACATGACGCTGACGCGATTTCTAACCGCTTATATCTACAACCCCATTGTGCTGCGGGTGACGCGGGCGCGGGTAGCGGCGGGCAGGCCCCAGCCACGTCGCGGCAAGATGACCGCTGGAGCCTTCTTTGCGCTGGTGGCCTACCCCACGGTGCTGACGATGTTCATTTCAGGCTTCTGGCATGGAGCGGGCTGGCAATATGTCGTGTTCGGTCTCTTGCACGGCTTCTACCTGGTGGTGGCGCACGGTTGGCGCGCCTTCAAGGCCAGCCGAGGCTGGAAGCTTGACAGTGATTCGCCATGGAAGCGCGGCGCAGCCGTGTTGCTGACATTCATGTGCGTGGTGGTGGCCATGGTGTTCTTCCGTGCGCCCGATGTGCCGACAGCGCTGTCCATGCTGCGCGGCATGGCGGGGCTCAATGAGGCGCTCCCTCTGCCGTCTTTTGTGGTGAACCTGCCGCCTGCACCCTGGACGATCGGCCGCGTCATCCGGTCTGACTTCGCCCTGATTGCCGTGCTGCTGGCCCTTGTGTGGCTGTTGCCGAATACCCAGCAGTGGATGCGCCATTACAAAACCGCACTCAACTGGCAGCCCCGAAAACACTGGGCTGAAAACTGGTCAGCCGCGCTGACCTGGCGTCCCACGCCCGCCATCGGTGCGGCAATCGGTGCCATGAGTTTCTTTGCACTGGCGTGGACATTCTCATCCGCCCCCACCGAATTTTTGTATTTTCAGTTCTAGACACCAAGGAGCAACCCGCTTTGGATCAACTTGCCTGGCTTCCCCCGCACCCCGACCTGGGCGCCGCCATCAGTGCCGCACGCCGCGAGACCGACCCGCTCAAGCGCCTCGCCGCGGCGGGCCATCTCGCCGGTTTCCGCAGGGATTTCACCCTG
Source organism: Polaromonas sp. (assembly GCA_028291985.1). Taxonomy (GTDB): domain Bacteria; phylum Pseudomonadota; class Gammaproteobacteria; order Burkholderiales; family Burkholderiaceae_C; genus Polaromonas. The sequence continues at coordinate 68,818 of JAQGNE010000063.1, read as the reverse complement.
ACCGGGCGGCTCGATCGCATGGCTGCAGAAGGGCTGGACGCTATTGCCTCGGGTAGCGTGCCCGCGGCCTCAGGCCTGACCGGCGTGCGGGTCGCCGTGCTGTCTTCCCACACCATGGACCATCTGCTGCCCGCGATTCGCGTTGCGGGGCTGCAGCGTCGTCTGGCGGTGTCGCTTTACCTGGCGCCCTATGGCAACTACCGCCAGGTCTTGATGGGAGACAGTGCAGAGCTGCACGCGTTTGCACCGCAGCTGGTTTTGCTGGCATTGGATGCGCATGATGCACCCCTGCAGTTGCCGCTGCAGTCATCCGATGCCGAGGTGACGGCGGCCGTCAGCGGCCGGGTGGATGAACTGCGCGCGTTGTGGCGGCTGGCCCGTGAACGCTTTTCCGCGCAGGTGATCCAGCAAACTTTCATATCGGCCGAGCCGACCCTGTTCGGCCAGTTCGAGGGCCTGGTGCCCGCAGCACCGCATACAGTCATCGAGCGCCTGAATGCCGCCTTGCGTGCGGCTGCGCAGGAGGACGGGGTGCTGCTGCTGGACCTTGCCTGGCAGGCGGCACGCGGCACCTATGGCCAGGGACTGGCTGATCCTATTCGCTGGCATCATGGCAAGCAGCTGGTCAGCCCCACCCTGGCGCCGCTGTATGGGGACTGGGTGGCGCGAATCGCGGCAGCGGTGGCGGGGCTTTCCAGCAAATGTCTGGTGCTGGACCTGGATAACACCTTATGGGGCGGCGTGATTGGTGACGATGGCCTGGACGGCATTCGGCTCGGTCAGGGTAATCCGACAGGGGAGGCTTTTCTTGCGTTTCAGCGTTACGCGGCGCAGCTGGCCGCACGCGGTGTGATCCTGGCGGTGTGCAGCAAAAACGATGCTGCGGTTGCCGAAGCAGGCTTTACCCATCCAGAGATGGCGCTTCAGCGAAGCAGCATTGCTGCGTTTGTGGCCAACTGGGACGACAAGGCCCACAACCTGCGCCAGATTGCCGAGCAACTGAACATCGGTCTGGACAGCCTGGTTTTTGTGGATGACAACCCGGCAGAGCGGGACATCGTGCGGCGTGAGCTGCCGCAGGTCAGGGTGCCGGAGTTGCCTGACGACGTCGCCGGATATCCAGCCCGCCTTGCTGAGGCTGGCTGCTTCGAGGCCATTTCTTTCACACCGGACGATGCCGCGCGCGGGCGCAGCTACGCCCTCAATGCAGAGCGCAAGACGGCCTTGAGCCAGTCCACCGACATGGCCGGCTATCTGCGCGGGCTGGACATGGCGCTCATGGCAACGCCTGTCGGCGACGGCGATCTGCCGCGTGTCACGCAGTTGATCAACAAGACCAACCAGTTCAACCTGACGACACGCCGCTACACACAGGTCGAGGTCGAGCAGGTGGCCAGCACAGCAGCGTCAGTAGCCCTGGCGCTCCGGTTGCGCGACAAGTTTGGCGACAACGGCCTCATCAGCGTGCTGCTTGCGCGGCCTGATGCACGCCTGCCTGCAGGCAGCCTGCTGATTGATACCTGGCTCATGAGTTGCCGGGTGTTGGGCCGGCAGGTTGAGGAGGCCGCGCTGGAAGTGCTGGCAACAGCGGCCCACAAGCGCGGCTATGCGTCCCTGGTTGGGGAGTACCGGCCGACGCCGCGCAACGGTATGGTCTGCAGCCACTACGAGCGGTTGGGCTTTGCCCGGCTGGAATCGCCGGAAGGGGCTGACGCTGCCTCGACATTCTGGCAATACATGCTGGATGCAAGACCTTCTTCACCCAACCATTTCATTCAGATTGAAACCCCATGACAGAAGCCGAGATTCTTAATGCGTTGACACAGGTTTTCAGAGACGTTTTCGACGACGACGACATTGTCTTGACGCGTGACATGACCGCCGCCGATGTCGAGGGCTGGGACAGCCAGGCGCATGTCAATCTGATCGTGGCGGCGGAGGTTCGCTTCGGCATACGCTTTCGCACGGCCGAGCTGGAGTCGTTGCACAACGTGGGCCAGTTCGCTGAATTGATATCAACCAAGATCAAAGGCAAATAAGCCATGAGCACACCTCCTGACCCGCTTGCCGCGCCAGCGCGCGAGACGCCCAAGGCGACCGACGAAAGCGCGCCGCAGGCGTCACCGCGCCGCTACCTGATAGCCCTGGCAGCAGGTGTGGTCGGTGCGCTTGCTGCTTTTTATACGGGGCTCTTCACGTTGCTGGCCACCGGCAATCTGCCGCCGCCGGCGTTTACCAATTCGCTGTGCATCGACGAAAAGCTCAGCTTTTTGCGGGAGCATGGTGCGGTATCGCCCAACCTGCTGGTGATGGGCTCGTCGGTGGCCTGGCGGCACTTTGATGGGGCGGCCATCGAGCAGAGCTTTCCGGCCATCAAGCCACTCAACGGTGGATTTTGCGGGTTGCATGTCAACCAGTCTGCCTATGCGGCCGACTGGCTGCTGGAGCGGTATAGCAGCGTTCAGCATGTGTTGATGATTGCCGCGCCGCAGGACTTTGCCGGTTGCCAGGCCAAGCCGACAGAAGTGTTTGACCGCGAGGACGTGAGCGACTACGTCAACGAGAAGGCATCGCCATGGCCGTATTACATCCGCTATTTCGCGCCGGGCTCCATTGTCAACAATGCCCGCAATATCAAGGCCCGCCGCAGCAACGAGGTCCAGCTTGATCCGCTGGTGTTCGACCGCTTTGCCTCTGGCCCGCTGGACACCGACAAGAGCCGCTCGACCCTGCTGTACGGCACGCCCGATCCGCTGGAGCCCGAATGCTTTGAAGCGCTTGGGGAACTGGCCGAGCGCCTGCACGACCAGGGCCGGCAGTTGACGGTGGTCTCAACACCACTGCATCCGGAATGGAAGGCCAAGGTCGATCCGGATGGAAACTTCCGCAAGGCGTTCAACGACCAGATTGCGGCAGCCCTGGACGATACCCATGCCACGTACTGGGACGCTGATTCCGAATGGAGCACAGAGCCGTCGTGGTTCACCGATGCGATTCATCTGCGGTGGTCGGCTGTGCAGGACTTCACCAGCGCTGTCATGCACCATCTGGCGGAGGGCAACAGGGCTGCCATCTCGGACGCGCATCAAGACTCCACCCTGGCCGCCGTACAAGAGGACGCGCCGCCCGCCCAACCCTAGTCATCCGGAAGCAGGGGCCATTGCCTTCGGCTGGCTTGAGCAGCCTGCGAACACCGCTACCTGCCGGGTTGACGACCAGGCGGAGCTTCGGCGGCAATCCGGTTGGCTTGCTCTGAACCGCCTTGCAGGCTGCCACGCGTTACATGGCCTTGTCGCAGGCACCCCACATTGCCGGCTTGGTACAGTAAGCGCTCCCCAACCTTCGGGCTGCTTCGACGAGAACCGGCACGTAGACCGTTTTTCCAAGCAAATAATGCCCGGAGCCCTTTAATTACAAGGGAATTGTGCTATTTAAAAGATAGCAAAAAGACAAGGTGTGTGGCTTCTAAGCCGCTGCCTTCTTTCTCCCCCAACATCCCGTCAATCAAAGGTTTTCGTGTTCAAAAATATCATGGTGTACCGGGTCGGGCCTGCGTGGTCCATGTCGCTTGCCCAGCTGGAAGACAAGCTGCAGGAAACCCCCTTTGCCGAATGCGGCATGACACAGGAAAAGTCCGTGGGCTGGACGCCTCCTCGCGGTCAGGAAAACGGCGCGCTTGCGGAGTCGGTCGGCGGCCAGTGGCTGCTGAAGCTGATGATGGAAAGCAAGGCTGTGCCCGCATCGGTGATCAACCGGAAAATGAAAGAGCGTGCTGCCCAGATCGAGGCCACCACCGGCCGCAAGCCGGGCAAGAAGGAAAGCAAGGAACTCAAGGAAGAAGCCAAGCTGGAGCTGCTGCCGATGGCCTTCACGCGGCAGGGCGCAGTCAATGTGTGGGTTGATCCCGAGGCCCGTTTGTTGATGGTCGATGCCGGCAGCCAGGGCAAGGCCGACGAGGTCCTGACCTGCCTGGCCAAGGCAATGGACGGGCTGGCTGCGATGCCGCTGCAGACCGCGGTATCCCCGGTGGCGGCCATGTCAGACTGGCTGCTGAGCCAGGAGCCGCCAGCCGGCTTCAGCATTGACCGTGAATGCGAGCTGAAAGCGCCCGACGAGTCCAAGGCCGTGGTGCGTTACTCGCGCCACGCGTTGGACATTGACGAGGTTCAGCAGCACATCACCACCGGCAAGGTACCCACGCGCCTGGCCATGACGTGGGAAGGGCGCGTGTCATTTGTGCTCACCGAAGGCCTGCAGATCAAGAAGCTGTCGTTTGTCGATGGCGTGTTCCAGGACGACGGCGCAGCCAGCAAGGACGACCGCTTCGACGCCGATGCGGCCATTGCCACCGGCGAGATTCGCAAGCTGATTCCGGATCTGGTGAGCGCACTGGGCGGTGAGCTGGTGATAGGTGCGTCGGCGGCGGAGCCACAGGAGCCTGCGACAGCAGTCAGCAGCCTGGCAGCGTCGCCCGAATCCGCGCCGTTCTGACGCACGCCGGACCAATGCCACCGGCAACCGGTAGCCGGATAGCCCTTCCGGCGTGCGGCCTGACCAGACGCGAGAATTTAGGCAAATAGTGCTTCTGCCCCATATCCGACGGGCACAATGCGCTATTAAAAGGGTAGCGTTTGTCGTTCGGACGTTGCGCTACAGCTTGCAGCCCATGCGGGCGTGACACGCTCGTCAGGCGCCGCTCAGGCCTGCGGGTTGCCAGCCGGTTTTGGCCTGCCTACAATGCACGCAGCTTGTCGGGGTGCCCAGGGCGTTTCTTGAAAATCAGAAATGCGCGGGCTGAGATCGCATAAGTCCTGTAAGGGATGCGAGACCCGCTGAACCTGATCGGGGTCATCCCCGCGTAGGGAACAACGCAATTGGCTCCGGCATTTCTGACCGCAGCGGCAAACCTCGACGCCGCCCGCCCATGAGATTCCCGGCTCCCCAGCAGGCACCCACCTCTGGAACTCAGGAGCATCAAAGCCATGGCCAAAACCCGACTTACCGTTGACACCAGCGACCTCGCAAGCCGCATCACGCGCACGCCCTTCCCGGGATCGGGCAAGATTTATCTGAAGGGCTCGCGGCCCGATATCCGGGTGCCGTTTCGCGAGGTGACGCTGACGGATACGCTGGTGGCCGAGGGCAGCCAGACCCGGCGCGAAGCCAACCCGCCGCTACGCCTTTACGACGCATCTGGTGTTTACACCGACCCCGCCGCCAGCATCGACATCGCCCGCGGCTTGAGCCCGCTGCGCGGCGCCTGGATCAACGAGCGGGGCGACACCGAAGCCTTGCCCGGCATCAGCAGTGCCTATGGCCGCGAGCGGCTCAACGACCCCGCGCTGAGCGCGCTGCGCATGGCGCATGCACCGGTGCCACGCCGCGCCAAGGCGGGTGCCAACGTTTCGCAGATGCACTACGCCCGCAAAGGCATCATCACCCCCGAGATGGAATACATCGCCATCCGCGAGAACCTGGTGCGCGCGCAGCTGGCCGAGCGCCTGGCGACCGAGCGCATGCCGAAAAAGGGCCATTCATTCAACGCCTCGATTCCCGAGCAGATCACCGCCGAATTCGTGCGTGATGAAGTGGCCCGCGGCCGTGCCGTCATTCCCAATAACATCAACCATCCTGAGAGCGAGCCGATGATCATTGGCCGCAATTTCCTGATCAAGGTCAATGCCAACATCGGCAACTCCGCTGTCACCTCAAGCATCGAGGAAGAGGTCGACAAGCTGGTGTGGTCCATCCGCTGGGGTGCCGACACGGTGATGGACTTGTCGACTGGCGAGAACATCCACGAAACGCGCGAATGGATATTGCGCAACTCGCCGGTGCCCATCGGCACGGTGCCGATCTACCAGGCGCTGGAAAAGGTCAACGGCAAGGCCGAGGACCTGACCTGGGAAATCTTCCGCGACACGCTGATCGAGCAGGCCGAGCAGGGCGTGGACTATTTCACCATTCATGCCGGCGTGCGCCTGGCCTATGTACCGCTGACAGCCAACCGCCTGACAGGCATCGTCTCGCGCGGCGGCTCCATCATGGCCAAGTGGTGTTTGTCGCACCACAAAGAGAGCTTTTTGTATGAGCGCTTTGACGAGATCTGCGAGATCATGAAAGCGTATGACGTGTGCTTTTCGCTGGGCGACGGCCTGCGGCCCGGCTCGATTGCCGACGCGAATGACGAGGCGCAGTTCGCCGAGCTGCACACCCTGGGCGAGCTGACGCAGATTGCCTGGAAGCATGACGTGCAGGTGATGATTGAAGGCCCCGGCCATGTGCCGCTGCAGCTGGTCAAGGAAAACGTCGACAAGCAGCTTGAAGCCTGCTTCGAGGCGCCCTTCTACACGCTGGGCCCCTTGATCACCGACATCTCGCCGGGCTATGACCACATCTCGTCGGCGATGGGCGCGGCCAACATCGGCTGGTACGGCACGGCCATGCTCTGCTACGTGACACCGAAAGAACACCTCGGCTTGCCGAATCGCGATGACGTGAAGCAAGGCCTGATTGCCTACAAGATTGCCGCGCATGCCGGCGACCTGGCCAAGGGCTACCCTGGCGCGCAGATGTGGGACAACGCGGTGTCGAAAGCGCGTTTTGAGTTCCGCTGGGAAGACCAGTTCCGTCTGGCGATCGATCCCGACACGGCCATGGCGTACCACGATGAAACGTTGCCCAAGGAAAACGCCAAGGTTGCGCACTTTTGCTCGATGTGCGGGCCCAAGTTCTGCTCGATGAAGATCTCCCAGGAGGTGCGCGAATTTGCGCGGCTGAACCCCGCCTCGGCCACATTGGCCAACGGACACGGCGTGATAGCCATCAAACAGGTTGACAGCGGCTTTGTGGACAAGGCTAAAGAGTTTCGTGACGGTGGAAGCGAGATCTATTCCTGATGTTTCCCCAAACCATTGACAGCTGCTGCGGCGCGTCCTGCGGTTAAGGTAGCGGGTTCTCAACCGTACATCTGACATGACCAAGCGCCCTCATATCGGCATAGCAGGTGCAGGGCTGGCCGGCCGCCTGCTGGCCTGGCGGCTGCTTCGTGCCAACTGCCGGGTCAGCCTTTTCGACGCGCACACGCGCGATGACCTGGCTTCGGCATCACACACGGCTGCGGCCATGCTGTCGCCGCTGGCCGAGCTGGCGGTGTCGGACGATGCCGTGTTTGAGCTCGGGCAGCGGTCAATGCAGCTGTGGCCGCATTGGATCAACGAGCTGGCCGCGCATGGGGCCGAGCCGGTGTACTTTCGTACCGAGGGCACGCTGGTGGTTGCGCACCGGCCGGATAGCGCGTCGCTGGAGCACTTCACCCGCTTGCTGACGCATAAATTGCCGGATGCCTGCCGTGGCCAGGTGCAGGCGCTGGATGCGCAGCAACTCGCCCAGCTTGAGCCGGCGCTGGCCGGGCGCTTTGGCAGTGGCTTGTTTTTGCAGGGTGAAGGGCAGCTGGCCAATGACCAGTTGATGGCCGCGCTTGCGCATGACATCGACCGGCTGGGCGGCCAATGGCACGAACGCCGGACGGTGGATTGTCTGGATGAGCGGCAGGTGGTTTGCGGGGCCGTGCGCCATGCGGTTGATGTTGCGGTTGATGCGCGGGGCGTGGGCAGCAAGGCCGACTGGCCGGCCGCCAACCCGCTGCGCGGTGTGCGCGGCGAGGTGCTGCGGGTGGCCTGTGCCGGCGTCACATTGCAGCGGCCCGTGCGGCTGATGCATCCGCGTTATCAGCTGTATGTGGCGCCGCGCCCCGGCAACCAGTTTGTGGTGGGCGCCACCGAGCTGGAATCGGAGGATACCGGCCCGGTGACGGTGCGCTCGGTGCTGGAGCTTGCCAGTGCGCTGCACAGCCTGCACCCGGCCTTTGGAGAAGCGCGGGTGCTGCGCATGAGCGCGGCACTGCGCCCCGCTTTGAATGACCACAGGCCAGCCGTGGACCGCCGCGCAGGCGTGTGGCACATCAATGGCCTGTACCGGCATGGTTATCTGTGCGCACCTGCTCTGGTCGAAGATTTGATGCATAAACTGCTGCCTGGCGATGACGCCGTTGCAAACCCGCCTACCTTATGACGACCTTGATGATTTCCCTGAACGGCAAGCCGCTGCACACCGAGGCGCCGACGCTGCAGGCCCTGCTGCTGGCGCAGGGCTATGCGCTGGGCAATGCATTTGCCTGCGCTGTCAACAGCAGCTTTGTGCCGCGTGCGCGCTGGCCCGAGCAACCGCTCCATGCTGGCGACCGCATTGACGTGATTACGCCGATTGCGGGGGGCTGACGGATGGCACACCCCCGCCGGCGTTCACTTCGTGTAGCCAACCTTCCTTGCAGACGGCGATGCTAGTGGCCTGGCCCTTCGACAGGCCCGGGACAGGCCAAGGCCAGTTCCACGGCATCCTTGAACTTGTTATCCACTTCATGTCGTTATGGAAAATTCTGTGAACAACACCGCCCTTGCTGTCGCTGCCGAGGTCAAGCCGCCGGGCCTGGTCAACCCTGTGTCTACCGCCATCGCTCACGGTAACCCTTGGCGCGTGGCCGGTATCCAACTGCACAGCCGATTTTTTCTCGGCACGTCACATTACCCGTCCCCACAGGTGCTGAGCGATGCGGTGGCTGCCAGCGGTACGGAAGTGCTCACGGTGGGGCTACGCCGCCTGCAGCCTGAAAGTGGTGGTGGCAACAGTTTCTGGCAGCGCATCCAGTCGCTGGGCTGCCACATCCTGCCCAACACAGCGGGCTGCCACAGTGCCGAAGAAGCCGTCACACTGGCGCAGATGGCGCGCGAGATATTCGGCACCTCATGGATCAAGCTGGAGGTGATTGGCGATGACTACACCTTGCAGCCTGACACCCATGCCACGCTGGAGGCAGCAACCGCACTGGCCCGCGACGGCTTCGATGTATTTGCCTACACCACCGATGACCTGGTGATTGCGCAAAAGCTGGCCGGTGCGGGCTGCGCGGCGGTGATGCCCTGGGCTGCGCCGATAGGCACCGGCCGCGGCCCGCTGAACCCCTATGCGCTTGAAACCATGCGCCGGCGCCTGCCGGATGCGGTGCTCATCGTCGATGCCGGACTGGGACGGCCTTCGCATGCGGCGGCCGTCATGGAGCTTGGTTTTGATGCGGTGCTGTTGAACACAGCTGTTGCGCAGGCCGGTGACCCGGTGCGCATGGCGCGCGCCTTTGCAGACGGCGTGGCCGCAGGCCGTGCGGCTTATGTATCGACACCCATGCCGGAGCGCGCGGCGGCGCAGGCATCAACCTCGACGGTAGGCATGCCGTTCTGGCACAACCCCTGAACGCTCGGCGGGCAGCGGTGGCATCAACAGGCCGGCTGCCGTCCAACCGTGCTGTTTGCAGCCCCATGCTGTGGATGACTGCCTTTGCGTGTAACCTTTTTTGTTTAACGGCCATCTCACCATGCTTACACCAGCCACCGCTTTTCCGCCACTCACCGGCCCTGTTGGTTTTTACCCGGTGGTGCCGACGGCCGACTGGGTGCAGCGCCTGCTGGATTGGGGCGTGCGAACCATCCAGTTGCGCATCAAGCCGGCTGACCACAGCAGTGCCGACATCGCTTTGCAGGTGAGGGCTGCGGTGGAAGCGGGACGTGCGGTACCGGGTGCGCAGGTGTTCATCAATGACCACTGGCAACTGGCCCTGGCTGCGGGCGCTTATGGTGTGCACCTCGGTCAGGAAGACCTGAGCGGTGTGGCGGGCGCCGACATCCAGGCGCTGCGCAGCGCGGGACTGCGGCTGGGTCTGAGCACCCACACGCCCGCGGAGCTTGCGCGCGCGCATGCAGTAGCCCCCAGCTATCTCGCCATTGGTCCGGTGTATCCGACCACGCTCAAGGTGATGCCGTATGAGCCGGTGGGGCTCGTCCAGCTCAAACAGTGGGCGCGCCAGGCCGCGCCGTACCCGGTGGTGGCGATTGGCGGCATTTCACTGGAGCGTCTGCCCGGCGTGCTGTCATGCGGCGTCGATGGGGTGGCCGTGGTGAGTGCGGTGACGCTGGCCGCAAACCCGGGGCAGGCCGCAAGAGCCGGGATGAAACTTTTCACGCCCCATACCCATTGATGGGCCGGTTGAGGCTGTGCGGTTTTACGACTGACTTGCTGCGCTGACGTTGACGGCTGACTCAGCCAGTTCGGTCATCAGTTCATCATTGGTGTACATGTCCTTGACCGCGGCTTCGAGCTTCTTCGCGTCGTCGCCAAGCTTCAAGGCCTGGGCAAAAGCCATGACGGTGCCAAAGCCGGTGATGCCGTAATGCGTCATGCGCTGGTACTGCGCAATGATGGCAGCGTCCAGCACCGGTCCGTCTTCAGGGGCCTCGTCGATCGTGTGCTTTATTGCCTCCTGAACCAGGCCTTCCATGCCCTTGCAGTGTTCTTTCTTGACTTCGTTGTCGTGCTTCTGAATCAGGGCCTTGAGCAATTCGGTGTGCTTGGCAATGCCCTTTTGCGAGCCTTGCAGCATGTCGATGAGTTTCTGGTTTTGTGCCTGCGGCAGGATTTTTGGCAATGCCTTTGCCATCTGGTCGTTGGCCGACCACAGGTCTTTCAGTTCGTCCACATAAAGCTCTTTGAGGGTTGCGATTTTCGGCATGGTTTTTATCCGTTGGAAATGTTGATGGGGGGTGTCAGCGGGTAGTCGACTGGCGAGCCAGCCGCTCTGACAGGATGGAAGGCGCGGTGCAGGCGCAGTCTGCGCAGGCCAAAGGCCCGGCAGAAAGAACATCGTTCACCGGGCGCTATGCGCATCAGGTCAGTCAATGCCGTGTTGACATGTGGGCAAGTGCGTCAGGGCACCGCCTCCGCCCCTGCACGGCGGCGCTGTGCTGCGGGCATTGCTCAGGCTAAGTGGGGCTTGCGTTGTGCCGCGCTTGTGCCAGCGGCGGCATGTCGTGTCCGCGGATGCGTCGCCACAGCCAGGGCAGCGCGGTCGAGAGGTCAGGGCGCTGGCTTTGCAGGGTCGGGGCTGTGGTGTCGGCGCTCAAGCGTGTCAGCGGGCCCAGGTCAAAGTGAAAGGTGTAGGCGGGTTCCATGCCCATGCGCAGATCGGTCACGAACAGGCGTCCGCCGGATTCGGACAAGCGATAAAACCCATGGCTGAAAGCGGCGATGCGCCGCACCGACGGCTCGTTGCCGTGAGACGCCATCCACGCCGCGCCACGGTCGTGGGTGGTCCAGCGGATGTTCGGCGACTCGTCCAGCAGCGAGTAATAGCCTTCCAGATAGGTGGTGGGCGTGGTCGCAACCAGGCGCCACAGCACAGCGTTGAACGCAGTGGGTGTCACCAGCAGGCTTTCCGCGGCAACGCCTTGCGTCTGCAGGGATTGCCTGGCGACCCGGGTGGCGTGTTGCTGTGCCACCATGCCCAGCCCCAGATACAGCGTGCTGATGACAAGCCCCACCGTGTTCCAGCGCAAGCCGCGCGGGCTGCCAAGCCACCAGGCCGCCACCACGCCCGCAATCAATGGCAGGGTGTAGGCGGGGTCAATGACAAACACGCTGCCCACTCCAAAAGGGTAGGCGCTGAAAGGCTGCAGCAGTTGGGTGCCATACACCGTGAACGTGTCCAGCAGCGGATGGGTGACCAGTACCAGCCACAGGGCCAGCCACCACCGGCTGAAGCTGGCGGTGTCGCGCGGAAACCGCCTGGCCAGCCAGGCCAGCAGGGGCGCCGCCAGCGTCAGGTAGAACAGCGCATGGCTTTCCGCCCGGTGGCGCGTCATGTTGAGCACCGCGTCGCCATGGTCGATGAAGGTGTCGAGGTCGGGCAGCGTGCCGGCCACTGCGCCCCACAGAGCCGCCTTCCACACCGCGGTTCGCCGCCCCATGACAGCCACGGTGACTGCCGAACCTAGCGCAATCTGGGTAAGTGAATCCATGCGGTGGAGCTTAGCGCGGACACGGCATTATTAAGCAAAAAGTGCCTGTAGCCCAATGAATACAAGGAGTCTTAGCTATTAATATCATAGTATCCGTCGTGCCTGTGCTGCGCAGGTTTTGCTGAGGCGTTGCAAGGCCAGCCGCCGACTCCGCCCCGCTGCCGTCACGGCGGCGGTGTGGTGTCACCGCAGAGCACTGCCGCGCCGGCCGCTTTCACAGGGCATCGGTCAGGCCATTACCGGATAGTCGGTATAGCCTTTTTCACCGCCGCCATAAAACGTGGCCTCGTCAGGCGTGTTTAGGGCTGCGCCCTGGCGCAGGCGTTCCACCAGGTCAGGGTTGGCAATGTAGGGGCGACCGAATGCCACCAGGTCGGCGCCATCGGCTACCGCTTTTTCAGCCAGCGCCTTGTCATAGCCGTTGTTGACCATCCAGGCACCCTTCCCGCCGGCTTGCCGGTATGCCGTTTTGAGCGCGGGATAGTCGAACGGGCGGTCGTCCAGCAGCCGTGGGCCACCGGTGGCGCCTTCGATGATGTGGATATAGGCCAGGTTGAGCGGCGCCAGCTCGCGCATGATGTATTCAAAGAGCGGCTGCGGGTTGGGGTCGTGCGCGTCGTTGGCGGGCGTGACGGGCGACAGGCGTATGCCAGTGCGGCCGCCGCCAACCGCATCCGCCACCATGCGGGTGACTTCCAGCAACAGGCGGGCGCGGTTTTCCAGACTGCCGCCGTAGTCGTCGGTGCGCTGGTTGGAGCCCCTTTTGAGGAACTGGTCAAGCAGGTAGCCGTTTGCCCCGTGAATCTCGACCCCGTCGAAGCCTGCTGTCTCAACCGCATTGCGGGCGGCTGCCTGGTAGGTGTGCACGATGCCGGGGAGCTCGGCCGCATCCAGCGCACGCGGCTCGGAGGTGTCGACAAATTCGGCTGCGCCGTTTTTGATCAGCACGGTCTTGGTTTTTGCAGTGATGGCTGATGGCGCCACCGGTTTGCCGCCGTCGGGCTGAAGCGCGGTGTGGGACACGCGGCCCACATGCCACAGCTGAACGACGATCTTGCCGTTTTCGGCGTGCACCGCCTCGGTCACGCGCTTCCAGCTGTCAAGCTGCTCGGTGCCGTACAGGCCCGGCACATCGGAATAGCCCTGGCCTTGGTGGCTGATGGCCGTGGCTTCGGTGATCAAGAGGCCGGCGCTGGCACGCTGAGCGTAATAGGTGGCGGCCATGGCAGGCGGCACGGCATCGGGCGAGCGGTTGCGTGTCAGGGGTGCCATGACGATACGGTTGGAAAGCTGCAGATCGCCGGCGGTGACGGGGTCGAACAAGGTAGGCATGAAGATGGCTCAGGTGTTGTTTGGAAAGACGTTGAAGGAAAAACCGGGCGGCTAGCAACGGGCCCGCGCGGGAGCGCAAGACCTATATGTGTGCGACGCCTGAAAGCACAAGACACCCGGTGGCCTGCGTCACTTGCATCGTCGGCAGGGGACATCTGCAGCTTTTCGCTGGCGGGACACCAACGCGCCATGGGGAAAGGTCGTGCGCGTGAACGCTTAGGGGGCGTCACCGGATGAGGGTTTTCCTGCTCGGCCTCGCGGCGCACAACGTATACAGTGGCGCGGTAAGCCATGTGGCATTACAAAATGTTTCAAATGGAGCCCCATATGAAAAAGTTGCTGTCCAGTCTGGTTGTTGTTTCGTTTGCCATGGTTTCCGGCGCCGCTTTTGCTGCATCGCACGCGGGCGCTCCGATGAAGGACGACAAGAAAACGGAAGAAATGAAAGCCGCCTGCAAGAAAGCCGACCCCAAGATGGACGACAAGATGAAGGCCGAGTGCAAGGCTATGGAAGCCAAAAAATAAATTCGCTCAGCTCCGGCTGACAAGAAAAAAGGGCTCACGGAGCCCTTTTTTTATGGGTGCCGGCGCCGCTTGCGCCAACTGTTTACTTGATCAGGCCTTCAGCCTTCATGGCTGCCTGCACCGATGGGCGTGACGCCATGCGCGCGCGGAAAGCAGCTATCTTGGCAAAGGACGAAATGTCGACATTGACAATAGGCGCCCAGTTGGTCACGGTAAAAAGATAGGGATCTGCCACGCTGAAGGCGTTGCCCATCAGGTAATCCTTGCCGTCCAGCTGCGCATCCACCCACTTCAGGCGCGACATGAGTCTGTCGATGACGATGACCTTGTAATCGGCTGGCGTGGCGGCATTAAAAAGGGGTGAGAACCCTTTGTGCAGTTCCGTGCTGATGAAGTTGAGCCACGATTGCAACTGGGCTCGGGCCACGGTGCCATTGGCCGGGGCCAGATTTTTAAGCGGCACCTGGTCCGCGATGTACTGCACGATGGCCGGGCCTTCGGTGATACGGGTGCCATCGTCCAGCTCCAGAAGCGGCACATAGCCCAGCGGATTGATGCTGTAGTAATCGGTGCCGTCAGGCAGCTTGTGGGTTTTGGTCGGCGCGGCAATAGCGTCAAAGCCGATGCCCGCCTCGTGCAAGGTGATGTGGGGCGACAGCGAACAGGCGCCGGGCGAGTAGTAAAGCTTCATGGTTCTTTCAGGGGCTGTTCGGATAAGGCCCGGGTTTTGATGGTGTATTGAAATGCCCGCGGGACCGGCAGTATTGAAGCGCCATGCCAAGGCCCAAAAAGCCTGGCTTGATGGCCGATGTGACTTGTCCTACAGGGCGTCGCGTGGGCTGCTGATGCCACCTCAGAAGGCTGCCATCTAACATGGTTTTATCATAAAACGAAAGGTGCCATACGCTCGAGTGCGCATCTGAGAAGGAGACGGGTATGCTCAAGTACGCCATTATTTTCGCACTGGTTTCACTGGTTGCGGGTGCGTTGGGATACGGTAGCCTGGCAACGGGATTTGCGGGCATTGCGAAGATTTTGTTCGGGCTGTTCCTGATACTTGCGGTGGTGTTTGTGGTGCTGGCAGCCTTGGGCGTGGGCGTTGCCCGGAAAGCGCTCAAGTAATGCTTGAGCATCGCGCATCTGACACCGGCCAGGGTCGGCACGACATGCCAGTTGATCGGGCAACCACGATCGCGCCATCTGCCAGCTTGGTGGCGCGTGTGCGGCAACGGCTTTTTCCGCCTTCCTTGCCGGATGCCGATGCGTGTACAGACAGCGACAAGCCCTCGGTGCGTCCGGCGCTCAAGGACATGCCGGTCACCGTCAAGCAGAAGGTTGGGCTGCAGGCCAGTATTGCCGAGCTGTTGCTGGTGAACCGTTTGAAAGCCCGCGCCCAGCGTGACCCTTCTGCAAGAATACTGGAGCGAGCCACCCACATTATTTTTGTGACCTGCCAGCACTGGTTTGCTCACCCTGGCAAAGAATCCAGTCGGCATGAAACGCGGCTTTGATGGCCAGGCCTGAACCGCGTCGACGCTTGGCTGCCAGCCGTGGTTGCTCAGCCAAGGTAGAGGTGTCCAATCGTTTTTGTGATTCCGTGCCGCCTTCATATGACTGGCGTGGCGTGCAACCACCAGCGTCTGATGCGACGTTGACTTCCACATGTCCCGCGCATGTATTCACGCCGCTCCTGGCGTTCTACGGCACACGTTGCCTTACTTCCTCACGCCATGCACAACTCCGCCATTGATCTCCAGCTGGACTACCAGGTAGGGCATCCCTCGCATTTTCTTTTTCATATCGAGTCAGCGTTTCATGAGGGCCACAACATTGTTGAAGAGCGACTGACCATCACGCCCAGCATGAAGGTACGCACCTTTACCGACGAGCGCTATGGCAACCGCTTTTTTCGCCTCGATGCGCCACGCGGGGTGCTGTCGATCAACTACCACGCCAAGGTGGAGCTCACCCCATTCACAGTTCCGCTGCATCTGGACGAATCCCCGGTGACCGCCGTACCAGACCAGGTGCTGCACTACCTCATGCCCAGCCGTTATTGCGAATCCGATGTGATGAGCCGAGCCGCACAGCAGCTGTTTGGCCATTTGCCGCAAGGCATCAGCCGGGTACGCGCGGTGGAAACCTGGATCCACGAATCGATTGACTACATTGGCGGCATCAGCAACTCAACGACAACCGCGCAAGAGGTGTTCGTGCAGCGTGCCGGTGTGTGCCGCGACTTTGCGCACCTGGGCATCACCTTGTGCCGGGCGCTGAACATTCCCGCCCGGCTGGTGGTGGGCTATGTCAACTTTGACGAGCCGCCGCAGGACTTTCATGCGGTGTTCGAGGCCTGGCTGGACGACCGCTGGGTGCTGTTTGACCCCACCCGCATGGCGCCGATTGATCGATTGGTCAGGGTAGGCACAGGCCGCGATGCCAAGGACGTGGCTTTTGCCACCATTTTTGGCAATGTGCAGATGACGCGCAAGGAGATCGTGGTTGACGAGGGAGATATCCCATCCGCAGTGACAGAGCCGGATGCCGCAGCACGGCCTGTGGCGGCGCTGGCAGGTGCAGTGAGCCGGTAACTGACCACGCCGTTGGACGTTTTCAACAGGGGTGTTGCTCGCAGGCTGTGCGCAACAGCGTCGGCAGCCTCGATAGCGTTGCAGCGATCTGCAAAAAATGGCGTAGTGGGTGGCCCCCGCGTACGGTCCACATGGCTCCGCCCGGTGGAGCGGGTCGCGGAGGCGTTTGTGTGATGCTGACCTTTCCGGCGCTTAGTCTTCACTACGGTTGGTGCATGCCGCCAGGCAAGGCGGCCACGCGTGTCAATCGCGGTAGCTGGCATCCAGCTTGTCCAGCTTGCGAATCAGCGACGGCCACACAAATGCGCCGCCCATGCCGCCGGTCTGGACACGCATGGCTTCCGACACACCTTGGATGATTTGCGGATTGACCTCGGTCAGATCGCCGCCGGCCTGTGCGTCGATCTGGATGCGGCAGGTGTTCTCGAAGGTATACATGGACAGGAACGCATCGGCAATCGTTTTGCCGGCCACCAATAGGCCATGGTTGCGCAGCATCAGAAAGTTGGCGCGGCCCAGGTGGGCCTGCAGGCGCGGCTTTTCTTCTTCCTTGAAAGCGACGCCTTCGTACGCGTGATATGCCAGCGATGCCAGCACGAAGGTTGACTGCTGGCTGATGGGCAGTACGCCGCACTTTTGCGCGCTGACGGCTACGCCCGCACGGGTGTGGGTGTGCAGCACACAGCCGGCGTCTTCGCGCGCCGCATGCACTGCGCTGTGAATCACAAAGCCGGCCGGGTTGACGGGGAAGGGGGAGGCAATGACCTTGTTGCACTGGCTGTCCACCTTGACCAGGCTGGATGCGGTGATCTCGTCAAACATCAGACCATAGGGGTTGATCAGAAACTGGTGGCCGGCGCTTCCGCTGACCGATGCGGGCAGCTTGGCGGTGATGTGGGTAAAGACCAGATCGCTCCAGCCATACAGCGCCACCAGGCGGTAGCAGGCGGCCAGGTCGCAGCGCAGTTGCCATTCTTCAGCGCTGACGACTTCCTTGAGTGAGGGTATGTGCATGGGAATCTCCGGTGGTTCAGGTATTGACGACGTCGGGCAGTGCGTGCCTTGGGGCACCATACGCCAGCTTGCCGCGTGGGGCTGTCCGCCGCTTGACAGCATGCGGGCCTGGCTGCCTAACCAGCAGTACACCTGATGCTTGCTATAAAATAAGGAGCTACTGCCCTTTGTATACGTAGGCTGGAGCGATATTTGATGCTTGAAAGCCATCAAACCACAGGTGAGGCACCTATAGCGCTGCCGGGCTCTCCGGGCCTGCTGTTGCGGGAGGAGTCTCGTCTTCTCGCGTTTCGCCCTGCAGCGCAGGCATGAGGGCGGCGGCTTGCAGCCCTGGCAGCCGCACCACAAACTCGCTGCCCTGGCCGGGCACGCTATGCGCTTCTACCTGCCCGCCATGCAGGCTGACCATTCGCTGAACCAGGCACAGGCCAATACCCAGTCCGCCTTGCGACCGGTCCAGCGAACGCTCGGCCTGCGTGAACAAATCAAAAATACGCGGTAGCACATCGGGTGCGATACCGATGCCGGTGTCCCGCACCCGCAGCACAACCTCGGCCGACACGCCTTCGCCTTCTTGCGACGTCATCAGTGTGATGCGGCCACCTTCGTCGGTGTACTTGGCAGCATTGGTCAGCAGGTTGACCACCACCTGCTCCAGCCTTGCCGGATCGGCGCGAAGCCACACCGGGCCTTCAGGCGCTGACACGATCAGCTCATGCCCGCGCTGCAGCATCAGCGGGTGAACGGTTTCAACCGCCCGCTCGATAACACTGTCGAGCGCAATCTGCTCTATACGCAACCTGACGCTGCCGGTGTTGATGCGCGAAATTTCGAGCAGGTCGTCCACCAGATGATTGAGCTGCGCCACTTGTCGCTCGATGATGTTGCGGGCCTTGCGCGGGATAGGGGCCTCGTCTTTTTGCAGGCGCAGCAGGTGCAGGGCGTTGAAGATCGGCGCCAGCGGGTTGCGCAGTTCATGGCTCAGCACCGCAAGAAACTCATTCTTGCGCCGGTCCAGTTCGGCCAGTGCGTCAGCATGCTCCCTGAGCTGGCGTTCAAGCGTTTTTCGCTCGGTGATGTCGTTGAAGAAAATGGCGATCTGGCAACTGCCGGCGCTGGTGATCCTGAACACGCGCAATTCCAGCACGCGCCCCTGGGTCAAGGTGTCGCGCTCCAGGTGCAGGGGCAGGCCGCTGCTGCACACGCGGTCGTAGTCGGCAAACCAGTCGTCGGGTGCGTCGGGCACCAGCTGCCGGATGGTGGCGCCAATTTCGCCCGCCATGCCGCACTGTGACCGGAACGCAGGATTGAGATCCACAAAGCGGAAGTCAATGGGCTGTTCGGCGGTGGACTCCACTTTCTCCAGCACGCACAGGCACTCGTCAGCAGCGTTGAACAGCAGGCGGTAGCGCTCATCTGCCTCATGCAACTGGGTTCGCATGTGCTGGCGCTGGCTGAGCAGGGCGTAGCGGTCGGTCGCGTTTTCAATGGCACGCGTCAGGCTTTCAGGGCTGGTCCAGCTTTTGCCGATGTAGTCCTGCGCACCGGCTCGCAGCAGCCTGGAGCCGTCATCATTGCCAGCGCCCTTCCATCCGGTCACCACCACCACCGGGCAGGGAGGCAGTTCGGCGCTGCCGCGCAGGGCGGCCAGCACCTCATGTGCGTTCATGTCGGGCAGCTGAAAGTCCAGGAGGATGCAGTCGAAGGGGTAGAGGGCGGTGTCGTCGTCCGCGCCCGCAATACGCGCTTGCCGGGTGTCACGCACCTTTTGCAGCGCTACGCTGCCGAGGTGGGCCTCGACGAACTCATAGCGCCGGGCCGAGCCGCGCAGCAGCATCTGCCGGAAGTCGGCAATATCGTCGGTGTTGTCATCGACCAGCAGCAGGCGATACGGCTCTTTCATCGTCGCTCCAGCGGCCGTTCGGTAGGCAGCAGTGCGCTGCCCAGCCAATAGGTGAAGATGCCCTGAAGCATCTGCAGGTGCATGACGTGGTTGACCGGTTTGATGTGGTACGCGTTGGCGCCATTGGCATAGCAGTACGCCACATCACGCGGATTGGCCGATGTGCTGAGGACGATGATCGGTATGGCGCTGAGCTGGCTGTCTTTTTTGAGATGGGTCAGTGCATGACGCCCGTCATCGCCAGGGGTGTTGAGGTCCAGCAGCACAAATGCGGGCAGGGCGGTGCTGTTTTGAGCCGATGCGCGGAGCAGCGCCAGGCATTCACCGCCGGTTGCGGTGCGGCGTATCAGGTTGGGTATGGATGCCCGACGTGCCGCATCGGTGACGGTCTCAAAATCCTCGTCCGTGTCTTCGACGACCAGCAAGTGATGGGTTCGGGTCATGGATGTCTGCGCGGGCTGCGCCCGGGCTCCAGTGAGCAGGGAAGCGTGAAATAAAAGGTGCTGCCCCGGTTCGGGAAGGACTCCAGCCAGACCACGCCGCCATGGCGCTGCACCACTTTTTTCACCACTGTCAGCCCGGCACCCACACCACCGCCAAATTCGTCACGGTCATTGAGGCGCTTGAACATGCGAAAGATATGCTCGAAATGCCGCTCGTCGATGCCGATGCCGTCATCACGCACAAAGTAAATAGTCTGTCCGGCCGCCTCGGCGGGTGCCTTGGCGCGCGGGCCTTCCTCTTCGGGCGCAACATGGCCGATGTCGATGCGCGGATGCCTCTGGCGGGTGTATTTCAGGGCGTTACTGATCAGGTTGCTGAAGATCTCGCGCACCCGTACCCGGTCACACGGCACCGTGGGCAACGGCCTCGCAAAATTGATGCTGCAGTGGTCGTCGCTTTCCCTGACGCCCACCATCTCGGCGGCCTCGGCCACCACCTCGTTAAGATCAAATTCTTCAAACTCGAGGTTGGTACGGCCGACGCGAGAGTAGTGCATCAGCGAGTCGAGCAGGCTGTCCATGCGCAGGGTCAGGCGCATCACGCTCTTCAGCCGCGCGCGGTTTTCAGGGCCAATCTGCTCGGGGCTTTCCAGGATCTGGTAGGCGTAGCGGTGAATGCCGCGCAGGGGCTCCTTGAGGTCGTGCGACGCCACATATGCAAAGGCGTCGAGCTCTTCGTTGCTGCTGGCCAGGTCGGTGTTCAGGTCCTGCATGCGCTCGCCGGCGGAGGTGGCAAGGTCCATCACCAGCAGGCGCAGGCGCAACGCCGAGTCAACCTCCATGCGCGACCAGGGCAGCGAGCGGGCACGCACCGATTCGACAAACAGCTCGAACGAGCGGCGTGGCGTCAGCCGCGGGCCGTGAGGGCCGGGCACCATGGGTTGGTCGTGGGGGTTGCCGGCCCAATTCACCGTCTGGATGGTCTCCGGGCGAAACCACATGATCATGTCGCGCCGGACGCGCGAAACACATACCGCGATCACGCCGCTGGCACAGTCAACAAATTCGACGCCCGGCGGATACAGCGTTGACAGTGCATCGGTCGCAAACACCGGGCGGGTAAGCGAGCTGAACTCCGGGCGCTCCAAGAGCCAGCCGGCCAGGGCGTCAAGTTGCTGTTCGTTGGGCGTCTTGCCCGCGCACCACCAGCAGTCCAGGTGGTAGAGCGCCGCGCCTTCGGCATCCATCGCGTCAAGCAGCGAGGGCTGCAGGTCCGACAGGGCGAGCAGGTCACTTTCACGGGTGGCCTTGGCGACCAGCTGCTGGTGCATATGCTCGACCTTCGCCTGGCAGGCCAACTGCTCGATGCGCTCGCTGGATTTGAGCTGCTGCGAGGCAACCTGCGCCAGCAGCTCGCACGCTGCCCGCACCGCATGCGGGAAACAGGTGGGGGTGTTGTGGTGGCAGGCGATCATGCCCCAGAGCTCGCCCTCGAGCAGTATCGACAGCGTCAGCGATGCGCTCACGCCCATGTTGGCCAGGTATTCGGTGTACATCACCGATGCACCGCGCAGGCTGCAGTGCGTCATGTCCAAAGGCTTGCCGGTGTCGGGGTTGGCCAGCGGCACCATCTCGATCAGAGGTCCGGCCGCGTCGGGTAGCGGCCTGATCCACATGCGCTTGTACATGTCACGCGCTGGCTTTGGAATATCGCCCTCGGGGTAATGCAGGCCCAGCCAGGGCGGCATGCCGTCGCGTTTGGTTTCAGCCACCACTTCGCCATGATGGTCTGCATGAAAGCGGTAAACCATCACGCGGTCCAGCCTGGTAAGTGCCTGCACCTCGACAGTGAGCTGCTGGCAAAACGCAACCAGGCCGGTGACCTGCTGCAGCCGGTTGATTGCCGTGCGTACCTGGGCAAAGGTTGCGGTGTCGTTCACGGCTGCCAGGCTTGCCGTGCGGTCTGTTGGCTCACACTCCAGAACCAGCATGCCGTCGACGGTATGCACGCAGACATCCAGCGCTGGCAGCACGCCACGGGCCGCCAGCGTGAAGGCAAAGCGCACATTGCGCTCCATCGCATCGCCCGCCAGCATGGCCCGAAGGCCCGCCATGTGGTCCGCGCCTATTAAATGCTGCAGTGGCTGGCCCAGCAGCTGCTCGGGGGCTTCATCAAAATAGCGGGCGCTGTTTTCGCTGATCTGCAGCACGGTTAGTTCGGGCAGCCGGGCCGTCACCAGAACCCCGTGCGCCTGAATGCAGCCGGGCGTCTGCACAGGCTCGCTTTCGCAGGTGGTGAGGCTGGTGCCGTAGCGTTTGATGCTGTAGGGCCAGCTGGCCCATACCGGCACATTCGAAGAGGCGGCGTGGTCCATGGTCTGGTTCATGGGGTGAACGGTGGATGCGAATCGGCTCAGGCGCTGCCAGGCACCAAGAGTCCTGCCGAGGGGCTTTGCCAGCCTGGCGCTGGCGCGGCACCAGCCGGAAACAGCCACCGGTCCAGGCTTGAAAAGGTCAGGTTCGCACTGGCTACGGTCTCGTCTATGCCACCGCCACCGCAGCGCTCGGCATGCGCGTTGAGCAACGCGCAAAAAACCTTCCAACGGGAACCTGTTTCGGCGCCATAGCCGGCGAAAAATGATACGCCTCTTGACGGCGTCAGTCCCAGCCTGGCGTGAAGCTGGCGGGTGATGATCTGCCCACCCAGCGTAGCGCCTTCGATCACATAGAGGCAACCCCATGCCTGTTCTGCGGTGGCCAGGGCTGGCAGCGCCGGGCACCGGGCCAGCGCGTCTACAGCGGCGGGTGTCTCGCCCAGCGCCAGCAGGTCTTGCCGCAATTGCGGCGTCTTGCGGCGGGGCGCATAGTCAAAACCAAAGGCGCCCGAAAACCGACGCGTCAGCAATTGCGTTTCGAGCGGTTCATAGAAACCGAGGAAGCGGCGCAATACTGCACGGTAACCGGGCAAAGACAAGTCCGCGCGCATCAGCGGCAGCCTGGCCTCAATCGCTGCATGGCGGGTCTGCGTAGATTCCTTGAGTAGCTGAAGGACCATGCGAATTGCCACAAGTTGTTTGCCGAGTTTGCCAAGGCTACCAGTTTGCGGCGGCGAGTACAGCTAAAACTTGAGGAAGTTATTGGGCGGGCCAGTTATTCATTCGATATCCAACGCAGTGCTCGGTGAAAGTGCTGTACGTCGCACACTTTCTGACTGCGACACCGAGCCAAGAATCAACTCCACTTCCCTGAAGTCCGCTGGCTTGACCAGATGATGTTCAAAGCCGGCTTCCAGCGACAGCTGGCGGTCGGCCTCCTGACCGTAGCCGGTCAGGGCGACCAGCACCATGGGCGGCAGCCCGGGCTGGGCGCGAATGCGGCGGGCGACTTCCAGGCCGTTCATCAGCGGAAGGCCGATGTCCAGCAGCACCACATCAGGCCGCCAGTCCAGAGCCGCCTTCAGCGCGTGCAGGCCGTCGTGCGACAGGCGAACCTCATGGCCGACGAGGCTCAAAATATCGCCCAGGCTGCGGGCTGCATCAACATTGTCATCAACCACAAGCAGCCTGAGCGGAGGGCTGTCGCCGATGGCAAGCGCAGAATTGGGCGAAACCCTGGGCTCGGTAATCGCAGCCATCATTGGCAGCCGCACCACGAATTCGCTCCCTTTGCCCAGCACGCTGTGCGCCTCGACCTCACCGCCGTGCAGCTCGACCAGGCGTTGTACCAGGCACAGGCCGATGCCTAGCCCGCCGTCCGATCTGTCCAGCGACCGCTCTGCCTGGGTGAACAAATCAAAAATCTTGGGCAGCAGTTCCGCTGGAATACCCAGGCCAGTGTCGGACACGCGCAGCACCATGATCGCACCTTCCTGCTGCACGGTAACCGCAATCTGGCCGCGCTCTTCGGTGTACTTGGCGGCATTGGTTACCAGGTTGACCAGTACCTGCTCAAGCCGCGCGGCATCTGCATACAACCACAGCGGTGCAGGCGGCAGAGACACTGTCAGTTTGTGCCCGCGCTGCAGCATCAGTGGCTGCGTTGTTTCCAGCGCCCGCTCGACGATGCCCTGAACAGCCACCTGTTCCAGCCTGAGCTGCACCCGGCCCGTGGTGATGCGTGAGATTTCCAGCAGGTCGTTAACCAGGTGGGTGAGCTGCCCGACCTGCCGCTCGATGATGCCGCGCGCCTGCTTGAGCAAGGGGTCGTCGTCTTTTTTCAGCTGCAACAGATGGGTGGCGTTGGAAATGGCAGCCAGCGGGTTGCGCAGTTCATGGCTGAGCATGGCCAGAAATTCGTCTTTGCGCCGGTCGATATCAATCAGTGCCATGGCCTGCGCCTTCATGGTCTGTTCAGCTTGTATGCGATTCGTGACGTTGTTGAAAATGATCGCAACCTTGAGGCTACCGGGACCGCCTATTCTGAAGGCCTGAATATCAAACCAGCGCTGCAGTGCTTTGCCTTCCAGTTGAATCCGCACCGGTTCACCCGTCAGCGCTACCTGGCCATACAGGTCGAACCAGGACTGCTCGTGGTCTGGCGCCAACTCGCGCATTAACCTGCCTGTCGCATCGACCAGTCCGGTTTGCTTTTCAAAAATTGGATTGACCTCCAGGAACCGGTAATCCAATGCTACGTTGTCATCGCTGAAAACCATCTCGATGACGCAGAAACCCTCATCCATTGAACTGAACAGGCTGCGGTACAGCGCTTCCGAATCGCGCAGTGCGACTTCCGTCTTCTTTTGCTCGGTGATGTTGTTGAACAGCATCACTGCCTTGCGGCTACTGGTCTCGCCCATGCGAAAGGCGTACATATCGAACCAGCGGTCCATCGCCCTGGCTTCGTTCGTCATCCGGATGGGCTTGCCGGTCAGCACAACCTGCCCAAGCGTTTCGAACCAGTGGTCTTCCAGATCAGGGACCAGCTCGCGCACCCGTTTGCCGAGTGCTTGGCGCATGCCGGTGAGCTTTTCAAACGCAGGATTGGTTTCCAGGTAGACAAAATCAATGGGTTTGTTCTGCGCATCAAAGACAAGTTCGACGACGCAATAACCCTCGTTGATCGACGCCAGCAGGTTGCGGTAGCGCTCGCTGGCGGCCAGCGCCTGCCGCGCCGCATTCACGCGCTTGGAAATATCGCTGAAATAGCAGACCACGCCATAGCGGCCGTCCTGTAACGGCAAGCGGTGAATCTGCCACTCGAAATAATCTTCGCCGTCCTTGTCCTCGCGTCTGGAAATAAGCTCTGGAACAACAAAGGACTCGCCTGTGGCTAGCGTATGGCGAAATTTGCGAACGATCTCTACAGCCTCTGCTTTGGGCCATAAGGTATACATGACCTGCTCGAAGTCCATCCCGATAAGCGCCTCTATGGGGCCGAAGCTGGGGAGGGCGACCGGGTTGACGTGCCATACGCGGAAGTCAGCATCCACCATATAAACGCCCAGCGGCGCTTCATTGACAAGCTGCTCGAACTGCACCGTGCGGTACTGCAAGGCGTCTTCCGCTGCTTTGCGGTGTGTTACGTCGCGCGAAACGACCAGCAGCCGGTTCGGCTCACCGCCAGGCCCCTGGATGGGCGTGACTGCCACATCCCACCACTTCGGCTCTCCTTTGAATGTTTTGAAAAAGCCGCCAAAACCGGCCTTGTTTCCGCTCGCTCCCGCTGTTACGGCCGCCTCGGCAGCACAACGGTCTTCTCCGGTCCAAAACCCCAGCCACGGTTTGTTCAGAAAGGGGCTGATGTCTTCAATGCCCAACAAGGTCTGCCCGCTCAGCATGCGCAGCAAGTTACCCTGAAGGTCGAGCACCTTGATGCAGTCGGGGCTGCCGTCGATGATGCTTCGGTTGAATGCTTCGCTTTTTCGCGTGGCAAGTTCTGCCAGATTGCGCTGGGTGATATTTTTGAAGATGACGGCCAGCCGGTCACGACTTTTGCCAGGCATCCGGAAAGCATGAAGCTCAACCCAGAGAGTGCCCGCTGTCATTTCATGTTCAAAGCGGAGCGGCTCTCCGCTGTTCAGCACCGCGTCATAGGCCAGGTACCATTCTTCGCTGATGCCCGGATACATTTGGCGAAGGGTCCGGCCTACCACGCTAGAGGCGTCGCAAGACCCAGCCTGTGCCACAAACGCGGGGTTGACGTCAAGGTAACGAAAATCTATCGCGTCACTAGGCCTGCCGGCAACTTTCTCAAAGATGCAGAAACTGTCGTCAAGCGCTTCAAAAACGGTACGGTAGCGCTCTTCGCTTTCCTGAAACTGTCCATGGAGAACCCGCAGGGCGTTACTGGATTCGGTGGCTTTGTCGAGCAACAGCATGGTCAGCTGGCTCTTGATCTGAATGGCCTCAGCCGATTTGACAACGCGGTAAGCCGCAGAGGCGAAACGCGCGAGGCTTTGGAGCTGCCGCAAGTCCTCGGCATCGAAATGGCGGTCCGGGCCGTGGGTGATCAGCCAGAGAGTGCCAATGGCGCTGCCGTCCATGCCGAATGGAACCAGCAGGGCTTCCTCAGGTAGGGGCGTGCCTTCTGGCACCGCGTAATGCCGGTCAAACCGTATGAACAGGAGCCCGGCATTGTGCTCCAGCACGGTGCCGCAAGGGCTGGCGTGGCGCGCCACGCCGCTGCCGATATGCGCCTGCCAGCCGCCAGAGATAGCCGGCCAGAAAAAAGACGACTGGTCGTCGCTGAGCAGGCTGATGCCGGCCGAATCAACCTTGAATATCTCCAGCGCCATGTCGCTCAGCGCTTGCAGCACCCGATGTGGCTCCTCTGCAAGAACGTGCGCCATGGCTACCAGCGCGCGGTTTTCAGTTTCGTAATCCGGCGGGCGGGGGGGCCGTTGATGAAGCTCGGTAGTACACAGAACTGCTTCCAGCGGCCAGCGGCTTTCCTCTGTAGAAACCTCCGGCACGACTGAAGACCTGTGGTCGGCGCTCATGGACGGGGCAAGGGTTGAAAGGTGTTCATCGTGGCAATGTCTCTGGTGAGCGCGGAAATGTCGCTAGTGCATACTAACTTTCCCCGCTCATCCCTGTGTAGTGCCTTGCGCTAATCGGGTGTACGCCTGCACGCCTGTTGAGCTTGACGGTCGAAAGCGATGGCAGTGACCGCAGCGTCCGATTTGTCGCCAGCAGTTTCTACCGCCGACGGGATGCGGCAGTGTTTTTGCAGCGCTTGCCAATGTCCCGGCCGCGCTGCATCTCAGCTACGGCTGCAAGGCGCTTCGGCAGGGCAGGTCGCCCGTTCCAATCGCCTCAGCCAGGCCAGCGCCGCGCTGGCGTTTGTCCCGCACATTTCTGTCGACGGCTTGAGCCTGCCACAGACTTGCGGCCGATCTGGCTGGCCAAAGATCATGCAGCGGTTGGCATCGCTCAGCTGGACGCAGCGCACGCCAGCGGGTTTGCCCAGCGGCATGCCGGGAATCGGCGAGCTGATGGACGGCGCAATACAGCAGGCGCCGCAGCCGGGCCGACAGTTCATAAAGCCTGCCTGCTATGATAAATATAGCTATAAGACCAAGCAACGCTTGGGCTAGAGGCCGATTTGATGCATAAAGCCATCACTGTGATGCGTTGAAGGTGTTTTTTCGCGCATCAGGCGGCAAGCGCGTTCAGCCGCGCTGCCGCAAACAGCACCTGCTCAATCACCGCCTGTACGCTGCTCCGGTGCGTCTCGTTGACGAGTTGCCCGTCAGGGCTAAAAGCGTCGCCCGCGCGGCCCAGTGCAAACGCCCGAGGTGCCACCCAGCAGTGCAGATTCAGCAGCAGTGGCGCGAGATGGCTTTGCGAGCGCAATCCGCCCAGCGCGCCAGGCGAGGCACTGAGCATGCCAACAACCTTACCGCTGAAGGGCTTGAAACCGTCCTGCCAAACCGGATCTGACTTGACACCGCTGGAAGCCCAGTCGATCGTATTTTTAAGCAGCGCGGTGTAGCTGCCGTTGTATTCGGGTGAACAGATAAGCCAGCCCGAATGCTCAAACATCAGCTGTTTCAGCCTGATGACGTCTGGCGGGGTTCCCTGCGCTTCCAGGTCAGCGTTGTATAGGGGTATGTCGAGGTCGCCCAGTTCGAGCAGTGTGACCTCGGTGCCCTGGTTTTTGGCCATCTGTGCGGCCGCATGAGCCAGCTTACGGTTAAACGATGCCTGCCGGGTGCTGCCAGCAAATACCAGCAGCTTGCCGGGTGGGGCGCCGGAGGGCGCTGGCGTTTCAAGGGTCGGGGCGAAAGAGTTGGCTGAGGGCGTCATGCCTTTATTTCAACACGTCAAGCAGCCGGGTAGAATGTACACAATTACTTGATTTTGTACAAAATGCACTTTCTTCCCCTCAGTGAATTCAGGGCCAATGCATCAGCCACGCTGGACCTGGTTGAGCGCGGTGAAATCGTTCGCATCATGCGCCACGGCAGGCCGGTCGCTGACCTGGTGCCGGTAAAAGCCGAAGTAGCCGCGCCGCCGCCCAGTTGGAAACGGCCGTTCGAGCCCGTAAAGTACCTGAAGCCTCCTTCGAAAACGGGCGCTCAACTCATCATTGAAGAGCGTGAAGGCGGGTCGTTATGAATGTGCTGTTTGATGCGTCCGCCTTGTTCAAGCGCTACAGCGGCGAGTCGGGCGTGGAGCGGGTGCTGCAGTTGCAGTCGCAAGCCAGCGAGATTACCGCCGCGGTGCATTGCAAGGTGGAATTGGCGTCTGCGTTGACGCGGCAATGGCGTGAGGGTTCCTTTACCGACGAGGAATATCACCGGGTCATGAATGCCATTGATGACGATTTTGCGGCGCTGACGGTCATGCCGCTGTCTGCCTACGCGGAGCGCAGCGCAATTGCCGCCGTGCGCCTGTCGGTGCTGCGGGCAATGGATGCGCTGCATATCGGAACGGCCCAGTCTGCGCGTGTGGACCTGTTTGTCACTGCTGACAGGCGCCAGGCCGCAGCAGCCCAAGCGATGGGCTTGAAAACTGAATTGATAGAGGCTTGAATGTTCTACCCCCAGGAATTTGACGTGATCGTGGTCGGCGGCGGCCATGCCGGAACCGAGGCTGCGCTGGCAGCTGCACGCATGGGCTGCAAGACACTGCTGCTGTCGCACAACATCGAAACGCTAGGCCAGATGAGCTGCAACCCCTCCATCGGAGGCATTGGCAAGGGCCATCTCGTCAAGGAGGTAGACGCAATGGGCGGCGCGATGGCGCTGGCCACGGACGAGGCGGGCATCCAGTTTCGTATCTTGAACAGCTCCAAGGGCCCGGCGGTACGCGCCACCCGGGCGCAGGCGGACCGCATCTTGTACAAGGCGGCCGTTCGCCGAATGCTGGAAAACCAGCCCAACCTGTGGCTGTTTCAGCAGGCTGTTGATGACCTGATGGTGGAGGGCGACCGCGTTACCGGTGCAGTCACGCAGGTGGGCATCAAATTTCGGGCTCGCACGGTGGTGCTGACGGCGGGTACTTTCCTGGACGGCAAGATTCATGTGGGCCTGCAAAATTATTCAGCTGGCCGTGCGGGCGACCCGCCAGCCGTGTCCTTGTCTGCGCGCCTGAAGGAATTGAAGCTTCCCCAGGGCCGTCTGAAAACCGGAACGCCTCCACGCATCGATGGACGCTCGATTGACTTCACGAAATGCACGGAGCAGCCAGGTGACGGCATGCCGGGCGGCGTCGGGGGCAGCGTGCCGGTATTCAGCTTCATGGGCGGCAACATTGCGCACCCGCGGCAGGTGTCGTGCTGGATTACCCATACCAATGAGAAAACCCACGACATCATTCGCTCGGGCTTCGACCGTAGCCCGATGTTCACCGGCAAGATTGATGGCGTCGGTCCGCGCTATTGCCCTAGCGTGGAAGACAAGGTCAACCGCTTTGCGGACAAGGACAGCCACCAGATTTTCCTGGAACCCGAGGGCCTGACCACCCACGAAATCTACCCCAACGGCATCTCGACCAGTCTGCCGTTTGACATTCAGTATGCGCTGGTGAGATCGATGGCGGGCATGGAAAACGCCCACATCTTGCGGCCTGGGTATGCCATCGAATACGACTATTTTGATCCGCGCGGCCTCAGGTCGAACTTTGAAACCCGCGCTATCGGCGGGCTGTTTTTCGCGGGCCAGATCAATGGCACAACCGGTTATGAAGAGGCTGCAGCCCAGGGCATGTTTGCAGGCATCAATGCCGCCTTGCAGTGCCAGGCCAAAGACGCCTGGGTACCGAAGCGCGACGAGGCTTACCTGGGCGTGCTGGTCGACGACCTGATCACCAAGGGCGTGACGGAGCCGTACCGAATGTTTACCAGCCGCGCGGAGTACCGCCTGATGCTGCGCGAAGACAATGCCGACATGCGCCTGACGGAAAAGGGCAGGGAGCTTGGGTTGGTTGATGATGCCCGCTGGGATGCCTTCAACCGGAAGCGCGACGCTGTTTCACGTGAAACACAGCGGCTGCGCGCCATATGGGTCAACCCCACAACCCTGCCAGCGGCTGAGGCCGAGCGGGTGCTGGGCAAGGCTATTGAACGTGAATACAACTTTTCCGATTTGCTGCGCCGGCCAGATGTGACCTATGCCGGGCTGATGTCGTTGGGCGGTGGCAAATACGCTGCTGCCGAGACCTTCCTTAAACCGTCGACACAAAGCGTGGAGGATGTTTCACGTGAAACCACCGGCGCGAATGAGCTTGCCGCGCTGGACGCAGCAATGGCCAAAAGTGTCATTGAACAGATTGAAATTACTGCCAAGTACGCGGGCTATATCGACCTTCAAAAGGTTGAGGTCGAGCGGGCCACGCATTATGAAAATCTGAAGCTTCCGCCGGATCTGGATTATTTGCAGGTGTCGGCACTGAGCTTCGAGGCCAGGCAAAAGCTGGCCAAACATCGCCCGGAGACACTGGGAATCGCATCACGTATCTCAGGGATCACGCCCGCGACAGTGTCTTTGCTGCTGGTGCACCTCAAAAAGAATTTGTGGAAAAACACGCTGCCATCGGATGCATCGAAACCGGCCCTTGCATCGTCTACCCAAGAGACGGCGGGTCGCCAGGCTGAAGCGGTTGTTTCCGATCGCACATCATGATGACGCCTGATGCTGGCGTCGTGTCTACCTGTGGTCTTTGATGTGAGCGATATTGACAAGCAGGCGAACGCCTCGGCTCGCCAGACTATCGTGAATGCAGCGCCGCTGCTTGACCTGGCGCTGTCCGACGAGCAGATTGATACCCTGTTGGCCTATATATCGCTCATCGGCAAATGGACCAAGGTCTACAACCTGACGGCGGTGCGTGACCCGGCGGACATGCTGACCCACCATCTGCTGGATAGCTTGGCCGCGATGGCGCCGTTGCGCAGGCATCTTGAACGCCTGAGGCAGGCCGGCGGAGGCGCCGAAGCAAGCGGCAGATTGCTGGATGTCGGATCTGGCGCCGGGCTGCCCGGCGTGGTCATCGCGATCTGCTTTCCAGGCTTGTCCGTCACCTGCGTCGATACGGTGGCCAAGAAGGTCGCCTTCATAAAGCAGGCAGCACTGGCCCTTAAGCTGCCCCGTCTGATAGGGTTGCACGCCCGGGTTGAGAGCGTCCGCACGCCTTTCGACGTGGTCTGCTCGCGCGCATTTGCGTCACTGGCGGACTTCACAGAGTGGTCGGCTAGCGCCTTGGCGGAGCAGGGCGTGTGGATGGCGATGAAAGGCAAGCATCCGGCCGGGGAGATCGACGTGCTAAATCCTGCAGTCGAGGTGTTTCACGTGGAACCCCTCGCTGTGCCCGGGCTGGGCGCCGAACGGTGCCTTGTCTGGATGAGGCGTAAAGCCGCTGTCGCGTCATAACGGGGTATCAACCCGCTGCGCTGGTGCGGCGTCCGGCTGCAGAGCCCTGTCGTAAACTCACAACCTAACTTTCAGGGCGCTTCATGCTGGGTTCATTTGTCGGTGTCGCGGACTATGGCGCTTTCGTAGCGGCCACCATCGTTTTTTTGCTGATACCCGGCCCTGGCAATTTGGCGTTGATCACGTCTACCGGCAAGGGAGGTGTTGCCGGCGGCATGGGAGCAACTTTTGGCGTGATTGCGGGCGACCAGGTCCTGCTATGGGCCGCAGTGGCCGGTGTTTCAGCCGTGATGCTGGCTTACCCTGCGGCTTTTCATGTGGTGCAGTGGCTGGGTGCAGCGTATCTGGCGTGGCTGGGCGCAAAAATGCTGCTGGCAAAGCCGGGCGATGCACCCATTCTGCAGATACGACCACGCCATTACTTTCGCCAGGCGTTGCTGATCACCTTGCTCAACCCGAAGGCAATTGTCTTTTACATGGCTTTTTTCCCGCTGTTTGTGGACCCTGCACAGCATCAGGGACTGAAAACCTTTGGTGTGATGGCGGTCACGATTGCTGCGTTGACCTTTTTCTACGGGTTGGCTGCAGTGTTGCTGACCTACTTTCTGGCAGAGCGGTTGAAAGCCAGCCCAAAAATTTCGGTCACGCTTGAAAAAGCCGCTGGCGTATTTCTGATCGCTTTTGGTATCAAGCTTGCCCTGTCGCGGTAATCCGACCTGTACGACCTTCACCTCAAAAGAACAGAACAAGCATGGCCAAGATTTTTTGTATTGCCAACCAGAAGGGCGGGGTCGGCAAAACCACGACGGCTGTCAACCTCGCTGCCGGTCTGGCAAAGGTCGGCCAGCGTGTGTTGATGGTCGATCTGGACCCCCAGGGCAACGCCACCATGGGTTCAGGCATCGACAAGCGCAAGCTCGACATGACGGTGTACGACGTCCTGCTGGAGTCCTCATCCGTAGCCGAGGCCAGGGTACACAGCGAAAAGTGCGGCTACGATATTTTGGGTGCCAACCGCGAACTGGCTGGCGCAGAGGTCGAACTGGTGGAGGTCGAGCGCCGGGAAAAGCGCCTCAAGCTGGCGCTGGCCAGCATCGACGCCGACTACGATTTCATCCTGATCGATTGCCCGCCGTCGCTCAGCATGCTGACCCTCAACGGCTTGTGCTGCGCCCACGGGGTGATCGTACCGATGCAATGCGAATACTTTGCGCTGGAAGGCCTGACCGATCTGGTCAACACCATCAAGCAGGTGCATGCCAACCTGAACAAGGACCTGAAGATCATTGGCCTGCTTCGCGTGATGTTCGACCCTCGCATCACCTTGCAGCAGCAGGTCAGCGAGCAACTCAAGGGGCATTTTGGCGAGAAGGTATTCAACACCGTGATCCCGCGCAATGTACGACTGGCCGAAGCGCCCAGCTACGGTTTGCCGGGTGTGGTTTTCGATCCATCGTCCAAAGGTGCACAGGCATTCATCACTTTTGCCGAAGAAATGGTGCAACGCATCAAAACCATGTGAAAACACTTTTTTAAGAAAAAAGTGGCTGCAGCCCAATGTTTGTTTGCAAGTAAAGCTATTAAATTTGTAGCAAAAGTCGATTTTCCATGAATCCCGCACATGTCCTGATACTTCCCGGCTGGAAAAACAGCGGTCCCGACCATTGGCAAACGCTGTGGGAAGCGGCCGATGGCTACACGCGCGTGGAGCAGCACAGCTGGCTGCATCCGCTGCGTGGTGACTGGACGGCCCGGCTCGAGGATGTTGTGCTGGCTTGCGAGGAGCCCGCCGTTCTGGTGGCGCACAGCCTGGGCTGCATACTGGTTGCGGCCTGGGCCAGCCACTCCCGAAACATTCATCGGGTGAAAGGGGCGCTACTGGCCGCCCCGCCCGATGTCGAGCGGGACGATGTGCGGGACATGCTGCCCAGCTGGGCGCCAGTTCCGATGACCCGGTTTCCGTTTGAAAGCGTGGTCTTCGCCAGCAGCGACGATCCTTTCTGCACTGCTCAGCGCGCGCGGCAGTTTGCCAGTGCCTGGGGCTCATCTTGTGTCGATGCCGGTCCTCACGGTCATCTCAATGCCGAGAGTGCTCTGGCCGATTGGCCTGAGGCCTACCTGCGCCTGCTGCAGCTCAAGGAATTGACCTCGCCAGCCATCATCCCGTCCCACGGCACGACGCCGACGCCATGATCGCCACCAAGGTGCCAGCAGCCCCTAACACGCGCGGTCACCTTTTACGCCACCCGTCAACTAGCCAGAGATAAAAAGGAAACTACACCGCATGGTCACGAAGAAACCCAAAGGGCTGGGGCGGGGGCTCGAGGCCTTGCTTGGTCCGAAAGTCAGCGAAGGTGCCACCGACGCGGAAAACGCCAACAGCAGCGCCACCGGTCCCGGCTTGCCAGCGTCGCTTCGGCTGGTCGATATGGTCGCCGGCAAATACCAGCCCCGTACCCGCATGGATGAAGGCGCGCTCTACGAACTGGCCGAGTCCATCAAGGCGCAGGGCATCATGCAGCCGATCCTGGTGCGCCGCCTCACCAGCGGGCCGAATGACGGCAAGTACGAGATCATCGCGGGTGAGCGGCGCTTTCGGGCCGCCAGGCTTGCCGGGCTGGACAGCGTGCCGGTGCTGGTGCGCGATGTGCCAGACGAGTCAGCCGCGGCCATGTCGCTGATCGAAAATATCCAGCGCGAAGACCTCAATCCACTGGAAGAGGCCCAAGGCCTGCAACGCCTGGTGAAAGAGTTTGGGCTCACTCATGAACTTGCCGCCCAAGCCGTGGGCCGCTCACGCAGCGCCGCATCCAACCTGCTGCGTCTCCTCAATCTGGCAGGCCCGGTGCAAACCATGCTGATGGCCGGGGACCTCGACATGGGCCATGCCCGTGCGCTGCTGGGTCTGGAGCGGGCCGAGCAGATCACGGCTGCCAACCAGATCACGGCCCGAAAAATGTCAGTGCGTGAGGCGGAGGGATTGGTCAAGAAGCTAAGCGCCGAATTTTCGTTGACCCCGCTAAAGCAGGCCAAGGAAAAGCCGCGCGACACGCGCCGCATCGAGGAAGAACTGGCTGACCTGTTGATGGCGGAGGTGGAAGTGCGTGTCAAAAAGCAGATCAAGCGCAATGGCAAGCGCGAGGAAACCGGCGAGGTCGCTATCCATTTCTCGTCCATGGATGAACTGCAAGGGCTGATTGACCGTCTGCGCGGCTGATTTGCGCCATGGCAGGGCTCGCCAGGAAGCCCGGCTTGCGTCCACCTGGCCAGCGTCACATTGAGAATATCTTGCCCGGGTTCATGATGTTCTTCGGGTCCAGCGCCTGCTTGATGGTCCGCATCATCTGCACCGCGCCCGCGCCCGCTTCTGTCACCAGAAAATCCATCTTGTGCAGCCCGACCCCGTGCTCCCCGGTGCAGGTGCCCTCCAGCGCCAGCGCCCGTGACACCAGCTTGTGGTTCAGAGCCTCGGCCACTTCACGCTCGGCCGGAATGTCAGGGTCTATCAGGTAACCGAAGTGAAAATTACCGTCACCGACATGGCCGACCAGGAAATAGGGAATGCCGCTAGCGTCGACCTCGGCCACGGACTCCAGCAGGCAATCGGCCAGGCGTGAAATCGGCACGCAGGTATCGGTGGAAATTGCGCGGCAGCCGGGCCTCGACTGGATGGCGGCAAAGTAGGCGTTGTGCCGGGCCGTCCATAGCCGTGTGCGTTCTTCCGGCGTGCTGGCCCATTCAAAAGCGTTGCCGCCGTGGCCGCTGGCAAGCTCTTGCACCAGTTCGGCCTGCTCTTTCACGCTGCTCGGCGAGCCATGAAACTCCATCAATAGCATCGGCTCTTCACGCAGGCCCAGCTTGCTGTGCGCGTTCACCATGCGCACTGCGTTATGGTCGATCAATTCGACGCGGGCAATTGGCACGCCCAGCTGGATGATCTCTATGGTGGTGCGCACCGCCGCCTCGATGCTCGGGAATGAGCAGATCGCTGCCGAAATCGCCTCAGGCAAGGGGTAAAGCCTGACCGTCACTTCAGTGATCACGCCCAGCGTGCCTTCGCTGCCCACCATGAGCCGCGTCAGGTCGTAGCCCGCAGATGATTTTTTCGCGCGCGTGCCGGTACGAATCACGCTGCCGTCGGCTGTCACCACTTCCAGGGCCAGCACGTTCTCGCGCATGGTGCCGTAGCGCACGGCGTTGGTGCCGCTGGCGCGGGTTGCGCTCATGCCGCCAAGCGTTGCGTCGGCGCCGGGGTCAATCGGAAAGAAGAGCCCGGTGCTCTTGATCTCTTCATTGAGTTGCTTGCGCGTGACGCCGGGCTGCACGGTAACGGTGAGGTCTTCCGCATTGACCTGCAACACCCGGTTCATGCGGCTCACGTCAATGCTGATGCCGCCTTGTACAGCCAGCAGATGGCCTTCGAGCGAGGTGCCCACGCCAAACGGAATCACGGGAACGCTATACCGGTCTGCCAGCGAGACCGCCAGCGCCACATCCGCGGTGCTTTCGGCAAACACCACTGCGGCTGGCGGCGGCACTGCAAATGATGATTCGTCGCGGCCGTGCTGCTCGCGTACCACCATCGCCGTCGAGCAACGTTCTGAAAAATGCGCCTTCAGCGCATCGATCAGCGCTGTCGGTGTGTCGCGCTGGGCAATTTCGGGCAGCAGGTGAGAGGGAAGCGGGGCATTCATGATGTTTCTCCAGATAGCTTGGCAGGTCAGCGGCGGCGGTGCTGATCAAGGCCGCGTGGCCCGGCAGCCAGGATGCCTGCACCCGATGGAACATTATGAAGTAGTCGCCGGTTTAAAGCAGACAGCCATCCTGTATGCCCACCTGTGCGGTATGGCAGCACTTGGCCAAGCGCTTACAGCGCCGGGCGGCTGGCGGCGAGCGCTCAGGAGCCGGACATCTTGCGCAGCTCCTGGCGCGAAACAAAGTTGTCCCGGTTGCTGTCAAGCGCCTCAAATCGCTGGCCGACCGGTGAGAACAACTCCGCCTCCCGGCGGTCCAGCTTGCCATCACGGTTGATATCGGCGCGCTCGAATGCAGTGTCGATGTCCTGTGCGGCGGGCTTGCCGCCCGTACCGGCAGGTGCTATGCCGGTGGCGGTTTGCGGACTGATCTGCGAGGCCGGACTGTTGCGCTCTTCAGCCGCTGGTGCCGCCGACTGCGCGTGCACCGCCAAGCTCATCGCCATGACCAGGGCGCCCATCAGCAGCACGCTCTGCCTTTCAAAGTTGACCCTAGAATGTTTGGCTGCCTGGGCAGTTTGCCCAAGCATGAAGCTGGCGCGTGGTGTCATGCAATGTCTTTCGTCGTTGGTTGCCAGGTACAGGCAATCGCCTTGATTGGAAAGCCGTCACTGCTGCCTGACCAGCACTCTTGCAGCAGGTTTCGTGGGCACACAACCGGTAGCAAGGTTTCACGTTTGCTTGCCGCAAGGCAACCGGCCACACCACATTTTTTTAACGCTGACGGGACAACACCATGGCCAATCGACTGACCCAAATCGCCACCCGCACCGGTGACGATGGAACTACCGGACTGGGCGACAACACACGGGTATCGAAAAACAGCCTGCGGGTGCATGCCATGGGCGACGTGGATGAGCTCAATTCCAGCATCGGTTTGCTGCTGTGCGAAGAATTACCCAGTGGCGTGCGCGAGCTGCTGGTCGAGGTGCAACACCAGCTTTTCAACCTCGGTGGTGAACTCAGTATTCCAGGGTTTGAGCTGCTCAAGGCAGAGGCGGTGGCGGTGCTGGATACAGCGCTGCAGACGCATAACGCCACTTTGCCCCGCCTGGCTGAATTCATCCTGCCTGCAGGCTCACGTGCTGCTGCGCTGGCCCATGTCTGCCGTACGGTGGCACGCCGGGCAGAACGATCG
Organism: Polaromonas sp.; assembly: GCA_028291985.1. Classification (GTDB taxonomy): domain Bacteria; phylum Pseudomonadota; class Gammaproteobacteria; order Burkholderiales; family Burkholderiaceae_C; genus Polaromonas. Next base: position 31,400 of record JAQGNE010000063.1, on the reverse strand, counting down.
GTGGTTGCGCTGGAAAGTGCAGAACAACTCAATGCCGCGCCGCGCCATTACCTGAACCGCCTGAGCGACTTGCTGTTTGTACTGTCCCGCGTACTGAACCGCATGAATGGGGGTGATGATGTGTACTGGAAAAGCGAGCGCCTCGCGCAGTCTGGCGCTGCAGCCGCTGGGTGAGGAGGCGCGACACGCCTGCAAGACGCTCCCAACCCGGGCTGAACTCATAGCGGTCTGGCGCTCAGGCCCAGACGTTGGTTCCACTGCTGACGAGCTGCTGCGTCCTGCAGGTCCATCCGGCCGGGGCAGCCGCACGCCTGCTACTTGGCTGGCGTAACCGTAACCTTCGGCACTTCAACCGTCTTTTCTTCCGTCTTGACGGTAGGCACGGTGACTGTTTTCTCGGTTGTCGACACGCTGACGGACGGTGCGGTGACATCGTACTTGGGCAAGGTAACGTCGCCCTCCTGTGTTTTTTGAACCTCCACTTTCGGCACCGTCACATTTCCTTCCTGCGTTTTTTTCACGTCACAGGCTGAAAGTCCCAGAGTAGCAAGCGAAACAGCAGCGATTGTCAAAGCGGATTTTGTAAACATGGATGGGCCTATCGATAGTTGATGTGATGGAGCGAAACAGGGGGTGCCACCAGCTTCTCCCCCGAGAGCAGTAGCCTGAAACCCCACATTTATTCTCTTGGCAGTCTCATCGCTACCGGTGTAAGGCAGAGCCCTGGAAAACTGTAGGCAGAGCTTGGTCGGAGAACCGGGCTCCATCACACCCTACTTGAGTAGGGTTCACGTCTGCAGGGAAGCAGGCCAGAGTCTGACGAACACCACAACTCGGAGAACAACATGACGCTCGAACGGACGATGCCGCCCACACCGCAGCGAGCGGCGGCTGCCATGTTGATACGTGTCGGGACAGGTTGCGCAGCCACCATCGGTCAGGACGGACTGGCACAACGTACCTCCGTTGCTATCGGACGCGAGCTGGGAAGCTTCACCATTGCAGACCAGCGGCCGGATACCGGTGGATGTATCGACTACAGCGTCAAGACAAATGACGGCCTGCAGTACCAGTGCTATTTGTATTCCGCCACTGGTTTTCAGAGGGTCATGTCGTTTGGCAATACACCGCACTCGGATGCCATCTGCACAAGGATGGTCAAGGGTGCTGGCTCCGCCGCGCCAGCGAAAGGGGAGCCTTCTGCCTGCCATGCCGCAAGCGTCGCCTGCCTTTGAACACCGGCCCTTGTGAGCCAGGAGCCGGCCCCAAATTGCGCCTTGCTCATATGCCTGCGCCGTCTTGTCGATTCCATGGACGAAAGCCTGAAGGCTCATGTTTGCATGCGCTATGGGCCGCCTGAGGTTCTGCAACTACAGGACCTGGCCGGGGTTTGGCCTGCTGGGGCGCCTGGCACCTGGTTGGCGATCTGGAGTGGACTGAACCACCTGCCCGCTTGGGGCGTCAAGGGGGTCGTTGATACTGCAGCGATAGCACCGCCATCGTTCTCGCTGGATTGGCCGGTTCATCATGCGCAGCCGCGTTATCTGCAATCCGGTTATGAATCGCGTCACCGGTGCGGCGCTTCGATTCCCAGACCAGGCAACATAAATAGCAAGAAAACCCCCGTCGCCTGCCTTGGCGGCTGCCTACGAGGGGTCTGGCAACGAAGCCGCGAGCCGTTGGCAATGCTCGAGCAGCTGTTGGGTCTGCGTTGTCTTCTCGTAAACCGCATCCGCGCCCAGTGCGAGGCAATGTTTGACCAGGCTTTCAATCGGGTGGCTGGTGATAACAATGACGCTCTGGTTGACAGCCCGGCTGCGGCAGTGCCGGGTAACACCCGCACCGGTGCCCGCCTTCAAAAAGATATCAACGATGGCCAGGTCCCATGCATGGGGATGTTCGTCAAGCCAGCGTTTCGCGTCAAGTTCGGTTTCAGCGCACCCCACCACCGTGGCGCCGACATGCGCCGTCAGGAACTGGTCCAGCCAGGTTTGGGTGACGCAGTCGTCCTCCACTACAAAAACCCGCAAAGCCATTGGTTTCCCTGTGCCCGTGGGGCTTAATGATTAAGAACTAATAAGAAGGGTAAGGGACTATTGCTGAAAAATGCGCAAGCCTGATGAGCTCACCTCTGTAGGACAACCGCTTGCAACCTGAGGGAATGCCGCTGGGCGAACCACTGCAAAGCCATATGTGCGGGCACCTGTCGCGGCCGAAAGCAATGTTGCAGTTACGCGGTTGCAGTCACGGGCTGTCGAATTCGCGACCCATCAAAACTGGAGGCGCTACTAACTCCATAGCTACCAACGGTCTGATTGAGAGGGCCAGGGCCCTGTTTGATTGAAATTGTCAAGTTGTCGCTGTTCTGGTTGACTGACGCATCGCCTTGACCCGGTCTTCGTGTCCCGCTCGAACCTGCTTTCCGCTCATTGCCAGTCAGTGCGTCTGGCAGCGCCGCGTCCATCTTGCAGGGTCATCGAAGCGAGGCCCAGTCCTCGGGTAGCACACGCGCCACTACCGTCCAGCGCGAGCCCTCAGGCCTGATGACCGCGGGCTCGCCATCCGCCAGATGCGGGGCGCCGGCAATGGCCCTGAAAGGCGTGCCATGCCCGACCAGCGGCTACCGGCAGCGCCAGCAGTTGCTTGAGCCCTGGGCAGTCACCGCTGTCTCCTTCGCACATCTCGTTGCGTGGCGTGGCGCGCCCTAACATCGGTTTCCGGGGTGCGGCACAGCGGGCGGGCAAAGGACTCGCCAATCGGCACGCCCAGTCTGGCGATATGCCGCCCGACCTGGCGTGCGCTGCTGCGGCCTGCCCTTGAGAGCAGCCGCTGGTTGGCGCAGTCGGCATAGCTGGTCATGCGGGCGTCGTTTTTTGAAAAGTCGGTGGCCGCATGGCGAAAGTAAATGACATAGCCGCCCTTGCGCAGCGAGATGGCTACCTCACTGCGCGCCAGGGCACTCGCTTCGGCAGGCGCAGATGAGGTGGCCGACGCGATGGTTGGCAGCGCCAAAGACGAGCTTCCGGCCGGGCGGCGGGTTGCGCGATGGCAGAGCTGGCGGCCAGCAGAAGCCCGAAGCCCAGGTTCAAGCGTGTTCGCAGGCAGAAGCTGACAGCCGGCGCGAAGACAAAGCTCCACGTCGAGACGGTTCGTGCTTCAAAGTGCTATTTAAATAATAGCAAATAACTCGCATATTCATTGGGCTGCAGCCATGAAACGCTGAAAACAACCTAGCGCGGCTGCAAAACCGCCATCGTGATGCGCGACACACACACCAGCTCGCCGGCTTCATTGGTGATGTCGATGTGCCAGACCTGGGTTGTTTTTCCGATGTGAACCGGCCGGGTTGTGCCGGTGACCCAGCCGCTTTTGGCGCCCTTCAGGTGGTTGGCGTTGATGTCCAGGCCCACCACCCGGTGGCCCGCTGGCGCCGCGTACGCCGCGCCGCATGAGCCCAGGGTTTCGGCCAGCACCACCGACACGCCGCCATGCAACAGGCCGTACGGCTGGATGGTGCGGCTGTCGACCGGCACCCGGGCGCGGATGAAATCGTCACCTACCTCCAGAAACTCGATGCCGAGGTGGGAGACCGCCGTGTCAGTGCCTGACGCTGTCAACTGCTCTACCGAAACAGCCTGCTTCCAGATACGCATGAGGTTGGCCTGCAAAAGTGGGGCGCCGCCATGGGAGCGGCGGCGCCAGGCAACCACTATAAAGCGCCCGGTGGTCTGCAGGTGAGCCCCGGGCCTACACCCTGTGCATAGGTTGTCGCGCTGTGCACAGCCGCGGCTGCACTAAGCTTGGCGTCATGCCCGCCGCTGAACCACCCGCTACGAACGCCGTCCTGCGCAAGCCGTTCTGGCGCCAGCGCCGGGCAGCCGGGCTGGCAGGCTTGCTCTTGCTGATGCTGCTGCTTGCGGCCGGGACAGTAGCGGTTCTGCTGCCGTCAAATGATGAGCTGGCACGCCGCGCCGAGGCAGAGCTTGCTGAGGCACTGGGCGTGAATGTCGCACTGGTCGCGCTGGACTGGCGGCTGTTGCCACGCCCGGCCATCATCCTGCGTGAGGTAGCAACTGATCAGCCCGCACCGGTCACTGCCAAAGCCCTGGTGCTGCACCCGGACCTCATGTTGCTGATGCAAAAACGCATACGGTTCAAAGAAATCCGCGTGCAAGGCGCGGTGGTGCCGCAAGCCTCGCTGGCGGGGCTGGGGCGAAAAAGCGCGCCCGACGCATCGGGCTTCAGGCTGGACCGTCTGCCGCTGGCAAAGCTGGTGCTGGAAGAGCTGTCCTGGGTGTCGCGCCGCGGCCTGGCTGTCACCTATGCAGGCGAGGTTTTGTTTGATGCCGGCTGGCGGCCGCGGCATGCGCTGCTGCGGCTTCCCGCAGCCAAAGACACCACCACCTTTGAACTGCAGCGCCATGAGGATGGCGACCAGTGGTCCCTGACCAGCAGCATCGGCGGCGGCACCCTGAACGGGCAGCTCCGGCTGGACACCACGCAAAACGGTTTGTTGCGCCTGGCCGGCAAGCTCAAGCCGCAGGGCATTGAAGTGTCCCGCATGCTGCAGGCCTTCAACCGCCGGCCGCTGGTCGCCGGCAAGGTGTCTGGCCAGACCCTGCTGTCGGCCGATGGGGCCAACCTGGCCGAGCTGGTGCGGTCGCTGCGCACGCAGACCGGTTTTGCGATGGGCGCCAGCAGCCTGCTACGTTTTGACCTGGACCGGGCCGTCAAAACGCTGGGGCGCGAGCACGCGGGCCACACGCCGCTGAATTCACTGACCGGCCAGCTGGTCACGCAAAACAGTGCCAGCGGCATGGCGCTGGCGTTTACCGCCCTGAAGGCCGAATCCGGCGCGCTGACCGCAACCGGCAGCGCGCGCCTGCAGAACCAGCGCCTCCAGGCAGAAGTGGCGGTTGACCTGGTGGAAGGTGTGGTGGGTGTTCCCCTGACCATCAGCGGGCCGCTTGCCAATGTCGTGGTCAGCATGCCAGCCGGCGCAGTGTCTGGCGCGGTAGTGGGAACTGCCGTGTTGCCCGGCGTCGGCACGGCGATTGGCGCGCGTATCGGGGCCGCCATCGGCGGGTTGGGCAAGGCGTTTGGCGGCACGCCGGCACCGCCAGGCAAGAGGCCAGGCTCTACAGCAAAGCCACTGCAGCGCATAAGCCCCTGACATAGCTAGGGCATGCCCCGCCGGGTTGTCGGCAGGTATGTTTGACGCTATCCTCTGCGGCCTATCTACTCTGACGCCACCATGCCCCATCAGCCTACAAGCGCTACCACACTGACTGCTACTCAAACCTCACCACTGGCGGAGGCCATCGACATGAACGAGGCGGTCAAGGAAAAGGTCGAGCATTCGGCGGCCGAGCTGGTGGTCATCAACGCGGTGCTCAAGCAGGAAGTTCCTCCCGAGGTGCAAACCGGCGATGTGGCGCAGGCCCTTGAAAAAACAGACCTGCTGGAAATCAAGATCAACGAAGCAGCACAAGAGCTGGAAGAAGTCAACAAGGTGCTGGCCGAAGAGGTCGAGCAGCGCCGCAGCCTGGAGCGGGAACTCGCCGAGGTCAAGACCGCGCTGGTGGAAGCCAGCGAAGCAGCCGGCTGACCCTGGCGCAGTGCCCGCAGCCGGGCCAGGGCTTTCTGGCGCATGTCATGCGCGCGCCAGGCCCGAGCCGGCAAGCGGCATGAAGCGCTTCAGATGCGCCCGTTACGGCGGCCTATCAAGGCCCACAGCAGGATGGCGCCGAAGGTGGCGGTACCGATACCGCCCAGCGCAAACTGCCCGAACTTCAGCGTGAAGTCACCGGTGCCCAGAACCAGCGTGATGGCCGCCACCAGCAGGTTGCGGTTGTCTGAAAAATCCACCTTGTTGTCGACCCAGATCTTGGCGCCCGCCACGGCAATCAGGCCAAACACCACAATGCTGATGCCGCCCATCACCGGCAGCGGAATCGCCTGAATCACCGCGCCGAACTTGGGGCTGAAGCCCATGGCAATCGCCATCAGCGCCGCCACCACAAAAACCGCCGTTGAATAAATCTTGGTCGCCGCCATCACGCCGATGTTTTCGGCATAGGTGGTGACGCCGGTGCCGCCCGCGCTGCCAGACACCATGGTGGCGATACCGTCGCCGATGAAGGCCCGGCCCAGGTAGGGGTCGAGGTTCCTGCCGGTCATGGCGGTCACGGCCTTGATATGGCCCAGGTTCTCAGCCATCAGGATGATCGCCACCGGCGCGATCAGGAGCATCGCGCTGGCGCTGAACACCGGCGTGGTGAAGCCTGGCAGGCCGACCCATGCGGCGCTGGCAATGCCAGACACATCCACCGGTTTGCCCAGGCCCAGGCCATTGGTCAGCACCGCGTAAATAAGCGTTGACACCACCAGGCCCACCAGAATCAGGAGCCGCTGCAGCATGCCGCGCGTCAGCACCGCCACCAGGGCCACGCTGACAAATGTCACCAGCTGCATCCACGCATCAAAATTGCCGGCTGCCATGTTCTTGACCGGAATGCCCGCGAGGTTCAGGCCGATCACCGCAACCACGGCGCCCGTCACCACCGGTGGCATCAGACGCTCGATCCACCCGGTGCCGATAGCCTGCACCACAAAGCCAAGCAGGGTGTACAAGGCCCCGCAGGCGATGATGCCGCCGAGCGCAACACCGAGGTTGGCATTGGGACCTTTGCCCGCATAGGCGGTAGCAGCAATCACCACGCCAATGAACGCGAAACTGGAGCCCAGGTAGCTCGGTACCTTGCCGCCGGTGAGGGCAAAAAAGATCAGCGTGCCGATGCCGCTCATCAAAATCGCAATGTTCGGGTCAAACCCCATCAGGATGGGCGCCAGCACCGTCGCGCCAAACATCGCAATCACATGCTGCACGCCCATGATGGCGGTTTGCGGCCATGGCAGTCGCTCATCGGGTGCAATCACGCCGCCCTGTTGCAGCAGCACTGCGCTGCTTTTCGTTGTCCAGCTGAACATCCCCATTGCCGCCTCCCCTTGTGTTTAAAGTGAGCGCAATGCTAGGGGCAAAAAGCAGCCCGCACAAGAACGCGGCGCAGGTCATGCGCAGATCGACCGGGCCAGGGACGTGGCCTCAGCCTTCCATGCAAAGGCTTTCGATGTCGGGGCTGTGGCGTAACGGCGGCCGGATCTGTAGCGCCACATCGGTTTTGGAGTCGGCCTGCCAACCGCTTCCTCGACTGCTCGCTGGTCAATGATGGACTGCTTGTGCACATGCTCAACTCCATCGGGTCTTCGATCGTCAGAATATGGTGTGCCGCCATCTGGTGGCGGTCGTCCAGCATCGAGACCAGCGAGGTGGATTTGCCGAGCCAGCGGCGCCTCGATGGGCACCAGCCCGCGCTTGAGCATCGCCAGCGACTGCATTACCGGCGGCAGCTTGAGCGATGCCATCGTCGGTATACGGCTGGTGATACACGTTGATGCGAAAGCGCCCAAGCTCCTCGATCGCCATGGCCAGGTCGGATTCGAGTGATGTTTCGAACTCGCGTATCTGCCCATCATCGAGTAAGCCATTTTTTCGATATGCGCACCGGTCAGCGGCACACGGTTAAGAGGCTGTATCTCGCCCTGAACCTTGAGCGAGGCCGGCGTGTCACTGGACAGAAAAAGATCCGATGCACCATGCGCCACCATGCGCGACAAGTACCAGCCGAAGTCGCAGGCATCCAGGGTGGGGACGGTCAGCGTGTCCATGGCCTGCCTTGTGGTGTCGCGGCGACGCGTTGATGCGGTAGCCCCATGAAGGGAGGATCAAGTCTTCGGGCCGCCTTTCAAAGCAACATGCCCGGTGGTGGTTCCCTAGTACCGATTTGGCGCCGCAGGCGGTAACCTTGCGGGATGCAAACGCCTGACACCACACCGGACCATCCTGCGCGCACAGTGCCGCACACGCCCCAGATTCGCCTGTACCAGAACTGGCTGGCTGTAAACCGTGGGCTGCGGTTCGACGACTATGAGGCGCTGCGCCAGTGGTCGGTGACTGATCTTGAAGCCTTCTGGCAAAGCCTCTGGGATTACTTCGAGCTGCACTCGCCCACGCCGCACAGCGCGGTGCTGCTGGAAAGGCGCATGCCCGGCGCGGTCTGGTTTCCGGGCGCCCAGATCAACTACGCGCAGCAGGTTTTGAAGCATGCGGACGCAGCCCATGCCGCGGGCATGATGGCCATCATCAGCCATGATGAAAAAACGCTGGCTTCTGGCCCGGCGAAAGAATTGAGCTGGCCCGCGCTGCGCCAGCAGGTGGCCTCGCTGGCGCTGCATCTGAAGGCACAGGGCATCGAGCCCGGCGACCGGGTGGCGGCTTACCTGCCCAATATTGCCGAAGCGATGGTGGCGTTTCTGGCCACTGTCAGCCTGGGCGCGGTATGGAGCATCTGCGCGCCCGACATGGGGACCAGCGCCGTGCTGGACCGCTTCCGGCAGATCGAGCCCAAGGTGCTGATCGCCTGCGACGGCGTCAGCTACGGCGGCAAGGACATCGACCGGCGGGACGTGGTTGCGCAGTTGCGCAGCGCGTTGCCCAGCGTGCGGCACACCGTCATCCACTACCACCTGAATGCTGCTGAATTAATAGCTGATACCAAGCGATTCGATTGGGCTGGAGGCCGAAATGATGCTGGGACGGATGCATTCGAGCCGCTGTGGCTACCGTTTGACCATCCGCTCTGGATCGTCTATTCCAGCGGCACCACGGGCCTGCCCAAGCCGATTGTTCACGGCCATGGCGGCACCGTGCTGGTGGCGCTGGCGCTCAAGGGGCTGCACAACGATATCGGCTGCAGCTACAGCAGCAACAACTTCGGCGAGCGCTACCACTGGTACAGCTCCACCGGCTGGGTGATGTGGAACGCGCAACTCAGCGGGCTGCTCAACGGCACCACCTGCTGCATCTTTGATGGCAACCCAGGTGGCAGCAAGGAGCGGCCCGACTGGACCACCCTGTGGCGGTTTGCTGCGCGAACCGGCGTCACTTTTTTTGGCGCTGGCGCTGCCTTCTACGCCAACTGCCTGAAGGCCGGGGTTGACCTGTCTGCCTGCGGCGACCTGAGCCCGGTGCGCGCCCTGGGCTCGACCGGCTCACCGCTTTCGCCCGAGGCGCAGCTGTGGGGAAGCGCGCAGTTCGCCAAGCTACGCAGGCAGGTCGATACCGATCCACAGGCCGCCGCGCCAGGCCGCCCCGAGAAAGGCACGGCCCCCCCGGGGGACATCCTTCGACAGGCTCAGGACAATCGGAATTCAGAAGCGACAAGCGTGGGGGCACCAATTTGGTGGTGCAACATCTCGGGCGGCACCGACTTTGCAGGCGCTTTCATCGGCGGCAACCGTGAGCTGCCCTTGGTGCCTGGCGAGATGCAGTGCCGTCTGCTGGGCTGCGCGGTGGAAGCCTGGAACGAATCGGGCCAGGCCGTCATCGGCGAGGTGGGCGAGCTGGTATGCACCCAGCCGATTCCGTCCATGCCGCTCTACCTGTGGGGTGACGAGGACAGCGCCCGTTACCTGTCGAGCTACTTCGACATGTACCCCAACGTCTGGCGCCACGGCGACTGGCTCAAGGTCACACCGTCAGGCAGCTGCATCATCTATGGCCGCAGCGACGCTACTATCAACCGGCATGGCCTGCGCATGGGCACCAGCGAGCTGTACAGCGCCATTGAGGCGCTGCCCGAGGTGCTTGATTCGCTGGTCGTCGACCTGGAATACCTCGGCCGGGACAGTTACATGCCGCTCTTCGTGGTGCTCCAACCCGGGCAGGCCCTGGATGACGCCATGAAGGCGCGGTTGAACGATGCGGTCAGGACGGCCTTGTCGCCGCGCTTTGTGCCCAATGACATCTTTCAGGTGCCGGAGGTGCCGCGCACCCTGTCTGGCAAGAAGCAGGAGCTGCCGATCAAGAAGCTGCTGCTCGGCCAGCCCATCGACAAGGTGGTAAACCGCGATGCCATGACCAACCCAGCCTGCCTGGACTGGTATGTGAATTTTGCGAAAGCGCGCACTGCCTGAAGGCTGAAGCGGCGCACACACAGGCTGATGGGCGCAAGGCGTTGCCGCCCAGGCTCCTAACGCCCGCGGTACAGCTCCGCTAAATTGGCTGCAGCGCTGGCGCTGATCACCTTGCGTTCGGCACGAACCCGGCGATCGGAGCGCTTGACCAGCGAGGCCCGGGCCCGGCCGGAAGTGGCAACGCGCGCCTGCGCAACCGCCGGCGGTGCTGCCAATGCGGTTGCAGCAGGGCTTTTTTGCGAGCGGGAAGCGGCCTCAGCCGGCGCTGGCGCGGCGTTGTCGGACGCCAGCGATGCCGATGCCAATGTAGGCTGGGTTTCAGAGCCTGCAGACGCAGGCTCTGCGGGCGGCGTCGCAACCTGTGCCGTTGCATTCAACGCAACAGGGGCCAAGGCGCCCGATGCAGCTGTAACCGATGAATCAGCTGCGGCGGACGAACGAGCCGCAGGGGGTATAGACGGTGTAGCAGGTGTAAACGGCATGGTGGTTTCCACCACCAGCTGCGGCTTTTTGCCCGCTTGGTCGGCATGCACAACAAAGAGCCGCAGGCTTTCCGCATACAGCTGTGCAGCGCGACCCATCATTTCCTCACGCGCGCCGTCCATGCCGGTTCCGCCGGTCACCGCAAGCTGCGCGTAAAGCCAGCCCAGCTGGTATTTGGCCCGCGCCGAGTCCAGGGACTCCGCACCCTTGAGCTGCCCGGCAACCCGGCAGGACATCAGAAAGGCCGACTCTGCATCACGTGGCCGCCCGGATGCCGCGGCTTCCTTGCCGATAACCACAAAGGACTCGATATCCGCTTCCAACAGACCGGTGACGTCGGCTTTCAGCGGCAGCTTGCCATCGCCAGGCGCTGCAGCCATCGTGACCGGCGCGCCGCAGCTGCCCGCCTGCCGGGCCATGGTCACAGGGTCCGCTGGCAACCATGCGGCACTGCCCTCTACCGTGCCGGGTATCGGTTTTACCCAGGGCGACGAGCTGGAGCTGAACATCAGCCACCCCATCAGCATGATCAGCACAAACCCGGCAATACCCAGGGACAGCCGGGCCAGCTCTGCAGCCTGTGAGGCAGACGCCGAAACCGTCGGCCGGTGGCCTGAAGGTGCCTCGGCGTGGGGGGGCGGTTTATGGGCGCTGTCATGAGACCCACGCCTGTCGCCGGGACCGGCATGGCTTTCACGCGCGGTGTGCGCAACCTGGGGCGCGTCAGAATGGCCGCTGCTGGCGGAGGGGTCGGCAATAGGGTCGGTCATCGGGAACTGCGGGTGTTGTTCTGGTTGTACCTTCGATATGCGAACTTGCGCCAGGCCGGGCCCGGCAGCAACTGCTTCAGTGTGCGTGACCGATACCGGCGGCATTCATACCGCTGGCCCCGGGGCGACGACACGCTAGATGACCTTACGCATGCGCCTGCGCGCCCGTGTAGGACGTGGGCAGCACCGGGCATCAGGCAAGGTAGCTTTTACACATGGCCTGGCAACAAACCCTGCGCCTTGCCCGGATGGCAAGCGCTGGGGGTCTGGAAACTGGCTTCAGGAGCTGTTTGCCAGCACACGAATGGCGGCCGCAAGGCCGCCGCCACCGATGGCAACGCCTTGGACCAGAAGGGCCGCTTCCACGCCCGCAAGGCAGCCCATGATCATGGCCGGGTTCAGGTCACCCAGATGCCCGATACGAAAGGCCCGCCCCGCAAGCGGGCCCAGTCCGCCGGCCACAGCTACCTGAAAACGCTCGCGGGCGATGGTGCGCAGCGCTTCCGGGTCGACGTCCGCACCCACCGCCACCGTTGTCACCGACACCGACAGCGCCCGCGCATCCCTGGCAAACAGTCGCACACCGCCACCTTCGCTCCAGCCGTTGACGGCGGCGTGCACCGTGCGTGCCATCAGCTGGTGCCGGGCCAGCACCTGTGGCAGCCCTTCGTGAAAAATCAAACCGAGCGACGCCTGTAAACCCATCAGCAGGTTCATCGGCGGCGTGCCACAAAACTTGCGGTAGCTCAACGGGCCCTGGCGTCGTGTCCAGTCCCAGTAGTAGCGTGGCGCGGTGTTGCGCCGGGCCACGGCCATGGCATGCGCGTCAACCGCCACAAAGCCCAGGCCCGGTGGCGTCATCAGGCCTTTTTGTGAGGCGCCCAGCACCACATTGGCTCCCAGTGCATCCATGGCAAACGGCTCGGCCGCCAGCGAAGCGACCACATCCACCACCAGCAGGGCAGGGTGGGCCGCGGCGTCGATCGCGCGGCGCACCGCGGCCAGGTCGCTGGTCATGCCGCTGGCGGTGTCGGTGTGCACCGCAAACACCGCGACGATCGCTTGTCCGGCATCGGCGCGCAGGGCCTGCTCGATGGCATCAATGTCCATCGGCCAGCCTTCCCGCCAGGGTGTGCGCAAGACCTGCACGCCCATGGCCTCGGCCTGCACGGCCCATGATTCTGAAAAGTGACCGGTTCCCGGCACCAGCACCGTCTGGCCCGGTGCCGCAACATTGGCAATCACTGCTTCCCAGACGCCGTGGCCGTTGGCCGCGTACATAAAAAGGTCGGCATCCTTGGTCTGCAGCAGCGCTTTCAGGCCTTGCTCGCAACTGGCGATCAGCTCGTCAACACGCGGGTCGGCCAGGTCCATCGGTTGCCGGTGCATGGCGTTCAGCACCTCGTCGGGCACGCGCGTGGGGCCGGGCGAGTGAAGAAACCGGTGGCCGGGGATACGAGGGGTCGCGTTCATGTTCAGTCGCTCGCTCAGGAAGGGGTGGTGCCGCCAGGGCCGGTATGGGGTCGGGTGTCGTTCGAAAGCGGCGCGGCCGCCGGCTGGCGGTTGACCAGCACCATGCCAATTGCCACCAGTACCAGCGCCACCAGCAGGCTGGGCGTGACGGGCTCTTTCAGCCACAGCGCGCCAAACAGCAGCGCGAAAAGCGGCGTGAAGAAAACAAACACTGAAATCTTGGTGGCCGGGTAACGGCCCAGCATCCACATCCATGCCAGGTAACTGACAAACGCACCCACAACCGTTTGCAGCGCCAGCGAGGTCAGCGCAAAGCTTGAAAACTGCCAGACCCAGGCCTCGCCCAGGCCGGCCGACATCATGGGAAACACCAGCGCGCTGACCGCCAACTGGTAAAACAGCAGCTTCTCGGCAGCAATCCTGACCAGTGCGCTGGACCGTATCACCACCGTCGTCAGGCCCCAGAGCATGCCGGCCAGCAGCCCGAGCAGGTCGCCGCGCAGCGTCGAAGCCTGGTCAGCGGCAAACCCGTCACGCAGCGCAAACACCACCGCCACAAAGGCGCAGAGCAAGCCGGCCCACTGCAGCCCGCGCAGCCTTTCGGACGTCACCCAGAACGGCAGCAAGATCGCCACCCAGAAAGGTGAGGTGTACAAAAACACCGTCAAGCGCGATGCGGTGGTGTAGCCCAGCCCGAGGTAAATCGCTGCAAATTCCGCCGCAAAAAGGCCGCCAGCCAGCAGGCCGGCCTTGAGCGAGCCATCCTGTTTGAACAGCGCAACCCCTCGCCACAGGCACCAGGCCCCTAGCAACGCCGTTGCGCCTAGCAGCCGCAGCGACGCCTGGAACATGGGCGGCACCTCGGAGATAGTGGCCTTGATCAGCACCTGCTGAAAGCCCCAGAACAGGCAGCAGCCCAAAAGCAATGACACGGCCAGGGTGTCGAGATGGGCTTTGCGCGCGGTCAGCATGTGCTGATGGTAGCCAAAGCACAAGCGTTGGTTGTCCGATCAGGCAGCAGACCTGGTCGCCAGGGCATGAGTGGGTAGCGGGCCGTGCCTGCCCGCTCGCTGTGTGCTACCAGTTCAGGTCACGGTCAGGGGTGGCGCCGATTGCGCGCGGCCAGTTGCTCCGCGCCCACAAAAAAATGGGTGCCATAAGCCACCCCATAACCGATCATGAAATAGCCCACGGTGGACACTGAAAAATCCACCAGAATTTTGACAGCGCGTTGACCTGGTTCTTTTGTCGAACCGCGCCCGGTTCCAGAAACGCGAACCCCGCATGCCCGGCAAGCACCATGATGCCGCCCAGCAGAATGAACAAGGCGTCCGCGCCCTGTTTTAGTGCTTCCATAACCTGAACCCTCGCGCGAAAAGGGTTGAAGCGGTGCGGCCAGTCTTGTAGATACGGCGCGCACCAAAAGCAAGCAGGAACGGAGCCCAAAAGGTGCAGTGCGCTTTAAGCTGTTTCACGTGGGATTCGTGCGAATGCCCGATCAAGGTCGGGCCGCATCGTCTATCGCCGGGCGGCCCCTGGCCCCGGCCCTGGCAACAGCAAGCCGCTGCTCACAATGGATGCTCGGTATAAAAGCGCCCGCCGTGAAACAGCAGTGGCGACGCGCCTTCGCGGTAACTGCAGCTTTCAACCTCACCGACAAAAATCACGTGGTCGCCTTCCTGGTAGCGGCTTCGGTTGAAGCACTCAAAGCTTGCGGCAGCGCCGGCCAGCAGCGGTGCACCAGTGACGCCATCGACAAAGGCAACGTCGGTCCAGCGGTCCTCACGCCGGCTGGCAAAGCGCTCGGCCAGCGGCTTCTGGTCGGCCGCCAGAATGTTGATCGCGTAGTGCGAGCCGGCGGCCAGCGCGCCCATCGAACCTGCTGCTTGCGCCAGGCTCCAGAGCACCAGCGGCGGCGACAGCGACACGGAATTGAAGGAGTTGGCCGTCAGACCCACCAGTTCGCCGGTGGCGGTGCGCGCGGTGACGATGGTGACGCCGGTCGCAAACATGGCCAGTGACGCTCGAAACTCTCGCGGCGAAAAGCGCGGTGCGCCGGCTCTGAGGGCGCCCGCACCCTTGCTGGCGCTGATGGTTTCGTTCTGGGCAATGGGCAGCATGCGGCTAATTTACCCGAAGGCCGGGCAGCAGCTGCGCTGCGCGCCCGATGCCCCCGGCGGCTGCAGCGGCCGCGCACCGGGCGCATAAGCTGGTTCATGCTCATCCGTTCGCACGCGCTGCTGGCTGGCGCTATGTTTTCTATAGTCCCAGGCGCCCATTCTGCCAGCCATTGCGATGATTTCATTGCCCGACTGCCGAATGTGCAGCGCGCCATTTGCGAGGCGGCGGGGCTGCAGGCCAGCAGCGCCCGGTCAGTGCAGGGGAGAACCATCTGGGTGCGTGACATCAAGCCCGACAACCCGACGCTCCGGTTGTTGGTGGTGGGCGGCATTCATGGTGACAAGCCTTCAGCCACATCGGTAGCCCTGCGCTGGATCGGGCTGGCGCGGCAGGCACCTTCGGACACGCCGCAGGTGGTGCACTGGCGATTCATTCCCGCGCTGAAACCGGATGGGCTTTTCAACCAGCCGCCGCGCCGCGTCAACGCCAGCGGGGTTGACTTGAACCGTAATTTCCCACACCCCGCTGGCAGCGCGACGCAAAGGCCAACTGAGAAAGGCGCACCGGCAAGGACCCGCGCCGCTACCCCGGCACGCATCCGCTGTCAGAGCCGTAATCGCGTTTTTTGCATGAGCAGATGGTCTGCTTCAAGCCGCAACTGATCGTCAGCATTCATGCGTCTTAGGGCGTGCTTGACTTTGACGGCCCCACCGTACCGCCTTCCCGATTGGGCAGGCTGTATCTGGACCAGACGGACATCTTTCCGGGCTCGATAGGCAACTACGGCGGTGTGCACAGGGGCGTGCCGGCCGTCACGATAGAACTGCCAACTCGACCGCACATCACTGGATGCCGAGAACTGACAGATGTGGCTGGACCTGCTGCGCTGGATGAGCAAGCGGATGGTGCCGGCGCGGGATTCAGCGCGGGGCGGGCAGACCGCACCAGCCCAGGGGTTTGGCGTGCTTGATGCGTTGCCCATGACGCCGCGTCAGCCGTAGGCAAACTGCGTTATGCCGACCAGGCTGCATGGGCTTGACGCTGACCGGTGTGCGACTGGCGTGCTCATACGGCTACCGCGCCGGGCATCAAGAACAACGGGAAAATGATTGTTTTCAGCTACCTAAACTTCTCATAAGTTTTGTCGGTTTCGGCTGCCTTGCTGGTGTCCTTCAGCCCGTTGTTCACATCGCGGCTGGCTTGCTCGATCATCGGGTCGGGCGCCTCTGCCGTCATGTCGGTCCATTGGTCGCGCTCATGCGGCAACGCCATGTTGGCGTCTTTTGCATCGCGCGGTTCATGTTCGCTGGTTCCCAGCTGGCCGCCACCGGCGGGCGGCGTGGGCGTAGGCATGCCCTTGCCGCTGGTACCGACCTCCGATTTGCTCTCGATTTTTTCAGTGCGAGAGTTTTCAGGTGAATGTTTGGCGCTGCGGTCCAATGTGCGCTCTGCCGTCTGGTCTGGCGTTTCTATGCTGTTGTTGTCGGTCATCCGGGGGCTCCTGGTGGTCCAGCGGCGCCTGTGGGCCTTCAGCATGAAGGCCCCACCGCCAGCTAGCGCCTGACTTTGCGCGTCGTGCTGCGGTCTCGCCGTCGGCACATCAAATCAGCGGACGTAGGACAAGATGGGTTCAATTGACACCATTTATAGATAAAAACCGGCGCTAGCCCTTTATAAACAGAGGCTAAACGCTATGTAAAACATAGCATAAATATGACCTGCAACGCCTGCTTACGCCGGGTGTTCCGGTCCTCGTATGATCGCTTCACCATGGCCTTCGGTCCGCCCGGCCACACCTTGTTTACCCATCAGGAGAGCTTGCCATGACCCGTGAAGTTGTTGTTGTCTGCGGTGTGCGTACCGCCATTGGTACCTATGGCGGCAGCCTGAAGGACATCCCGCCCACCGAGCTGGCCGCGCAGGTGGTGCGTGAGGCACTCCAGCGTGTGGCCGTGGATGGCAGCGATGTCGGTCATGTGGTGTTTGGCCACGTCGTCAACACCGAGCCCAGGGACATGTACCTGAGCCGTGTGGCCGCTATCAACGGTGGCTGCGGCGAGGGCACACCGGCCTACAACGTCAACCGCCTGTGCGGCTCGGGCCTGCAGGCCATCGTCAATGCCAGCCAGTCGATCCTGCTGGGCGATGCCGACATTGCGATTGGCGGCGGCGCAGAAAACATGAGCCGCGCGCCGTTTGCCAGCCTCAACATGCGCTGGGGCGCACGCATGGGCGACACCAAAATGGTGGACATGATGCTGGGCGCGCTGCACGACCCGTTTCACGGCATCCACATGGGCATGACAGCCGAAAACATCGCCGCGAAGTGGGGCATCACCCGTGACGAGCAGGACGCGCTCGCGGTGGAAAGCCACAACCGCGCCCAGCGTGCCACCGAGGCCGGTTACTTCACCGCGCAGATCATGCCGGTGATGCTGAAAAGCAAAAAGGGTGACGTAGCCTATGCCACCGACGAGCACTTTCGCCCCAACGTCAGCGCTGCCGATCTGGCCAAGCTCAAGCCGGCCTTCATGAAGGAAAACGGCACCGTCACCGCTGGCAACGCGTCAGGCATCAACGATGCTGCAGCCGCTGTGGTGCTGATGGAAGCGGGCACCGCGAAGGCACGTGGTATCAGGCCCATGGCCCGGCTGGTGGCGTACGCGCATGCGGGCGTGGACCCGAAATACATGGGCATTGGCCCGGTACCGGCCAGCCGCCTGGCGCTGCAAAAGGCGGGTTTGAGCGTCAACGACCTGGACGTGATCGAGGCCAACGAAGCCTTCGCCGCGCAGGCGTGCGCCGTCACGCGTGACCTGGGGCTGGACCCGGCCAAGGTCAACCCCAATGGCTCGGGCATCTCCCTGGGCCATCCGATAGGTGCAACCGGCGCACTGATTACCGTCAAGGCGCTGTATGAGCTGGAAAGAATCCAGGGCCGTTATGCGCTGGTGACCATGTGCATCGGGGGCGGTCAGGGCATTGCTGCGATTTTCGAGCGCACGTAACCCCACGGCCGGATCAAGGCAAATCAGGTCGCATCAGGTTCATAGACAGGAGTGGTCGACCCGATGCCGCATGCCTGCGCCAACGCTCCCGCAGGTCTGCCCGCTATCCGTGTTGGACTGATCTCGGACACGCACGGCCTGTTGCGGCCGGAAGCCGAGGCTTTCCTGCGCGGCAGCGACTTCATCGTGCATGCTGGCGATATCTGCAGCGCCAATGTCCTGGAACAGTTGGCGCAGGTGGCGCCTGTGTTTGCCGTGCGGGGCAACAACGACAAGGGCGCGTGGGCCGAGCAACTCAGCGAGACCGCACGCATTCGGGCCGGCGCGTTGTGGCTGTATGTCATCCATGACCTGGCGCAGCTCGACATCAAGCAAGCGGGTGAAGCCATCCGGGTGGTGGTGTCAGGGCATTCGCACAAGCCCCTGATTGCCGAGCGAAACGGCGTGCTGTTTGTCAATCCCGGCAGTGCCGGGCCAAGGCGATTCAGACTGCCGGTGACGATAGGTGAACTGCTGGTTCAGGGCCGTGAGGTTTCAGCGCGGACGGTCGAATTGGTGGCTTGAAATCGGCGAACGGGGCGGCATTGCGTTCATTCGGGGTCGCGGCGTAAAGCGCAGAACCTACGGCACGTGTCCGCTCGTCGATGCACCCGCACGCGCGCTCAGGCGGCATGCGCGCGCGGCGCAGAAGCGCCACTTTCGACGCCGTAAAAATGGAAGTCCATGCTTGGCCGCTCGCCAGAAATCAGTTCTGCCATGGCCTTGCCAGACCCAGCGCCGTGGGTCCAGCCCAGGGTGCCATGGCCGGCATTCACCCACAGCCTGTCCACCTTCGTCTTGCCGATGTAGGGAATGTTGGTCGGCGTGGCGGGGCGCAGGCCGGTCCAGAAGTTCGGCGAACCGCCTTCTTCTTCCAGCCGTGTATCGCAGACCCCGGGCAGGACCTCCTCGATGCGGTCAGCCAGCATCTTGCAGCGCGCTCTGGCCAGGGGTGTGTCGAGCGACAGGTCGTAGCCCCCGACCTCAATCGTGCCGGCCACTCGCAGGAAACTGGCGCCGTTTTGACCGCCGTTGCCTGCGCCAGTCAAACGGCTCATCGCGCATTTGACTTCATCATCAATGGTGCTGACATAGGGCGCACGCTCGGGTTGCAACAGCTTGAAGCTGGCGCTGTACCCTTTGCCGGGGTAGATCGGCAAACTCACGCCCACGGCACGCAGCAGCGGCGCACTGAAAGAGCCGCAGGCCACCACCACCGCATCGGCCTTCAACAAGGTCTGTTTCAAGCCTTTTGTGCTTCCAGCCCTTGTATTGCGCTGGTTTACTGCTATTGATTCGATAGCATTGCCTACCTTGTCAAGGCGCTCGATGTCGTGGTTGTATAAAAATTTGGCGCCCAGGCCGGCGCAGTGCCGCGCCAGCGCCTGTGTGAAGACACGTGCATCGCCGCTTTCGTCGCTGGAGGTGTAGGTACCCCCGACGATGCGGTGCGCAAACGACTTGAAAGCCGGCTCGATCTGGAACAACTCGTCGCGGCTCACGACGCGGCGGTCAACCCCATAACGGCGCATCAGCGCGGCAGCCTCGCCCGCGGTGTCGAATGATTTCTGGTCGGTG
This sequence comes from Polaromonas sp., assembly GCA_028291985.1. Classification (GTDB taxonomy): domain Bacteria; phylum Pseudomonadota; class Gammaproteobacteria; order Burkholderiales; family Burkholderiaceae_C; genus Polaromonas. The sequence continues at coordinate 11,893 of JAQGNE010000063.1, read as the reverse complement.
TAGTAATGCGCAATGCCGCGCTCCAGGCGGCTGTATTCAATGCCGGTGGCGTTCACCACGTCTTTCAAAGCAGCGTGGCTGTAGGCGCCCAATGCCACCAGTTGCTGCACATTGCGCTCAAACGCGGTGTCGTTGCACTGCGCCAGAAACTTCAGCCCCCAGACCCACTGGTGCGGGTCGAGTGTGGGCCTGAACAGCAGCGGTGCGTCGTTGCGAAACATCCATTTCAGGACCTTGAGCGGCGCGTCGCGGTTCGCCCAAGGCTCGCAGTAGCTCACCGATATCTGGGCCGCGTTGGCAAAGCTGGTTTCGAGCGCAGCATCGGGCTGGCGGTCAACCACGGTGACCTCGTGGCCGCGCTCCAGCAGATGCCAGGCGGTGCTGACACCGATGATGCCTGCGCCTAAAACAATGACTTTCATGTGAGCGATTCCCGGGTTTGTCCTGACACCGCCGAAGTGTGCGTGATGTTTCGTTTGAATAAAACAAAAATTAAACTCTCTCGAAATTCATCAGCTAGGCTAATACAGCGGCCCCCTTCTTTGCGTCTGCGTTTCCAAGGTAAGCAACATGAGCACTTTTGATCCTGACGCCCTGGAATGCCTGGCCGCCATCGTGGAGGAGGGCGGCTTCGAGCGCGCCGCGCAGCGCCTGTCGATCACGCAGTCAGCGGTGTCCCAGCGTCTGCGTGCGCTGGAAGCACAGGTGGGCACGGTGCTCATCGTGCGCAGCCGCCCGCTCAAGCCCACATCGGCCGGCCAGCTGCTGCTCAAGCACACCAAGATGCTGCGCCTGCTCCGCGCCGATCTGGAGCGCGACCTGAAAGAGCTCGCGCCCAGCTCACTGGGTGGCGCGCGGGAAGAGGAGCGCATCTCGATTGCCATCAATGCCGACAGCATCGCAACTTGGGCCTTGCCCGCGCTGACCGACCTGGCGCGCCAGGGCCTGCCGATGGAAATCATCACCGATGACCAGGACTTCACCCATGAATGGCTGCGTGAAGGCCAGGTGCTGGGCTGCGTTACCACGCTCAAGCAGGCATTGCGCGGCTGCAAGGTGGTGACGCTGGGCGCTATGGACTACATCGCGGTGGCGCAGACGGCTTATGCCGAAGCCCGCCTGCCCAAGGGCTTGAGCCCGCACAATTTTCGCGAGGTGCCCTTTATTGCCTTCAACCGGAAGGACGATGGCCAGGCAGAGTTTGTGTCAAAGGCCTTTGGTTTGAAACGGGTCACGCTGAACCAGCTTTTTGTGCCCAGCTCCGAAGGCCAGGTCCGCGCCCTGCTGGCCGGGTGGGGCGTCAGCATCCTGCCCGAATTGCTGGTGCGCCCGCTCATCGACAGGGGCGAGCTGGTCAACCTGGCGCCCAGTCACGCCTTGCCGGTGCAGCTGTACTGGCATTGCTGGAACCTGGAGTCGGATGTGCTGGATGCCCTGTCTGCGGCATTGATGCAGGCGGCCGCGAGCGCGCTGAAGTTGCCGGTTCACATAGCCTGAGCGGCCCCAAGCTGACAGATTCATTTCAATCAGTGACTTATTGCCCGGCCTCTAGGGGAATTCATGAGGCTGGCGCGCGGGCGAGGTGACTATCCTTGGAGTAAGAACAACAGTCGGCGTGGCCGGCAACTCTCCAGGAGCCGACGGCATGACACTCTCGATCAAACGACGTATCGGCCTGGCGCTGGCCATCTGGCTGGGCGCCTCGAGCGGCGCAGTATTGACCCAAGGCACGGCAGTGGTTCCAGCAGCCTCGACGCCGCCAGCCGCACCCCAGACCAATGCATCGACGGTCAAGATTGGCGTGATCGGCCCCTTCACCGGCGCTTCTGCCGACTTCGGTGTGCCGATGCTCAATGGCATCCAGCAGGCGGTTGATGAAATCAATGCGGTCGGCGGATACCTGGGACGCAAGATTGAAATCGTGCGCCGCGACGACCAGGCCAACCCCGATGTGGGCCTGAAAATGTCACAGGAACTGATCGCCGAAAAAGTCGTGGCCACGCTGGGCTTTTGCAACACCGGTGTCGGCATGAAATCCATCGAGGCCTATCAGAACGCGAAGACGCCGCTGATCATTCCCTGCGCGACTGGCACGCCGCTGACCACCAAATACCCTGCGCCGGAAAGCTACATCTTTCGCACCTCTGCCAAAGACGCCATCCAGGCTCCTTTTGTGGTGGACGACATCGTCAAGCGCGGCTGGGACAAGGTGGCTATTTTTGCCGATACCAGCGGCTACGGGGAAGCCGGCCTGAAGGACGTTGAAGCCGCGCTGGGAGCCAGGAAACTGAAGCCGGTTCACGTCGCCCGCTTCGCACTGGGCGTGAAGGACCTCAGTGAAGAGCTCAAGGCCGCAAAAGCCGCTGGCGCCAATGTGGTGTTCAGCTACACGGTTGGCCCTGAAAACGCGGTTATCGCGCGCGGCCGGCAGGCGCTCAACTGGAAGGTGCCGCAAGTCGGCGCCTGGCCGCTGTCGTTTCCCTTTTTTATTGATGGCGGCAAGGAGGCAGCCGACGGCGCGCTGATGGCGCAGACCTTCATTGCCGAGCCGAGCAACGAGCGCCGCGCTTCCTTTCTGACCAGCTACGCGCGCAAGTTCAATGTCAAGAAAATTCCGGTGCCGATGGCTGCCGCGCAGGGCTATGACGCGGTGTACATCCTGGTGTATTCGCTGTTCGGTATCCGGGACGGCAATCTGACCGGCCCAGCCGTCAAGGCCGCACTGGAGGGCAAGTCACGCACCTACTATGGCGTGGTGGCGACCTACGAGCAACCGTTTACCAAGCTGGACAAGGACGCGACCACGCAGAACATGCTGGTCATGGGCATGGTCAAAAATGGCGCCGTGACCTTTGCCTATCCGGAAGACGCCAAGCGCAACCTGTTCGTACAGCGCAAGCAATAAAAGCAAGCAGTATGAGTACAGGCAGCAACGCACGCCATCGGGGCCATGTGCCAGGCCCGGTAGGCATGGCCGCTTCGCTTGTAGGGCTGGGCGACGGCTTACTCATCAGTCGCAATCTGGACGATGCGCGCACGAAATAGGTCGATGCTACATAAATCAGGCGCTGCGGCTTTGTCGCTGGCTAGAATGGGCCATGCCCACGTCCAGCGCCAGCTCCAGCGTCTTCAGCCCATCCACATCCACGCCCGACCTGGCCGCCCAGCCAGAAGCGCTGGCCTTGACGCCGGAAGCGCTGGCACCGGATGCCACCGTTCAAAAGCCTGCCTTGAGGAGCGCGCTGAAAGCCGGCCATGGCGTGACCGCCAAGGTTTCCTTCAAGGCGCAGATGCTCAAGGCGCGCGAGGATGCCATCGTGCAGGCAGTCAACCGCCTGCTGGCCGAAAAAGGGTTTGACCTGATGACGGTCGACGAGGTTGCCGCCGAGGTCGGCATCGCAAAAGCCAGCCTCTACAAGCATTTCTCCAGCAAGGAAGACCTGGCAGCCGCCGCCATGGTGCGGGTACTCGGCCGTGCGCTGGCGTTCCTGGCCTCGTTGCCGGCCGATGGCCGGCCGCTGGACCAGCTGCGCGCACTGACCCGCTGGATGATGCAGCTGCAACTGGCAGGGGAAATGCCATCGCTGCCCAGTCAGAATTCCACCCTGCGGTCCAATCTGATGAACAACGCCGCCTATCTGGACGGGCTGATGCAGGTCAGCGACCGCATGGGTGCATGGATCGAGGCCGCGCAGCAAGACGGCTCCCTGAGCGCCAAAGTGCCGCCGCTGGTGGTGATGTACACGCTGTACTCCCGTGCGTGCGACCCCGTGCTTGAATTCCTGAAAGCCAGCGGCCTGTACAACGATGACGATATCGTTGAGCTGGTCATGGGCACCTGTTTTGATGGTCTCAACACCCGGCAAGGCCATTGACCGAAAATGCTATTGAAATAATAGCTACATCCCTTTATTCTGCAAGGGCTAGCTGCCAATTTCAATCAGTAAATCGGGTTTGAAGGCCTCCTGCTCTCCCTTGCGCGCATAACCCAGCGGATTGGCCATGACCCGGCAACCGTGCTTGATGTAATTCACCGGGCAGTGCAGGTGCCCATGCAGCCATAACTGCGCCCGGGGCAGCAGGTCATCCAGCGAATTGCAAAAGCCTGCCGTGCTTGGCGTTACGCCGTAGCGCGGGTCGGCGCTCGACAAGCTGGGTGCGAAGTGTGTGACTACTACCGTTGGGCCTTCGAAGGGTGCTAGCAGTGCCTCTCGCAACCAGCGCTGGCTGGCCAGGCTTTCGTCCCGCATGGCTTCTGCCAGCATCGGCTCGCCGCCGCGCAGCGAATGGTTTTTCTTCAGGTAAAAATTGGCCGCCCGAAACGCCTTTTCTCGCGCCTTCAACTGCTCCCCCAGCGTGACTTCGGCAGTGAAGGCTTGCTCCGCTGTCAGCGCGTCAAAGTCGGCCCACAGCGTGCTCCCGACAAAGCGCACGCCGTGCAGCACTGCGGTTTGTCGCTCCAGCCAGATGATGCCCAGGCGCTGGCAGGTCTGCTGCAGCCGGGCGTGGGCCTCGTCCATGTCGAGCCCGTCATATTCGTGGTTGCCCGGCACAAACAGCACTGGCGTCGGCCAGCCGGCTCCGCCCTGCCCAGCGGGCAACGGTGAAAACCGCGCAAGGCCGAAATCGGGCACCTGCAGGTCCAGCAGTTGCGAGCCCGGCTGGTAAGAGCCGATATCACCCGCGAGCACCAGCACATCAGCTCCGGCAAGAGGCCGTCCCATGAAATGCGGGTTGGACTCCAGGTGCAGGTCGGAATAAAGCTGGATCTTCATGGTTCTTGACGGTGATGCCGGAAACACGGTGTGGGGATGATCTGCCGGGCTTGTAGAACAAGCGGTCGCCTCTTCTGGTGTTACGCGCGGCATCCAGACTTGCCAGCATAGACCCTTGACGATGCCACCTTCCGCACCACATCGGTGGTTTTTGTCCCATCCGCAAGGGTTTATGTTTCTTTTGCATCGTCATTTCGCGTAGTAGGGGCGAGGGCGCCTTGTAAAACTAGGGAAAACCCTTATTCTCCAAGAACCCTAACTTTTCACCGCATTGTTGCAGTGACTTCTACATGCGCAGCATCTTCTCCCATATCGCCCATTTCATTCACGCCTCTGTGGCTTCTGGCGATACCCATGCAGTTGAAGGCGTGGCCAAGAATCTGATGGAGCGCGCCGAGGCCGATGCCGGTCGGGACCCGCATCATGCACAAGAGCTGCGCAGCGCCGCTTGCGCCTATCTGAGCGTCGTTCGCTGACCTGCAACGGTCAGCCCCGCGGCTCTGCCTTCTGCCCGCCTGCTCGCTGGCTCCAACGCCGCGGCTTTTGCCCAGCTGTGACCTAGCCTGTTTATCGATCAAATCGGCCTCTAGCCCAATAGGTACGGGGACTTGCAGCTATTAAAAAGGCAGCATCGATGCGCTCGGATGCAGCGTTCGAAAGCGCCTGATGGTGCGCCGCCCTCTACGGGATCACAGCGAAAAAGCTTTCTCCGCTGCTCGAAGCACCGCTTTTCGCAACCAGACATGGCTGGTGTTCTGCTCGTTTCGTCGATGCCAGAGCGCGTCCACATGCACCGGCGACACCTCAAACGGCAGCTGCCTCAGCACCAGTTGCTCGGCGATGCCGGTCACGTTGACAAAGTGGCGCGGCAGCACGGTCAGCAGGTTTGATGTGGCCACGACGCGCCCGGCGGTGAAGAACTGATTCACCGTCAGCACCACCTGGCGCCGGCGACCCAGTGAGGCGAGTGATTCGTCAATAAAACCATACGGGCGGCCTGAAAAGCTCACCAGCATATGCCGCGCTGCACAAAAGCGGTTCAGGCTGAGCGGCCCACTGGCCAGAGGATGGCCGGCGCGCATCACGCACACATACTCGCCGTCATACAGCCGCTGGTGTGAAAAACCCACTGCGGCGTCGGTTTGCGCGCGCGCTGTCAGGTCCGCCAGCACCGCCGGAAAATGCCCGACCGCCAAGTCGCAGCCCTGCTCGTCCAGCATTTTTCGCGGGTCACGCGTGCTGAGTGGCACCACACGAAGCGACACGCCGGGCGCATCGCGCTCCAGCGTGTCAACCAGCCCGGGAATCAGTTCGGCAGCAGTGGCATCGGCCATCGCCAGCACAAAGACCGAACTGGCCGTCCCCGGGTCGAACGCACTGGGCGCCAGCGATGCCTGCAGCAGTTGCAGCGCGTCCTGCACCGCAGGCCACAGGGCCAGCGCACGCGGCGTGGGCGCCATGCCCTGACCGCTGCGCTGCACCAGCTCGTCGCCCAGGGTTTCGCGCAACCGCCGCAGCGCATTGCTCACCGCCGGCTGGGTCAATGACAGGTTGCGTGCCGCACGGGTCAGGCTGCGTTCGGCCATGACCTCGTCAAAAACGCGCAACAGGTTCAGGTCAAAGGTGCGAAAGTTCAAGGCGTTCATGGCTGGGAGTTCCGGTGTCAAGCAGTGAGAGGCCAGCTGATGTGAGCGCGGCCGATTCATCACGTTCATGAATGACGATAATCATAAAGATAAATTTGAATAGCATAAGTGTTAACCCTAATATGTGAACCACGGCAAGAAGGCTCGCCGTCTTTATCAAGGGGAAAAAATCATGACCAGCTTTGTTCAGGTACACCATTCAACAACGCACCCGGGCGTGGCCCGTATCGAGGCCGCGGTAGGCGCTGCCCAACATATGCGCCGTGGCTTCAGTGGTGGCCGCGGTCTGGCCAAACTCCTGTTGTCGGCCCTTGTCGCTGCCGTTCTGGTGGTGGCTTATGAGGTGATGGACACAGTAGCTGAAGGCCATCTGCTGGTGCTCTGGACCAGTCTGTGGGCCGTCGCATTTGCGGCGCTTGCCCTGTTTGCAGGCACCGCCAGGCGTGCCGCAACCGGCATCAGGCGCAGCCTAGACGGCTGGTCACGCCGCGTGGCTGAGGCCAAAGCCGACGAACGCCTTTGGAAAACCGCCAAAACCGACCCTCGCGTCATGGCTGATCTGCAGGCCGCCGCAAGCCGTGCAGAAGACTTCAGCAGCGAAGACCGCAACGCGCAGCGCGACCGGCATGCTGCAAAGGTGTTGCTAAAAGCCGCACAACGCGCCGGAAATGGTTCATATGATGGACGCGACATCCGCTATTACGTCTGATGCTGCTGCCAGCCTGGCCGTCGCGGCCGCCGCATAGCTGGCACTAACGATAAAAAAGCCACCCCGACGGGTGGCTTTTTCATGGGGCAGCAGCGCGTTGGCGCTGTGTCGGCCATCGCCTCAGGCAGCCAGGCGCTTGTGAATAGCTGCCTGCGTGTCGCTCAGGGCTTGGGGCAAATGGTGCGCCAGCTGCTGGAAGAGTTCGGTGTGCAATTCCAGCTCTTTCAGCCAGGCGGCCTTGTCGATGCTGGTGACGGTTTCGTATTGCTCGGCGCTGAAATCAAGGCCGGTCCAGTTGAGGTCTTCATAGTTCGGGCTGACGCCTGTCAAGTGCTCATTGCCTTTGCCGCTGCCTTCAATGCGGTCGATCATCCACTTCAGCACACGCATGTTTTCGCCATAGCCTGGCCAGACGAACTTGCCATCCGCGCCCTTGCGGAACCAGTTGGTCGTGTAGATCTTGGGCAGGGTCGCGCCCGATGCCGCCAACTTTTCACCCAGGTTCAGCCAGTGCTGGAAGTAGTCGCTCATGTTGTAGCCGGCAAACGGCAGCATCGCGAACGGATCGCGGCGCACGACACCGGCCTGGCCGGTGGCGGCGGCAGTGGTTTCCGAACCCATGGTGGCGGCCATGTAGACACCTTCCACCCAGTTGCGCGCTTCCGTCACCAGCGGCACAGTGGTGGAGCGACGGCCGCCAAAGATGAAGGCATCGATAGCCACGCCTTTGGGGTCATCCCAGGCTTCGTCAAGCGCCGGGTTGTTGGTGGCTGCCACGGTAAAGCGCGCATTGGGATGCGCAGCCTTGGCGCCGGTTGCCTTGGCAATTTCCGGCGTCCAGTCCTTGCCCTGCCAGTCGATCAAATGCGCAGGCAAGGCCTTGCCTGGCGCGTCCTGCTCCATGCCTTCCCACCACACGTCGCCGTCGTCGGTCAGGGCCACATTGGTGAAGATGGTGCCTTTGTCAAGGCTCTTCATGCAGTTCGGATTGGTCAGCATGTTGGTGCCAGGCGCCACGCCGAAATAGCCGGCCTCGGGGTTGATGGCATACAGCTTGCCATCGGCCGACGGCTTGATCCACGCAATGTCGTCGCCAATGGTGGTGACTTTCCAGCCTTCAAAACCGGCCGGCGGCACCAGCATCGAGAAATTGGTCTTGCCGCAGGCGCTGGGGAAAGCTGCCGCGACATGGTATTTTTTGCCTTCAGGGTTGCTGACGCCCAGGATCAGCATGTGCTCGGCCAGCCAGCCTTCGTCGCGGCCCATGTTCGACGCAATGCGCAAGGCAAAGCATTTTTTGCCCAAAAGGGCGTTGCCGCCATAACCTGAACCGTAAGACCAGATTTCACGGGTCTCGGGGTAATGCACGATGTATTTGGTGCTGTTGCAAGGCCATTTCACATCCGCCTGGCCAGCTGCAAGCGGCGCACCTACCGTGTGTACGCAAGGCACAAAGTCGCCATCAACGCCCAGCACGTCAAACACAGCCTTGCCCATGCGGGTCATGATCTTCATGTTGACCGCCACATATGGGCTGTCTGAGAGCTCGACGCCGATATGCGCAATCGGCGAGCCCAGCGGGCCCATGCTGAACGGCACCACATACATGGTGCGGCCACGCATCGAACCGTCAAACAGCGGCTGCAGCGTGCTACGCATTTCGGCGGGCGCCATCCAGTTGTTGGTAGGGCCTGCAGCTTCCTTCGTGGCCGAGCAGATATAGGTGCGGTCTTCAACCCGGGCCACGTCGGTCGGGTCGCTTTGCGCCAGGAAGCTGTTCGGCCGCTTGGCCTCGTTCAGCTTGATGAAGGTGCCGGCGTCCACCAGTTGCTGGCACAGGCGCTGGTATTCCGCATCGCTGCCATCGCACCAGTACACGTTGTCGGGCTTGCAGAGGGCCACCATGTCGGCCACCCAGGCCACCAGTTTCGCGTTCTTGACGTAGCTGGGGGTGTTCAGCCCCAAGGCTGCCAGGCCCGGCATGACAGGTTGATTCATCGAAATACTCCAAAGTTAAGAAAAGTGCGATTTCGGAAAAAGTCCGTGGTCCAAGCTGGCCATCATTTGCCGCCGCCCCAACGTTTTTCGAAATAGAACCCGTCTTAACCTGATAAAGCCCGAACTCGCTGTCACGCCAGGCACCAGCTTGTAATGCCGCAAACACAGAAAAAACAACCGCTTCTTGAAGAGCTTGCAAAGCACCAGCCGGCCGGTCATTTTAGAAACTTCGGCCAACACCACCTGACAGATAAGTCCTAAATGTATGCAAAAACAGCATGAAGTTATGCAAGCTGGTATAGACGCCTGATAGCGTTATAGACAGCTGCCGGGACGCTGCGGACGGAAAAAAACCCGCCTCGGCGGGTTTTTCGTTAGCTCAGTTCCTGGAGGTTTAACGCGCAGTTGGCGATCCAGTCTGCGGGAGGCCCAGCAAAACGGCATCAGGCCAGAAAAACAGCAATGAACGCCAGCAGGAACATCAACACCGCGCCGACGATGGGCAGCACGATAGGCGCTGAGTGGGCAATAGACTCCACAGCATCGGCTTCTGCCTGCACGGTTGGGCTGGTATGGGCGGCGTTGGTGGTGCTCTCGGGCGAATTGGACATGGAATTCCTGGGTATGGTCTAGAACTGGACCGATTTTACCTTTGTGGCCTGGCCGGGTTCAAGTCAAGGCTTGTGGTGCTTGCAGCCTTCGCCCAGCAAAATGCCGACGGCGGCAGCCAGCACCTGTCGCTGGCGTGCTGTTTCCGTTGGCACCTCTCAACTTGTTTATCGCAGATGGGAAAGTCTTTTATGCGTGCTGATGGTTTGTACCCTGGCTTTCCTTGCCGAACCGTCGCGGTGTGGTGATGCGCGTCCAGTCCGTGCAAACCGGCGCCGCGCGGCGTGTCCGGATCGGCGACCGCAGCATTCTGACGGCGTATGGCAAGGCGCCAGTAGCGGGCGAGGTTGCCGTGATGCCGCTGGGCATTCTGGGTGATGAGCAGGCAGACCTGTCGATACACGGCGGCCTTGAAAAAGCCGTCTATGCCTACCCGTCCGAGCACTATGCCTTCTGGCAAAACGCCAGATGCGAGGCCGGCATCAGCCCGCTGGATGATCGCCTGCTGCCCGGCGCGCTGGGCGAAAACCTGACCCTGCAAGGCTTGCTGGAAACCGATGTCTGGGCCGGCGATGTGCTGAGTTTTGCCAACTGCGCTTTAAAGGTAACGCTGCCGCGCGAGCCCTGCTACAAATTCAATGCCGCCATCGGGTTTTCACGCGCATCGCGCCTGATGGCCGACACCGGTTACTGCGGGTTTTACCTGTCGGTGCTGGAGCCCGGCAAGCTGCAGGCGGGCGAGGCGTTCGAGCTGGTGGCAGGCCGGCGCAGTGTGGGCATTCCGACGCTCTTTGCCGCGAAAAGGGCAAAGCATGTGCGCTAGCTGTTTGCGGTAGTCATTGGCGAAAGCCATGTCCGTCGGCAGGCACGCCTGGCCTGCGAAACCAGGCAGTGGCATTGCATTCGCAAGCCATCACGTGCGCGTTCGCAGGCATCCTGTCAATGCTGCTCGCAGGCCTCAAAGCCCGCTTCGCCCAACGCTGCCAGCACCTGGCGAATATGCTCGGGCCCACGGGTCTGGATTACCAGTTCGATGTCGACGTTTTGTGCCGACAGCATGGTGAACGCGCGCTGGTGATGAACCTCGTCGATGTTCGCGCCGGCATCGGCCACCGTTGCGGTGATGCTGGCCAGCGCGCCGGGCACATCGCGCACGCTGACCCGGATGCGTGCCAGCCGCCCGGCGCGCACCATGCCGCGCTCGATGATGGCGGCCAGCAGCAGCGGGTCGATATTGCCCCCGCACAGCACCAGCCCCACCGTCTTGCCGGCAAAGCGTTCGGGGTACTTCAGCATCGCCGCCAGCCCTGCTGCGCCAGCGCCTTCGACGAGCGTTTTTTCAATCTCAAGCAGCATCACCATGGCCTGCTCGATGTCGCCTTCATCCACCAGCACCAGGTCGTCCACCAGCCGCGTGATGATGGCGCGGGTGATCTCGCCCGGCGTGCCGACCGCGATGCCTTCTGCAATCGTGCTTACGCCTTGTGGATGGTGAGTGCCCTTGACCGCATTGACCATCGCCGGAAAGCGCGAGGTCTGCACCCCGATGATTTCAATGCCCGGTTTGATGGCCTTTGCCGCGGTTGCCATGCCCGCAATCAGGCCGCCGCCACCCACGGCAATCACCAGGGTGTCCAGCTCCGGCACCTCGGCCAGCATCTCCAGCGCAGTGGTGCCCTGGCCCGCCACGATGGCTTCATCGTCATACGGATGCACAAACACCAGGCCTTGCTCGGCGGCCAGTTGCAGGGCATGCGTGCGGGATTCGTCCAGCGTGTTGCCATGCAGCACCACCTCGGCATTGAAGCCTTTGGTGCGCTCGATCTTCACACCCGGCGTGAACCGCGGCATCACGATCACCGCCCGTACGCCCAGGCGCTGCGCGTGATAGGCCACGCCCTGCGCATGGTTGCCTGCGCTCATCGCAATCACGCCGCGCGCGCGCTCGTCTGCCGACAGCTGCGCCAGCTTGTTGCAGGCGCCGCGCTCCTTGAACGAAGCGGTGTACTGCAGGTTTTCAAATTTCAGGTAAATTTGCGCCCCGGTGAGCTGCGACAGGGTGCGCGATTCGACGCACGGCGTGTTCAGCAAATGGCCATGCAGGCGCTGGGCGGCTTGTTCGATATCGGTCAGGCTGAGCATGGATTTCCTTGTTG
>JAQGNE010000076.1 GCA_028291985.1 Polaromonas sp. | reverse complement strand
ATGAGTTCATCGCCTCAACGCCGTTGGGCTATGACACCAAGGTGGGCGAGCGCGGGCTGAAGCTTTCGGGCGGCGAAAAGCAGCGCGTGGCCATCGCCCGGACGCTGCTGAAAAACCCGCCTATCGTCATCTTCGACGAGGCGACATCGGCGCTGGACTCGGCCAATGAGCGGGCCATTCAGGCTGAACTGCGTACCGCTGCGCAAAACAAAACCACCCTGGTCATTGCGCACCGTCTGTCAACCGTGGTCGACGCGCATGAAATCCTGGTCATGGATGATGGCCGCATCGTGGAGCGAGGCACGCATACCGAGCTGCTGGCCCGCGGCCAGCAGTATGCCCACATGTGGACGTTGCAGCAGACGGCTGAATAGGTAACGAGCAACGCCCTGTGCGAATACGCAGGCGGCGGACCGGCATCACCTCCTGGCTTTCGAAGCTGGCAGGCGTTACCGAGGTTCAAGCTATTTATGCTCCTAGAAGCCTGATAACAAGAGGTTTGTGCTATCAATTAAATGGCAAATTTCAGGGTGTCTGGCACCAGGTGCCTGCATCGTCTGCGCATGCGGAGCTTTGCCGCAGTGCCGGGCATGGGATTGCCCGAAGGGGCTGCCGATGAACGCAATCGCATAATTGCCGGATGGAAACCAAATGGCTTGAAGATTTCGTCAGCCTTGCTGAAACCCGCAGTTTCAGCCGTTCGGCCACGTTGCGGCATGTGACGCAGCCGGCCTTTTCGCGCCGCATACAGGCGCTGGAAGCCTGGGCCGGAACCGACTTGGTCGACCGCAGTTCCTACCCTACGCGCCTGACCCCGGCGGGCGAGACGCTCTATAGCCAGTCGCTCGAGATGTTGCAGGGCCTGCAGTCCACCCGCGCCATGCTGCGGGGCCACACATCAGCAGGCCAGGACGTCATCGAGTTTGCGGTGCCGCACACGCTGGCGTTTACCTTTTTCCCGGCGTGGGTGAGCAGCTTGCGCGAAAAATTCGGCCCCATGAAAAGCCGGCTGATCGCACTCAATGTGCATGATGCCGTGTTGCGCCTGGTCGAAGGCAGCTGCGACCTGCTGATCGCCTACTACCATGACTCGCAGCCCTTTCAGCTGGACCCTGACCGCTACGAAATGGTCACGCTGGGGCAGGAAGTCCTTTCGCCCTATGTCAAACCCGATGCTAACGGCGAACCGATGTTTCGTCTGCCGGGCCGGCCGGGACAGCCTCTGCCCTATCTCGGCTATGCGCCAGGCGCCTACCTGGGCCGTGTGGTGGACCTGATCCTCAAGCAATCGAGCACCGCCATTCACCTGGACCGGGTCTATGAGACCGACATGGCCGAAGGCCTCAAGGCCATGGCCATTGAAGGTCATGGCATCGCCTTTCTGCCTTACAGCGCGGTCAAGAAGGAACTGCGCGCCAAGAAACTGGTAAGTGCCGGGCAACAGCTTGACATGACGATGGACATACGCGTCTACCGCGAGCGCCCGGCTTCGCGCGACGCTGCCAAAAGCCATGCGCAGGCGCTCTGGGCATATCTGCAGCAATCGCTGCCCAGGTCCGCTGGCCGGACGCAGCCTAAGTAGCAACCTTGTTGGTTATTAAAAAACGCATGAGAGGACACGCAGAACAGTGTTGGCGTTTGCGAACATGAAAACCTACAGTTCGGGAGCTTTCACACAGCATTGCCTGAGGCGCCTATGCCAACATTCAACATTGTTCATGGGTGGGTAGTCAGGCAGGGCAGCATCGAGCTGGCATGAAGAGTGCTTGCATCCTCAGCGTTATCGTATTTCAACCGCGCTCCCTAGAGGGTAAGCATCTTGCGCTTTTGTTTTCCGTCCACGCATGGGTGCAAAAGCAACGTTTTTCACACCTTGCGGCAAGGCAAAGCTGATGCTTGCTTGTGCTATACATGCGGTGTACACGCTGGCCGCAGCCGGGCTTGAACTGCACGCTTGATCGTCAATAAAAAGCCGGCTGTTCCGCCAGTTAAACCTCGTTCCGTTTTGGGAAGGTTGCGGGTAAACCTTTGGGTTTCGCTACGCGACTGCTCTTTAAAATGTGTTCACAAATCGTTTCATTCATACAGGAGACCTTATGAAACTCAGTAAATTAGCCGCGCTTACGGCTGTAGCATTTGCCGTAGGTGGCGCCTTTGCCCAGGCTACCGATACCATCACCAAAGCAAAAGCTTCTGGCGTCGTCACCATGGGCGTGCGTGATTCCTCAGGGGCCTTGTCCTATACCCTCGGCGATGGCAAGTACACCGGCTACCACGTCGAGATCTGCAACCGCATCATTGCCAACCTGGAAAAAGCTGCTGGCAAAAAACTGGAAGTCAAATACCAGTCTGTCACGTCGCAAAACCGCATCCCACTGGTCCAGAACGGCACAGTTGACATCGAGTGCGGCTCGACCACCAACAACGCCACGCGCCTGAAGGACGTCGCTTTCCTGCCAACGACTTTCGTCGAGGAAGTGCGTATCGCGGTCAAGGCCAACTCTGGCATCACGTCTATCGCCCAGCTTGCTGGCAAGAGCGTTGCCACCACCACCGGCAGCACGTCGGTTCAAACCCTGCGCAAGAACGAGCGCGCAACCAACATCGACTTCAAGGAAGTTTATGGCAAGGACCACTCGGACAGCTTCCTGCTGCTGGAGTCGGGCCGCGCTGATGCTTTCGTGATGGACGGCGCCATTCTGGCTGGTAACATCGCTACCGCTAAAAATCCTGCCGACTTCAAGATCGTTGGCGAAGTGTTGAGCGTGGAGCCTATCGCCATCATGATCCGCAAGGACGATGCAGCTTTCAAGAAGCTGGGCGACGACACCGTCAGGGAAATGATGAAGTCTGGGGAAATCGCCAAGCTGTGGGACAAGTGGTTCATGCAGCCGATTCCACCGAAAAACACCAAGGTGGGCTATGCCGCCAGCGAAAGCACCAAGGCCGCCTGGAACGCGCCTAACGACAAGCCGATGGAAGACTACGCCAAGAAATAGTTCTGGCTTTCGGTAGTCGCAAGACAAGCCCCGCCCTTGATACTCTGGCGGGGTTTGTCGTTTGCCGGCACCAAATTTGACTTGCACAACAGAGATCATCAACAACCGTAGGCTGGAGTCACATGACCTGGGACTGGACCGTATTTCTCAATGACGATGGCGGCGGGCGCACCTACCTCCAGTGGATGTTTGACGCCTGGGGCTGGACGCTGTCCGTTGCCGGTGCTTCCTGGGTAGTCGCCATGCTATTTGGCGCGTTGATCGGAACCGTGCGTACGTTGCCCAACAGCCCGTGGCTGACCCGCCTGTCAAACGCCTGGGTCGAGCTTTTTCGCAATATTCCGCTCCTGGTACAGATATTCATCTGGTACTTTGTCATTCCCAAGATTTTTCCAGCGCTCAAAGAACTGTCCAGCTTTGTGCTGGTGGTATTTGCGCTGGGCTTTTTTACCTCTGCGCGTATCGCAGAGCAGGTCAGGGCCGGAATTCAGGCGTTGCCGCGTGGCCAGCGTTATGCCGGCATGGCGATGGGCTTTACCACCGCGCAGACCTACCGCTACGTTATTTTGCCGATGGCTTTTCGCATCATCATTCCGCCGCTCACCAGCGAGTCCATGAACCTGCTGAAAAATTCTTCGGTGGCTTTTGCAGTGTCTATTGCCGAACTCACCATGTTCGCGATGCAGGCGCAGGAAGAAACTTCCCGCGGCATCGAGATTTACCTGGCAGTAACCGCGCTTTATGCGGTATCGGCGTTCGCGGTCAACCGCGTCATGGCCTTTGTTGAAAAGAAAGTCCAGATCCCCGGCTACGTGGTGGCTGGCGTGGCGGGAGGGCACTGACATGTTTGGACTTGACCTTACTTTCCTGAACTGGGACCTTATTTCCAAGTTCGTCATCAAGGGCTTTATCTTCAGCATCCAGCTGACGATTGTTGCCACGATAGGCGGCATCATTCTGGGCACCATCCTGGCGCTGATGCGCCTGTCGGGCAAGAAAATCCTGACGATTCCGGCAACCATCTATGTCAACGGCATGCGTTCGGTGCCGCTGGTCATGGTGATCCTGTGGTTTTTCCTGCTGGTACCTGCCGCCTTTTACAACATGATCCCGGGTGGCAGCAATTACCGCGCCGAAATTTCGGCAGTGATCACTTTCGTGGCGTTTGAGGCCGCTTACTTCAGCGAGATCATGCGCGCCGGCATTCAGTCGATTTCGCGCGGGCAGGTCAATGCCGGACGTGCGATGGGCATGACGTATGCGCAAAACATGAAACTGATCATCCTGCCTCAGGCGTTTCGCAACATGGTGCCCATCCTACTGACGCAGACCATTATCCTGTTCCAGGACACATCACTGGTGTACGCGATTGGCGCTTACGATCTGCTCAAGGGTTTCAGTACCGCAGGCAAGATTTACGGCCGGCCTGAAGAGGCATATCTGCTCGCGGCAGTGGTTTATTTCGTGATGTGCTACAGCCTTTCCTTCATGGTCAAGCGCTTGCAGACCAAGATAGCCATCATCCGGTAAGCCAAAACCCATTCACCACGGCGGCGGCCGGCCATGATCGCCAGCGCCAAGCGCTGGAAACAACCGGCGCACACCAGCAACCGTTCAGATAAAAGTATCGGAGAAGACATGATTCAGATGAAGGAAGTTTCCAAGTGGTATGGCGATGTGCAGGTGCTGAGCAACTGCACCACCAATATCAAAAAAGGCGAGGTGGTGGTGGTGTGCGGCCCATCAGGCTCGGGCAAGTCGACCCTGATCAAGACCATCAATGCGCTGGAGCCTTTTCAAAAGGGGCAGATTTTTGTTGACGGACAGGCGGTGCATGACCCCAAGACAGACCTGCCCAAGCTGCGTTCACGCGTGGGCATGGTGTTCCAGAATTTCGAATTGTTTCCCCATCTGAGCGTGACGGAGAACCTGACGCTGGCGCAGGTCAAGGTGCTCAACCGCAAGCCCGATGACGCCAAGACCCATGGCCTGAAATACCTGGACCGCGTGGGCCTGATGGCTCACAAGGACAAGTTTCCGGGCCAGCTGTCTGGCGGCCAGCAGCAGCGGGTAGCGATCGCACGTGCCCTCAGCATGGACCCTATCGCCATGTTGTTCGATGAGCCTACGTCAGCACTTGACCCTGAGATGGTGGGCGAGGTGCTGGACTGCATGATGGGCCTTGCAGTTGAAGGCATGACCATGATGGTGGTCACGCATGAGATGGGCTTTGCCAAGAAAGTGGGCAGCCGCGTGATCTTCATGGATGTGGGCGGCAAGATTCTGGAAGACTGCTCCAAGGACGAGTTCTTCAGCCATCCTGAGAACCGCCAGCCGCGCACCAAGGACTTCCTGAACAAAATCCTGGCGCATTGACGCGGCGCTGGCGTCGGTAGCGGTGACCAGCGGGCAGCTCAGCCCCTGACGTCATCACCGGCCACACCGCGGCATGGGTCGCCTTCTTGGCGATGGCCGAAAAAAAGCCCCGCTATGCGGGGCTTTTTGCTGCTCTGATCTTGGTGAAACATCCGCCTGATACCACCATCGGTCAGGAACATGATGAATCATGCAACAACTCAACGCTACCTATTTAATAGCTGGTAACCCTTGTTTTAGTTGGGCTAACGGCACAAATGATGCATAAAAGTCATCGAAACGCCGAAAGAGACGCCTGGCGCTATGCTTTCGGCTTTGCCCACGCAGCGTCGCTTATTTCTTGCGCGCTGCAATCGCTTTTTCAGCCGTCGTCACCAGGTTGGCGCCAATCTGGTTCTTCCACTTGTCATATACCGGCTGGGTTGCCTTGACGAACTCGGCGCGTTCTTGCGGCGTCAGCTCTGTCACGGTGGTGCCCAGTGCGGCTATGTCCTTGAGCAGGGGCTTGTCAGCTTCAGACAGACCTTTGCGGGCAATCGCGATTTCCTGCTTGCCGGCATCCAGTGCTGCCTGTCGCACGATGGCGCGATCAGCCTCTGTCCATGAATTCCAGACTTCCTTGTTGACCACAAAGACCAGCGGGTCGTTGACGTAGCCCCACATGGTGATGTGCTTCTGGGCTGAGTTGTGCAGCTTGGCGGCCAGGTAAATGGAAAGCGGATTTTCCTGTCCGTCCACAGCGCCGGTAGCCAATGCTGGCTGCGCGTCCGCAAAACTCATCTGGGTAGGGTTGGCGCCGAGCGCGGTGAAGGTGTCCAGAAACAGCGGGGAACCGACCACGCGAATTTTCAGGCCCTTCATGTCGGCAGGCTTTTTGATGGCCAGTTTGGAGTTGCTGATCTCGCGGTAGCCGTTTTCGCCCCATGCGAGTGGCACCACGCCTGCCTTCTCGATGATCTTGAAAATTTCCTTGCCGACTTCGCCCTGGGTCAGTGCATCGGCCGCCGCATAGTCGGGCATCAAAAAAGGCAGTGAGAAAACATTCAGTTCCTTGACCTGTGGCGACCAGTTAATGGTCGAGCCGATGGCCATGTCGATGACGCCCTGGCGCAAGGCGCTGAACTCGCGCGTCTGGTCGCCCTGGATCAACGACACGCCGGGGTACAGCTTGATGTTGATGCGGCCCTGCGTGCGCTCACGCACCAGGTTGGCCCAGATCTCGCCGCCCTTGCCCCACGGGAAAGCCGGGCCGACCACCAGCGACATCTTGTATTCAGGGCGGTAGGTTTGCGCGGGCGCTGCCGCAGAGAAAACCAGGGCAGTTGCGGCCATTGCAAGGCCAAATGCAAGCTTGAATTTCATGAGGAGTCTCCTGTAAAAACTTTTAAATCAACGTGAACAGAAAGTGAAAAAGCCAAAAAGCGGAACGGGCTGAAACAAAAACAAAAGTCGAAAAATCAGATCGCATACCGGAAACCATGCACCGCAAGAGTCGTACGCCGAACCTGGTTTTCTACGCCCTCAATAGCCCAGCCTGCGCGGCAGCCACAGCGCCAGTTCCGGAAAGGCAATGACCGCCACCAGCACCAGGAACATCGCGGCCAGCATCCATGCCACCCAACGCACGGTTTCTTCCATGCGCACATTGGCGATACGGCATGACACCATCAGGTTGACTGCCAGCGGCGGGGTAAATTGCCCCAGCGCGACCTTGAGCGTGAGGATGACACCGAACCAGACCAGGTCCCAGTTGTAATGCTGGGCTATCGGCAGCAGCAGCGGAACAAAAATCAGAAAGATTGAAATACCGTCGAGGAACATGCCCACGGTGATCAGCATCAGTATCAGCAACGCCAGGATGCCGTATTCGCCAAGGCCCGAAGAGGTAATGGCCTGGGTAAGCGGATCAATCACGCCCAGCGTACTGAGTGAATACGCAAAAATGGCGGCCAGTGACACCACCAGCAAAATCACTGCTGACAGCTCGCCTGACTCGCGCAGGATTTCGAACAGGTCCTTGAAGCGAATCGTCCGGTGCACCACCATGCCGACAAACAGACCGTAGAACACCGCGACGACAGCGGCCTCGGTCGGCGTAAACCAGCCGGCCCGCATGCCACCCAGTATCAGTACCGGCGCTGCCAGACCCCAGATCGCATCCCTGAAACTCGCCCAGAACGGTGGCCTGGGCAGGCTTGCTTCCAAAGCGCCCATCTTGTGCTTGCGAGACAACCAGACGGCTGGAACAATGAGCGCAATGCCCGCCAGCACACCGGGCACCATGCCGGCTGCAAACAGCGCGGGTACCGATGCGCCCGGAACCAGTATCGAATAGATGATGAAGGCCACCGACGGCGGGATCAGGATGTCGGTTGCCGCAGCCGCGCCCACCACACTGGCAGAGAAAGCGGGGGGATAACCGGCACGCGACATCGCCGAGATCATCACCCCGCCCACGGCTGCCGCACAGGCTGGCCCTGACCCTGAAATGCCACCCAGAAACATGGCCACGGCAATTGCCACCAGCGGCAGCATACCGGGGCCGCGCCCGACGATAGCCACCGCAAAATTCACCAGCCGCAGTGCCACGCCGGACCGGTCGAAGATCGAGCCCACCAGCACAAACATCGGAATCGCCAGCAAGGGATATTTGCCCAGCCCGGCGTAAAAGTTTTGCGGCACCGCCAGCAGGCCGAACCATTGGGAGTCGATATTGGCCAGAGCAATGCACGCGGCGCCCGCCAGGCCCAACGCCGCGCCGATCGGCACGCCGACCAGCATCATGGCGATGAACGCCAGGAACAGCAGGGTAACGATCATTGCTGGCGCCCGCGCCGGATGAAAAGGCCAACGGCCCGCAGCGCAATGCCCAGCGACAGGATCGGCAGCCAGATCGAATACCACCACTGCGGAACGCCTATGCCGGGCGAGGTTTCACTGAAGCGGTAGTCGTCCCAGACCAGACGGATGCTCAGCGCGCCAATCAAACCGAACAAAGCAGCCACCATCACAGCGCCCAGACGTGAAAGGGTCTTTCGCCTGGCCATGGAGCCGCTGTCCGAAAAATACTCGATCCGGATGTGACGGTCGCGCGCCACAGCGGCAGAACTGCCTACCAGCGCGAGGACGATCATGAGAAAGATCGACAACTCTTCCGTCCAGGCAAACGACTGGTTGGTGAAGTAACGCGCCAGCACATTGCCGAAGGTGATCAGCGCCAGCGCGCCCATCACCAGCACGGTTAGCCAGTCTTCAATTTTTAATGAAACCTTGACGGCTTCGTCAGGTTTGTCAGCGGCAGGCGCTTCTGGCGCATGGCCGGCTTCAAGGGGCAAAGACATGAGTGGTCGGTGATAGAGGTAAGAACAGGCGCCGCGACCTGTGATGGCGCCGGGCGGTGCGAAACGATAGGGTGGGTAAGACTATGGCGTCGCTGCTGCAACCCCGTGATTGCCGCGGCGCGTCAGGCGCTGTATGTTAACGGCGGTCCCTCTGCGTTGCATCAGGGCTTACCTTATGGCCGACGCCTTGCGGCGACTGTCCTCAGGGAATGCGACAATTCGAACCATCATGTCCGACGCCTCAACGATCCACCCTTCGCCCACCTTGCCACCCCATAGCCTGACCATCGTTCGTCCCGACGACTGGCATCTGCACGTGCGCGATGGCGATGCGCTGACAACCGTCGTTCCGCATACCGCCGCGCAATTTGCACGTGCGATCATCATGCCCAATTTGCGCCCACCCGTAACCACGGCCGCGCAGGCGGCGGCTTATCGAACGCGCATACGGGCGGCTGTGCCGCCCGGTGTTTTGTTCGAACCACTGATGACCCTGTACCTGACCGATAACTTGCCGCCGGACGAGATCGCGCGGGCCAGGGACGCCGGCGTGGTGGCGCTCAAGCTATACCCAGCGGGCGCGACAACCAACAGCGATGCGGGTGTGACCGATCTCCGTAAAACGTATCCGACGCTGGAGGCCATGCAGCGCGCTGGCCTGCCACTTCTGGTGCACGGTGAAGTAACCCACCCCGATATCGACCTGTTCGACCGGGAGGCGGTGTTCATCGACACCCAGCTGATACCGCTACGCCGCGATTTTCCTGAATTGAAAATCGTGTTTGAGCACATCACCACCCGCGAAGCTGCACAATATGTGCAGGGTGCCGGTGCGCACACCGGTGCCACTATCACCGCGCATCACCTGCTCTACAACCGCAATGCCATTTTTACTGGCGGCATCCGGCCGCACTACTACTGCCTGCCGGTATTGAAGCGGGAAACCCATCGTCAGGCGCTGGTCGAGGCCGCCATCGGTGGCGAAGGACGGTTTTTCCTGGGCACCGACAGCGCGCCGCATCCGGCGCACCTGAAAGAGCATGCGTCTGGCTGCGCGGGCTGCTACACCGCCCATGCAGCGATGGAGCTGTATGCCGAGGCGTTCGACGCCGCTGGCGCGCTCGACAAGCTCGAAGCATTTGCCAGCGTCAACGGCCCGGCGTTTTACGGCTTGCCGCGCAACACCAGCACCATCACCCTGACGCGGCAGACCTGGACACCGCCGGAGAGCTACGTTTTTGGCGAGGCAGAGTTGAAACCACTGCGTTCGGGTGAGGCGTTGGCCTGGCGTTTGAGTTGATGTGTCTTGAACGCTGAGAAGGAGGCCTTTGTCACGCCCTGCCTCCGTGTCGACTGGGGCCGGGCGTGGCTGGCGCCTTATGCGGGGCATTCGGTTACAGCGACACAGGGCCTGCTGTTGGCAGGTTCTGTTGCTGATGGGCTCAATGCGTGCGGGACTGCGCCGGTGCGCTTCGTTGCGCAGACTGCGCTGCCTCCAGGCCAGGCCTATGAACAATTCATTTTTGAAACAGCCACGGTGCCGACGCGGGACGACCTGCACGACTTCTTCAATGGTCTGTGCTGGCTGACGTTTCCGCTGGCCAAGGCAAAACTCAACCTCTTGCAGGCCGCTGAAATTGCTGTGGCCGGCGTTGGCCAGGTGCGCGGCCCGGTCCGTGATGCATTGACTCTGTTTGATGAAAACGCGGCGCTGCTGAGCGCGCCGCCGGCGCTGTGGGATGCGCTGCTGGCCCGCCAATGGAGGCGGGTGTTTGTTGACCTTCGGCCACTCTGGGCAGATGCGCAACTGGTGCTGTTCGGCCATGCCTTGCTGGAAAAGCTGGTTTCACCACGAAAACCGATCACAGCCCATGTCTATCGAGCGCCTGTAGCTATAAATTCAATAGCAAAATTGGACGCGTGGCTGGCAGACGACCTCAATGCAGGCAAGCTGTCGGGCAAGCCCTTTTCGCCATTGCCGGTGCTTGGCGTACCTGGCTGGTGGCCTGAAAACGAGAACTTTTCCTTTTATGATGACTCTGTTGTCTTCAGGCCGCTCCCTCCGATAACAACCATCAAAAACAGCGCGCGGCAGACCTGGCGCAAGCCTTGATTTGATCGACAACTTCCCCATTTAAATGTCAGCTGTTGTTGACAGCCACCCTGCGCAGTTGCCTCTCGGTATTTGACTCCACGGAGAACCCATGAAACGTATTTTTCTATTTGTGATGACCAACCTCGCGGTGGTGGTGGTGCTGGGCATTGTTGCCAGCCTGCTGGGTGTTAACCGATACCTCACGCCGCAGGGCCTGAACCTCGGCATGCTGCTGGGCTTTGCCGCTGTGATCGGTTTTGGCGGCGCCATCATCTCGCTGCTGATCAGCAAGCCTGTCGCCAAATGGAGCTCGGGTGTCAAGGTGATCGAGCAGCCGCAAAACGCGGACGAAGCCTGGATCGTCGAGACGGTGCGCCGCCTGGCTGACAAGGCGGGGATTGGCATGCCCGAAGTCGGCATTTTCGAAGGCGCACCGAATGCGTTTGCCACCGGCGCCTTCAAGAATTCAGCGCTGGTTGCGGTGTCAACCGGCTTGCTGCAGGGCATGACGCAGGAAGAAATCGAGGCCGTGCTGGCCCATGAAGTTGCGCACATCGCCAACGGCGACATGGTCACCATGACGCTGATCCAGGGCGTGATGAACACCTTTGTGGTTTTTCTGAGCCGCGTGATCGGCTATGCGGTGGACAGCTTCCTGCGCAAAGGCAGCGACAACAACTCCGGCCCCGGCATCGGCTACTACATCAGCACCATCGTGCTGGACATCGTGCTGGGCTTTGCTGCTGCCATCATCGTCGCCTGGTTTTCCCGCCAGCGCGAGTTCAGGGCTGATGCGGGCGCTGCGAGCCTCTTGGGCAGAAAGCAGCCGATGATCAATGCGCTGGCCCGACTCGGCGGCATGGTGCCACATGAATTGCCAAAAGCGGCACAAACCATGGGCATTGCCGGCGGAATGGGCAAGCTGTTTTCAACCCATCCTCCGATCGAAGAGCGGATTGCGGCACTGCAGAGCGCTCAGGTGGGCCGGGCATAAACGACTGCGCCTGGCTTCGACAGCGTGCCGCTGCAGGTCACTGCGGCGGCATTTTTTTATGGCTTGCGTTTCAAGCCCGGTATAGGCGTGGCGCGCACTGCGTCATGCCTGCGAAGCATCCGCCCGAAGTGCCGGTGTGTACTGCGACGGGGGGATGGCGTCTGCCGTCGATGACAGTGCAGATGCTTCGGATTCCGGCGCGTCGACATCAGCAGTAGCTGTGCTTGTGCTTTTCCCTGGGGAGCTAGGGTTGGCAGCGTGTGCCGCCCGCACAGCCTGCTCGTCACGCACACGCGCCAGAGCGCGTGTGACGTCGCCAGGGTTCATGCCGTACATGTCGCAAAACTCCTCAACTGTCCGCCCACTGGCCGTGAACGTGCGCACCAGCGCCTCGCGTTTGGCTGCCTCCAGCTTGAGGTCAGCGAGCGCGTCGTCCAGCACTGCGTTAAGGGTCTCGTCCTGGGCACGCATGCGCTCTGCATAGTCGTCAAGGCTCAAGCCAGATGCTTCGATGGCGTCCATCAGCCGCAGCTTCAGTCGAGGTCGCAGGTCTTCTTTCGAGCGCGCCTGCCTGCGGCGGAAAACTTCCACGATGGCGTGGTGCACATGCTCTGGCGCCACCGCCTCAATCGGCTGGCCATCCAGGTCGTGCCGCTGATGGCCTGCAGCCACGCTTTCCAGATATCGGGTTGACCGTGCATGCTGCCCCATGGCAATCTTGAGATCGTCCTTTTTGAAGTCGTCGGGATGGCGCGCCATCAGGTCATGAAACACCCCAAGCTTCAGCGGCAGAAACTGTGCGCCGAACAGCTTGGGATAAAGCTCGAACAAGCGCTCCAGCACAGGATTGACAGTGCGCGGTTGTTGCTTTTCTCGTTGTTGCTGCGCTTTTTGCGCAGGGCGCTGCCGTGATGACGGTGCGCGTCGGTTACGTTGTTCTGGGACTTGCCCGTTGCTGCTATCAGGTGTGTCGCTCATGGGCCTGGGGATATGAATGTTGAGGAGTTGCTGCTGACGCTGGCAGTGCCTGCGCATGGATATGCCGGCGCAAGTGCCGGGCCGCTACCGGGTGTGTGCCACATTATCGCGGCCTGTACATCCTAAACAGCTGCTGCTGGCTGATACCGAAATAATCCGCCGGACCGCCACCGCGCAGGATGGGCTCTGCCGCTGCCGTGTCATAGGTCCCGTTGATGATCAGGTGTTGCGCAATATGCACGCCAACGACTTCGCCCAGCACCAGCCAGGTCTGTACCTGCGTGCCGTCTGCGCCCTGCAATTGCAGAATCTGCGTCAGGCGGCACTCAAATGAAACCGGGCTTTCCAGCACACGGGGTACCTGAATACAGCGGGACGGCGCTGGTGTCAGACCTGCAAGCTCGAATTCGTTCACCTCTGGCGGAACTGCCGCGCAGGACCGGTTCATCTGTTCTGCCAGCGGCCGTGTCGCCAGACTCCAGCCAAACTCGCGCGTCTCCTCGATATTGCGCAGGCTGTCCTTGGCGCCAATGCTGGAGAAGCCGATGATGGGTGGGGTGTAGTTGAAGGCGTTGAAGAAGCTGTAGGGTGCCAGATTGAGTCGGCTTTCTGCATCCTGCGACGAGATCCAGCCAATCGGGCGCGGCCCTATGATCGCGTTGAACGGATCGTGCGGCAGGCGGTGGCCCTTTGCGGGCTCGTAGAAGTGAATGTCGGTCGTCATGGTTTACCGGTAGGGCACGGGGCCGCAGGATGCGCGACGTCAGGCATGCTGCGCCAGCTTGCGCGCAACTGCTTCGGCGACTTCAATGCCGTCCACCCCGGCGGACAAAATGCCGCCAGCATAACTGGCGCCTTCTCCAGCCGGGTAAAGACCGCGCACATTCAAGCTCTGGAAGTCATCGCCGCGCGTGATCTTCAAGGGCGACGAGGTGCGTGTCTCAACGCCCGTCAGCACCGCATCATGCATGTCGAAGCCACGAATCTTTTTGCCGAAGACCGGAATCGCCTCACGCATGGCGGTGATGGCGTAGCCTGGCAAAGCACTTGCCAGGTCGGTCATCAAAACTCCAGGCTTATAGGAAGGCTCCACGCTCCCAAGGGCGGTCGACGCCTTGCCCGCCACGAAGTCGCCCACCAGCTGGCCCGGCGCTTCATAGTTGCTGCCCCCCAGCGTGAAAGCATGTGATTCAAGCCGACGCTGAAACTCGATGCCCGCCAGCGGCCCGCCCGGATAGTCGGCAGGGCTGATGCCCACCACAATGCCTGCATTCGCGTTGCGCTCATTGCGGGAGTACTGGCTCATGCCGTTGGTGACCACCCGGTTGACCTCGGACGTTGCCGCCACCACGGTGCCACCGGGGCACATGCAGAAGCTGTAGACCGAGCGCCCGTTGCCGGCATGGTGCACCAGCTTGTAGTCGGCTGCGCCCAGCAGCGGGTGACCTGCATGCTGGCCCAGTCGCGCCCGGTCGATCAAGCCCTGTGGATGCTCGATGCGAAAGCCGATGGAAAACGGTTTGGCTTCCATGAAGACGCCGCGCTCATGCAGCATCGTAAAAGTGTCGCGCGAGCTGTGGCCCAAAGCCAGCACCACATGGTCAGCTCGCATCTCGTAGCTGCTGCCATCGACGAGGTTTTGTACCGTCAGGCCGCGGATATGCCGGTCGCCCGGTTCGCCTTCGATCAGAACGCCGCTCACCCGTTGCTCGAACCGCACCTCTCCACCCAGCGCGATGATCTGCTCGCGCATGTTCTCCACCACCTTCACCAGTTTGAAGGTGCCGATGTGCGGCTTGCTCACCAGCAGTATTTCTGCAGGCGCCCCTGCCTTGACGAACTCGTGCATCACCTTGCGGCCCAGGTGGCGGGGGTCCTTGATCTGGCTCCAGAGCTTGCCGTCTGAAAAAGTGCCGGCGCCGCCTTCGCCGAACTGAACATTCGATTCCGGGTTCAAGATTTTCTTGCGCCACAAGCCCCAGGTGTCTTTGGTACGCTCACGCACCTTTTTGCCGCGCTCCAGCACGATGGGCCTGAAACCCATCTGCGCCAGCAGCAGCGCGGCAAAAATGCCGCATGGGCCAAAACCCACCACAACCGGACGCAAGGCTGTATCGGAATTCGCTGTAGCCACAGGGTAGTAATGCTGATCAGGCGTGGGGCGCACATGCGGATGCGCTGCAAACCGGCTTAGCAGTTCGGCTTCAAGCTGTGGGCTGGTTAGTGCCACATCAACGATATAGACCAGCAGCACCTTTTGCTTTCGCGCGTCATAGCTGCGTTTGTAGATGGTGTGGGTGCCGATACCCGCAAGGGAAATGCCCAGCGTGTCGGCTATCAGTAGCGGGAGCGCGTCTTGCGCATGGTCAAGCGCAAGCTTGAGTTCGGACAGGCGAATCATGAACGGAAGCTTTCGTGGATCTGTATTTCGGATCAGCCCGCCATTTTAGTTTGCCACCTCTGATGTTGAGCTGGCATGGGAATGGTCAGATACCACAACAAACAAGAGGCGAGGCCAAACGATTTCCTCAGGGCTCGCGCGTAAATGTCGTTTTGCCAGAACGTCGGGAGCTGTTCGGCGCACTTGCACCGATAATCACGTGGTGAAGCACGCCAGACCGCCGCTGGTGCATCGCTGAAAAGCCGGCGCGCAAGCGCCGGGCCGAAAGGCCGCACTGGAGGACCGTCCGGACTGCATAGGACAGCGTAGGAGGTAATACCTCTCCACCGTGAGGTGAGGATCAGAGCAACAGAGACGAGTCGGCGTTTTGAGGCAACTCGGGGCGCCGGGTGAAACGGGCAATCTCTACGCGCAGCAATACCAAGTAGGCCAGCCCGGGGCGCAAGCCCCATTCTGTGGTCCGCAGGAATGGTTGGCGGGTAGGTAGCACCGAGCCGGGTGGGCGACCCCCGGCCCAGATTAATGGCGGTCACACTGGCGCGTCGCAAGACACGTCAGCGCACAAAATCCGGCTTATCGGCGGGCTTCACACTTATTCAGATCGCTATGGCGATGTGCCAGGCTTGGTACAGCGCCTGGGGACTAACGGCCGCGCAGGTGTTTAGGCGCTTCCAGGCGCTTGGCCAGTACCGACAGCGTCAGTGTCAGCACCAGGTAAACCGCCGAGATGGCCAGGTAAGGTTCCCAGTAGCGGGAATAGGCCCCAGCCACCGTGCGCGCTGCCAGCGCGAGTTCGGCCAAGCCAATGGCCGACACCAGTGACGAGTCCTTGATCAGCGTGATGCCCTCGTTGACCAGGGCCGGCACCATGCGGCGAAACGCCTGCGGCAGCACCACGAAGCGCATGGCTTGCGGGTAGGTCAGGCCAACGCTGTAGGCTGCCTGGCTCTGGCCGTTGTGGATGCTCTGGATGCCGGCGCGGAAGATTTCGGAAATGTATGCGCCGGCATTGAGCGTGAGCGCCAGCGCGCCGGAGAAAAACGCGCCGTGGTTTTGCCGGAATTCACGTGCCATCTCGCCGCTCATCAGCAGGCCGCCGTCCGGGTGGATCAACGCTGGCATCAGTGCAAAGTGCACCAGCAGTATCTGCACGAAAAGCGGCGTGCCCCGGAAGAAGGTCACGTAGGCGCTGGTCACCAGGCGCAGTGCTTGCAGCCCCAGGCGCAAGACCAGCGCGTGGGGCTTGGGTGCATCGCGGGAGCTGCTGACCAGCCCGAAGAAAATGCCCAGCAGCAGACCAGCGGAAATCGCCACCAGCGTCAGTTGCACCGTCATCCAGAGGCCGCGTACAAAAAGCGGCATGTAGCCGACCAGGATCTCCCAGCGCAAATCCATCACATACGTCCGGGTTGATCCGTCATCGACAGCGTACGCTGCTTATTTCGATGCGGCAGGTGCGGAGGCAGCCGCCGCTGGCGCAGCAGGCGTTGCAGCGCCAGCAGCTGCGGCAGGCGGCGCACCAAAGTACTGGGCATAGATCTTGTCGTAGGTGCCGTCGGCCTTGATGTCGGCCAGGCCCTTGTTCAGCTTGGCCAGCAGTTCGGCGTTACCCTTCTTGACCGGCAGGCCGTATTGCTCGGGCGTGAAGGACGCGTCGGCAACAGTCTTGAACTTGCTGCCTGCATTGTTGTTGACGTAATGGATCACCACGCCGTTGTCGGCCACCACCGCATCGACGCCGCCGGCTTCAAGTTCCTTCAGTGCGAGCGGGGTGGATTCAAAGCGCTTGATGTTGGCGCTGTCCTTGCCTTGCAGCTTGGTGATGGCCTCGTCGCCAGTGGTGCCAGTCTGCACGCCAACTTTCAGCTTTTTCAAGTCGTCAAACTTGGTGACTTTCGAGTCACCCTTGACCGCAATGAGTTGCTGCGCATCGAAGTACGGCGCCGAAAAGTCCATCGTCTGCTTGCGCTCATCGGTGATCGTCACCGCAGACACCAGCAGGTCGCGGTCGCCCTGGTTCAGGGCATTGAAAATGCCTTCCCATGGTGTGTTGACAAACTTGACTTCAAAACCGCCTTTTGCCGCCACTGCCTTGACGACGTCGATGTCAAAGCCGACGATCTCGCCTTTTTCGTTTTGCGATTCAAACGGCGCATACGCTGCGTCGGTGCCGACCACATAGACCTTTGCGGCAACCGGCACCGGAGCTGGCGCTACAGCGGCCGGTGCCGGTGCGGCTTCCTGCTTGCTGCAGGCGGCCAGCACGATGCCGGCGACCAGCGTAGCTGCAGTTTGAATGAAACGGCGGGTGGAAATAGGGGACATGAAATGCCTCGGTTGGAATAAAGCAGGGGAGAAGTCGGAAAACGCTGATCGGTGAGCGGGCTGCGTCAAACCGGCGGTCGGTGCCGGCTGCCCATTGGCAAATGCAGCAAAAAGTATAAACCGCTGCAAGCAGGAAACGTGCAAGCCCTCATGCGCCAGCCGGCTTGGCCTACGGTGTGGCGTTTGCCGTGGGGTGGAGGTGGTGCCAGCATGGCCGGGAAAGGCCTGCGTCGGGTAGGCGCTGCCCTGCCCTCAGGTAGCCATGGCTCCGATGCGCTGCACATGCGCCAGCAGCGAACGCCGCGCCACAGGCCAGATCCGTGCGTCGACATCGTCATAGGCCAGCGGCAGCCAGTCGTCCAGTGTGCCGGCCGGATGTGCCTGCATGACGGCCCGTATCTTGGCCTCGCGCTTGAGGCGGTGGGCCTTCAAATGCGCAATGGCGTCCGGCGCCTCGCCGATCACATAGCCATGGGCTGGCAAGATGAACTGCACGTCATGCTCGGCGCAGGCCGCGCCCAGTGTGTCCAGAGATTGCAGGTAGGCCGTCATCTCGCCATCCGGCGGGTCGATGACGGTTGTGCTGCCGTTCAGTATGTGGTCGCCACTGAACAAAAGACCGTCCTCCAGCAGCGCCAGGCACAAATGGTTTGCCGCATGCCCTGGCGTGTGTATCACCTTCAGGGTGTGCGTCATTTCGCCGCCAAGCCCAATAGATGTCAGGGCTAGCAGCTCCTGATTCAGTAGCGGCCTGTCGGGGGTGAAAGCGCTCGCCGCCCGCGCGGTTGGCGCCGAAGGCAAGCCCAGAACCGGTGGTTTACCCTTGCCCCGCTGCTGGCACATCGCCTGCAGCGGGGCAGCTCCGGGCGAATGGTCCGGGTGGGAATGGGTGCAGATGATCATGCGGATATCGCCGCCGGCAGCGTCATACAGACGCTGCAGGTGCGCAACATCTGCCGGACCGGGGTCAATGGCCGCATAGCCTGTAGCCGCGTCGCCCACCAGGTAGCTGTTGGTGCCAGGCCCGGTCATCACGCCCGGGTTGGGCGCTGTCAGGCGCATGACGTTCTTGAGCAGCGGCACCGCCTGTTCGGTCTGCCAGTCCAGCGTGTGTTGCAACTGCCCGTCAGGGCAAACCAGGGCCAGTTCGCCGAAGGGCGCCTCGGTTTCCATATAGCGCGCCTCATGGCCGCCCAGCCAGCCCGCGCGTGGGCATGATGTCCAGAGCGGCTGCTCGGACGCGCAGGCCTGCAGCACGCTGTCGACGGTTGCATAGGCGCTCAGGCGCCGCAAGGTTCGTATGGTCGGGAAGATGATGAAGAAATTACCCGCCTCATGCCGCGCCAGGGCCTCGGCCGGGCTGACCCAGAGCGGCTCGAACTGCTCGCACTCGTCTGCCACCGGTTGCTGGCCTTCAGGCATGCGCGCTACCAGAAACGGAACATCAAAGCGGCGCGGCAGGTCGCGGTCGGTGATCCAGTGGGCCAGCACAAACACCTCGTCAGCGGCCAGCTCCAGGCCCTGGCCATTGTCAAAAGCCTTGCACTGCGCCGCAAACGGCGCCTTGCGGTCCAGCCTGGCGATATCAGCGCTGCTGGCATGGCGGCCATCGACATGGCGGGCCAGCAAGACGCCGAGTTCCTCGAAGCTCTCGCGTATCGCGGCGATAGCCTGCGTCAGGTGCAGGTCGTTCTGGGTTGGCCGACGGGTGGACTGGTCATGCGCAGCGGCATCTGCAGCGTCGATGCCGCCGCCCGGAAACACATAGGCACCCGGCGCGAAGCTGGCGGTCATGGAGCGCCGCGTCATCAGCACCTCGATGCCATTCGGCGTATCGCGCAGCAGCAGCACGGTGGCGGCAGCGCGCAGGTCCGCGGGTTTGCGCTGAGGGTGCAGCAGCTGGTTTGTTCGTACCATGACAGGATTACATCACGGAGACCTACATGTTCATAAGACGTCATTTGATTCTCGGGCTGCTGGCCCTGACCGGGGTAAGCGCGGCCATGGCCCAGGCCTGGCCCACGCGCGGTCCGATCAAGCTGGTGGCGGTGTTCCCGCCGGGTGGCTCGGTGGATCAGGTGGCGCGCATTCTGGCTGTGCCGTTGCAAGCACAGCTGGGCCAGAGCGTGATTGTCGACAACAAGGGCGGAGCCTCGGGCTCCATCGGTGCTGCTGCCGTAGCCGCCGCACCCGCCGATGGCTACACCTTTGCCGTTGTATTTGATACGCACGGCGTGAACCCGGCGCTGATACCCAACCTGCCGTTTGACAGCAAAAAAGACCTGACACCGCTGGTACTGGTGGGCACTTCGCCGATGGTGCTGGCCACCAATGCCAACAGCGAGTACAAAACCTTTGCCGACGTG